>JAETSX010000020.1 GCA_021769425.1 Eubacterium sp.
GCGCAGTTCGCAACCATTGAAGCGTCGGTGCATAAGGCATTCGGGGAACTGGGCGCTGAGATTGTGCCGCTTTCCGGCAATGAGCGTATCAAGGTGCTGTATGACTATTACCATCTGGGGGATGAGAACAGCTTTGATTTTGACATCAGGGAGGCGAAAAAGGTCGGTGCAGACTTCCGCAATGACCTGTGCAACGGCATGATACAGTTTTACCCGGACTATTTCAAGGATGAAAAGAAATTCTGCCGTGCATTGTTCATCAAGAAATACCCGTCCAGCCTTTCAGACCGTTTCCTGAATGAGATCACAAGCCTTCCGGTGCATTCTATCACAAGCATTGATGTAGTGCCGATCCCAAAGGATATGACAACAAAGATTTTACAGAAGAAATACCTCGGCATTGAGTCGGACATTATCAAGCAGCAGCGTGTGAGGAACAAGAACAACGATTTTTCTTCGGAAATCTCTTACAACAAGAGGATTGAGAAAAAAGAGATAGAGGAGATCATGGACGATGTGAGGGAAAATGACCAGTGCCTTTATTATGTGTCTGTAACGGTTATCCTTATGGCGGACACGAAAGAGGAACTTGACAGCATGACGGAAACGGTGGAAACAATAGGAAAGCGCAACTCTGTCACGATAGAGGAACATTATCTGAAGCAGAGGGAATCATTAAATACCGCACTGCCGATTGGTGTAAGGCAGGTGGAAACCATGCGTACCATGCTGACACAGAGCCTTGCGGTGCTTATGCCGTTTAATGTGCAGGAACTGAACGACAAACAGGGCTGTTATTACGGTATCAACCAGGTGTCAAAGAACATCAATATCGGGAACCGCAAAAAGCTGATTAACGGCAACGGCTTTGTGTTCGGTGTTCCCGGTTCGGGCAAGTCGTTCTTCTGTAAAATGGAAATGGGCAACGTGTTCCTCTCCGGCAATGATGAGATTATCGTCATTGATCCGATGAATGAATACTTTGACATTGCGCAGACTTACGGCGGTACGGTTGTGAATATGTCAACCTATACAGATAACTATGTCAATCCGCTTGATATGGACGTATGGAGTCTTGACCTTAACGACAGCAAGGGAATGATAAGGGAAAAAGGCGAATTTATGCTCGGACTGTGTGAACAGTGTATGGGGGAAAGCCTTAACTCAAGGCAGAAGTCCATTATTGACCGCTGTGTGCGCAAGCTCTACATTGAGATTGCAAGGAACAGGGAGAAATATGTGCCGATCATGTCGGATTTCTATGAGATACTGATGAACCAGCCGGAGGACGAGGCAAGGGATATAGCGTTGTCGCTGGAACTGTTTGTCAACGGTTCGTTGAATATCTTTAACCACCAGACAAATGTAGATGTGGATAACCGCTTTACGGTGTACGGAATCCGTGATTTGGGTACGGAACTTTCGCCTATTACCATGCTTGTAATGATGGAGAGCATACAGAACCGTATCATTGCAAACGGCAAGAGGGGCATTGCAACATGGCTCTATATTGATGAGTTCCATGTGCTGTTAAATTCGGAGTATTCCGCAAAATATTTACAGCAGTTATGGAAGAAGGTGAGGAAACAGGGCGGCTTGTGTACCGGGATCACTCAGAATATAGTTGACCTGCTGCAAAATTACACGGCGACAACCATGCTTGCCAACTCGGAGTTCGTGGCACTCTTGAAACAGGCAAATACAGACAGTTCCCGTATGGCAGAGGTAATCGGCGTGTCGGAGGCGCAGTTGCGTTTTGTTACCAACACATCAAGCGGTATGGGACTTATGAAGTGCGGAAACGTGGTAATTCCTTTTGACAATACTATTGAAAAAGGGACAGACCTCTACAATCTGTATAATACCAATATTCATGAGAAGATTGCAATGGAGAAGAAAAAGGAGAATGCAGGACAGAAATAAAAAGAAGAAGCAGACAGGACACCTAAGCCGGATCGGTTTGGGTGTTTTGTGTTTTTTATGGAGGGTAGGTGAAGAACATGGACAGTAGTGTATCTGAAAACGGTCAGATACAAGGTGTGGCGGCAAGGGACACCGTGGCTGTGAGGAGTAATATCATTATAAACAATGACTGCCTTACAGCATTAAAAGATTTGCCGGATAAAAGTGTTGATTGCTGTGTCACATCGCCGCCCTATTATGGACTTCGTGATTATGGAGTGGAAGGACAGATTGGCAGGGAGGCAACACCGGAACAGTATGTGGAAAGGCTTGTGGAGGTTTTTGTGCAGCTTTACCGGGTGCTTTCAGACAGCGGTACTCTGTGGCTGAATATTTCAGACTCGTATTGTGGAACAGGGAGCAAAGGGGCGTGTCTTGATCCGAAAAATCCCAAAGGGAGAAACGGACAGAAAGTTTCCCTTACACAGAATGTCAGGGGATGCAAGAACAAGGATATGATAGGGATTCCGTGGCTGCTTGCATTTGCTCTGAGGGATTCAGGGTGGTATCTGCGCAGTGACATTATCTGGCAGAAGGGAAATGCAATGCCGGAGAATGTAAAAGACAGACCTACAAGGAGTTATGAACATGTTTTTCTGTTTTCAAAATCAGGTAGATATTACTATGATGCTTCTGCGGTTGCGGAGCCGATTGCACAGTCCACGGCGGCAAGATATATGAGGGGGCGCAGCGACAGCAACAAGTATTCGGTTGCTGTACCGGGACAGGGGAACGGAAAAGTACAGGGAATCAACAGACCACGAAAGCCGGGGGAGATAAGGAAAGAGGACATTTCTCCATACAGAAACGGAAGGGATGTGTGGCTGATAAACACGGTTGCCTACAAAGGTGCGCATTTTGCCGCATTTCCCCCAAAACTGGCACTGAAATGTATCCTTGCAGGATGCCCGGAAGATGGAATTGTGCTTGATCCTTTTTTGGGGAGTGGCACGACGGGGCTTGTCGCAACCGAAAACAGCCGACGTTTTATCGGCATTGAACTGAATCCTGAGTATTGCAGACTTGCGGCAGAACGGATTGGGGGTGTGGAGATTGAATATTAAGAAAGTGGATGACAAGCCTATGGTGATCCACACAAAGGAAAAACCCAAATTAAAAGTAAAGGGAACACCCGAAACAAAAATCAAGGGCAGGAATGTTCTTACCGTCCAGCATGGTCCGAAGATTGCGGGAACTGTGGCAGAGAAAAGCATTGCAGCAGATGGGAAGATAAAGTTAAAAAAGAGTTCCGTCCATGTTACGGATAAAAGAAAGACAGGTCAGGCAAAAACGGCTGCTGACGGTATGGAGTACACAGTCAGAAACGGCACTGTGCAGGAGAGGAGAGAGGGCAAAACCGCACAGGGCAGACAGGGGAATGGAACCGTACAGGACAGGAATGGATATGGAACTGTACAAAGCAGAAAAGAGGGCGGTACTGTACAAGGCAGGGGGGAGAGCAGAACTGCACAAGGCAGAAATACAGACACAAACACACAGGGCAGAAAGGGGAAAGAGCAGGAAGTCCGGCAGTCTGTGAACCGTGAAAACCGTATGTATGCCCAGTACCGTAAAACGAAAGCGGAAAAGGAGGCGGCAATCAAAAAGAAGCCCCCGGTGTCTGCGGCTGTTGTTTCCGTGGCGGCTAAGACCGCATTAGATGAAATGGACGGCGGCAATGAAGTGTATGAGGCATATATGGCGGCTGATGCGCTGACAAAGCCTGCCACAAATGCCGTCGATGCGGGCAGGAACCTCTACCGTTCAAAAGCGGCAAAGGAAAAACAGCAGAGGATCAAGAAAAAGCAGTCCGGCAGCCGTATCAGGGAAAAAGCGGTCAAGGATAGTGCGGTGAAGGCAGCAAGGAAAACCGCACAGACAGCGGCAAAGGAAACTGCCAAAGAGACAGGGAAGAAAGCAGCGAAAGAAACATCAAAAGCTGCGGCAAAAACAGCGGCTGCGGCGGCAGGGACAGGGGCAGGCGGCGTTCTTGCCGGAATTGCAGCGGGTGAGGTTGTCGGGATTGCTATGGATAAACGTGATGTGAAAAACTCCACAAGGAACCGTATGATAAAGCTGTTTGTGGCAAAGCTGCGGCAGGAAGAAAACCAGGACAATATCGGGAAAGCCTTAAAGGACATCGTGCTGATGCGCTTTTCCATGATGGCAAAGTATATCGTGCGGTATGTGGGGCTGTTCCTGCTTGGGCTGTTTGCAGTGGTGGCGCTCATTGCGCTTCCGGTCATAGCAGTCATAGCGGTTATTTATAATTCACCGTTTGCGGTATTCTTCCCGTCCATATCATCGGGGGAGACAACGCAGGAAGTCCTATCTGCATATGTGTCGGAATTTAATGATGCGGTCAATGCGGAACTTACGAACCATGACGGATATGATACCAGTGAAAAAATCTATGTCAATTTTGAGGGTTCCGGCACACCGGACAATTTCTGTGACATTCTCATGGTCTACATGGTAAAGCACGGGGACGGCGATACGGCAACGGATATGACGGATAAGGCAAAGCAGAACTTAAAGGCTGTCTTTGACGATATGTGCAGCTATACCATTACCAGCAGGACCGATACGGACACGGATGATGAGGGCAACACGACAACCACGACGGTAAAAGAGGTCAACGTGGAACTGAAATCGTGTTATGACATGATTTCAGTCTATGGTTTCAATGCGGAAGAACAGGCAATGCTTGCCGAACTGATGAAGCCGGAATATCTCGCAATGATCGGCTACACTGGCGGTGGCGGAGGGGGCGATCCGGGCGAAAGCATTTCACCGGAACAGTATCAGGCAATCGTGGATGCCATTTCTGATGAAAACGGAAAAAAGGTAGTGGCGTTTGCTCTGTCGAAGGTAGGCTATCCGTACAGTCAGGCATACCGGGACAGCGGGGATTATTACGATTGCAGCTCCCTTGCGTATTATGCCTGGCGCAGTGCGGGGGTGAGCATCATGTACGAGGGTTCCAATACGGCGGCAAGTGAGGGAAAGCTCTGCTATGACAACAACCTGCTTGTGAACTATGACGAGATGCAGCCGGGTGACCTGATATTTTACAGTTATGAAAGGAACGGGCGCTTTATGAACATTTCGCATGTGGCAATCTATGTAGGCAACGGAAAGGTGGTGGAGGCAGCAAATACACGTCTTGGCGTTGTGTACAGACCAGTGCAGGGGCGTTCTTCCATTGTGTTCATAGGCAGACCGAGATAGGCGGTGCGTATGGGAAAGAAGAAAGAAAATGAAAACCTTGCGGGAGAACTTGCAAGTTCTTTTGCACAGTGGGAATACCTGAAAGAACATGGCGGCAGTGATCCGTTTTATGCGGACGGAACGAACATGAACCTTGTGAGGAACCACATCATGTATTATAAAAACAGGATGGTGGAAGAGTACGGTGCTGATTATGAAAAATACCCTGAAATTTTCTACCGTGAGCTGCCGCCGGAGGTAAAGGACAGCTATATGGCAAGGGCGGGGGAGATAAGGGACGGTGCGGCGCAGGCACTGGAATATTATGTTTCTGATCCCAACTTTCTGTATCTCCTTGCAAACAAGGATATGCTGACAGAAAAAGAGGCAAAGCAGATAAGCCTTTATAACGTGCTTGGTTATGCTTCAGGACTCGCAAAAGCCATAAAGGACGGGGACTTAATTTCAATGCGCCGTCATGCGGGCAGACCGGAGGGGTATCTGGAGTCCTTTGCCCAGTGTGCCACACGGATGATGGAACTGATAGATGAAAAGAAGAAAGCGCCGGAACAGGTGCAGGGAAACGTGCAGCTTTCCCTGTTCCAGTTTGGCATGGGAGCAGGGCAGTGCCGATAGGCGCTGCCTTTTATGCGGATAAAAGGAGGAAAGCATGAAGTTAGAAGATATGATTATGGTTGTGGAAAACCGGAAAGGGACGGAAACCAACTATCTGATGAACCTTACAGACTATATGGGGGAGGCATTAAAGTTGTGGGGCGAGTATGCAGAGGATATGGCAGGCGTGGTAAGCACACTGTATAGAACAAAGGAAGATAAGAAGGACTGGAGTGATCTGTACATTTCGGCAAATAAGAGTATCCATGCGTCATTTTGCGGAGGTGAATCGCAATTAAGGGAATTTCTTTCGGGACATTTTAACGACGGCGAATGGTCTTTTGATGCGGAACGGTGTTCTAAGGAATGTCTTGACGTCCTGCGGATTTACAATCTGAAAACGGACGGACATTCCCTGTTCCCGTACCTGCACCATGAGCGTGTGGAACATTCTTTCCATGTGGGGGAAGTGCTGCACAACATGAACGGGAATAACTACCGTGTGCTTGCGGCATTAAGCCCCAAAGACCTTCTGGTGATGGGCATGACGGACAGCCAGATCATAGTTGGCAGGGGCGTACAGCTTTTTGAGCGGTATCCCAAAGGGGAGCGTCCCGACAGTGACAGCACGGTGACAGGCATAGAGTGGGATCATGGCGTTTATCTTGGGAATGACATTACAAGGATTGATTTTGACATTCTGAAACAGGAGTACGGGGAGCCGGACAGGGTGGGGAATGTTGCAGACCTGCGGGATAAGATACAAAGGAATTTCTGGATGCAGAAGAATGTAGAGCAGAAAGAGGGACTGCCGGACAGGGTAAGGAATGCAGCAAAAGACTGTCTGGAAAATACTTTTGGAACAAATGATCCGGATGTGTTTGTTAAGATGCTTGACAATGGGATGTATGACGGAATGTACCATGCAAAAGAAGAACAGAAAAAAATATCAGGACAATCACGCTGAAAAGGGGGAAATCAAATGGAAGAAATGACAGGAAAAGAAACAGTTAAAAACATGGAGCATCTGCTGAAGCTGCTGCATAAGGAGTGGGAACGCCCCGGCAGGACAAAGGCAGAGGTTTCCGTAGACATTGCGGACAAAAAAACAGTCGAAACAAGGATTGCGGAGGAAATACAGGACAGACAGAAACAGCTTGAAAATGAGAATATGGACTTTAAGGAGTGCATGGAGCTTTCAAAAGAGAATTTTGTACTCCTGCGTCTGGCAAAGAAGATAAAGAAAGCAGCAGACAGGGCAAGGCGGCGGGAGAATGCCGTTTCCTTTACCGTTGAGATGGATAAGGAAGAATACAGGCTGTTTTCAGAACTGATCAGGGTACAGGAGGTATAGGCTTATTGGGGAAAAAGTATAACATCATTTATGCCGATCCGCCGTGGCAGTACAAGGTATATTCCAAAAAGGGGGAAGGGAGAAGCGCAGAAAACCATTATCATACAATGAACATTGAGGATATACGGTCATTGCCTGTTGAAAGAATAGCCGATGACGACTGTATCCTTTTTTTGTGGATCACGTTTCCCTGCCTGCTGGAAGGAATTTCTGTCATGGAGTCGTGGGGATTCATTTATAAGACCTGTGGCTTTAACTGGGTAAAGCGGAATAAAAAAGCCGACACGTTTTTTATGGGGCTTGGTTTCTGGACCCGTTCCAATTCGGAAATCTGTATTCTCGGAACAAAAGGCAGACCAAAGAGGGTATCGAAAGCTGTTCCGCAGGTGTGCGATGCACGGATCATGGAACACAGCAAAAAGCCGGACGAGATACGGGAGAGGATTGTGGAGCTGTGCGGGGACCTGCCACGGATAGAGCTGTTTGCAAGGCAGAGGTACGAAGGATGGGACTGTCTTGGAGACGAGATAGACGGTAAGGATATTAGGGAATCAATATTGGAGGTATAAAGTATATGACATTTGATGATATAAAGGCAAGTGAGATCAGGGAAAAGATTTTTCCTATGGTACTGGAAGAAGCGTGCAGACAGTGGTGCGACTGCCTTGCCGATGCGCCGGAACGGGCAGACGGAGAGGGGTTTGCGGAGTTCTTCTTTGAAATATTTGAGGAAAAGGAACTGGAATATGCAAAACAGGTATATGAGATGGAGGCGCAGGAGGCGGTAAAAACGCCAAAGGAGAAAAACAGGTAAAGGGGGCTGCAAATGAGCGCAGACACTAAGACATCAAAGCTGTACGATGCCGCCATAGATGAAGTGACTGGAAACGGGCGGGCATGGAAAAGCATATGCAGGCTTACAGGGCAGCTCTACCGCTATGAGTTTGACAATATCCTCATGGTCTATATGCAAAGACCGGGGGCGAAGCTGGTTGCGGATTTCGACACATGGAAGAAGGTAGGGCGGTATGTAAAGCGTGGCAGCAGGGGCATCGCAATCTTCCCGTCAAGAGCCTTAAAACCGGATATGCGGTATGTCTTTGACATATCCGATACCGGGGGCAGGGAAAGCCGCCTCACATGGGAGCTTGACAGGAATACCATGAAATCCTATGCTGCATGGTTAAGGGAAAAAGAGGGCGCTGACCTGCCGGAAGGAAAAGAATCTGATAAATCTTTGATAAAAGACTTTACAGAGAAGCGGATCGGAGTCATAATGGAATCAGAATTTGGTGAACGCATTACCGAGTTCGTGAATCTGGCAGGAAACAAACAGATAACAGAAAATGGCAGAGCGCAAGAGATTACGGCAGTGGAAGCGTTGAAAAGAAGCGTCATGTATGCGGTATTTACAAGATGCGGCTTTGACCTTCCCACTGAAAAACAGGATTTCTCCTTTATTACCGCATTTACAAAAGAGGAGGAAGTCTACCGTTTAGGATCTCTGCTCAGCGATATATCCTGTGAAGTGCTGAGAGGCATTGCAAAAGATTTGACACAGATGGAAGAAAGGAGTATTGCAGATGGCAGAGATAACAATGACGTATCACGAGGGGGAGGACGGGATGCTGTACCCGAACCTCGTAACACCGGAGGAAACGGTGAGCATGACAAACCTGGGGAGGTTCGCAGTAAGGGCGATGGAGTACCTGAAGGAGAACCACAACGACAGATACCGGACGCTGCTGAGGTTCGGGAAACTGGCGGAGAAGATGCAGGAAGTGGAGGACACGGCGAACCGGATGATGGACGAGCTGGAGAGGAGCTACCTGAAAAACAACCCGCCGAAGGACAAAAACTCGACAATGGAGATGTGGCAGCTACGCCAGCAGGCGAGGATGCAGGCAGAGGAAATCGTGATGAACGAAGTAGTGATGCAGTTCCATTAGAGGACAGTGAACAGCAGAATACAAGGAAAGCAGAACTTGACCGGGAAATTGAGCAGGAACTGAATGAGATCAACTCTTTAGGGAGTTCTGACACGCAGAAAGGAAGCTATCAACAGGCTTCCTTTTTGATTGCCGGAAACGGGGACGTGGTGCTGCCCGGTGAATATTCCTACCAGAAGCCGGAACAGATGCTTACCGTGCCGCATGAGTATCTGAAACAGGTGTTAATGAAGGACGGCGTATATTCAGACAGTAAGAAACGCATTTATACAGTGTTTCAGGATATTTCTGATCCGGGTGAGCGTGTGAAGGCAATCCGCAAACAATACGGGCAGGCTGGTTCAGGCTGGCATCTGGAAGGGGACGGACTGCATGGATATGATGCGAATCCGTCAAAAGGACTCCGCCTGCAATGGCGTGAGGGAGGCACGGAAAAAGAGGGATATGTGAACTGGAACGCCGTAGAGCGTGAGCTTGGAGCGCTGATCATGACCGGGGAATATTACACGCCGCCGAAAGCATTTGATCCTGAAAAAATATCGGCGGACGTATGGCAGGAGACGATGGATAAGTTTTTACAGAAAAGCTTCTGGAGTCCGGTTCCCAACATGCTGCTTTATGAGGTATTCACAAAAGACCTGCCAATGAGCGACAAGGCACAGTTCATTGAAAGGATACTCAGCAAAAATTCCCATGCAGCCAGTGTGGATAATGATTTTCAAAACCGTTACGGCAAATGCAACATTGAACAGACAGACGAAGGCATATACATTGAATATTTTGACGGGGAAGGCAGGAAATGGAAAACAGAACTTGACTGGTGGGACTGTGCGGCTTATGTGGAGGGCATGATAGCGGACGGCGCATACCAGACACATGTGCCTTATGACAAAATTGAAGAAATCATGGAGGAACACCCTGCCGCCACATGGATAAAGATTTTAAAAGAGGATACGGACAGGTATCTTTCAGAGGATACAGGGCAGCACCAGCAGAACCGCATTGATACCCTGCAAACAGTTCTCGCACTGACAGGCATACAGGAGCAGATGGAGGTTTCATGGGACGATGCATATGATGAGGTCATTGCCAGCGACGGGGAAACTGTATGGCATGGAAAGCAGTTTTACGACTATCTGTTTGAAGAAGTGCTTGTATTTGATACATTTCACAGGGACAGCCGGATTCCGCTTTTGGTACAGGAACAGCTTAAACATGACAGATTTTCAAGCCATAACCCGGACAAGACCGTGTTTATCCGCCGGGAATCCCCGGAGAAGGCGGAGCCTGCCGCCGAAGAAAGGGAAAAACAGGAAGAAAGCCTGTGGCTGGAACCGTTAAAGAGATATTTTAACGAAGAAATCCAGTATATCTCTGTAAAAACGCTGATCTATGACATCTTTACCACAAACCTGAATATGGAAAGCAAGGCAGGGTTCCTTGCAAGTGTGTATGGGGAGCAGCGGGAAGGTTTCTTCATGTCGGAATACACAGACAATTCCTGTGGCAAGTGCAGGATCAGCAGGGACAAAGACGGGATTGATATTTCCTATCCACGGGCAGACGGCACAAAAGGGGAAAAGCGGGTAGACTACCGATACTGCGCTGACCTGATCCTGCACATGATAGAGGAAAACGATTATCTGACGGAAGGGATATTTGAGCGTTTCAAAGAAGCACCGAAGGCATTTGCAGCAATGCCGTGGTTCATGGAGATTTACCATGAGTATAAGGAACGTATGCGGCAGGAGCCGGACTTTGAGGCGGTCAGCATTGACGGGCAGGCAGAGGAAAAGCAGGAAGGACAGGAACCGGGGCAGCAGGGCGTTACAGAAGAAATACCGGAAACATGGCAGACCGTGGAAAACGGACAGGGGGATATACCGGAAGCGTGGCAGACAGCAGAAAGCGGGCAGGAAGAAACAGCGGAAATACAGCAGATGCAGGAAGATACGCAGGAAGCGGCAGAACGTGTGGAGGGGGAAGTATTAAACTCTGACGGGAGCGTGGCAAAACCCGCTGCGGGCAGTCTGTTCCCGGAGGCTCTGCGGCAGGTGGAGGCGATGGATGAGGACCTGCGAGACGCACTGGAAATTTATTTAAAGGCATGTTCCGCAGTCACGCCATACCAGCCCTTTCTACAGATGGTGTCAGAGAGCAGCCTTACAAAAGAAGATAAGCTCCATTTTCTGAAACGCACTGTCAGTTTTTGGGACGGGGACAAACCGAAAACGGGATTCCATAACAATGCCTATGGTCTGGTCGAGTATGCCTCCGAAAAGGATAATTTTGTGGTGGATTACAAGAACCGCAATGATGAGCGCAGGAAAGATGCCGTAACCTATGAGCAGCTTTATTCAGTCATGGAATATCTGATCCAGGCGGATATGTTCACCGGGGAGATAAGGATGTCGGCATACCTGCGTGATTATGCAAAGCTGCCGTATGAAAAAATGTCTGCACTGGAAAAGCAGTTTGACGACAAAATGACCAGCCTGCGGAACAGGAAGCGGAAAGGGAATTTCCATTTTGAGGATGGGGAACTTCCAAAAGGCGGGCAGAAAACAAGATACCAGTGGAACGTGGAGGCAATCCGGCTGTTGAAGCAGATCGAGCATGAGGACAGGACAGCCACACCGGAAGAGCAGAAGGTGCTTGCCCGGTATGTGGGATGGGGCGGCATAGCACAGGCTTTTGATGAAAGGAATGAAAGCTGGCAGAAAGAGTATGCCGAACTGAAAGACCTCCTTTCCACGTCGGAATATGAGGATGCAAGGGAAACAGTCAATACGGCATTTTATACTTCCTCCGTCATCACACAGGCAGTTTACAGCGCACTGGAAAAATTCGGTTTCCAGAAAGGAAGTATTTTAGAGCCGGCACTTGGTGTCGGTCATTTTTTTGGGACTCTGCCGGAAAATATGCAGGAGAGCAGGCTTTACGGTGTGGAGAAAGACGACATCAGCGGGCGGATCGCAAAGCTGCTGTATCCCAAAGCACAGATAAAGGTAAGGGGATTTGAGGAAACGCAGTACCCGGATAATTTTTTCGATGTTGCGGTGGGCAACGTGCCATTCGGAGATTACAAGCTCTATGACGCAAAATATTCAAAGCACAATTTCCGTATCCACGATTATTTTTTCGCAAAGGCGCTGGATAAGGTCAGACCGGGCGGCATTGTGGCGTTCATCACAAGCAAAGGCACACTTGACAAGGCAAACCCTGCGGTAAGGAAGTACCTTGCGGAACGGGCGGAACTGCTAGGCGCAATCCGCCTCCCCAGTACCGCTTTTAAAGACAGTGCGGGAACCGATGTCACAAGCGACATCATATTCCTGCAAAAGAGGGAGCGCAAGACCGTGACGGAGCCGGACTGGGTGCATCTTGGAAGGACGGAGGACGGCATAGCGGTCAATTCCTATTTTGCAAGCCACCCGGAGATGATGCTCGGAACAATGGAGTATGACACACGCATGTTTGGGGATGGCAGCAAATATACAAGCTGCGTCAACCATGATGAAAACTTTGATTTAAAATCCGCACTGGCGGCAGCAGTGGGGCAGCTTTCAGGCAGGATTACCGACGTGGTGGAGCTTGCAGACGAAGAAGAAAAGACAAAGGACATCATCGAGGCTGATCCCGACGTAAAGAATTACACCTATACCTTTGTGGATGGGAAACTTTATTACCGTGAAAATTCCGTCATGTACCGCAAGGAAGTGTCGGCAGCGGCAGAGGAACGCATACGGCATATGGATGAGATCAGGACAATCACGAGACAGCTTATCTTTATCCAGACGGAAGGGTGCAGCAGCGGGGAACTGACCGCACAGCAGAAATTACTCAATGAAAAATACGACGCATATGTGAAAAAATACGGACCGCTGACCGGACGGGGGAACCAGCAGGCATTCCGTGATGATGCGGATTATCCCCTGTTATGTTCCCTTGAAGTAGTGGACGAAGATGGGAGGGTGGAAAAAGCGGATATGTTCTATAAGCAGACAATCCGTGCAAGGAATCAGGTGGAGCGTGTGGAAACGGCGGTAGAGGCGCTGAATGTATCCGTCAATGAGTTCGGGACGGTCAATATCCCGTTCATGCTGGGCATTTATGAGCCGGACATCAGCAGGGAGATGGAGAGCCTGCCGGAAGGCAGCACACTCTCCCCTGATGCGGAGGCGGAAGTAAAAAGGGCAGTTCTCTTAAAGGATTTGGAGGGGCTTGTGTACTTGGAACCTACGGAATACAATCCCGACAACCTGAACATGGGATGGAAAACAGCGGATGAATACCTGTCGGGCAATGTGCGTGACAAGTTAAGGATTGCGGAGGCTTACCAGAGGGAAAACCCGGAACTGTTCAGCGGAAACGTGGAGGCGCTCAAAACCGTACAACCGGAACGGCTGGATGCGTCTGAAATTGACGTGCGTATCGGAACCACATGGATTGAGCCGCAGGACTATGAACAGTTCATTTATGAGCTTTTGAAAACACCGCCCAGGGCAAGGGCGGTGCGGACGCAGTACACAAATTCAGGAATACAGGTAAAACTCAACACTTACAACATGAACTGGTTCCTGGAAAGAAAAAACATGGACAACAGTTCGATTGCTGCAACGGAAACTTACGGCACAAAGCGTATTGACGCCTATTCCATTTTTGAGGAAACATTAAACCTGCGTACCGTGACAGTCCGTGACAGGATAGACGACGGGGAAGGCAAGTACCACTATGAGGTAAACAAGAGGGAGACCATGCTTGCAAGGGAAAAGCAGAACCAGATGAAGGAGGCTTTCAAAAGCTGGATATTCAAAGAGCCGGAACGGAGGCAGAAATATGTGGATTATTACAATGAGACATTCAACAATATCCGCCTGCGGGAATATGACGGCTCACACCTGACATTCCCCGGCATGAACCCGGAGATAAAGCTGCGTGACCACCAGAAGAACGCAGTCGCAAGGGTTCTTCTCGGCGGGAACACGCTGCTTGCGCACTGCGTGGGGGCAGGGAAAACCTTTACCATGATGGCGGCATGTATGGAGCAGCGGCGGCTCGGTCTTGCGAACAAGAACGTCATTGTGGTGCCGAAGTCCATCGTGGGGCAGACGGCAGGGGAGTTCATGCGCCTGTACCCGTCCGCCAATATCCTTGTGGCAACGGAGCGTGACTTTGAGAAAAGCCGCAGGAAACAGTTTGTGTCACGCATCGCAACCGGGGATTATGACTGTATCATCATGTCGCACTCGCAGTTTGAAAAGATACCGATCTCAAGGGAGCGGAAAGAACGTATGCTGCAGGACCAGATACAGGAAATAACCTTTGCGATTGATGAAATGAAGTCGGAAAACGGGCAGCAGTGGACCGTCAAGCAGATGGAGGCACAGAAGAAAAAACTGGACGAACAGTTAAAGTCGCTGACAGAGGAAAGCCGCAAGGATGACCTGATTACCTTTGAGGAACTGGGCATTGATTCCGTCATGGTGGACGAGGCGCATCATTTTAAAAACTTGTCGATTTTCTCAAAAATCAACAATGTTTCGGGCATATCCAGCACGGGTTCCAAAAAGGCAATGGATATGTACCTGAAATGCCAGTATCTTGATGAAATCAACGACGGCAGGGGCATTGTGTTCGCAACCGGGACTCCCGTGAGCAATACCATGTGCGAACTTTATGTGATGCAGCTTTACCTCCAGAAAAAGACACTGGAGAGGATGGGGATTTACCATTTTGATTCATGGGCGTCAAACTTCGGTGAGGTGACAACCGCACTGGAGCTGACCGTGGAAGGAAGCGGCTTTAAGTTCAAGAGCCGTTTCAACAAGTTTGTGAACCTGCCGGAGCTTATGACCTCATTCCGTGAAGTAGCTGACGTGCAGACTCCCGATATGCTTAACCTTCCCGTACCTGCGTTAAGGGGAGGGAAGCCGATCATCGTGGAAAGCGAGCCGGACTGGTATGTGAAGCAGGTCATGGAGGAATTTGCAAAACGTGCGGAGGCAATCCATTCGGGCGGCGTTGATCCGAGAGAGGATAATTTCCTGAAAATCACAGGGGAGGCAAGGCTTCTGGGGACGGACGCAAGACTTCTGGAACTGGATGCGCCAAACAACCCGGACGGGAAACTGAATAAGGTAGCAGCGAATGTGGCAGCCGAATATTTTGCCGGGAACAGGGACGGTAAGATCGGCTGCCAGCTTATTTTCTCAGACATTGGGACACCGAAAGCCACATGGACACCGGACTGGGCAGAGCGCATACAAGTCGGCGGGCAGTTTGACATTTACAATTACCTGAAAACCGAACTGGTAAAACATGGAATCCCGGCAGAGGAGATCGCCTTCATTCACGACGCAAAGACCGATTCACAGCGGGAGGCGCTTTTCCGGGATATGAGAAGCGGCAAAAAGAAGATACTGATCGGTTCCACGGACCAGTGCGGAACGGGCGTAAACGTGCAGGCGCACATCACGGCGATGCACCATGTGGACTGCCCGTGGAAGCCCTCCTGCATTGAACAGAGGGAGGGGCGTGGCGTAAGGCAGGGCAACGAGAATGACGAGGTCGCAATCTACCGCTATGTTACAAAAGGGACATTTGACGCTTATTCATGGTCGCTGGTCGAAAACAAGCAGCGTTTCATCTCGCAGGTCATGACGAGCAGGGCTGTGTCAAGAACCTGTGAGGACATCGACGAGGCAACCCTTTCCTATGCGGAGATAAAAGCCGTGGCAACGGGAAATCCGCTGATAAAGGAAAAAATGCAGCTTGAGAACGACGTGCAGAGGCTGAAAATGCTGAAAAGCAGCTATGACAGCCAGCGGTATTCCCTACAGGATAATTTCATGATCCGTTATCCGAAACTCATCAAGGCGGCAGCGGCGAAACTGGAATGTGTGCATGAGGACACAAAGGCTGTAGAGGCGGCGCTGATTGCAGAACCGGATTTTGCCATTACCGTTGACACTGCCGGGGGCAGCGTAAAGTTCACGGAGCGCAAGGACGGCGGGACAGTCATGCTTCAGGAGATAAGCAGGTGCAAGAGTTCTGAAACTACCCACATTGGAAGTTACAAGGGGTTTGAACTTTTAGTGGAGAAGAATTTCATCGGCATGGATTATATGGTGCTGCGGGGAAGGACCGATTATAAAGCAGAACTATCCACAAGCCCGGTGGGTAACATGGTGAAGCTGGAAAACCTTTATCTTGGCATATCTGCCGGGATACCGGAACTGGAGAAGCGTATTGAACAGTACCAGCGTGACATGGAGCAGTCAAAGCAGGAATATGACAAGCCTTTCACGCAGGAGGAGGAACTGAATGAGAAAACCGCACGCCTGAATGAGCTGAATGTACAGTTGGATCTTGAGAACGGAAAGACGGAGGATATAGACCTGTGTGAAAAACAGGATAATGCGAGGGTGGCAGAGCCGGACAGTTACCATGCGGATTACCGCAGCCTGCCGCCCGGAAAAGAGGGAAGATGATACGGAAAATCTTGGCAGCAGTATTGATTACGGCGGGGCTGGCGGCTATGTCAGTCCCCCTTTTCTATCATTTCTACGGGAACCAAAAGACCAGTGAACTGATAGAGCAGTTTGAGCAAAGCGTGGAACAGGAGCATATGGAGGATGATAAAAAAGAGGAAGAAAATGAAAATGAAAGGTCGGCGGCGGATACCAAAGCCCCCATTAGTGAAGAGGATGCAGCCCTGCTTTCGTCCGGGAATGTGATCGGTCTGATCGAGATAGAAGCCTTAGACCTGAAATATCCCGTCGTGGAGGGGGCGGACAGTAAGCAGCTTGCCTATGGGATCGGGCATATATCCGACACGGCGGCAATCGGAAGCATTGGGAACTGTGTGCTTGCCGGACACAGGGGGAGCAGGTACGGCACTTATTTTAAATATCTCAACAGGCTTTCCGAGGGGGATATGGTAAAGATTACGGACAAAGAGGGAAACGTGCATCAGTATGAGGTCATTTCGTGGGAAGTCGTGGGACCATACGACAATTCCGTGAAAGCACAGGGGGAAGAAACGGAACTTACCCTGCTGACCTGTGAGAACAGCGGCACCATGCGCCTGATTTACCACTGTATTTATAAGGAGGCGGACTGATATGGAAAAGGACGAAAAGCAGTACCAGTTCGGCACTGTAGAGGACATTTTACGGGAAAGCGGGGCAGAACCAACGGAGCCGGACAGGACGGAGGAGATGGATGGCGGCATACTGCTCACAAGCAGAATCCATGTTTACCTGCCACGCTTTGAAATCAATGTGCATGAGGGATATTTCTGCCATATGGAAGATGGGCAGCTTGAACCGCTGAATTTCCTGACCGTCATTTATGACAAAACGGATAAAGAATTTCTGTATGATTCAGAGGAAAACTTCGTGGATACGGTGCATGAATGGCTGAAAGGAAAATGCACACTGGAACAGTTGGAACAAGAACCCTGCGGGGTAAAGGGGATCAGGGAGGAGTTAATGCATGGAAAAGGCATACAGACTGGTGGAAGTGGAAGAAATCCTTGCGGAGATGGAACAGCTTGCAGAAGTGCCGGACGACATCATGGAAAGCGATGAGGATTACCAGATTGTCATCAGCGGGTGGTGGGTGCATATCCCGGAACTGGGGCTGAACCTGCATGAAGGGATTTTCTGCAATTATGAAGAGGAAGAAGGCGGCTATCTGCCTGATTTTGCAGTTACCGTCGTGAAAGAGGAAGGACAGACAGAGGAAGAATGGATTTACTATGAACAGGACGGCTTTCTGATAACCCTTGCGAATTACCTGCATGGGAAAACGGATTTAGGGCATTTGGAACAATTATTCTGTTTTATCCGTATGCCGGATGAAAGCCTTCCAGCGGAAGAATGAACCTGCCGGATACTTTTCAGTAAAGGGCAGTTCAGATAAGAAAAAATATTTTATCGTCCAAAAAGGACAGAAAAGGAGGAATTTATGGAGTATTCAATCCAGTTAAACGCAGTAAACAACCCGGAGAAAAGCGTGAGGGCATTTGCAACCGTCGTGTTCGGGGACAGCTTCAAGGTCACGAATGTGGCGGTGCTTGAGGGCAGTAAGGGCAATTTCGTATCCATGCCCAGTTTCCGTTCAAAGGAAAGGGATGAACACAACAATCCCGTTTACAAGGACGTGTGCAATCCGATTACAAAAGAGTTCCGTGAGGAACTGTACGGGGACATCTTAAAGCTCTATGAGGAGATGGAGCAGACAGGAAAGGCAGAGGTCAAGATGGAGGCTGACGAGCCGGACGAGCCGGAGTTTACGGTAAGGGTAACGCCTTTTGAGCGTGAGGGCAGCAACATGGTCGGTCTTGCGAACATCGTGCTGAATGACAGCTTTGCGGTAGGAAACGTAAGCGTGGTGCAGGGCAAGAACGGAATGTTTGTGGCAATGCCGTCCTATAAGGCAGGCAACAAGTACAGGGACGTATGTTTCCCGATCACAAAGGAGTTTAGGGAGAAGGTCAACAATGCAGTGCTTGAAACTTACCAGCAGGCAAAGGAACAGGCAATGCAGGAGGGACAGGAACGTGCCTCACAGCAGATGCAGAACGACGACAGGGGCTTTATGAAAGTAAGCGGGGAGCCGCTGCCGTTCCGTTAAGCAGAACCAATAATCAGAAAGGACAGGGCGGGCAATCGCCCTGTGGAAAGGGATAACAATATGGAAATGACAGAAAACATGCAGCTTACAAAGGAACAGAACCTTATGGAACTGATGGAACTGCTCCGCAAAAACAATATGAAAGAGGCTGCAAACAGTATCTTTGAAATGGCAGCGTATGTCGATGTCATGGAGAAAAAGATGGATTCGGTCTTAGAGGAACTGGGGACGGTAAAAGACCAGCTTCATAAGATGGAAGAACGGGAGGCAGAGAAAGGGCTGAAACAGTCAATAAAAAGGGCAGTAAACAAGCTGGAACAGGACTGCAAAGCCATGAAAGAAAAACTGTTTGAGGTCAAGACAGAGATCAAGGCAAAGGCAGGGGAGATTGTAACAGCGGCAAAGCAGAAAGGGAAAGCTGCCTTAAATAAAGTGGCGGAGTTTGTTGGGATTAAGAAGAAATTAGAAAATATCCGCCAGAACGTGCAGGAATCCATAGCAGATGTGGATAAGAGCATTGGAAAGATAGACGCTTTCGGCACAGGCATGAGGGAAGCCGGACAGAAGATCGCCAACACGTTCCGTACTTTTGCGGATAAACCGGAAAAGGAGTATGGGGAGAAGAAGTTCTCAAAGACGGAACTGATAAAAAAGCCGTTTCAGGCTAAGAGAAAACTGCTGTCTGGTATCCTGAATTGTGCAGATGCCGCAATAGAAAAGACAGAACGGCTTGCCGCAGATGTGAAACAGTACCAGACGGATAAGGCAGAACGGGAGACAGCAGGTATTGGCAATGCGGAGGCTGTAAATCCGGTTGAACTTGCAGTAGTGGCAGAGCCGGAGTTCCAGTATGGGGCAGAGGCTTTTGAGGCACACCAGCAGGAAACTGAGAAAGCAGTGGCAAATGATAAAGCAGCAAAAAATGTACCTGTAAAAAGCGGAAAAAGCCGATAGTAAAAAAGTCCTTTTGAATTGAACTAAGGTTTAATTCAAAGGACTTTTTGTTTTGTTGGGCGTTTTCTGCAAAAACAGGTCACTTTCTGCAAAGGATATTTATTGATTTGTTTGCTTATGGTATATTATAACAACCAATTAGTAATTTACTATTCATAGTTTAAGAAAGGATGGAATAAGAATGAAGATTAGAAAAATTTTGACAATGGCATTAGCGACTGCACTGACCTTGGGAATGACGAGCAGTATGCTTGTACCCAACACCGTTTATGCGAAGGAGTCCGCAGAAACAGTCAGCGAAGATGTCTCAAATGAGCTTTTAGATGATAATAAAACGGTTGGCACTGCTGAAACTGCTGGAGCAGCAACATTTTCAATGGATAGATCGCAAATGACAGAGGACCAGAGAAACAAGTACGATCAGGTGCTTTCAGGTGAGCGGTTTGAATTGAAAGAAGGCGAATCGGTAGTAATTGCGTCGGATGATGAAGGTGTAATTTCTATAAAATGTGTCGGTTCAAGCACAGACACAAATTTAGCGAGAGCAAGCTGGGAGACTTCATATAAAAACTATAATATTTATAAAACAATATTAGGTAAAGAAACCCTGCTGGCAACTGTTGCTCTGGAATGTTCGTGGTATAAAAATGGTGTAGATGGATATATCCAAAACCTGAAAGGCACTTATACCGAAAAGAACAGTGCTTGGCTTTGTTCATGGGATGATTACAAGGTGGCTCTGCCATACAATCATGCATTGTGGCTGAACTTAGTTTCGCTTGGTTCTTCGTATTCAATCATGCTTACGGCTGATTATAACCCATTCAATGAAACATTATCTTTTAGCATTGGTCAATAAAAATGAAAAAGCATATTATAGTGCTGGTTGCAATAGGGTGTTTACTTCTTATATCTGTTTCTTTGTATAAAGTTTCCGCAAATAAAAGTAAACAGAGTAAGGCGGAAGAATATAGTGAATATCTTAGTCAAATAGTTGAAGATGATTTCACAGGCATAAATGGAGTTGAATCTGCAAATGCGATAGTAAGTTATGATGAGTCACAAGATCAGTATTCAGTAGAGTTATCGCTAATAACTGACGAGGATATAAGTGAAGATCAGGTTGAAATGTATAAAAGTGTTCTAAGAAAAACATATGTTGAAGTAAAATTAACAATCAATGGTGTACTTAGATAAATAGTAAATATATTAGTTGGCAGGTTAGCGGAAAAGCTGATAGAGAAGAAGTCCTCTTGAATTGATATAAGTTTATTCAAGGGGACTTTTTATGAATGGTCATTTTCTGCAAGAATAGGTCACTTTCTGCAAGAGGTGTTATTATATTCGTATTTCATGCCGTAAATAAAGATAGCAGGTAAAAGTAAGAATTTAGGTATACACTGATTGATTGTATAAATTTTTAATTCCAACAATTTAACTTAATAAGGTTATACCGTTTTCTGCAATATTTGTCCGCTTTCTGTAACAGATATTGTTGATGGAAAATGAACTTGATAAAATAAAACAAATAATAAATTGCAAAATTGTTATGAAAGGGGGAAAGAAATAAATTGCAGTTTATTGATTGATACATTTATGTAAGAAATAAAAATGAAAGGTGGAAATTCTATATGGGTAAAAAAAGATTTTTAGCGATGGCACTTGCTGTGATCATGGGATTGTCGTTTAATGGAGGTGCTACGTCAATTGCTTATGCGCAGGAGGAAAATGTTGACAATACAACAGTACAGCCTGTGGAGATTACGGAAGGTATGCAGCAGAGTATAGTGGATTATCCTTCTATAAAAGAAATATCAGAATTAGAAGAAGCTGATTATGAAGAAGAAAAGGTTAATAAGTGTGAGCGCTCTACGGCAGATAAGCTGGATGTTGATTTGACTGAAGCAATGGCAGAGGGAGAGAATCCGCCTCTTAATAATACGCCTGATTATGCATACCTTATGGAGTTGGGTGATGAGATATATGATTCTGTCACTGAAGAATTAGAACAGCGCTGGTATGCATTTTCGATAGAACAGAGAACGAAAGTTACACTGGCTATGGTTATGGATGATCAGGTTGACTTTGATTTATATTTGTTTCAGCTTAATGAGGAAGAAAGCACCATAAATTTAATCGGCGGAAGTGCAACAACAGGTAACGGTGAAGCAGAGCTTGCAATGGGAGTGCTGGATGCTGGTGTTTATTTCATCGGAGTAGAGGCAGCAAGTGGAACAGGATCGTTTTTAATGTATTCATATGCAGGAGTAAATGATTCTAGGGAAATCAATGATTCTACCGATACGGCAAGCACGTATACAAATAATAGCAGAATGACGGCTACAATAGATAGTCCGTTCGATCAGGATTTTTACAAAGTAGTAATTGGACAGAATGAGGTATTAGAGTATACATTTGATGAACCTGCTGGCTATGATTATGATGTGTTGGTTTATGACGGCTCAAAATATTATACAATTGATAATGGAACATATCGACTGTCGGAAGGAACATATTACTTTATCGTTCTTTCAAATGACGACAGCTTTAGTGATAGCGAATATTATGGCATAAAGTTTTTCAAACATAAGTTAGCTGATGACTGGGATGCAATTTATATGTGGTATACACCGGATAAATCTGCGGTTTTTCAGTTTAACGCTGAGAGGACAAAATTCTTTGTGAACGGACACCCGATTGATTTTACATATTCCAGAACAATTAAATCAAATGGGAATATATATTTTGACTTATACCACAAAGAAGATCAAAATGTTGTTTTATTCCAATCGGAGGCAATGGCGGCGTATGGTGAAGTACCATTTTTTATAAATTACCAGGCACCATTTAGCGGCTTTAGTTCATACAGGAACGCATTGGTTATTACAGTGTTTAATACTTATTGGAGAGTAAACAGTTTTTCCAGTGATTATGACGGATTAACAAGTAATGTGGCAACATTGGTAATTGATTCTAATACTGGAAAAGTTGTTGATGTTATGACGCCAAATCCTTTGTATGATAACGGCGTTGTTCTGCATTGGACTCGTGTAAACGGGGTACAGGCAAATTATAATTATGATCCGGTAGATTAGGGGCGTGATATTCTATGAGAATTGATAATAATGAAACAATGAAAATGTATTCGCCAGAATATGTGAAAAATGTAGCGCAGGCAAATAAAAAGGCTGCTGCAGACAATGCTGCCAATGAAAAGACAGTTGGCGATGATGTGGATATAAGCAAAGAGGGTAAAAGCCTGCTGGTTACTGGTAAGGAAAAGGCGGAGCGATTTAGACAGCAGATTCGTTTTTGTACATTTGGTGATATTCAGGAAATTCCGGCAGAGTATAAGATTGAAAACCTGTTTAAAATGGATCTAAGAGCAGATTCCATATTTGGAGGAGAGAATTTATTTCAACACAATTCAACAAGCCAGTATAAAGTGTTTAATGAATGGTTAGATAGTAATGCCTCCAATATGTCAGAAGAACAGTTGCAGGCAATAAAGGAAGAAATTAAATATGCAACCGGAGCGATTGATTCATTAAATGATCAGGAAGGATACAGAGGGACGTCTTTTGAGTCTGTTGCCTTATTACAAGCCAGCAAGAGTTTTCTGGAGAATTTGAAGGATTCAATGTTACCGGAAGAAATGAGAGCTGGATTTCAGGGAATGATTAATGAATATACACATTTTAATGAAACAGCAAGAGATTCTCTGATGCAGCGGATGACGCCTGATTATATGGTTGTAGGTATTGGCAACAATACTGTATCTTACAAGTATAAGAATGAGATTGTCCAAAGCGAAAAGCAGTTTTACAGTAAAGAAAGTGCAGATATTAGCAGTAAGTTTTCTGATTATTATTCGGGAAGAAGAAATAAAGAGGATCTTTTAAAAGATATAGGGAATTATGTTACTTCTTTCTATAATAAACATGATACTTTGGCAGGAACTAGGACGTCTGCATATTCTAACGCTCAAAATCTTTTGAGAAAGATTGCAGATATGGTTCGGTAGGAATTATTAGAATTAGAGCTTTTATGGTGTGGCAAGAAAAATAATCATAGGTAAAGTGCCGTTTTCTGCTGTAAATGGTCATTTTCTGCAAGGTATATTGTCGTGCAAGGTAAAATTGTTATAATTATATTGAATCAAAAGTTAATTTGAGGAAAGGTGGAATAAATATGGCGATTAACGGAGTGAATAGTTACATTAATAATTATACGGAGTATTCTAACCAGACAAATCAGGCAAAGAGTAGCAGTAAAGCAGAAAATACAAATGCTGCTGAAAAGGATGTAGAGAACGATATCAAGAATCAGGATGTTTCGGATTACTATAATTATTTGAAGAAAAATTATAGTGCGATGCAGCAGGGGAATGTTTCAATTTCGGGAGAATACTTGAAAAACTGTGCATCCAATAAGCAAAAAGCCAAAGAGCTGGAAGATTTTATTAAAAAGATCCCTGAATTGGAAGAACAAGGATATAGGGAATTATCAGCGAGGAATAAGGCTCTTGGAGGGACGGTTACATACTATCAACAGTCATGGGTGATAAATAAAGATGGTAGTGTGCAGAGTACGGTTTATTCCGTCACTGAAACAGGGATGACAAACGCCGAGAGAATGAAAAAGAGCATGGATGAGCGTTTGGAGAAGCAGAAAGAAAAGAAGGCAGAGGAGAAGAAGGCGGAAGAAAAACGAGAGGAAGAGAAGAAAGCAGAGGATCAAAAGGCAGGACTGAAAGAAGATGGTGAAATTATTGTTAAGGACACATCTGGAACCATTGACGGCTTGGGAGAAAACAAGTTGTACCAGTCAATGAAAGTGGATTATGTTGATGCTGAGTCTATGGAAGAACTGGAAAAAAAGATGCAGGATGGTCATAGCGATAGCCGGACTTCTGTAGATGTTTTGGCATAAAAATTTACAAGTGGCGCAAATGTTCAAAAGACTCATTTGTGCAAAATAGAAAAGGAGGTGAAAGAACATGAAAAAGTTAGGTAAGAAAAGAGCGGTTTCAAGTCAGACTGTTCAGGCGTATGCATGTAGATGTTTATGTGTATGTCCGTCATGCGCAGTTGCAAGCGTGCAGAGTACATTAACAAATGGCACATCTGGCACTACAAGCGGAAACTTAATGTTAGTAGCTGGCTAATAGTTAGCTGCTCATGGTCGGAGGAGGGGCATATTTTAAAAATATGTCCCTCTTAAAATTATAAGGTTGTTATAGAGATAATCAGGAGGTAATCATGAACTATTTAGATAAACCGAATATTCATTTATTTGTAGCTTGTGGAAAATATTATATATATGACGTGTGTAATAATGTTATATTAAAAGTTACCTCCGAGTGCTACAGGCATATAAACAAAATGATGCAAAGTGATAAAATATCAGTTTCTGAATTTAGAGAAAATCAGTTAGTTAATCAGTTAATGGATGAGGGTTTCTTGAAGTTTCAAACAGTAGACACAATAATACATCCATTGAGTGATAAGGCGGAAGATTTATTAAATAATGATTTGCATATGTTGATTTTGCAGGTTACACAGAATTGTAATTTGAGATGCAAATACTGTATATACTCTGGCAGTTATATAAATAGGCAACACAATAATAAAAGAATGGACTTTAATACGGCTCAGAAGGCAATTGATTTTTATATTCTACATAGTAGTCAAATGAATAAATTAAGGTTTGGATTTTATGGTGGGGAACCAGTCTTAGAGATGGATTTAATCAAGCGATGTGTTGATTATATAAATAAAAAGGCGTTTGGAAGGGAAATAGAGTACAATTTAACAACAAATGCCACCATGCTAAATACAGATATTATGGAATTTTTGGTACAGAATAATTTTTATTTAACAATTAGTTTGGATGGTCCCGAAAATATTCAAAATAAAAATAGAGTTTTTGCTGGAAGTGACAAGGGAACGTTTGAAAGCGTAATGCATAGTGTTACAGAAATAACAGAAAATTATCCTGATTATATGGTCAATGTACATTTTAATATGGTAATGAATCCGGAAGATGGATATAAGGTATCGAATGACTTTTTTGTTCAGGACAAAAGGGTAAATAGATATTACGTTACGGCGACGGAACAAAATGATGTGAATTATAAAGAAAATATTAATAAATCAGAAGAATATTACATTAACCGTGCATATGAGCAATTCAAAATGATATACAGCTATTTTCGTGGGATTAAAAATGGTATTTCGCCATTAGTTGAGGGGTATTTAACGAATATAAAGAAAAATATAGCAGACCAATTAAAAAAGGATGCTTCAGGATACAAAATCGGACATCCTGGCGGTCCATGTGTGCCGGGACTTCAACGGCTGTTTGCTGATGTGGATGGAAAATTTTATCCATGTGAGAGAGTAAATGAAACGTCAGAAATCATGCAGATCGGTGATGTGGATGCAGGAATAAATGTGTCTAAAGTCAAGGAATTGTTGAATGTTGGAAAAATAACAGAGGATAGTTGTAAAAAATGTTGGGCATTTAGATTCTGTACTTCCTGTGCTGTTTATGCAGAAGATGGAGATAAATTATCAGCTCAAAAGAGGCTTAGCAGATGCAGGTCGATTAAAAATAGTGTTGAGGCAAATTTAAGGGAATACTGCGTATTAAAGGAGTTAGGGTTTGATTTTGTGGAATTAGAGAATGATGAGGTGTTAGTGTGAAGAAAGCAATAATTGTTTTGTATAATACTGAGGTAAGTGAAATTATAAGATATCGTCAAATGATATACAATTATGAAATTGTTCAGGTTGTTTCTCCTAGCGGATGGGGGTTGTCTCAAAAGGATGCGGGTTCTGTAGATGGAGGAAAGCCTACAGAGTATATCATAAGAGATGACATAGATTATAGTATAGAATTTGATGTTGTTTTATTACTAACACCAATTACAGAAAATTTGCTATGTCAGGTGTATAACACATATTTAAAGAAAGCTATACAGGAAGGGAAAGTAATTGTTTGTACTAAAAGAAACGGAGATTTTTTAGCTAAGTCATTTAATGATTGTGAAAACCATATTATGGTAATAGAAGAAAACCCAAAACGTGAAATAAAACGTATGGGGAAAATTGATACACCGATTATAGTAGTGGCAGGAACCCACGAATATACGCATAAATTCAAGCTTCAACTTGAATTAAAGAAGTATTTACAGAAAAATGGTTATAAGGCAACATTGGTAGGAAGTAAGAATTTTTCAAAAATATTTGATTGTTATCAATTTCCAACATTTATGTTCCGCAATATAACTGAGCGTGAAAAAATATTGGCATTTCAAGGGTATATAAGAAATATTGAAAAAGATGAAGAACCGGACATCATTATCATTGGTGTGCCGGGAGGGATGATGCCATTTAATGAAAAATTTCCCGGAAATTTTGGAATTACCTTATATGAGGTTATGTTAGCTGTTCAGCCTGATGCATTTATCTTAAGCTGCTTGTATGAGGAGTATGATAATGAATACTTTGAAGAAATCAGAAATGTAGTAAAATATAGATTTGGTACAGAGGTTGACTGTTTCAATATTTCAACATTCCAAGTAGATATTAATGAATCTGAACAAAATGATTCTTTACAGTATTTCCGGTTATCGCATGAGGCTGTAGATTCAATGATTAAAAACCTTACTCAAAAGATACCAATATTTAATGTATCTAATGGAGAAGATGGTACAAGAATGGCAGAGTTGATTACGCATCGTTTGGAAGAATATAGTGAAGCAGAGTTTGTATAAGGAGATTAAAGTGGATAAGAACGAAATAAAAGAAAGGCTAATTGAAATATTTAGGGATAGGTTGTGCAGGGAACTTGTAAAGTGTGATAATGTATGGGAGGAAAGTATATTTGGAAAGAATATTGCTTTACTTCCGGCAGAAGCATATTTTTTATTGGTTGAGATTGAGAAAAATTTTGGAGTAAGGGTTTCTGATAACATTATTTTCGATGGAAAATTCAATTTTCTCAATGATATCTGTGACAGTATATGGAAACTGCAAAATGGAGAAGTTGTATAGTTTATAGTGTTAGAGGGCATAGCAGATAATGAAAAGAAGAGATGAATCAAAAAGCAAAATTAAAAAGAGATAGAAATATGGGTATAAAGGGAACGATAGGTGTTTTTAAGCGTTCCCTTTATTATTATATTCTTTTAATATTGACCTTACACTAGACAACATTATCGAAGGCATACCCTCAATAAATTCTTCAGAGCAGGATCGTAGCTTTGAAATAGTATCAATCCGGTATTTTCTGCTTATTTTCTGAGCAATTTTTCCTGATAAAAGTTCAAACAGATACTGATCTTCCCATTCTTGAAAGACAACTCCATTATCCTTTAAGATATAATATGCCTTCATAGTGTCGTAGTAGTATTGCTGGCATATGATATGTAAATCATGCGTAGTTATTTTGTTGAAATCGTCTATAGAAGCAATATTGTACTTATAAAGTGTTTCGTAATGCCTAGAAGTAAAAGGCAAGTGATATTGAGCCAAATTTTCCTTAATGTTTTGTACAGAGTGCAGCTCTATATGGTATGCCTGACATAGTTCTTCCAACTCAATCATTGTCTGCTCTCCGAGATTGCGCAAACATGCAAGTTCCTCTTTGGAGCATAAAGATAATTGGGATAAGTAGAGGAAATAATTTCTCTCAAGAATATGGAAAAGCCTTTTGGACATAGGCACATCGTAAATTGACACTGCATTGTCCGGGGGCAGTAAATATCCGGCATCATTAAGCTCCTGAATAATGGAATAAATATTATGAAGTTTAAAGGGAAATTTCTGAATCAAAGATACATAGTTTTGACCTTTCAGATCGGAAACCATAGTAAATCCCAGTTCATGAAGTATATTTTTAGCATGGTAAGAAATTTTCAAATCATTTATCTGTAAATCCATAAATTTGCACTCCTTTATTCATTCCATTTTACCCGTAATAAAAACAGAATAGCAATATATTTAGCAGAAAATGACAATATTCAGCAGAAAAAGGTTAATATATGAGATTCAAACAGCTTATTCTGATTTGTAGAAGTAATGCAATGAACAGAGGGCATATAATTACCGTTTTCTGCAATATTGAACCGTATTCTGTAAAGGAAATTGAAGATTTTGTATGTTTTGGTATTATATAGTTGTTCATGTAATGCAGCCACATAAAAGAATATATTATCATGTTTCGTAAGGAGGTATTTGGAAATGAAGAAATTATTATCATTGATTACCTGTTTTGTACTTTGTGCAATGCTTGTTATGCCTGTATCAGCAGCCGAAGTAAAAGCATCAGAGAATGTGGCAGCTGAGGAGGCTGTGATTGAAAATGAAGCTGTAGCGTATTCAACAGGTTATTTTAATGGACAGACAGGAAAAATGAATTCATGGGAAGGTACAGAGTCAGCGGCATATACTATTTCATCAGGATCTATTCCCAGAGAGGCAGTTGTAACAAAAGTTACGCTCAATGTGACAGTTAGCTCAGGCAGTTCAGGATTTTATATTTTTGTAGAATGTCCTGATGGTACATATGCAGAAAGGTATGTGTCAAGAAGTGGACAAATAACAATTACTGATCTGAATGGACATTTGGCTTATGGTAAATGGAAAATTTCTATCATGTCCGTAGGTCAGGTTTCTACTGCAACAGCTCGAATGAGGGTGGATTATTCATATTAATACAGACTTTTAATGTGGTTGTGTGCGGTGAGCAAAATGAAGGTGCTATACTTTCTTGACTTAAGTATAGCACCTTTGTAATAATTGTTAATTTCTGCTTTGTAAGATTCTCAACAGCTAAATAAATGTGTCGAATTGATTCTTTCTTGTGTTTGAGCCGTTTATTTCTGAATTGAACAATGTCTCATCAGAAAATATTTCTTCTAAAATATCCTGTGAAACGGGTTTTCCTACAGTCCAACCGGGTACTTTTTCTTTAATAGCATTAGAAATCTTTTTAGAAAAATTCTTTTCCAATTGTCCCAATGTATAGGCGGCAGATACACGATCACTTGTTTTTAACGTTTTATAGTATTCGTTTTTTGCACGAGCTAAAGTCTCCCATTCTGCTTCATTATCACCAGACATTCCGTAGTATTTGTAAAATGAATCCTTTACGCTGTTAAAAATCTTCTGCTTCATTTCATCAGATACTTTAATGATTTTTTTTGCATTTGGATTATTAGTAGCACACATTCCCTCAACACCATAAGAATTTTTGCGATGTCCTGATAAGAAATCTGCCAATGTATTTCTGTGTCCATTATTGTTCACAGATGTTGCGTTTATTTTGTGTTGGGAAAAAGCTGTTTTCTGAGGAAAGAGCTTTGAGATAGTCATATTTGTCAGTCCTATACGCATATGCAAACCTCCTTAAATACTTTTTGTTTAAGTATAGCATATCTTTGAGATTATATATATGCCGTTTTCTGCAACAGAAGGTCATTTTCTGCTATGAATATCCGTTTTGTGCAATTAAAATTACAGATTGTGGACTGAAATCAGTCCCTTATCAGTAAAAGCATTGAATACAATATTTACAAATAGGACTAAAATGGGTTCATGGGTATGGTGATAATATGGAGCAGAAAATAAAGCAGGATGAAATATTTATTGTCTGTATAATGGGGTTAAAACCCTCGCCTTAAGGCGAAACCTTTAGGTCAACCCCATAGTTTCATGTTTAGAAAAAAGAAGAATAGAGCATAAGGACATAAAAATGAACATGATGGAAAATTGCAGAAAATATCTCATTTATACATAATCTTAAGATGGGATAAGAAGTAAAGAGAAAAAGATAACTCTTAGCGAGCACACTTTAGGCTGCTTCAGCAGCGCATTGAACCTACCGGCTTTAGCCGGTAGTGGTTGAGTGGGCAGAATATTAGGCGGATCAGAAAAGAAAGAGGGATTCGGCAGACAGAAATGGTAGCGTTGATTCAGTTACAGAATGTATCTGTAACCAGAGAAGCATTAGTCAAAATAGAGAGAGGCATACAGCATATACAGGCATCACAGCTTAGAGCAATCCGAAATGTATTAAAAACAACATATGATGAATTGCTGAAATAAGAATGACAGATCGGTGTGACCTGTCATTCAACTATTTTACATATCTATCCAATTGATAACAAATCCTTTATTGCCACTGAAAATGAATTTGAAGATGAAATTCGTTGCTGAAGCTCCCGCTCATCGCAGGCAGGAATTTGTGAAAGCAAACTGATTTTATGTTTTTTCCATAATGTAGTAGCATTTTTTTCAGGCAGGATCTCAAAAATGTATTTGTCCTGCCAGTTATTAAATACAATTCCATTTTCCCTTAAAATGAAGTAGATTCGCATGGTGAGGCTGTAATCTTCCTGACATATATGGTACAAATCGTTAGCTGTTTTATGTTTAAAGTCGTCTAGGCAGGATATATCGCACTGGAACAGCATGGGGTAGATTTTTGCGGGGAAATGGTATTTATCAAAATATTCTTTGATGGATGCCATTGAGCGTATTTCAATATGATACGCCCTACAGATCTGTTCCAGTTCTAACGCTGTTTTTTCTCCCAAATTCCTAAAATGCAGGATTTTTTCTTTTGGGTAGGAAGAAAGCTGCGAAAGATACATAACACCATTTTGTATGAGAGCATTTTGCAACCGCTTTGACATAGAGACATCATATACTGATATTTCACCGCTTGGCGGCAGCAAAAAACCGAATGTGTTCAATTCGTTGATTATAGGTTCTAAGTTAAAATTTTTAGGGAACTTGTCTATCAGAGTGATATAGTTTTGCCCTTCCAGTTCTGAGACCTTTGTTAATCCTATACTTTTCAAGGCAGTTTTGGCAGCGGCAGAAATGTTTAGGTCTTGTATGTTCATATCTAATATCATTGCTCCTTTATTCTTGGGGATTAAAGTAGAAACAATCCTAGTATAACACTTTTTCTGAAAAAAACAAACCTGAAAAGGACTAAAATGGGTTCGGACTATATAATTATGCTTATTTTCTATTAATGCGTCAGTGAGGCATATATGTGGAGAAATTACTTGAATTTTGTTTTATCGGTGTCAAATTCTGCATAATAAGGTCATTTTCTGCAATTTAATTGACTAATGTACTAAAGGGAAATAAAATGAAAAGGGTTATTTATGCTGTTTTTTGACATATCGTATTTTTTACTATGAACATAAGTGGATATTAAAGATTTTAGTAAGACGTGTCGAAATACAAGTTAAAGGAAGTCCGGGACATTGAGGACAGGCTACCTTTAGATTACTGGGAAGGGAGGGAAAAATAGATGTTCAGAATTGCTATATGTGATGATGAGAGTTTATTTACAGAAGAATTAGAAAGACTGATTTCCAGTTATATGATGGAAAAAGGATTGGTCTTTAAAATAGATGCATATAGCTCTGGTGAAGCATTGGTAAACTTGGGGATAGAGGTAGTGCGTTATACTGTCGTCTTTTTAGATATTAATATGGACAAGATTGATGGGATCAGGACGGCTGAAAAGATTAGGAAAGTAAGCAGGGACATACTTATTGTGTTTGTAACTGCATATGTGAATTATTCTTTAGAAGGCTATCGGTTAGATGCCGTCCGGTATTTATTAAAGAGTAATGCTAATTTTCAGAGTACAGTGAATGAATGTATGGATGCCATTATGGATAAACTGAATTATTTGGTTGCAAAAAAGGAGTTTGATTTTAAGGAAGGTACAAAGAAAATATCATTAGAAAGATTATTGTATATTGAAAGCAATTTGCATAAATTGGAATTTCATATTATGGAAGATGATATGATGGTATATACTACATATGGCAAATTGGATACATTAGAGGAAGAATTGGCGGAAAATGGTTTTATAAGGATACATCAGAGCTACCTTGTAAATAAGAAATATATTGAAAATGTTAAAAGGTATAAAGTCATATTGACAAACGGGGTTGAATTATCTATACCAAAAGTAAGGTATACATATGTAAAGGAGCAGTTTATTTTATATCAGGGAGAAGTTTAAATGTCTGATTTAGTGGTGGAAATATTAATATTATTTTTTGAAGTGTTATGTAGTAAGATTTTCTGTGAAATATTTGGAAAGGTACGTTATAAGGGTTGGGTCAACATTGTTCAGTTAATAGTTTTGGAAATTAGTGTGTTTATAGCAGCAAGGACATTTTCAAACATAATGATTTTAAAGCAAATAGTAGTGGCATCAATATACGCTGGAGTCATGTTATGGCATGTGAAGATAAGCGTAGGAAAATCATATGCGCTTGGACTTTTGTATCAGGCAATGTTATTGTCAACAGATTATCTTGCATATTCTATTAACAAGGAAATATATTCAAGTAATGAGGTGGCAGGAAAACAATATAGTTTAGAGAATGTTCTGGTAATTTTGCTTGGAAGAGCAATATTGTTTTTAGGAATTATCATTATAAGAAGAAAAATTGGAAAAAAGTCAATTGAGGTATTATGTGATACAGATTGGTTAAAGGTATTGGTTTTTCCTATATTTACAATAGTTATTATAACTTCGATGCTTTCATTCTTTAAAAATGTTGAAACATCTGACCAGATAATGCTGGTATTTATAGGAGCTTTTGGAATGATTGGAATGAATATAGTGGTATTCTATTTAATCAATGATATTGTGGAGAGGGAAACGAAGTTATATGAACATAAAATTTTCCAGTTACAGGTTAAAAGGCAGTCAGAAATGTATCAATCAATATCAGAAAATTTTGACAGACAGAAAAAGAGAACACATGAATACAAAAATCAGATTGATTGCATGGAACAACTATTGAACAGAAAGCAGTATTCAAAGCTCGAAGAATATGTAAAGGTAGTACACAGCAAACTTGACAAGGAACTGGATGCTATTGATACGAATAATATAATAGTAAATGCGATTTTAAATACGAAGTATCAAGAAGCAGATATGAATGGAATTGTTGTTGTGCTGCGTGTAAATGACTTGTCGGGTGTGTGGATCAAAGATGAAGATATTGTTACAATATTGTCTAATCTGCTTGATAATGCAATTGAAGCATGTAAAAAATGTGATAATGGGAAAAGGGTATTGAAACTGAAATTTGTTAATGAAGATGGAATGATAAAGATTGGAGTTAAAAATACATTCAGTAATCCGATTGTTTATGAGAATGGGGAAATAAAATCTACGAAATTAGTACAGACGGAGGAACATGGAGTAGGAATCAAAAATATTATTGAAGTCATTGAGAAGTATGGCGGATCATATATCATAAAGGACGAAAATTATGAGTTTTATTTTTCGATAATTATTCCTGCTTGATAAAAAGCATCTTATATGTCGGACTGTGACTATATAGGATGCTTTTTTGTGCCGTTTTCTGCTGTAGAGTGTCCGCTTTCTGCAAAGGATATTGTTTTATTTTGTTTTTTCTTTATACTGGATAAAAGGAGGGGCATTAGGATATGGTAGAAAAGATAGTAATGCAATTAGTAACTCAGATGGAGGATAGAAAAATAATTGAAAAATCGAGCAGAGATTATTATGAATATGTTTTAATAACTTTGACGGAACATATCATTGCGATTGGAACTATGCTGATAATCGGTATGCTTTTTAACCAATTTATATCAACGATTATTTTTCTGGTATTTTTTCTTTCATTGAGAAAACGAACCGGGGGTTATCATGCAGATAAATTCTGGCAGTGCTATCTTGCGACAATCATAACTTATATTGGAATTATTCATGTGGCTGTAATGTTATCAGAAAAGTCTTTTATCATGTGTGTAACATTATTTTTTGCGGTGGTGATCATTGAGATTATCGGAACCGTAAATCACCCTAACATTGATATGGATAAAGACGAGTTTCAGGAAAACAAAAAATCAGCCAGATTACTTGTATTGATGGAGGCAGCAGTAATAATTTTGTTGGGCATTTTGGGGATCAACCAGCTCTATGTAAGTTATATGTCAATCGCTATCATATTGTGTTCGCTTCTGATGTGCGTAGCAAAATTATTAAAACAGGAGGTAAAGGTAAAATGAAGAAATCAGAAAAGATTACAAACAGAGTATTGAAGGTAGTGGAGAGAATTGCCCGTAACGAAGTGGAAAAAACAGTTCTTGGCGGGAGGGCAGAGTGTTCGGCGATTTATCACCAGCCGAAAAGACCGAAGAAAAGAGAAAACTAAGTCAGAATGTTGTGTATAGCGCTGCATTTATGATTATTGTTATGGCAAAATAGAAGGGGTAAGATAGCCGGAAAAGGGTTATCTTACTCCAATAAATAAATGGAAGGTTAATGCTTGGACTTCGTATGAAGAGAGCAGATGCGGTTCTGACTGACAGAAGAATCGTGGAAAGGAGCTAACATGGGATTAGGCGTTGAAAATTCAGTTAATGCTTACATTCAGAATTATAGATACCAACAGAATAAAGCATCAGGTCAAAATAATCGTATAGACTTTAATAATATTTTATTTGCTAAAGAGGCTGCAAACACAGAGAAAGTACAAAAGCCAAATGAAAATAGTACTTCAAAAGTAGACGAATACACCGAATATTTGAAGGCTAGATATGGGAATATAATGATCCAAAATGTTGGAAGTGATCAAAAGAGTATGGATTCATTGGGGACGGGAACATATGGGATGAATAATATTGTGATTGCCCCCAATATTTTGGAGACAATGGCAAATGATCCTAAAAAAGCAGCCTATTATGAAAAGATGATACAGGATTTTTTTGCTTCGCAGTCAACGGTAAAGGCGCAGATGGCAGCCGGGGGATTTGAGATTCAATCTTATGGCATGGTCATTCATCCAGATGGAACTGCACATTATTATGTTTGTGGAGATGTTTCACCAGAAAAAAAAGCAAAGATAGAGGCGCAGATGAAAGCTGAAGATGAAGAAAAGGCTAAACGGCGTCGGCAATATTTAGAACGCAGTGAGGAGACAGCAGAAAAACGTAGACAGATAGAAGATATTAATATGCAAAAGAGCAAAAAAGATGCGGCTTTTGATGATAATATATCGGCTGTTAATATGCTATCAGATGCAGATAGGGCATCTGCCATAGCTGCTTATGAAAATATTTCTAGTACTTTTAGTGAAAGTATAATAAAAAATATAATTGATTATTGAGAACATAAACTGGTTATATCAATTTATACTAATTGATATATAATGTGCTGAAAGGAGGTGAGAGTATGAAGAAGTTAGTAAAGCGTAGCGATGTTATGCAGGAAACATTGGAGGCATATTGCACTTGCAGTTGCAGTTGTTATGGAACTTGCTCATGTAGTACTGGGCAGACAAATAATTCAGCAGCTTTGTTTCAGGCTAGATACACCCAATTTTACATGGATTTTGTAGCAATTCGTATGGTGTAAAAACATAGCAGTGCAGCGGAAAATGGGTGTGACAATATGCTTTTGGCATATTGTCACGCTTGTTTAATGATTAGGAGGAAGTAATATGCCAGTTTTTCATACATTTACTGCTGGTGGAAAGAGGTATATGTTTGATGCAAATACAAATGCGTTTATAAATCTTAACGAGGGTTTGTATACTGATCTTGAGAAATATATACAAAGTGGATATAAAGAGATTACACCAGCTATAGAAAAATTAAAAGATAGAGGGTATTTAAAAGATAGAGCGGATTTTGAAATGGTGCATCCAATGGATTCTACATTGGAATATTCTTTGGAGCGCTGTATAGGTACAATTGCGTTACAGGTTACACAGGGGTGCAATTTGCGCTGTAAATATTGTGCTTATTCAGGAAGTTATGATAATCGTGTTCATAGTAGTAAAAGAATGAGTAAGGAAATTGCATTTAAAGCAATTGATTTTCTTTTTGATCATTCTATAGATCGCGATAGGGTTTCTCTTGGATTTTATGGTGGAGAACCATTGCTTGAATTAGATTTGATAAAGGAATGTGTTAATTATGCAAAGAAAAAGAGCATGGGTAAAGAATTGATGTTTAATATAACTTCAAATGCGACACTTATAACAGATGAAGTTTTGAAATTTCTATATGATAATGAGTTTAGTTTAACGGTTAGTTTAGATGGAGATCGCCAAGCTCATGATAAAAACAGAGTATTTGCCGCAAATGGTACTGGTACATTTAGTGTAGTAATGCAAAATCTTGAAAAAATACAAACACGGTATCCAGATTATATGGAAAGAGTACATATTAATGCTGTTATTGATCCAACTACAAATTTTGACTGTACTAGCAGTTTTTTTTCTGATTTTGAAACAGTTAAAGACTTTTATGTGCAAGCAAATCTTATTTCTGAATATTATCGTAAAGATGAAGTAGCAGCAGATGAAGAATATAGGGAAAAATTTAGTTATGAGATATTTAAGATGTATTTACAGAAATTAGGAAGATTGGAGGACGGAAGTGTTTCAAAACTTGTTTCACACGGCTTTCATAGTTTGAAAGAAATACATGACAAGACGAAAATGCCATCTTCATTAACAATAAAACGAGATCATCATTCTGGACCATGCGTACCGGGTATACAGAGACTATTTGTTGATGTAGAAGGAAACTTATATCCTTGTGAACGAGTAAGTGAAGCGTCAAAGGCGGTAAGAATGGGACATATAGATACAGGGTTTGATATTGATAAAGCTAGGGCTTTATTGAATGTTGGAAAATTAACTGAAAAGGAATGCAAGCAATGTTGGGCATTTAGGTTTTGTTCTGCTTGTGCAGTTCAGGCAGACAATTTGGAAGAATTGTCTGCTGAGAAAAAGTTGCAAAATTGTGCATTGATTCGTGGTCATATAGATAATATGATGAGAGATTATTGTGTTATGAGAGATTTAGGATGTAATTTTGATAAAGAAAAATTGTTTACTTAGGGAAGGAGATATTATGAAAAGGAAAGCTATAATTTTCCCTTATAATGCAGAATGTGCTTCACTTATACGAAATAGAGAGTTGTTGATAAACCATGATATTGTGGCTTGTGTCGCTCCAATTGGTTATGGATTACAGGGAAAAGATGCTGCATATGCATATGGAGGGGAAAATACAGGAATTGTTGTCTCGGATCAGGAGATAAGTGAAATAAATTATGATGATTTGTTAGTATGTGAGTCATCTAGCGATTTTGATACATTTATAATGCCACAAGTAAAACTTGCAGCAGAATGTGGGAAAAATGTTATTTTCTTATATAATATCTCTCGGCAGCAGAAGCAGGAAGCAGAAGAAACATGTAGTAAATATAGTGTAAAATGCTCTGTACTCACAAACCGAAAAATGGATACAGATAAATTATTTGAACATGAAATTATACCATTATCTGTTCCTGTGATCTTTGTAGCCAGTGTTATTGAAAATACTAATAAATTTGATGTGCAATTAGGGTTGAGAAAATTTTTGCAGGAAGAAGGATATAAAGTTAGCCAGATTGGTACAAAAGAATATTGTGAGTTGTTTGGTTTTCATGCAATACCTGAATTTATGTATGCAAATCAACTGAGTGAGGCTGACAAGATTGTATGGTTCAATCGAATTTGTAAAAGCATTGAACTACAGGAAAAGCCTGATATTTTTATTATTGGTGTGCCAGGAGCCACAATGGTATTCAATGAAACGATTACTAATAATTTTGGAATAACTGCCTTTGAGATTGCAAATGCCGTTAGACCAGATACAGCTATCATGTGTGTTCCATATGAAGGCTATGATTCCGGTTTCCTTAAAATGATACAGACATCATCAAAATATAAGTTAGATATGCAGGTTGATTGCTTTAATATGGCAAATAAACATTTTGATGCGGCAAGGAGCAAAGAAGAAAAGAAATTGTCTTTTATAACAACAGGTGCAGACTTGGTGGATAAAAGGATAGAGGATTTAAAGAGAGATACTGAAATCCCAATTTACAATTCGTTGAATGCTACAAGTGCTTTAGAGATGTATAGTTATATTGTAAATAAACTGAGTGAAAGTGATTTTGGAACTGTATGTTAAGAAGGGAGGAGAAGAATGTGGATGCTGAAAATATAAGGGATAAGGTCAAAAAAGTTTTTTTTGATTTATTCCAAAAAGATGAAAGCAAGATGCAGGATAGCTATTGCGCTGATAATTTCTTTGGTAGTAAAATGGGATTATTGCCGGGAGATGTAGTTGCTTATTTGTATGCTGTTGAGAAAGAATTTAATTTGCAGGTGCCGTCCTCATATATACAAGAGGGGAAATTTAATACGCTGGATAATGTTACAAACATTATATGTGAGGTACTACAAAAGAAGGATAATTAAGGAGTTTGAGGACTAAACGGGAGCTGTTATTTTTATAGGCAAATTTGTATAGTCAATAGTATGTAATAAGGGCGTTTATCTTCTATCAAAAAGTAGGTTGATTGAGATATATGTCCTTTTATTCGTAGAGGTGTGGTATGAGTCCTGAAATTCAAATTGCTGTAATAGATAGTGGATTAAATGAAAAATTATTGGATAGGAAAAAAATTAGAAATCGGTTTGTAGTAGATGAAAATAATAATTTTATTGTAGAACGCTCAATGTCAAAAGCATGTGATTTTCTTCACGGTACAATATGCGCTTTGATAATAGAAAAGTATTGTCCCGATGCTGTGTTTAACAGTATTCGCATTCTTAATCAGAACGGAACAGGCGGGGTTGAAAAGATAGAGCCTGCTTTAGAATGGTGTTGCAAAAATAATATAAAAATTGTCAATCTTAGTTTGGGGACTACTCATTTTAAAGAAAAAGATAATTTAAAAAAACTGATTAACAGATATGCATATAAAGGACTGATATTTGTTGCGGCTATATCGAATATAGGATATTTTACTTTTCCGGCAAGTTTTACAAATGTTGTAGGTGTTGCAAATGTGGAAAGTCCTCTTTCTTATTCTAAAGATTATATACATTTAGGGATAGATACTGTTGCTATTTCGGAACACATAATTATGTTGGGAAATAAGGAACACAAGACTTCTCCGAGTAACAGTTATGCAGCGCCATATACATGTGCTTTGATTGCAAATAAATTAAGCAATGACAAAACTCTGGATATAGCAAAATTGAAGAAGTATGCAAAAGAGCAAAGTCATATTGAGATGGCGGAGACGGGGTATGAGCCGGACTGGATTTACAGGGCGTATCTATCGGGTAGAGGGACTACAAGCAGGGCAGAGTATTATTTTGAAACAGTTACTGGGACGTATGATGAAGTACAGGGGAAAATAGACACTGTAATAGCCTATTCTATGGCAGAATTGGAAAATTTGGATATAAGCACTAAGCATTTAATATATCTTGGAAACGAGGATATTCATAATATAGATGTTCAGGGATTCATTTGGAGCAGGGAAACAAGGCAACGACAGATTAAACATAATTATTATCAGGGACATGGTCTTGAAATTCCGGTAGTGATACTGGCAGTAGAAGATTCCATAGATAAGTTCTATGTACTCACGGAATTAAAGAGGGCATTTGCCAATGGTGGTTATAATGCATATACGATAGGAATGGAGCCGGAGAGTGTTTTATATGCATTAGAATATATGCCGGAGCCTATATCAGATATTGATGCTTGGAAAAAATTTATAGAAAGCCAGACTTTTTATAAACAAAGTGATTTGATTATATGGTGTATACCAGTGGAAGATCAAGATAAATATTTGAAAATATATCCTGATTGTGATGTGCAGATCGTTCTTTACAATGAGGGAGACAATAATAAAGTAGATTTTTCCTTTGAGGGAGAAAAGATTGAGAAAAAAATATCGGGACTGATTGATAGGAAAGATGTTGAGGAGATATATCATATTATAGAAACGAAACTGACGGAGGAAGAAGATGGATAACAAAGAGGCTGTAAAAAGATTACTTCTGCTATTAGGAAAATACAAAAAAACAATAGCTGTCATTGTGGGCTGTTTGCTTGTTTCTACCGGATTAAATCTTTGTGTACCGCTGATAAGCAGGCGGATTATGGATGATGGCTTTATTGGTGGCAATAAGAAGTTGTTGATAGAGCTGGTTTTGGCATCTATGGTGATTTACACTGTAAATTCTCTCATAGATATAGTCAAGGAAAAGAAACGTGTAGATATTTCGGCAAAGATACAATATTTTCTTTCAGAACAGTCTTTTTCACATCTTATGAAGCTGCGGGTAAACTATTTCAATAACACAAATTATGCTGAGACTTTGAATAATATCAACACAGATATTAATCAGATGACATCTATTGCTGACAGTAGCGTATTTTTTGTGGTTACGCAAGCATTTAGCATGACAGGCGGCATTATCGGGTTATTTATCATAGATTTCAGAATGACAATATTGGTGCTTTTATTTATACCAATCAAGTGTGTTGTGATGAAATATTTTGCTAAGAAACAAAAGCAGATTATGGACGAGTTCATAATAAGAAATCAAAAATATGCGAAATGGTTTGGAGATACTGTCGGAGGGGTACGGGAAGTTAAACTATTTAATATCTTTGATAAAAAACATGAGGAATTTACAATTAATCAGAATGACATTATAGAAAAGCAAAAGCAGATGAATATGTTAAGCCAATGGAATATGATCGTAGACAGCATTATGGTACAGTTCCTTTCCACACTGTTATATATATTGGGGGCAAATTTGGTGTTTGACTTGAAACTTTCGGTAGGTAGCGTGTTCGCTTTCATTACATATAGTGCTTATGTAACAGGACCAATTTCTGCAATCCTTAATATAGGATACCTTTTATCAGGGATTATTCCATCAACTAAAAGATATTATGCATTTATGGGATTGGAGGAAGAAACGGATAATGGAAAAAATGCAGATCTATGTGCGAATGATTTGAGGTTAGAGAGGGTTTCTTTTGCATATGAGAAAGAAAAGTATATTTTAAAAAATATTAATATATTGTTTACAAAAGGCAGTAAGACAGCTATAATCGGGCGCAATGGTTCTGGAAAGACAACTATTATCAATCTTCTTACAAGAATGTATGAACCGACAAGCGGAAAAATACTGTTAGGGGTGGAAAATATTTCAGAATTGCCATTGTCGGAATACCGGAATATTGTATCAGTTGTGAGCCAGCAGATATATTTATTCAATGACACAATAAGGAATAATATCTGTCTGTATAAGCAGATAGATGATGCAGTGATATATGCTGCCTGCAAGGACAGTGGACTTGAAGATTTTATAAAAGAGGTTTCCTTAGATTATGTGGTAGGACAGAACGGGGCAATGCTCTCCGGCGGGCAGAAGCAGAAAATAGCTCTTGCAAGGGCATTGGTACATAACAAGCCGATCATTATATTTGATGAAGCTACTTCAAACACAGACGCTTATTCAGAACAGCAGATAAACGGACTGCTGAACACGAAACTGAAAGACAAAACAGTGATAGTGATAACACATAGGAAAGAAATATTGAGTGAAATGGATCAGATTATCGTACTGAAGGAGGGAGAGGTTACGGATATAGGGAAATATGATGATTTAATAGGTAAAAGTGATGAATTAAATGTTATGTTGGAAAAAGCAGAATAAGTATAAGAATATCTTTTCAGAGTGGTAGACCTATCTGAAAAGATTTTTTTGTGCCGTTTTCTGCAAAAACAGTTCATTTTCTGCAAGGCTAATGTAATGTATGCAAATATTTGATAAGATATGGATTGTTGTGCGGCATATTTTTTAAAGGTAATGAAAAAACTAAATAGGATTAATTCTGTTGTACAAATAGAGAATACTGTGAAGTTGACAACAAGATTATTAGTGTACACCTGATAACCAATAAGAGTTGTTAGGTGTATTTTTTTGCTTAATCTTTGATGATTAGATTTTTACATAGATGGTTCTTTAAGGGATATATGCGCTGTCTGATACAGTGCAATATACTTATTATAAGTAAATATGGTAGCTTACGAGTACACAAATCGACATGGCAGGTCGGTGCGGTGTACTCTTTTTTTTGCCACTGTCGAAAATTGCTGATTTATCAGGACATATATATACGAAAGTCGAAAAGAGGACCACCAACAGATTCTTCGTTTCAAAAAAATTAAAAAAATGGAGAATCAGAAAATGAATGATATAAAATATATTATTGCCGATAACGTGAAATTATACCGGAAAAAGCAAAATTTAACACAATTTGAACTAGCAGAGAAAGCGGAGCTTTCAGTTGATTCTATAAAGCGGATCGAACATGGGAGCAGAACAATGTCGTTAGAAAACTTTATGAGAATTGCAGATGCATTGGCTGTTCCTCTCTCATATCTCTTATATGAAAATCTAAATGAAATTCCCATAACAGAACGTATTCTAAATATCTTAAATAGTAAAAGTAGAAAACAGCAGGAATATTTAGTACATATGCTTGAAGAAATGTCGTTTGGTTTGGACAAGCTCTTATAGCGAATGTAAGAAAGTCGAAAAAGGTGTATAGGGGATTCTATGCGCCTTTTTTGCAAAACCGATTGAAGTATGAAATTTTGACAGTTATTAAAAGATTTTTGTTTTTTCCCTAAAAGCGAAACCAAATTCTTACAAGCATCGTATTGATGAAAAAATTGAGCAGATAGGATTTGGGGGAATGGACGAAAAGAACATACTAAGGAAACTTCGGAACAGAGATGAAAAAGCATTTGAGGAAATAATTGATTTGTATAGTGCTTATATCACTACCATTGTCAGGAACCTATTAAGCTCAAAGGGAACAAAAGAAGATGTAGAGGAGGTGGTTGCAGATACATTTATTGCATTATGGAATACGGCTGAAAGAATTAACTATGAAGAATACAGCAGTATCAAAGCATACATAGCAGTCATTGCAAGAAATAAAGCCAAAGACTGGCTAAGAGCCGCCAAAGTGCAGAATTTACAGTTAATGGATGATATTCTTATAATTGACAACAGCATAGAACAGCTTATCGTCCAGAGAGAGCAGCAGAGAATTATAGCAAAAATTTTGAAACAATTAAAGCCGTCAGATTGGAAGATTTTTGTAGCTTACTATTACCAGTACAAAAAAGTGGATGAGATTGCACAGGAGCTTTATATGAATCCCCAAACAGTGAAAACCAGACTGCGGCGTGGAAGAGAGGTGCTTAAAAAATTTCTGATTAAAGAGGGATATGGAAGTAATGCAGATTAGAATAAGTGATATGCTTGATAATGCTTCAGAGCTAATCGAAGAAAGCAGTGAAGCCGGATATTCGGTCAACAATGACAGGATTAAGAAGATTGTGTTTTCAGAGATTGGCTGTATGCTTATTTTGACCAAAAATAATAAAGACAGATATAAAAAAGATAAGGAGAACAACATGAGAAAAAAGGTATTAAAAATTATGAAATGGATATTCCTGATTTTATTGGGAGTTGCTGCAGCATTGTCGGTTTGGAACTTTTTCTGCAAGAAAGCAGAGCAGTCTAAAATCGAAGCTGCATATGGAAAAGCTATTGAGGTGGATGGGCATAGTATGGTGGTAGATGTAAAAGGAGAGGATAACGAAACAACAATCATATTATTGCCCGGTTGGGGATCTGCTTCACCAATCCTAGAATTTCTTCCGTTGGCGGAAGAACTGTCAGAGGATTTCCGGGTTATTACCATAGAGCCGTTTGGATATGGGCTTTCAGATAGAGTTGGAACAGAACGGGAAATAGGCGTTATTGTGGAAGAATTGCATAAGTGTACCCAGAGGTTAGGCTGTGATCAGTATTACTTGATGCCGCATTCTCTCTCTGGTCTGTATTCATTATATTGGGCAAATGCTTATCCGCAGGAAGTACAGGGGTTTATAGGAATTGATCCGTCTGTTCCCAAACAGTCTGATGAAGAACCACTCCCTATTAGCATGGTAACACTGAACAAACTCGCAGCGTATTTTCAGAAGGCAACGAATGGATTGGGAATTACCCGGCTATGTTCAATAGCACGCCCGGAAAATGCAATTTATGCAGATATTTCCTATCCATATTCTGAAAGAGAATTAGAAATATTCCGTATTTTATCTATGGATTTTGCATATAGCAAAGATATTATGAATGAAATTAAACATATGGAAGATAATCTGGAGTCTGTAAGAAATATGAAGTTTCCTGAAAATATTCCGGTATTGCAATTCGTTTCAGGGGATAATTGTGAGCTGTTGGGCTCATGGGAAACGCTACACAATGAAGTCATTATAGAAACGGATAGGAGTGAAGTGTTGCGACTGGATGGCGGGCATTATCTGCATTTTGAGAGGAAGCAGGATGTTGTTGAAAAAGTAAAGGAATGGGTGCAAAAAGTAGAAGAAGGCTTTTAGTTTTTCTTCGCCGTTTTCTGCAATATAAAGCCATTTTCTGCAAAGGTAATGCGATTGAAATATTTTTTTGTTATTATAAATTGAGTACAAAAGATATTTTATGCATATAGGTCTACACAGTGGTTAAACTGTTTATATAAATTCAGCAAGATTTTGAGACTATTATTTACGGGGAATGTGACATATACACATTGCGGCAATGAACTAAGGAGAGTGTGAAATGGATAAATATAAAGAGTTAATAAGTATTTTTTCGGATGTTCTCGAAAAATCTAAGGATTACCATATTGCGTATATATATCAAGTGGGTTATGTGTCTTTAATCGGTTTATTAAACAAAGAGGAAGAACAGAATTTATCAATGATAGTTGATGAACTATTTTCTTCGCCGGAGTGCATGGCTGAAAGTTTGCTGCGTAATTGGCGCTGGCAGTGGTTTTATGAAAATAAGGATTTATTGCCACGGAAAGATTATGATGATATTTGCAAACTTGATTGTGAAGTACCAGATCGTTTGAAAGATCAGTATAATCAGGTCATGTTAAGCTGGCAGGATAAAATTGAAGCTGTCCTGCAAAAAGAAATTTAAGATTGTCTGTATATCAATCGTCCAATCAGGGAAGTAGAGAATATAAAAGTAAATACGATTGCTTGAAGAAACATATATCTTGTGTTTTGGGTAAAAACAAAGAACAAAGCCAATAAAAAACTGATAAGCATAGTAAAATGTGTTCTTTTAATGAAAGTCCGGTTATCCTGGGCATCTACTTCCCGATTTGGATGGTCAACAGGTCCTATAATCAAGATTAGAATGGCGGCAAATATGTATAGGGCAAAAGCAATAAGAAGTGGTATTGTTAAGTATTTTACTGCCAACAGGGTAGAGGTGAGTATGAAACAGGAGCCTATAAAACAGGCAAAATATGTTTTCATATGTACACCGCCGCCAAATGAGCGCATAGGGATAAAAAGCAGGAAAAAGAAGATACATTCCGGCAGCATACCAAGAAACAGGGCGATTATGATGCTGCATATTGTACTCACGGATAACTCTAAAAAGCATTGAAAACCATATTGGTAAATCTCGATCAAATCCTCAGTAATAATTCCTTTCTCAAGTATATAATGCGCTAACTTTATTGCTAAATGTTCCATGACAACTCCTTTTTTAGATATTAAAAAGCAATATATGTTATCTGTTACTCTCGGAATATGAACCGTACATAACAATTATGACCTGAAATACATTGTTATTGTCTGTTATTTCCATTTGTCCCTGATAATTTTCGATGGCATGGCTTATTGATGAAAGTCCAAGACCATGATATATAGTATTGCTTTTGGTAGTGAAATAGTGACCAATATTATCCTTTTTACGCTTCGTCTTATAATTGTTTCTTATGATTAGCAGAAAAACTTCTTTTGTATAAGAAATATCAAGGTATATGAATTTCTTCTCATCTTTTATCTCCTGGCAGGCATCCAATGCGTTTTCCATTAAGTTCCCTAAAATTATGGCTAAATGTCCACTTTCAAACGGAAGGGATGCTGGGATAAGAACATTGATATTAAAATGAATATTATTTTTTTGTGCTAAAGTATATGCGTGGTTTATTAAGGAATCTATAACTATATTACCACTACGGGAAATTTCTGATAGGCGATCTCCAACGCCTACATCTAGCAGTTGTAATATGTATTTTTCTGCTTCGTTTATCTGTTTTGTCTGAACCATTCCGAGTAGTCCTGAAAGATGCTTTTTCAAATCATGCCGGATTCTGCGAATTTCAAGATAGAGACTTTCACGTTCTTCCGCCTGCTGACGGCAAAGATCAAGTTGCTGTGCATATAGGCGGTTTTGTTCCCGCAGCTCGGCATCTCGGCTTATCCAATCGTAGACTTCAAAGATAACATAGTTTACAACGAGAAGCAAAAAGCTGGCAGTGGCAGAAAATATAGCATATTCGCTATGAACATCTGCAATTAGAAAGATGTGGTGCATAATATAAATGCTGCTAAATGGTATCAGAAGAATAATCAAAAAATAACGCAGCGGAATTTCAGAGTAATGATTATCTTTGATACAGTGGCTTATAACAACTGATAAAAGTAGCATACACATTTTAGAAATGAAGCTTCCGGCATCTTGAAGTGTTCCTGCGTTAAAGCCGACAGTTCTTAATGTCATCATAATGATTACTTCCACCAGCATCCATACAGTGCATATCAATATGGAGAATATACACCGTTGCGTTAAATTTCTCTTACGGGTAGAAGAACCAATCAAAAATATCAGCAGAACATTTCCAAGCAATAGCAGATGGGGCGGGAAAGCAATGCCAATATTGTTTATAGAGAGAAATACATAATATATGCCCCATTCTATATAACTTTTTAAATGCTGTTCTCCCGGTCCCCAAAATATTTTCATGTATTTTTGTATAATGAGAAGATGAAGCAGCGACAAAAGCAGCTCTTGTATTATTGTTAAATATTCCGTCATTCTTCTATGACCGCCTTTCCACCCGCAATTTTACAAAGCTGCTGGCGCACTTCTTTTTGGCGATCTTCGCTGATTTTTAATTCCAATTCCCTTCCAACATAACTTATAGTGATATTAAAAAAGTTCATCTTTTTTATGTAGTCGTAATTTACTAAAAAGGACTGGTGAATACGCAGAAAATATTGCCTGCTTGCTGCCAGTTCCTTTTCAACATTGTTGAGTTTTCCATAAAAGTATTCATCAGAGCCGTCTTTGAGATGGACATAAACGATTCTGTTATTGCTTTCAAAATAAACGATGTCTTTTACAGACACTTTCCGAATTTCTTTGTTGAACGTAAATTGATAGAATACCTCTGTTTCATTGATGCGTTTACAAGATTCTTTAAAGTATCGGGAGAACTGGGCATGATTTAAAGGTTTTGAAAGAAAGCGGAATGGTTCCACTTCAAATAATTCCTTTAAGTATTTATCATAACCCGATACATAAATTAGCAATACAGTCCGGTCTATTTCACGAATGTGACGTGCAGCAGTTATTCCGTCAACATGTTCCATTTCTATGTCAATAAATATAAGTTCGTAGTGATCGCCGTTCTGAATACTTTTCAGTAGGTTTTTTCCGTCAGAGAATACTTCTGTATCTACACGGATTCCTAACTGTTGGCTTTCCTGAAGCACCAGAGTTTCAAGTTCTCCAGTAAACTGTGAATCATCATCACATATTGCTATTCTCAGCATTCTTATCCACTTCCTTTGCAGATACTTCCTCGCTCTCTTTTTGCGCCTGTTCTAAGCGCTCAAGTACGCAGCGAAGTGTCTTTTGGTTAATCTCAGACAACTTCTGATAGCGCAGAACAATATCATAGCATTTATCCATTTCCTGATTCATGCGGTACTGCCCGTTATAATCACGTTTTGTATCAGATATTCCGAGTATGTAGTCGGTAGTAACATTAAAGTGGTCTGCAAGTTTTATAAGCGATTCAGAAGGAATATCATAAGCGTGGGTTTCCATTCTGCTTACCGCTTGTTGAGTAGTACAAATTATTTCAGCAAGAGCCTCTTGTGACATGTTTAAACTCTTTCTTAATTCACGAATACGATTTTCTGCCATATATATAACTTCCTTTCTGATAATATTTTCACATAAATTACAGGAATATGCTAACAACTCTAATTTGTATGTTAATACTCGTATATTGGTAAAATGGACGTGAGAATTGAATATAAGTTTGAGTATCATTGCAGGGGAAAAATTACATGCTGTGTCGGAATTTCAACATATAAAATGAAAAATGTACAAAATAAGGTATACTATCATTGAATAATAAAATTGGAGGTGCATGATATGTTAGGCAATAAAAAGAAAAATTTTACAGCAGCAATTTTGGAAAAGGTGGCACGCAGTTCTGTAAAAGCAGCAGCAGACAGTAGATGTATGTATTGTTTGCACCAGCCTAAGCAGCCGACAGGAATTAAGAAATTTTCCAGATAAGTAAGCTGTCATACAGAAGAAAATACTGCCATATATGTGAGGAAACTCATATGTATGGCAGTATTTTTGGAAAAAGGTATTTTCTTTTAATCATTTCAGGTTTAATCAACTCATTTCCACTGTATTGAACTTAAATATATACAGTAAACAATCTGTACGAAAGAATATGGAAATACACGAATGATATTCAATATTTGAAATTCATGTGTGTGTTGTTCATACGAAAATTTAGGACAGGGGTATACGGTATATTTTATATTAATAGCATATGGGATAAGAATATTTCCCGATCCAATAGAAAATTATATTGGAATAAGAATACATATGAAAGGGTACGCCCAGACATAATGTATTCTTTTTTTTATGCCTGTCGAAATATACAGCTTTATGTCTGGGTTTGTATCCGTAGTCCTCCACTTAGTTCTTCATAAAAAAATAAATCAGAATGGAGAATAGATGAATGAAGGATATAAGATATATTATTGCGGATAATGTGAGACTATACCGGAAAAAGGAAAATTTAACACAGGCAGAACTTGCGGAACGGGCAGCTCTGTCTTTGGATTCTATAAAACGGATTGAGGGTGGAAAAAGAACTATGTCACTAGAGAACTTTTTAAGGCTTTCGGATGCACTATATGTATCACCGTCATATCTTTTATATGATCAAATAGATATGATGCCAGAGGAAGAACGAATATGCCGCATTTTAAAAGGAAGGAGTATGAGGCAAAAGGAATATTTATTACATATGTTACAAGAGATGGCTGAAGGCATGGACGAGCTATTGTAATAGTTGTGATTGAGAAATTTATATCTTTTTATAAAAAGGATATAAATTGTAAATTTTAGTAATTTTTTGGGGAAAAGTTACGAGTTAATTCGGAAAAATTACAACATTAATGAGATAAATAAAATTCGTGATAACATATATGTTGAGTTTTAAATCAATAAATATAATACGAGGAGTAGCGATATGAGCAAATATGTAGCTATAACAGGTGCAAGTTCCGGGATTGGTTATGAAACCGCTAAAAGATTTGCACAACGAGGTAAAAATTTAATTATCATTGCAAGAAGTGCTGATAAACTGGAGCAGTTAAAGAACGAAATCAAAGGGATCGATAGCTCGCTGGAGGTTATTGCAAAACC
>JAETSX010000113.1 GCA_021769425.1 Eubacterium sp.
AAGGTTATCTGCATGAAAAACGAATCCCAATGTTTCATTACCTTGCATTTATTATACGCCTAATTGAAAGAAAAATCAGTAAAATCAAGCATTTAAGACTTAATCAGCAGTCACTATATAGATAAACTGCTGGCAATCAAAGGGATCGGGATGGCAACGGTCAGCGGCTTTATAGCAGAAGTGGGGGACATAGGTCGTTTTGACAACCCCAAACAGCTGCAGAAGCTGGCAGGGTATGCAATCGTGGCGAATGAGTCAGGCAAGCACAGCGGTGAGAGCCGGATCAGCTACCGTGGGAGGAAACGCCTGAGATATGTGCTGTATGAGGCGGCAATATCGCTGATAGGGAAGAATGCAGAATTCCGGGAGATACATGAGTATTACCGGACGCGGAAGGAGAACCCGCTCAAAAAGATGCAGTCAGTGGTAGCGGTGGCATGCAAGGCTTTAAGGATATTTTACGCAATCCTCACAAAAGGCGTTGATTATGATCCCCGGAAGCTGCTGGGAGACATCAGAAGGCCGCAGGCACAGGAAGCATAAACAGCAGGAAACAGACAGAAGCAATACACTGTCACGGCTGGGTTGAGCCTTCAGCCAGCCAAAAGCTGAGGGTTGAATCCAGCGGTGACAGGAAAGCTGGAAAGCATGGGGAAGGTGCGGGAAAACGTCCGCCGAAAGGCGCCGTTCCGGGAGCCATGCTGGTCAGGTCAGTAAGACTTAATACAAAGAATGAGCCGGTAGTCAGCAGGAATATTTTCCATAGGGCATGACCCTGCAAAGGAGCTAAGCTGACACCCTGGTTATGGACAGGCGGAACGAAGGAAGTTAGGACCCACGAGACGGTGATCCTGGTAGACACGGGAGGTGCGCTGCCATAGAAGGCTGGGTATACACAAGGCCATGTAGAGCGAAAGATAAGGACGTTCTGCTTCGTGTACCCTTCACCCTCTATTTTCGTACCAGATACAGAGAAATGTCCATCTCCTTGGCTTATTCATCTGAGATATGTAACTAAAAATTCCTTGATTTTTTAAGGAAAATCACTTGACAATATAGGGAGGGATATTTCCCACGATTTTGCTGAGGTCAGCAAAATCGTAAAAGCAGGAGCAACAAACAAGCCTGTAAAGGATTATGAACTGTCCAGATATGCTTGTTATTTGATTGTGCAGAATGGAGACCCACGAAAAGAAGTAATTGCATTGGGACAGACATATTTTGCAATCCAGACGTATCGTCAAGAGGTAGCAGATCATTTTAATGAGTTAAGTGAGGATAATCGCAGACTTGTTGTGCGTGGAGATATTAAGCAATGGAATCAAATGCTTGCAGAGACGGCGCATAAAGCAGGCGTTATTACAAATGAAGAATTTGCAATTTTTCAAAATGCAGGTTATATGGGGTTGTATGGTGGTTTAGATGTAGATGATATTCATACAAAAAAGGGGTTAGAGGTTGGACAGAAAATCCTTGATTATATGGGAAGCACGGAATTGATTGCTAACCTGTTTCGTATATCACAGACCGAAGAAAAATTGCGGAAAGATGAGGTTGATAATGCTAAGATGGCGACCTCTGTTCATTATTCTGTGGGCAGAGAGGTACGTACTGCAATAGAAAAGATTGGCGGGACAATGCCAGAGGATTTACCAACTCCAGAAAAGAGTATTCAACAGATAGAAAAAGAGCAGATGGCACGTTTGAAAGCAAAGGCAAAAAAAGGAAAGTTAATGCTTGATGAGTAAAAAGGATAGATATTCTTCTGCATGAGTTAAAGGTTAAAAAAAGCAGAAGAATAACGTAAATTGTGTTCCTATACGAGTGACGAGGCTGAAAAATTGTGTTTACATAATAGCTCCGACACATACAGAATGTGTGGTGGGAATACAAAGGAAACATATCTAGAAATCTTTTATTTTAGGCAGTTTTATAAGCATTTTGTGTTTGAAGAGGATGGGGAAGGGAATCGGAGTAAGAGGATTGAGAAGTATTTTGAAGTTTCAGCGGTGGTTGATGTGGGGTGTGGGGATACAAAAAATTAATATTCTTGCAAATTATTCTTGCTATATATAAAAAATGTTACAGAATATAGTAAAATAGGGTAGTGTAAATAAGTTTGTGTTTTTGGAAATAAATGAAGTTTTTTTAATGAGATTGGCGAAATCATAGACATTCTTTCTGGAAAAAAATTAAAGGATACCCCAGAAGAACGGGTTCGGCAACGCTTTATTAGAATTCTTCAAATTGATTATGGGTATCCTTTAGAAAATATGCCTCCCCTGCTTTTTCCTTTTTTTAGGATCTTGAAATCTCTTGGGTTGTTGATCGTTACTTCGATCCGGAGGTTATTTCCTTTATCATACATTTTTATCTGGTTTTGGTTGATTTTAAATTTTATTCGGTATCCCTGATGCCTGTGTCGTAAATCGGAAATGATCTCTCCTTTTCTGAATGTATGGATCTTCCCCACATTTCGTCCAAAAAAAGAATAGATGTCATGGCTGCTAAAGGTGAAATACGTAGTTTCAACCAGTGTCTTATAAAAACCGCTTAATTCTTCACGGCTTTTGAAATTTATATCGGTTGCAAACTCACACTGGTCAATGCACCAATAGTAGGAGTGGCCGAGTGCCTCTTCGATATCGGGAAGCAGGCAGTTTATCTTTTTCACCATTCCATAAAAGGAACTGGATATTTTTTTATTGAGTGTGCCGTTGGCTAATTCCTGTGCTTTTTCAAAATCTTCGAGATAGGAAAAAGAATTATTATACATGGAATAAGAAATGCCCTCTGTCTTTAGGAGCATGGACAAATATTCCCGTCCATTCAGGTAAATCTGGACATTATAAGGGAACCAGGTCTGGATTTTGAGAAACATCCATCCGAACTCCTTATCATTATAGTAAAAATAATAGTGTTTACATTTAGTGTTACGGGAAGTGACTTCAAGTTCTTGGGAAGACCGGTTGGGCTTCACGGTCATTGTTTTGCACAGCTCCATGACGGAGAAGGCACAGATAAGTTCTGTTTTCTCTGATGAGCGTTCAAAGCGCTGGCATGCAAGTTCACTTTTATCTGTCTGGCCGGAACTGAGATAAGTGAGTGGGCATCCCTGCCCTTGAATATAGGATTCAATATGATTGCAGAGGGCAGCTGTCTGTTGTGAGGCGAAAGACTGGAAGTCTTTGAGCAGAACATTATTCTGAATAAGATAATATAAAAACAGGCGAAAACTATGAAGTTGCCGAAGATAGCCATTAATAATGAGCCGATCAAAAGTTTCCAAAGCGCCATTGATTTTTCCTTCAAACTGCTTTAAAATATCCATATCAAAACCACTCCTTATTTAAACGGGTGAGAACGCCTTAGAGGTTAGTAGTCACCGATTATTGTTCGTAGTCATTATACTACATTTTCAGAGAAAGAGTGGTTTTGATTTTTTAGTTAGGTTGCGGACGTAGTCTGCCGTATGCTATAATGTTATAGAACCATCTTTGTGTATTAGCGGAGGAGATTCTATGAAGGATTTAAGTAATTTTAAGTTATGGCTTACTGAAAATAAAAACTACTCAAACAAAGTGATTAGCAACACTGTTTCAAGATTTAAAAGAGCTAATGGTATGTTGCCTTGGTTTAACAATGCTATGTATCAATATCAACTGGAACAAGTTGATGAATACCAGTCCTTGTCAATAACTGTGCGTTCGCAAATCAAAAAAGCGGTAAAGCTGTATTCCGAGTTCGTTAATGCACAGAAAATTCAAGTTCGTAGTGAAAGGAAAAACGATATGAAGGTATTGTCCTTGTTTGCTAACATTGGTGTTGCTGAAGCCTATTTGAAAGAGATAGGATTTGATGTTGTTGTTGCCAACGAGTTAATTGAAAGACGAGCCATCCTATATTCAAAAATTTATCCGGAAACGCATATGATATGTGGAGATATTACAGATAAAAAAGTGTTTGATAAAATTGTAAAAGAGTCTGTTGAGGCGGGTGTTAATATTATAATGGCTACACCACCTTGTCAAGGAATGAGTACAGTTGGACAGCAATTGGCAGATGATGTTAGAAATAAATTGGTATGTCAGGTTATTGAGGCTGTGAAAGAAATAAAACCTCAATATGTAATGATTGAGAATGTTCCGGCATTTCTTAGTACAGAAATATTGGTGGGAGAGAAAAAGATTTTAATTCCTGACCTTTTAAATGAAGAACTTGGCCGAAACTATATTATACATAAAACTGTAATTGATACAAAGGATTATTCTGTCCCTCAAACGAGAGAACGTGCCATAGTGTTGATGACAAAAAGAGCTCAAGATTTAGAGTGGTTGGTTCCGTCAAAAGACAATGTTGTAATTACCATGAGAGATGCGATTGGCGATTTACCACGACTGGATCCATTTATCACAGATGTTGATGAAAAAGAATTGCTCGAAATTGTTCCTCATTATTATGAAAGAGCTAAGCAGGCTGAACAAATTTCAAAATGGCACATACCACCTCATCACATTAAACGTCAAGTGGTAGTGATGCAGCATACACCGTCTGGTCAGACTGCATTTGATAATGAAGTTTACTACCCTGTAAAGGCGGATGGAAAACCCGTCAAAGGATTTAGAAATACTTATAAGCGCCAAAATTGGGATATTCCGGCTTATACAGTAACAATGGATAATCGAAAAATTTCCTCACAAAACAATGTGCATCCGGGAGTTTTAGAGTATGTTGACAAAAACGGAGAAGATATTTATTCAGATGCAAGAGCCTTAACTTTATATGAGCTTATGAAAATCATGAGTATTCCAGATAGTTGGCCTGTACCTGATGATACTTCAGAAGCCTTTTTAAGAAGGATAATTGGAGAAGGAATCCCACCGTTATTTGTTAAAAAGGTTTTTGAAAATTTGAAACAGGAGCGTTAAAAATGGCCAAGTTAAGAGGTTTGTCGCTGTTTGCCAATGTAGGTATAGCAGAGGCATATATGAAAGATATCGGTGTTGATATCGTGCTTGCCAATGAAATAGATATTGACAGAGCACGCTTTTATCAAGATGTTTATCCGGAAACGCTTATGATTTGCGGAGATATTACAGACGATGAGATTAGGGATAGCATTGTAAATGAAGCAATAGAGAAAAATGTTAATTTTGTGATAGCAACACCGCCTTGCCAAGGAATGAGTGAAGCGGGATTGCGTTTGGAATTTGATCCTCGCAACCAGTTAGTTTCTTATGCCGTTGATATTATAAAAAGAATCAAGCCAGGTTTTGCTTTGTTGGAAAATGTACCAAAGCAATTGACCACTAAAATTCGATGCGGCGAAGAGATTGTTCTTATTCCCGAATATATTAAGCGTGAACTTGGGAGCGGTTATGTTTTTAATAATGAAACATTGGTAATGGCAAAGGATTATGGTGTTCCACAGTTGAGAGAAAGAAACATTTTTCTGTTAGTGCGAAACAACATTGATGTAAAATGGGAATTTCCTGAAAAGCAGAAGGAGATTACATTGAAAGAGGCCATAGGAGAGCTTCCATCTTTGGACCCTAAGCTGCGTGAAGGTATGGAATTTACAATTTCAAAATTTCCGGAGTATGAAATAAAAAGACAAGCGGCACTGGAAATCTCTAAGTGGCATTTCCCTCCAACACATTCTTGGAAACAAGTAGAATGGATGATGCATACACCTACTGGAAAATCTGCAATATATAATGAAAAGTATTATCCTCAGAAAGATGATGGGACACCAGTAAAAGCACATCACAATCATTATAGGCGCTTGAAATGGGATATGCCTTGTAGAACCATTACTCAAAACAACGGTGTGATTTCTTCATTAGCTTGTGTTCATCCGGGAAGAAAATATCTCGGAACAACTGGCGAAGAATTATATTCAGATGCCCGTGTCCTTACGATTTATGAATTATTGATAGTGATGTCTTTGCCGTTGAATTGGCCTATTCCTGAGTGGGCTAATGAAACTTTTATACGAAGAGTGTTTGGCGAAGGTATTCCTTCTAAATTAGTAAAAGAAATTATGCAGGAACTGTTAAGACAGTTACCAGAGGAGATATAGAAATGGGAAAGATAGTAATGCCTAAGAACAGTGCATTGTTAAATGAAATTGAATCTGTGCTTCAAATATATTATGAGGCTGATGATTGGCTTCCGAATGATGAGTATAAAGCCAAATTAAAGTCTATGATTGGGGACGACCAATACTCATCATCTTATACAAAAAAGGCTCAAATCACTTCATATTTCGGGTTTACTATTTGGGAAGATATTAACAATCCGCAATCAAGAAGGAGAATCACACCTTCTGGCAAAAAGATGTACGAGGCAATTAAAGCAGAGGATACTGCTGCAGTTCAGGAAGTCTTGATGAATGCTCTGGAAACGGTAAAATTTGGACGAGATAACTATGGCTGTCCAGAAAGTTCTTCCGACGTTGAACCGCCGTCATTATATGTTAGAGCCATCTTGGATATGGGGTATTTGACATATCGTGAGTTTGCATTTTTACTTTGGAAATTAGAGGACTTAGGTGCAAATTATACTGATGCGCTTTCTGAATTGAAAGCTCTACGCAGTAGAGGGACGATTGAATTAGGTGAAGAGGCAAATAAGTATGCCGATTGTAAACCTATCATAATTTTGGTAAGATGGGGATTTCTTGCAGAAGATACAACAGATACAAGTGGTGGCAAGCATATTATAATTGCTCCAGAAGTTTTATCAAAATATAAATCTCGTTTGCGTAATCTTAAGATATACAATATTGACAAAGATGTAATCGAAGAATTGAGTTATGAATTGGAAACAGAAATGAACAATGATTCGGATAACGAAAAAAGGTTCAGAGCTTGGCTGTCTAAGCAAACTACAGTAAATGGCACATCTTGTACACCGAGTATGGTAAGCAACAATTGCAGTGCATTGAAAAAGGTATGTCAGTTGATGGATATTGCTGTTAATAACTTCATGAGCTGTCACAGATTCAGCCTCACCCGCCGTCACAGATTTGCTCATTTTCCTGTCACGCTTCCAATTGCATATACAACTGTTTATTTCCATATTTAT
>JAETSX010000114.1 GCA_021769425.1 Eubacterium sp.
AATAGAAGAAATCATTCGACAACCTTAAAAACATAAAACCGACAAAAAAGCCGTACATATCTAACTTCTTATCAGAAAAGTCTAACTATCATAGACACAAGATTTTTTACAGTCTCAGCAAATGATTTGGCAAATAAGTATGCTCATGAGTATAAAATATCAAACAATCCTTTCCAGCTCACTGAACTTCTGAATGCGATAATCCGCCTTCTCATATGCGGATGCATCTCCAATGCCCACTGCAAGCATTCCCGCCGCCTTTGCCGCATCAATTCCCGCATAGGCGTCCTCCACAACAACACAATTTTCTGCATTCACACCCAGAAAATCTGCGGCCTTCAGGAACACTTCCGGATCCGGCTTGGATTTTGTGATATTGGTTCCGTCAGAAACCGCATGAAACATCTCTGTCAAACCGACTTTTTCCAGTATCATCTCAGCGTTTTTACTGGATGAACCGACGGCCAGAAGATGTCCCGTCCTGCGCAGATTCTGCAAAGTATCCCGAACCTCCCGGCTTACATCCTCCGGAGACATCTGCTCTAACAGCTTTCTGTATGTCTGATTCTTCTCTTCCATCAAAGCCAGCTTATCCTCTTTAGACAAACGGCCCTGGTACCGTTCAAGAATAATCTCAAGACTTTCCGCACGGCTTACGCCGCGCAGACGGTTGTTGATGGTTTCATCAAAATAAATCCCTAACTTATCCGCAATTTTCTTCCATGCCTGATAGTGGAATTTATCTGTAAATACAAGCACTCCATCCAAATCGAATATGAAAGCCTTTCTCCGGCTTTGTTGTTCACCCTCTGTTTTTATATTTTTCATTTTCCGGTTCCTCTCCTCTCCATGCTTTCCTTGCCGGCTTTCCTTTCTTAATTACTGCTTCAGCCATTCCAGACACAGGCCGGTCCAGTAATGCATACTGAGTCCATCCACATCTTCCCGATTCTTTACGGACGCATCGCACAAACTCATTCCATGGGGTCCGTGCCCAAATAAATGCAATTCACACGGCACTTCCAATTCATAGAGCCTGCCGGCAAGCTCCGTGTAATCGGTTGCAGGAATCACACTGTCTTCATAACCGCCCCATATAAAAGTCGGCGGCAGATTTTTATGCAGCTTGGGGAGAAGGTTTAACCCCTCCATAGCTTCTTCGCTTGGATTTTCATACCCCAGCAAAATCTCCCGGATACTCGGTCCCCGGAAATCCGGCATCAATCCCGCCTCCATTAAAGCCTCTACTTTTGGATCCCATGTTTTCTCTTCATATCTCGGATGAAGAGTCACCGCCGGATAACCCAGAATCAACCGCTCCGGCCTAATCTGTTGGGTTGTCAGCCCAATTTCTTCTGTAATCCGTTTATCTTCCGCAAAAACTCCAAGGCTCAAAGCGAGATTTCCTCCTGCCGAAAATCCAGCCGTAAACACTTCACTGATCTGCCATTCTTTTTTCCGATCCCTCACAATTGCCATTGCTTTTGCAAGCTCCCGCAGCGCTGTTGGAAATGGGTGTTTCATTTTTATACTATAATTCACAACAAATGCATGATATCCATGCCGATTAAAAAACAGAGCCACGGGTTCCCCTTCATCTTTGGACACCATAGTGTATCCGCCGCCCGGACAGATAACCACTGCCGGCCGTATCAGCCCTTTCCTTCCGAATTCTCCGTCATCCAGCAAATATGTAACCATAGCTGCGCCTGTTTCTTCCGATAACGTTAACTTTTGATGTATCATACCTTCTTATGCCTCCCGTTGTAGTTTGTTCCCTTTTGATGTATCATGCCTGCCTATGTCTCCCGCTGCAGTCTGTTCCCTTTCAATTTTCCCTTCAAATATTCCATATTCGTTGTGATTCCCATAAATACCACAATAAAAATGCCCAGAATAATATTATTTAAGGAACCCGGCAGTCCGTACACCGTCAATCCTTTTGTAAAAACAGACATGCTTAAGGTTCCTCCCAGTATTCCCAGCGCCATATTGGAAAATCTGGATAAATACAATCCCACCAATACAGCTCCCATTGAGCTGAACATCAGCATTGCCGAACTCAAATTCGACGCCGGGGCGATCACAGCTTTCGATGCATTAATCAAAGACGCTATCCCAAGCAATATTCCTACCATCAGATAGGTCAGCAATATCGTTTTCTTTTCATTTACTCCATTGTTGACTGCCAGCAGCGCATGATTTCCCAGGCTTCTTGCATCAAATCCGAATTTGGTATACTTCATCAGCGCCCAGAAGGCTGTCAGCACGATCACAAGCACAAGATAGCAGTATGGCTGTCTTGCCAGAACCGCCAAATCTTCATATATAAACAGCCGTACGCCTTCTCCATGATAAAGCAATCCGCTGGCTGCCTCATAAAGCATTACAATTCCAAGAGACACGATCATTGTCGGTACACGGAACGCAATATAAACGAGTCCCTCAAACATTGCCAGCAGAACCGCTATGACAATGCTTAACACAATCAGCATCCCAATGCCAAGCTGAAAGTTTATGGCGATATTCCCTGCAATAATACTTGTTACCACCATAATTGCACCCGGCGCATAGTCCCACCTTCCCCCGGAAAGGGGAAGGGCAACTGCAATCGCGACCAGAGCCTGTTGGACGGAGGACTGAAAAATATCCTGTATGCTTGCCATAGTGGCAAATATATTGCTGCCGCCCTTAGACATCACGATCAAATCCATTACAATCCATAGAACTACCGGGAAAATAAACGTCTGAACCCATGATACCGCCTGTCTTTTCCATCCTGTTTTCATCACATATTCCCTTTCGTTAATTCCTTATCGCTGTACTAGCAGCTCTTATCTTATTCCCTTAATATCTGCAACATTTCTGGAAACCAGTTTCGACAGTTCTTCCCAGGAACCGCTTCCTCCATAGACTTTCATTACGCTCTTCAGCTCCTCAGCCGTTACCGAGCATTTTTCAAAATCATTGTTTACTGTGGTCAGCATGTAGGTTTCCATGTCATCCAATTCTTCTATAGTTGAAAATGTGGGATAATCGATGGTTCCATTATATTCAAATCCACTTTCTTCTGCTGTTTTCATATTATTTCCGTTGGCCGCATCGAACAGCAAAGCAAACATATATGCAACAGACTGCACATAATTATTGGTTCCGCCGATCAGCAGAGTTCCGTCTTCCAAATATTTTCTGGAGGAATCATTGTAGCCAAGGGCCGCCATTCTAATGCTGCCCTCTTTGCTGCTGTCCCCACTCCACAGGCGGCCTGCTTCATTGATTGCAGGAAGCACCATATCCATGCCGGAACTCAAGCCAAAAATTCCATCCATATCCGGATAATTCGCAATATATGCTTTTGTATCATCTCCAACTGTTGCAAATCCTGCTTCTGCCGGAAGAGTATTGCTCTCGCTGTCCGGGCAGATTTCAATATTCGCCGCTTCCAGTTCTTCCGTAAATCCCTTACTGATCACGGTGCCATCAGCAAAAGCGTAAACCGGGAAAGAAATTGCCCCTACTTTTTTTACTCCGGATTCTGCAACCGCTTTTCCATATGCTTTTCCCAATTCATAACCATGATCTGCTCCAAATTGATACAGTCCGCCCATAAAATAATCACTGTAGTATAAATCAGACTGTGCCTGCGTTCCCCAGTTCCCATATTCATTATAATTGCCGTCTTTATTTGACTCATTTTTAGCCTCGCCAAACAGCAGTCCATAGTATACTCCTGCAGAATCACATTTTTCCATAGCTTCTCCGATTACCGTGTCATAGCCGCTCATAATCGCCTGACAGCCTGTGGAAATCAGAGAATCCACTGCCGCAAGATGCGCCTCATTGTCCCCGCTGGAAGCAGTCTGATATTCAAAAGTAACCGGGAAATTCTTCGCCAGATAGTTGTCGCAATAATTCTTAATCTCTTTTCCCTGTATATCTGTATAGTTATACAGAATCACGCCTATTTTTACATCCTTTACCTTTTCGCCGCCGCCCTTTGCACTTCCTCCTGAGCAGCCTGTCAATGCTGACAGCAGCAGTATCATACATACCAGCAGCGCTGCCGTTGTTCTTTTCATTTTTTTCATCGCCTGATCTCCTTTTTATTTCATTTTATCAACACGCCTATTTGGGCATTGTCTTCATCGTGCTTCTCGGGGCAGTCACAAATATTATGATAAGAAAAATAACTGCTTTCACCAGAAGCACCACATTTGGATTCATCCCTACAATTGTCAGTCCCTTAATCAACAGTACATAAGTAAACGCACCCACCACCCCAGAGGACATTCTGGCTCCTGCGCCGCCGGACAATGCCATGCCGCCCAGCACAACCACAACGAGAACGTCCATTTCCAGCCCGTTTCCGGTTGTGGACTGCACCATCCCCACTGCACTCAGTTTAAACACCGACGCCAAACCTACGCAGATTCCAGCAATTACATAACAGATAATTTTGGTCCGATCCACCAAAACGCCATTTTGTTTCGCTGCCAATCCATTATCCCCGATGGCTTTTGCGCCTTTTCCAATCTCCGTATAGTTGAATACGATTCCCAGTATGAGAACTGTCAAAACCATCACAATCACCATAAACACATGATTTTTTTTGAACAGCTCTACACTGACATTTGAAATTGAAATACTTTCATTCGGCGTCAATTGGCAGAGATAAGTTACAAGTCCTCTTGCTGAAAACATAATGGCCAATGAGGTAATCGTCGCCATCAGCCCGAATTTGTTCGTTACGATTACATTAATCACATAGCAGACAACGGAAACGCACATTGCCGCCAAAATTCCGAGAAGAAGGGAATTTGTTCTGTTCATCATCTGAACCGCTGCCAGGGAAGCGATTGCCACCACTGCACCGGAAGAAATGTCCATTCCGCCATGGGCAAAAATAAATGTCATGCCTGCGCAGACAATCAGCAGCGGCGTTACCGTCTCCAGCATCGTATTGATATTATAGCGGCTGAACAGGTTGCCGCCAGACCAGACGCCAAACACTGCAATTACCAAAAGCAATCCCAGCCATTGCACTGCGGCAGACTGATATTTTTTTATCTGCATCATCATTTTCACCTCCCCTATAACATGTATTCAATAACATCCGTGTCTCTTAATTCCGGCGATCGGGTAAATTCTTTGGCAATTTTTCCGTTCTTCATAATCAGAATGCGATCGCTCATTCCCAGCAACTCCGGCAGTTCCTCCGAAATAAGCAGAATCGCAAATCCCTGTTTTTTCATATCGTGGATCAATTGATACATCGTTGTCTTTACCCCTACGTCCACTCCGCGGGTGGGACTGTCCAAAATCAATATTTTACTGCGGTTCCCTATCAGCTTTCCGAAAGCTACTTTCTGCTTATTTCCACCAGATAATTCCCGTACTTTTTGCCTCTCAGAAGAGCATTTAATCTTTAGCTCTTCCACCTGTCTCCTGGAAAACTCCCTTTCTGCTTTTGGAAAAATAAAGAACTTCCACTTCTTCAACTGCTTCCAGGCAGAAATTGTCAGGTTTTCCTGGATATTCTCATTCAAAATCAAAGTTTCAATATCCCGGTCTTTGGAAATATATCCAATTCTTTTTTGCATCGCCTGCCGCACATTTTTCAGAGGTTCCCCGGATACCAGTGCCTGCCCGTCCTTGGTTTGCTGCAGGCCCGCCATCACTTTTCCAAGTTCATGCATTCCACAGCCTGACAGCCCGCCGATTCCCAGAATCTCCCCTTCATGCAATGTCAGCGAAACACCCGAAAGCTCCACCGTTGTAACGTTTTTCAATTCCATCGCCGGAACATTTCCAAGCCGTCCCTCATAATCCGTCCGGTACAAATGCTCTGCCAGTTCCCGTCCTACCATGGATTTCTTTATTTTATTTTCATCAAAATCTTTTCTGGCAATGGTATCCGCCAGTTTTCCATCACGGAGCACAGTCAGGCAGTCACAGGTCTCCATCAGTTCCGGCAGATCATGAGAAATAAACAACACTGCTTTTCCCTGTTCACGCAGAGTCCGCATAATCTGATGAATTTTCTCTCTTCCATCCTGTGACAGTGCAGTGGTTGTCTCATCTACGATCATCAGCTCCGGTTCGTAATAGAGCGCCTTTGCGATCTCAATCATTTTGCGGGTTTCATAATTCAGCGTAAATACCGGACGAGTCACGTCAATGCCATCCAATCCTATTCTATTACTACGGCTATTAAAAACCGACATTTTTAATAGCCGTATTCTTGAATATACTTTAATCTCTTATGTTTGAAAAAGCAAGAAACTTTCTCATTGCATTTCTGTAAACCCATC
>JAETSX010000115.1 GCA_021769425.1 Eubacterium sp.
ACAAACCGAGTGCCAAAATATCAGCCAAGTCTATTTCCATGGGAACACCGAAAATGGCTGTCCAAAAAATTGGGTACTAAAATTCAAATATGTCCTTGACAAGGGGTACAATTCAAACCCCATACCTTCAAGTTTAGATGACATAAAAAATGGAATACTAAACTTGAGGTGAAAATATGGAAAATTACAGGAAATCAGCGCATTGCACATATGACATAAAGTATCACTTAGTGTGGATAACAAAATATCGCAAACCCATATTGTTAGGAAAAATAGGAGTTAGAACTAGGGAACTAATCCGAATGGTCTGCCAGAATAATGAAGTGCAGATTTTGGCAGGGCATGTGGGCAGTGACCACATACATCTGCTGGTGTCAGTGCCGCCGCACCTGTCAGCAAGTAAGCTGGTACAATATATAAGAGGCAACACATCCAGAAAGTTACAGATGGAATATAAGGAACTAAACAAAGAATTTTGGGACAACATTTGTGGGCAAGAGGATATTTTGTGGCAAGCAGTGGAAATGTTACAGATGAAATTATCAGAGAATATATACAAAACCAAGATTTACAGGAAAGAAATAACTCGGATAACTTGGAGGTAGGATCACCGTAGAAAAATAATGATAATCTTGCGGAGAGACAACTTTAGGCTGCTTTAGCAGCAGTGCGAACCTACCGGCTTTAGCCGGTAGTGGTTCAGTTGATGGCGAGGCCGGCGTTGAAGGTTTTTATATCTTCTAACCGCGTCGTCTTGTCGTCATACCCAACCAAGAGTTTATCTAACATATGTTCGGTGAACACTTATTCTTTTTTTATTCTTCCAAAATCGGAATTTCCTATAAGATAAGAAAAGACAGTCGATGAAGCTGTCAAAGACTGTCCTTTTTCCATATTTATTCAATTCCCGTACTAGCCGGACATTCCCAGAAACCCAGCAAAATCAAGGCTTTCAGGCCTTATCTTCAAAGCTGCTCAACTTCGCAGCCTGATCGGCTGCATGGAGCAAATACTGCCCACAAAATATACTCGGAGCAAATGCTGCTATGCCCAAACGTACTGTGTACAAACGCCTCTTTGAAAAAGGCCCGGAACGAACGCAGCGATACCCCGTCAGCATACATACACAAAACCCAGATTAATCAGCAAAGCTCCTACAAAATATACATTCTGCAAAATAACCTCACACTTTTCCAGCAGAAATACAAAATATTTTATGATACAGAATCATATGGCAATCCAACCTCTCACTATTGCCATTATATCTTCCTCTTGTTTTCAGGCAGAATGACATAAAATATGCAGTCTGCCATTGGAATCCTCAATCCTGAGATTCCTCACATTACTTTCATCGTCTGGGATTGTTACGTTGAATTTATAATGCTTGGCATCAATTTCATATATCAGCCCATAAAACATCGTTGCACTTAAAATCAACTGAAATGGAACATCCTTCAAATCTTTACAGGCTACAATATGGGTATTGGGAAATATTAAATCACCTATTATGAGTTTCTGCAATTCATATAGATTCCCTTTTGTTTTTCCACCAAACCCACTGAAACAGACATCCTTCTTTACAATTTTTCCTCCCAAGTCATTAAGTATTCTTTCTTCAGCAGTCCAAATAGGAAAGAATGCTCCCGTATCCAACAATGCCCTAAAATTATTCCAGTTTTCTAATTTCAAAACTGGACGCAAGCTGTTTTTCGCTAATGATAATGTAAATTGCCTCATCCAAAGTACCCCACTGCACCCATCTGAAAAACATTGTCCGGTGTTGTATATATTCCCAGCAGACTTCCGTTTGTCTGAATCTGCATTCTAGTCAACTCATTTTTAGATTTATCTGTATACTTTACAACCGCAGACTTTATGGTTGCATCATTATCTGGCTCATATTCCACTTCTGTCAATCCTACCCATTGGTCTGGATATTTTTCCTGAATCTGTTCCCATGTTAATCTTTCAGACATACCAAAAACCTCCCTGCATTTTTCTATATTTTATGGTTAAAATTCTTATCTTGCAACCAATACTTTATCACCTGTCATTTCCCATATGGTTTCCTTTTCTCAAACTTCTAAAATTCCTCTTCAAAATCTTCCGGCACATTTTTCCTGCTCAATATTCTTGTCATTCTCCTCTGAACTGTCTTTCCTCATCATCTGTCCAAACTGGAATAAATGCACCTGTATCGACCAATGCAGTCAATGCATTTTTCAAAAGCACGACAGGTCTCTGCTGTTTCTTATCAAGCCTTAATGTAAACTGTTTCATCGCAATACCCCCAACATGCCCAACTGGAAAATATTATCTGGCGTTGTATATCTCGAAACAATCTCACCAGTTAATGCCCTTTTCGTTAATTCACTCTTTGATTTATCCAGATATTTTATGACCGCAGACTCAATGGATATCCCATCATCATCTATATATTTTACATCAACAAGCCCAACCCATTTATCTGGATATTTTTCCTGAATTTCTTCCCACGTCATTCTCTGTCCTGACAAAACCATCTCATCCTTTCTTTCAACTCTACAATATAATTTCCACTAAAGATGATGTAAATCGTTTCATCCAAAATACCACACTGTTCCCAGTTGAAAAACATGATCTGGTGTTGTATAGCAACTAAAAACTTCATTTTTTATCTGCATTATAAGCAGCTCTTCTTTTGATTTATCTGCATATTTTACAACTGCAGATTCTATATTGGTATCATTCCTCCAATTAATATCTATTAATCCCCCCCACTGGTCTGGGTACTTTTCCTGAATCTGTTCCCATGTTAATCTTTCATTCACACAAAACACCTCTATTTGCTTTTCAGTATATCACACAGGCTGGTTTTTCTGCAACAGAAAAGAACCAGCCATCTTCTGTATCCATGACGGCTGGTTCCTGTATTTACTTACTCAGTCGCAACTGCAACCTTAACCGTGATGGGTTTCCAGTACCTTGGGACATATCTGCGCCCCACCACTTCCTCACAATATTTCCTGCATTCTTCAAGCGGGATGATGAAATTAGCAACTATATTAAAGTTCCCATCATCCTTCAGCGAATCGGCATACTTCTTGCTGTAGCCCGATATATGGTATTTTGCTGATGTGTCCACAGAATCCCCCGACAGGTTCATCACCCACAGGAACTCATCGCTCCCATTTCTGTCCCCCCGGTATATGACACGCTCCACAAACATGTCTATCATCTCGCTGCTGATTTTCTCGCCTTTAAAATCAATAAACGTGTTCAGCCTCTCTTCTATCTTCCCAAGGTCAAACAGCTTCTTCTCTTGCTCATCCTTCTCCTCTTCATACGTAAGGACGGCCCTGTCAATCTCTTCCATGCGCTTCTCAATCTCTGCCCGGTATTCCCTGTACTCGTCCGCAGTAAGCTCACCGTCTGCTTTCATGGCTGCAAACTCTTTCTTCCGCTTGGCCAGTTTCTCCCTCTCAGCTTCCAGTCCGCTGATGTCAGTGCCATCCACAAGTTTCCTCTCTTCCTGCCTGCACTGCCCAATCAGCTCCAATGCCCTGAGAACAGCCGCCCTTCCATTCTTAAAAAGATACTTAAACACATATTTGCTCCCAAGCCAGACTTTCATCTCACTCACTGCCGGGTTCTCACAGACAACCCCTCCCATCAAGCGTGTCGCTTCTTCCGTGTACTTGCTCATGTTTATAATCTGCCATCTGCATTTATAGCGGTACTGCGCTTCCCTCCCATTCTTTGCCACATGGACATACTGCCTGCTGAGGGCATATCCGCAGCTGCAGAACATCTTGCGGGCATAGGCATTGTTTGACACTTTCCTTCCGCTTTTCCGCCCCCTTACTTCCTCAGTGCCTGCGGTGGAACGCCCCTCCTTCCTGCCATGGGCTTTCCACCACAGCTCCTCTGGCACAATTGGTTCCCAATTCCCTTTTACCAGATTCCCCTTTACCAAATTTCCTTCTTCATCATACTCGTTACGGATTGGCTCCACATGGGTAAGCACTTTCTTTTTCTTTACAGGATCAATCACTTCGCTTTTGCTTGGAAGCTGATACCCCATATATTTCCTGTTATCCAAAATGCGGATCACTTTGGACGGAGTCCATTTCAAATCGCCTTTGAATGTGAAATGCCTGTTTTCAATCAGATACTGGCACAAAGAACTGGAGGTCAATGCTTCTTCAGGATTGTCAGAACAGTATTTCTCAAAGATTAGCTTTACAGTATATGCCTCCGATGGCTCCTGCTCCAATGTGTTCTTGCTGCGGTCAACCTCTTTTTTCAGACGGTATCCAAACATATCTCCGCCTAAAAGCTGCTTCTTTGCCAGTTCACCCATATGTGATTTTACCCTCTCGCTGGTCTGCATGGATTCCGCCTGCGCTAATCCCCCCTCAATCGAAAGCTTCAGGATATCATTGTAGGTTATATTGTAAGTCCAGTATTCACCTTTTACAACGAGAATTCCAATCCCCAATTCCTTCAGATCATCAATCACTATCATCAAGTCTTTCACGTTTCTGGCAAGCCTGCTTACTGCATCCACTATGAGGATGTCAAACTTGTGCTCATTTGCACGTTCCCTCATCAATCTGAACGCTTCCCTTTTCTCTGTTTTCAGCCCCGAAACTACTTCTTCAAACACGTTGCTTTCCATCATGTGGAAATGCGGCGTTTCCTCAATCATTCTCAGTATCATATTTTTCTGGGTTTCAAAAGCTTTCTGCTGATCTGCATGGTTTGTAGACTCACGGATCAAACACGCAACCTCAAATCTGCAAGGCGATTCATGCAAAATGGCATGGTAATCCGCCTTAGACATAAACTTCTCCTTAGACATCCCCGCAATCTGTTCTTTGCTGTATCTGCTCATCATTGACATAAAAACTTTCCTCCCTTAACTTATCTCTGGCTGCAAGATAAGCAGCGTTATGAATGTACCCCTCGCGGTTCAGCACATTCAGCATAGCTGCTGCCAAAACATCTGTATCAATTGTGATTCCTGCCTGACCAAAATTCATGCCAGTTACCTCCTTTATTTACATTTAAAAGATTTACTGACAATACTTCATATGCAGGTTTGTATTCCGACAAATACATTCTCAGCCCTGGCAGGATCTGTTAATACTGTAATGCTGTGTTGTGTTATAACTCTTTTCAGACATAAAGTCAACTTACCATGTTTTTAAATAGCAACGCCCTAACCTGGTACAGCGTTTCTTTGCCAGATTTCTTGTAACTGCGTATCCTTACATAATATTTCTTGCTAAAATTTATAAGGAGAATACGATAGCTCAAGAGGTAGATCTAATGATAATAAAAACAGCTTCTGCACCCAAATATGCGGATACGAAAACTATATAAAGGTCTTTCTCTGATACCCCAGTTAGATTAACAAAAAAGCGCATGGTCTGATACCCCATACGCCTCTTCACTAATCTAAAACTGTTTACTTATTTTTATATTTCATCTGCCTTTTACTGTCTTCCTAAGATTTACGCTGGCTGAAATTCTTTTTCCAGTTCAGATACCTGTTCCAAAGTGAGTCCTGAATACAATGCTATCTCCTCTAAAGACAATTTTCCTGCTTCTATCATCCTTAAGGCAGATTGACGATTCCCTTGCTCTATCCCTTGCTCTATCCCTTGCTCTACACCCTGCTCATATTTTTCCTGATAATGCATCTGCAACGTCATATAATCCAACCTCCACTTCTCATTTTTTCTGGCTGACTGTACTGCCTCATCCAATTCCCTGGTAAACTCATCTTCCGGTGCTTTCCCATCAATAAAATCAAGCAGCCGCTTCAGTTCCGGCGTGACATCGTCCATTGTTCCTTTGGTATTTAAAATTATCTTTGTCGTATCATCTCCTAAGCCAAGCTCTGGATTCTGGATGCAGCGGTTTTCAAACGTATAGATATGCCTCCCTTCGCCAAATAAATCAAAGACACAGACAAAAATGACAAAGCTCTTCTTCAAATTAAAGTGTACCCTTTGTCAAGGACATTTTTTAATTTGTTTTAGGGAACTTACGTTCCTCTTTCCTTTCATTAATAATTCCTTTTAATGGATATATTCCTGTCGTTATATA
>JAETSX010000226.1 GCA_021769425.1 Eubacterium sp.
ACTCTATCAGGGGACGGTGAGATGATGCTTGCCGTCCTCGCTTCTTTTGCACAGGAAGAAAGCAGAAGCATGAGTGAAAACAATAAATGGTCCATTCGGAAGAAGTTTGAGAGAGGGGAAGTGATGATTACCACATCCCGCTTCCTCGGTTATGACAAAAACGAATATGGAGATTTGATTGTGAACCGAAAGGAAGCGGAAATTGTCAGTCTGACTTTTGACCTTTATCTAATGAATGTCGGCTCGTCAAGGATTGGGGAGCTGCTTGATTACCTGGGCGTGAAAACGGTGACGGGAACAACATGGGAAAGCGGGACCATCAATGGGATGCTTTGCAATGAAAAGTACAAAGGGGATTTTCATCTGCAGAAGTATTACACCCCTGAAAACAAAAGAAACCATACAAGGAAAAACAACGGGGAAGTACAGAGTTATTACATTTCGGAAAATCACGAACCAATTGTATCGCCGGAGGTATGGGAAAAGGTGCAGGAAGTCAGGGAACAGAGAAAACGTGACAGGAATATCGGGCAGGACAGCACAATGAAGTTCCAAAACCGCTATCCCTTAAGCGGAATGCTGATTTGCCCTTACTGCGGAAAAACGCTCCGGCGCAGACAGGTTTACAAGAAGAAAATCCAATGGCTTTGCAGCACCTACATTGAAAAGGGAGTCAAGGTATGTAAAGGGATAAGGATTGATGATGCCGAATTGCAAGGCTTGAACATTACGGAACAGACAGTGATTGAGGAGGTGGTTAAAAATGGCAAGAAGCATTACTGTTATACCAGCAAAGCAGATTTCGACTGCGGAATCAGGAACAGCACAGTCAGTGCAGAAATTGAAGATGGCAGCGTACTGCCGAGTATCAACCGACCAAGAAGAACAGTTATTAACTCAAACTTCCCACATCCCAAAGCGGGTAAAAACCTTTAATTTTCTGACTTTGAATGCCAAAATATTTATTCCTTGACAACAAAAAGCACCTGGTCTTTGGTATAATAA
>JAETSX010000227.1 GCA_021769425.1 Eubacterium sp.
GGGGTTGTCGGGAAATAACGATTTATACCCCTGATAGGTAAGAAAAAACAGTCCGGTAAAAATTCAGGCTTTTTCAAGGCCCTGGATTTTTACCGGACTGTTTCCTTCTTTCAGCAGCATCTATTTTAGGGCGCAAAATCCCCTTGTTTGGATTTTGAGAAGCGCTCCTTTGGCTAAGCTGCTTTCTGCTCCTTTTTTCCTTCATATTTTTCAATTTCATGATGTACAAATCGGTGGTATTTCATGATGTTTCGACCGATTGCATACAGCATAAACTCTTTATATACCTTTTCCGCTGAACGGTAATTGAACCTTCGGAAGTCCTCGTTTTCTTTTATATCCCCAAAGTGTCCTTCCGTCTGGATGGAGCGTGTCTGCCTTTTCAGGATACCCGTCTCACTCTGGATGTTCGCATTGGATTCTTCTTTCAGTTTTTCCCATCGTTCGTTGATCTTCATGACCTTGCTTCGATCCGGTTTCTTTTCGGCATCATATTTATAAAGACACTTCGCTTTGTGCTCACAGCCGCTGCAGTCCGCACATTCATATACCTCAAGTGTCTGGGTATATCCAGACTGTTCTCTGCTTTCTGTCCGGATATGGCGCAGCTCCCTTCCGTCATGGCAGATGTAATAATGCTCATCTTCAAAGACGGCGTATGTCATGTTGTAATACTTTCCGATCTCGTCCTTGTATGCCCGGGTCTTCCGTTTCTCATGATCCTGGAGTTTGATATAGCTTTGGATTCCGTTCTTCTCCAGATACATCAGATTCTTTTCGCTGCAGTAGCCGCTGTCGGCAGTCACTGCCTCCAGGGTATCTCCGAATGCTCTCTGATGCTTCTCCAAAACAGGGATCAGCGTATTGTAATCCGTCCGGTCGCTGCTCACATAACTATGGACAATGAAGTAATTCTCTACCGCGATCTGGACATTGTATGCCGGCTTCAACTGCCCATTCAGCATATGGTCCTCTTTCATCCGCACCTTTTGCAATCTCCACCAGATTCTTCTGCAGTTTTAAGATTTCAAGCGGAGAACAGTGATCAATCTCAATGAGGGTATTGTTCGAGATTTTCTTATGCTTTGTCAGTTTCCGCCGCCTGTTTTCTTCGATCGCTTTCCTGACCTTTTCCATCCCCTCGATCATGAACATCCGTGCTTCTCCAAGATCGTATTTTGGTCCATATTCATTCTCATACAAAAATGCGTTGTACTTTGTATAAAGGGCATCTATGGTGTCCAAAAGACCGGCAAGATGATAGTTTATGCTTCCGCGCCAGACAAACGTATATCGGTTTGCATTCGCTTCAATCTTTGTCCCATCAATGTAGAGTTCTTTCAGCGTAATGAGTCCTTCCTTTTGCAGGCGGCGCATAAACTGATGGTTCAATTCATCCAGGATTTCGCCCGTCAGTTTTTTTCCTTTAAAGTCATAAAAAGCATCTCTCTGGGGCTTCTGCCCTTTGGTCAGCCAGATAAAGGCAAGATCCCTCCGGCACAGATCCACAATACGGTCAACCGCCCGAACTCCACGCATATTTGCGTAAGTAACCACAGCATACAACATGATTGGATTATACCCGGTTCTTCCCTTATCTGAATAGCAGGCCAGAAGGCCTGAAAAATCTAATTCCTCCATTACTTTTTTCAGGGTATAGACTGGATCGTCGTCGGGTAAACCCAATTCATAGAAACTGAAGTTGATTTTTTGTTGCCCTATATCAAAAAAGTTGTTATAATAATCCTTGGTAAGCATAGTTCCATTATAACATGGAGCGGAGAAAAGATGGTTGTTGTTAGCCATCTTTTTTC
>JAETSX010000021.1 GCA_021769425.1 Eubacterium sp.
TATCTTCTAAGCAGTATCGTCTTATCGTCATACCCTGGCAGGAGTTTATCTAACATATGTTCGGTGAACTCCTGTTCTTTTTTACCTCTTTAAAAATCGCAATTTCCTATAAAGAACAAAGTGGGCAAGCCCACCTCAACTCCCTACCCCCTCACTCATGAGGGGATTGCACACTTTGCCGCGCTGAGCACGGTCGCTTTAACGATATCATACCTCTTGTGTGAGTGTGCTTCCCCGCGGTAAACCCTTCCAAAACTGCAATAACCACTATCACTCTACCTCTTGTGCGAGTGCGCATCCTCGCGGAACGTTTTTATTTATAGGAAAACCATACACTTTAGTGCTTCACAGCAACAAGTTATTTCCTATAAAAGAATAAAAGAGCCCTGGCTCTATCATTATTCTCTTGTTTTCAAGTTATTGCTTCCTTTCTTCCTAAGCATATGATATAGTAAACGTAGTCTGCCGCTTTGGGAATGCGCTTTCGCACCGCTTTCCAACACGTCCCGGGCAGAAGAACCAGGAAAGGAGTAAGGCTGTCAGTTTCGGCAGCCAGGTAAAATTAAAATGGAACGAGAAAAATTAGGTTCGCGGATGGGGTTTATCTTACTGTCCGCAGGCTGCGCAATCGGAATCGGAAATGTCTGGAGATTTCCTTATATTGCAGGAATGTACGGGGGAGGGATTTTTGTGCTCTTCTATCTGTTCTTCCTGATTATTATGGGAGTCCCGGTTATGACCATGGAATTTGCCGTAGGCCGGGCCAGCAGAAAAAGCATTATCAGGAGCTTTCAGGAATTGGAAAAACCCGGGCAGAAATGGCATCTGAACGGATATCTGGGCATGGCCGGCAATTATCTTCTGATGATGTTCTACACCACAGTAACCGGCTGGATGCTGTACTATTTCTATCAGATGCTTACTGGAAAATTCCAGGGAAAGACCACGGCTCAGGTGGAGGAAATGTTTCAGTCCATGCTGTCCAGCCCGGGAATTCTGGCAGGAGCCATGATAATCATTGTAATCGCCGGTATTTTCGTCTGCTCCATGGGACTTCAGAAAGGGGTGGAACGAATTACAAAAGTTCTCATGACGCTGCTTTTAGCCATCATTGTGATTCTGGCAGTACATAGCTGTACCTTAAAGGGAGGCGTAGAAGGGCTTAAATTCTATCTGATCCCTAATTTTCAGAGAATGAAAGAAGCCGGCGGCTGGGAAATTGTCACCGCGGCCATGAACCAGGCATTTTTCACCCTGAGCTTAGGCATTGGCGCCATGGGAATCTTCGGAAGCTATATCGACAAAACTCACAGCCTTTTGGGAGAATCCGTAAACATCGCCATACTGGACACTTTTGTGGCGTTTGTCTCCGGTTTGATTATTTTCCCCTCCTGCTTTGCCTTTGACATCAGTCCGGCTCAGGGCCCGGGGCTTATCTTTATCACGCTGCCCAATGTATTTAACGGAATGGCCGGCGGCCGGATCTGGGGAACGCTGTTTTTTATCTTTATGACTTTTGCAGCGTTTTCCACTATACTTGCCGTATTTGAAAATATTATTTCCTGCGGCATGGATTTATTTCAATGGAGCAGAAAAAAATCCTGTCTGGTGAACCTTTTTGCCATAATGGCATTATCATTGCCCTGTGTTTTCGGTTATAACCTGTGGTCTGCTTTTCAGCCTCTGGGGGATGGCAGCACGGTTCTGGATTTGGAGGATTTTCTAGTGAGCAATCTCATCCTGCCGATAGGCTCCCTCTGCTATCTGCTGTTCTGCGTGACCCGTTTCGGCTGGGGATTTGAGAACTACAGAAAAGAGGCCAACACCGGAAACGGCTTGAAAATACCCGGGTGGATCCGGGTTTATGTGACATATCTTCTGCCGCTGCTGATCCTGTTTCTAATTGGAAAGGGTCTACTTGGGAAATAGGATATCTTTGAATACGGACGGAAATGCAGGCGCGCCTGCATTTCCTGCGTATTGAAATCTATAATTCTTTTACCTCTAATCGCAGAACATGTTCTTTCAGCATGGACGCTGCTATTCCTTTCACCAGCTTATTTTCCAGATGATGGATTTCTCCCTCGGGCAGCAATACGGCGGCCTTCACATATTCTCTGGTATGGCCCAGAAAATATTTTTTTCCGCCAAAGGATACTTCCTCTTCCATCAGAACTTCCAGTTCCCGCCCCAGATGCCAGTCCAGATATTCCCGGTTCATGACAGAGAGGTCTTCAAACAGGAGATCGCTTCTCTTTCCCTTGATTTCCTCCGGCACCTGAGGTTTCAGTTCTGCCGCTCTGGTTCCTCTCCGCAGAGAGTATTTAAAGATATGAATCTCAAAGAAATTAATCTCTTTTAAAAATTTTCTGGTAAGTTCAAATTCTTCTTCTGTTTCCCCGGGGAATCCCACAATCACATCCGTGGTAATGGCCGGGTGGGCAAAATATTTCCGAAGGAGCCGGCAGCTTTCTTTATATTCTGCGCAGGTATATTTCCGGTTCATTCTCTTTAAGGTGGTGTCGCAGCCGCTTTGCAGAGACAGATGAAAGTGAGGACAGACTTTCGGCAGCTCTGACAATGCTTTTGCAAATTCTTCCGTAACAATCCCAGGCTCTAAGGAGCCAAGGCGGATTCGGTCTATTCCTTCTGTCTCATGGACTTTCCGAATCAAATCCAGCAACCCAACCGTTTCCGCGCCGTCTTCTGAGTTCAAATCCACACCGTAAGAACTTAAGTGAATTCCGGTCAGCACCGCCTCCCGGCATCCCTTTCCGGCAAGGGTCTCCGCCTCCCGGATTACCTCTGACATTTTCCGGCTTCTCACCCTCCCTCTGGCATAAGGGATAATGCAGTAACTGCAGAACTGGTTGCACCCGTCCTGCACTTTGAGAAAAGCCCTGGTATGTTCTCCGGTATGGCTGATACTCAGTTCCTCATATTCCTGCTCTTTTCCAATGTCCGCTACAGAGCTGCAGGAATCTTTGGCACGCGCCTGAAAAAAACGCTCCAACAATTTCGGCAGTTCATGCTTTTTATTATTTCCAATTAATATATCTATGGCTGGATCTGCCTGTGCCTGCTCTTTGGCGGTCTGCACATAGCATCCTGCCGCCACTACCACGCTGCCCGGATTCTTCTTCTTGGCCCGGTGCAGCATTTGTCTGGATTTGCGGTCTGCAATATTGGTAACGGAACAGGTATTAATCACATATACATCCGCCGGGGCATCAAAGGGCACAATCTCATATCCTGCCTGTTCTAACATCTGGCGCATGCTGTCTGTCTCATATGCATTGACTTTGCATCCCAGATTGTGCAACGCTGCTTTTCTCATTTTTATTCCTTTCTACTCCTGTATTCCATGGCAAACTGCCAAAAAACTTAGCGGTTTTTTTCTTTAAATTGGCGATGGCGCCATTGACTTTTTCCATGAAAGAGGATACTATATAGAAAACAATTTGTTAAATATTTCAAGCAAAACCATTATTATACCCGTGAGCGAAATCATTTGCCAGAAGATCATTCATAGCTTTGAGGAAAAAGCAAATGATTTGGCAAATAAGTATGCTCGTGAGTATAACATATTAAGGAGGCTATTACATGAAAACAGTACAGATTTCTTTAAATTCTATTGACAAGGTTAAATCTTTCGTAAATGCAATTACACAGTTTGACTATGATTTTGACTTAATTTCCGGCAGATATGTCATCGACGCCAAATCCATTATGGGTATTTTCAGCCTGGATCTTTCCAAACCGATTGATCTTGCCATCCATGTGGAAAACGACATCGACGAAATTCTGGAAGCATTGGAACCATATCTGGTTTAATCTGAACAGGCAGCGCTTATCAAAGCATCCTGTGCAAATGCAACACTCTCCATCTTACAGTTTGGAGAGTGTTTTATCATTTCCGCTATATGGTTCCTTCTGCCGCTTGCCCGGCCATCTCTTGTTTATGACAGCGCATCCACAACGATAGTTTCCGCCGTTTCAATAGCTGTCTTCACCATCTCCCCGATTTTTTCCTCCAAATGGGTTTCCGAACGCCGGATAATTTTAAGATTTGGCTTCGTCACCGGATGTTTCGCCACAAATATGGTGCAGCAGTCCTCATACGGCAGAATGGAAGTCTCATAAGCGCCGATTTTTTCTGAAACTGCAATAATCTCCTGTTTATCAAATCCAATCAAAGGCCGGTACACCGGAAGCTCACACACTTCATTGGTAGCGGCCAAAGACTGCATCGTCTGGCTTGCCACCTGCCCGATGCTCTCGCCGGTAATCAGCCCCAGGGAGTTGGTCTCTTTCGCAAAATGCTCTGCAATCCGCATCATGTAACGCCGCATAATAATGGTCAGCTCCTCATGGGGGCACTTCTCGTAAATATACATCTGAATGTCTGTAAAGTTCACCACCTTAAGGTAAATGGGACCGGAATATTTTGCAACGATCCTGGCCAAATCCACTACTTTCTGTTTGGCTCTTTCACTGGTGTAGGGAGGCGCATGGAAGTAAACCGCATCAATTTTTACGCCTCTTTTGGCAATCATATATCCGGCCACCGGACTGTCAATTCCGCCGGATAACAGAAGCATTCCTTTTCCGTTGGCGCCTACGGGCATTCCGCCGGGTCCCGGCACAACTTCAGAATAAATGCTGATATTTTTGCGGATTTCCACATGAATCATAAGCTCCGGATGGTGGACATCCACTTTCATCTCAGGAAACGCTTCCAGAATCCGCCCGCCCAATGCTGCGCTTACTTCCATGGAAGTCATGGGGTAACTTTTCTTCGCCCTTCTGGTGTCCACCTTAAAGGTCATGTTTGTCTGCGGGTAATGCTGTTTTACGTATTCAATGACATCTTCCGCAAGCTGCTTTGGCCCGTTGTCTTCTTTCAGCTCCACCGGGCAGATCCCCACGATTCCAAAGACACATTGCAGGCACTCCATTGCCTCATCATAATCATATTCCCCCAGGGCTTCAATGTAAATGCGCCCCTGTTCTTTGGTAATCAAAAATTCCCCGTCCACCGGCTTTAAGGCATATTTTATCTGATGCACTAAGGCGTCCTCAAACAAATGGCGGTTCTTCCCTTTAATTCCGATTTCACCGTATTTTATCAAAAATGCTTTATACATAATTCCTCCTGTTAACGCCTGGTAAATCTCTGAAGATTGGGCGTCAGTTCTTTTAATGCGTCCAGGCAGTAATTTACCTCTTCCAGTGTATTCTCCGGGCTGAAGCTAATCCGTATGGTGGATTCCAGCACATCTTTTTTGGCGCCGATTGCCTGAAGCGTACTGCTGGGAGCCGGTTTATTGGACGAACAGGCGCTTCCGGCAGACACATAAATCTGCCGATCTTCTAAGGCATGGAGCAGCACTTCGCTCCGCACTCCCTCTATGCTTAAGCTGATAATGTGGGGAGCGCTGTCACGGCCTGTTTTCCCGTTTATTTTCGCCCATTCCATACCTGCAACACCTGAAAGAAATGCTTCTTTTAACTGAAAGAGATGCTCCTGCTTTCTCCCGAAATCCTCATAGGCCTCCTTTGCCGCCTGTCCCATTCCTGCAATTCCCGGCACATTTTCCGTTCCGGAACGGATGCCCCTCTGCTGCCCTCCGCCGTAAATCACCGGTTTTAATTTGGTCTTTTCTTTTACATATAAAAAACCGCTTCCCTTCGGCCCGTGGATTTTATGACCGCTGGCTGACATCAGGTCAATGCCCAGCTTTCCAGGATGAATCACATATTTTCCGTATGCCTGAATTGCGTCTGCATGAAATAACGTCAGGGGATTCTTCTCTTTGACGATCTTCGCCGCCTCCGCGATGGGCTCCACCGCACCGATTTCGTTATTGACATACATCACTGACGCCAGAATGGTTTCTTCTGTAACGGCGTCTCTCAATTGATCCAGAGAAATCAGTCCGTCAGAATCCACATCCAGCCAGGTAACGGAAAATCCCTGTTCTTCCAGATACCGCATAGGGGCAGCCACAGCCGGGTGCTCAATCTTTGTGGTAATCAAATGCATGCCCTGCCGGCGGTTTGCCATGGCTGCGCCGATGACGGCAAGATTATTTGCTTCCGTTCCGCCGGAAGTAAAGATCAACTCTGTCTCATTTGCTTTTAATGTTTTGCAGATCTGTTTCCTGGCTTCCCTGATATAATTTTCCCCTTCCATGCCCTTTCGGTGCAGAGAAGAAGGATTGCCGTAATCTTCGGACAGCGCCCGCATCATGACTTCCTTTGCCCCGTCAAAACAGCGCGTGGTTGCCGCGTTATCAAAATATGCTTCCATCTTAATCCTCCATCTCATATATCAGCATGGCCAATGCAGCAAGACCTGCCGTTTCTGTTCGCAGAATCCGGTTTCCCAGAGAAATAATTTCTGCCTGATCTTTCATCAGCTCTATTTCCTCAGAAGAAAAACCGCCTTCCGGACCGATAAAAATTCCCACAGAATTTCCTTTATTTATCCTGCCGAACACTTCTCTTGTATAGGCCATTCCCCGGGCCTGCTCGTAAGGCAACAGGCGCACGTCCATGGCTGCAGCATATTCTGCCGCTTCTTTCAGACTGCATACCGGCTTTACCTCTGGAACAATGCTTCGTTTAGACTGTTTGGCGCCGCTCTCTGCAATGGCCTGCCAGCGGGCGCGCCTGTTCTCGGCTTTTTTAGCGTCCAGCTTCACCACACAGTTTTTCATGGCTACCGGAACAATTTCACTGACGCCCAGTTCCACCCCTTTTTGGATCACCAGTTCCATTTTGTCTCCCTTAGGCAGGCCCTGAAACAACGTCACTTTTACCGGAAGCTCCGTCCCCCGGCATGGTTCTAAGATGTTAAGGAGAATCTGCTCCGAATGGATCTCCGCAATTTCACAGAGGAAATCTCCTCCCTCCTGATCGCTGATTCGAACCTGTCCGCCGCATTTCATCCGAAGAACATTCCTGATATGGTTTACATCACTGCCGGTAATCACCGCCTGACCTGCTGTGAGCTGTTTTGGCTCAACAAAAAACTGAAACATGATTGCCTCCATTCCTCCAACTGAATTTCAGTCCTTTCTGGCTGTAATGCTGACCCATTCTCCCAAACGCACTGTCTCCAAAATCGTAAACCCTGCCGCCTGAATTGCAGCCGCCACCGCCGTTTCTTTAAAATCAATAATGCCGCTTGTAATATAAACGCCTCCTGGTTTCAGGCAATGGGGAATCACCGGCGTCAAAGGAATAATAATATCTGCCAGAATATTTGCAGTTACAATATCGTATCCGCCGCCAACGGCCGTTCGCAGACTCTCATCCTCAATGAGATTTCCCTGATAAAACCTGCCTGCTTCTTCCGGAAGATGATTGACTCTTATATTCTCTCTGGAAGCAGTCATACACAGCGGATCAATATCCGTACCTGTCACCTGGCCTGCTCCCAGCTTTAAGCTTATGACTGAGAGAATCCCGCTTCCGCAGCCCACGTCCAACACTTTATCCCCCGGCTGAATGAATTTGCGGATCTGCTGAATACAGAGACGGGTGGTCTCATGCTTCCCGGTTCCAAAGGACGTACCCGGATCAATTTCCACCACGCAGCGGTAATTTCCTGCCGTTATCTCTTTTTCCCAGGTGGGCTTAATCAGAATATCCTCAATGGCAAAAGACTTAAAATATTCCTTCCAGTTGTTGATCCAGTCTTTATCTTCCGTCTCGCTCCGGGCTATCGTCCCTGCCCCAATTTCCACAAAGAGCCGCAGATCCTCCAGTTCTTCTTTCACCTGGGCAAGCAGGGCTTCCTGCTCTTCTTCAGTATCCAGAAAAAAACTGACATATGCTTTTCCCTCATCCGGCGGAAGTTCCGGCAAAATATCAATGTACATTTTTTCCTTATCCTCTGCGGACAAAGGCACATTGTCTTCAATCTGAACTCCCTCAATTCCCAGATCCGCCAACATGCCGCTGATGAAATCCTCCGCCTGGGTAGTGGTTTGAATGGTATATTTGTTCCACTTCATCAAATGCTCCTCCTTCTCTCCCGCAAACCGCCTTTTGCTACCAGAGATCTTCTGCCAGCTTTGCGCTGAATGCTTCCGCCTGCTGGGAATCCATATGCCCCTCATAGTCAGTAAAGCCATTCAGGCTGTAATCAAAATTCGGAATATCCCTTTCCCCGGAGTTATAGTTCCAGTACGAAAGGCCAAGCCCTTTCAGGTAATTTCGGAAATATACATCCGCCTCCTGGAATTCTTTCTGATATTTTTCCAGCGTTTCTGCCGGAACCGGCGTTGACGCCACAATCAGTTCTATGTTCTGTTTTTTGCAGAATGCCGCCATTTTTTCAAAATACCGGAAAGAATCTTCATTTTTGTCTTCTTCTTTCCATACTTCCAGGGCGCTTTCCTCTTTCATTCCAGGCACTGGAAGATTGCGCATAAAGCCGTCTGCAAACTCCTGTCCGCCGCTGGAAAACGCACCCGCACCATAATTCTTATAATCATCTCCCTGCTTGACCGCTATAACTTCCTTTATATTTCGAAACTGTCCCCGGTAGTAGAACCAGGGAAACAGCGTGGCGCGAAAATCCAATTCCCCCTCCTTTGCAAAAAAATACTCTGCTTTCGTCAAGGACATGGGCATTTCATAATAAATACGGTTAAAATCTCCTCTCTGTCCTTCCGGCGTACAAAAGTAGCCCGGATCTAACTCGTAAATCACCCGTCTGGGTTTCTTTTTTTCACAAACCTGTTTCAAAAGATAATAGGCGTCTCTGGGATATTCCCCGCCCAGGCACAGATTTACCGCATCCTCGCCTGTTTTTTCAGAAACTACTTTAGGACTGATCCCATTCAGTCCATGAGAAGTTCCCAAAAATACCGTGTCGTACTCTTCTGTCTGAATCTGATGCATCATTATTCTCACATAACTGTATGGAATCAGGGCATAGTTCAATCCAAGATTAACCGCAGCAATTGCCAGAATCAGCACAATCGGCAATAGAAATTTTTTAAAACTGTGCATAAATAAATCCTCCTGCCTCTCCGGAAGGCTGTCCCAACATGGGCGCCATTAAAATCAAACATAGATAAACGACAGCCTTCACCAGCCAGTTCTGTCTGGCAAAAATCTCCGTCAAATCTATTCCTCTTTCCTGGAATACACTTACAAGAAACAGCAGTAAACACCCTCCCAATATCACCGCGATGGCAATCATAGTATAAGCGGTTCCGCTGGCCTCTCCAATTTCAATTCCAGGCTCTAAGATCTGGCTCAGATTAAATTTGGTCAGTGTATTTTTCATCATAAGAAATGCAGTCTTAACATCCCCCGCCCGATCAAAATACCAGCTGATATTCACCAGAACAAAGGTCCGAAAAATCTGAAACAGATGAAATCCCTTGCTGTCATCGGAAATGCCAAGCGCCTTTTTCCATTTCCGGTAAGAGGGGGCCATCAGCCCGCTGAATGCAATAATCAATCCGTTGTAAAGACCGTAAATAATAAACTTCCAGGCCGCCCCATGCCAAATGCCAACCACCAGGAATACAATCAGATTGGCAAGGCAGATGGGCAGTGTCCTTCCAGTCTGTTTCCCAAAAGTTTTCTTGGCAAATTTGGAAAAACTTTTCATCCATCCGGACAGGGACGCCGGATAAAACACATAATCTTTCATCCAGGTTCCCAGAGTAATATGCCAGCGGTGCCAGAAATCCGTAATGGAAACTGCAAAATAAGGACGTTTAAAGTTCTCATCCAGCTGAATCCCGAATAATTGCGCAATGCCGATTACTACATCCATTCCGCCGGAAAAATCACAGTAAAGCTGTATGCTGTATGCTAACACTCCCACCAGTCCAAGCCCATCATAAATATCAGGATGATCAAATATTGCATTTACAAAAATCACCGCATTGTCTGCAATGACCATTTTCTTAAAATATCCCCAGAGAATCCGCAGAAATCCGCCCTCTACGCTCTTTCTGTCCAGAGAATGGGAAGCATACAGTTGTTTGCCCAGATTGCCGAACCTGCCGATAGGCCCCTGTAAAATCTGCGGAAAAAAGGATACAAACAAAGCAAAACGGAACAGATTATGTTCCGCCTGACTCCTGCCCCAGTAGACATCCAGAAGATATCCCATAGACTGAAAGGTATAAAAAGAAATTCCAAGAGGAAGCAAAAGCTTAAGAGGTTCAAATTCTCCTCCCGTAATGCTGCTGATGGTGCCAAGTACGAAATTCGTATACTTCAGCGCACCCAGCACGCCGAAATTCAGCGCCAGCGTTCCTGCCAGTATCCGCTTCTTCCTCCTCTTTTCCGCCTTCTTATCCTGTGCCGTTTCTGACGCCTGTTCCATCTGCCTGCCTGCAAGATATGTGGTAACTGTGGTAAAGATTAGAAAGCAGGTCACACGGATTCCCCCGCTGACATAGTAGATATAGCTGAATGCCAACAGCCATATCCATTGAAATCTCCGGGGAATCAGGTAATATCCTGTCACTGCCGCAAGCACAAAAAGTAAAAACTCCATGGAAATCAAAGACATAACGATTCCTCCGCTCCTACTCTGCCTGCAGTCTTTCTACCATTGCATACAATGCCTTGGCGGAATTAAAATTCTCCGGTATAATATCTGCCGGGGTAATGGTAATGCCGAACTCATCCTGAAGTTCGCTGACAATAGACAAAATGGCAAAAGAATCCAAAATGCCGTCGTCAATCAGCGTTTCACATGTTTCATAATCTGCATCCGGCTGAATATCCTCTAAAATTTCAAGTAATTGTTCCATAATTCTCATCCTTTCTCTGTTTATTTCTATCTCCAACTTTATCTTAAATTTTTATCAATTGCAAATGCTTCAGCCGCCGGCGGAATTAATGCTGTCTGTCTCCAGCCTGTCCCGCACCAGACGGATTCCTCCTTTTTGGGAATAAAACAGGACTTTCGGCAAGTCCCTGCTGAGAAAAAGGCTGATTCCCTCTGTCACAGAGTAGGCGCCTGTCCGCTGAAATACCAGTACATCTCCCACCTGCGCATCCGTCAGGGGATACTGCTTCACAATCACATCCGCGGTGGTACACAGAGAACCGCAGATATTCCACTTTTCTTCCCTTTTCGCCGGAGCGCATTCCTGCTCTGCATTTGAGGCATCTGCGCCCTCTTTTTCCCCATAGCCGCATGTTTGCGCCGGATCCGCATCTGCCGGTGCGTCTGCAGCATCTCTTTCCGCGGAAATATGCTGTACAAAGGGAAGCTTCATGGCCATGGTCTGTCCGAAATAATTCAGCTGATGGATTCCTCCGTCTACAATCCCGTAAATCTGTCCGCCGTTTTCCTTCCGATCCACAATCCTGGTCAGGTAATTGCCGCATTCCGCTGCCAGAAATCTACCCATTTCCAAAGTGATTTTTCCGGAAAAATCCATCCGGCCAATCATCTGCATCAATTCTTCCAGCAATTCTTCCAGATGCTCTTTTGGCTCCGACTGGAAATAAGGAACAAAAAGGCCCGGCCCGTATTCCAGTTCCGAAACCGTCACGCCAAGGTCTTCCTGCACTTCCCTGCAAAATCCATCCAGCATCTTAAGCTCCTGTTCCAGCGCAGACAGCTTCTTTTTCTGAGTGCCGGAATAATACTGAATGCCCTGCAGAGAAAGCTCCGGATACGATTCCCGCTCCCGGAACATCTGTTTCGCCAGTTCATAATCTACGCCGAACTGGTTGCCGCTTGTAATGCGCACCAAAAGATTCAGCTTCACCTTTGCCTGTCTTGCACATTCTGACAGCAGCCGGAAATGCTGCATGGATTCCACGGTGAACATTCCTCTGCCCTGCTCTCGCTCTATCATGCGGGAAATATCTTTCCGTTCTTTGTTTACGCCGGAAATAACCAGCCGTTCCATGGGAAGTCCCTCTTTCTCGCAAATCCGGAATTCTCCCGGCGAACACACTTCAAACCGCTCCACCAAAGGTTCCAATGCCCCTGTCAAAAAGGGATTGGCCTTCATGGCATAACATAAATCAATTCCTGCTTTCTTCAGACAGGCCGAAATACGCTGCACCCGGCGGGTCAGGGCATCCAAATCAAACACATAGGCCGGCGTCTGATATTCTTTCAGAATCAATTCGAACTCCTGCTGTTTCATTACTGTTCCTCCTGATAACTTCTACATGAAAAGTCTCTGCATCCATGAAAATTCAGAATGCGCTTACTGCTGCTCTTTTTGATAAGACTTTTTCAGTGCGGCCCGGTCAATTTTGCCGTTTTTGGTCAAAGGCAGTCTCTCTGTTTTGCAGAATGCATTGGGGATCATAAAAGCCGGAATCAACTCCCGCATTTTTTTTACAATGGCTCTCCTCTCTGCTGTGCCTTCGTAAAAAGCGATAATTTTACCGGATATTTCATCATAGATACAGCAGACACGGCTGATATTTTCCGCCTGTTCCATAGCTTTCTCAATTTCTCCCAGTTCAATCCGATGCCCCATGTGCTTAATCTGAAAATCTTTACGGGTGGCATAGCACAGCTCTCCCTGTCCATTGTAATATCCCAGATCCCCGGTGCGGTAAATCGTTTCTGAATATTGATGATTCAGCGGATTCTGGACAAAGACTTTCTCTGTCTGTTCCCGGTTGTTATAATAGCCCAGAGAAAGGGCCGTGCCGCTGACACAGATTTCCCCGCGGAGCCCTGGCTTTTCCACCAGCCTGTCCTCCTCGTCTAAAAGGAACACCTTCTCATTCTGAAAGGGCCTGCCCACAGGAATAGTCTCTCCCGGCTCAAATTCCCGGTCAATCACATAATATGTGCAGTTACAGGTAATCTCCGTGGGACCGTACAGATTCACATACATGGCGTCCGGCAGAAATTGTCTCCAGATATTCAAATGATGCACCGGCATCACTTCCCCGCTGAACAAAACCTTGTTCACCGCCTTCGGCACACGATAGGAAAATCCTTTTAACTCACTTACCATGCACAGAGCCGACACGGCCCAAATTAACGCAGTCACTTTTTTCTCACATAAAAAGTCCAAAAGCTGCGTGGGAAAAGAAAACATCCGCTTTGGGATAATCTGCACGCTGGCTCCGGTTTTTAACGCGCTGTAAATATCCTTGACGGAAACATCAAAGTCGAAAGGAGCCTGATTTCCAATCACATCCTGCTCTGTAATGCCGAAATTTTCGGTGAAATAATGGATAAAATCTATGACTGAACGATGGCTGACCACCACTCCTTTGGGGACTCCGGTAGAACCGGAAGTGAATATTCCATACAAAGGCGCCGTATCTGTCAGCGTCTTTCGGATTTCCTGTAAAATAACCGGATCTTCCTGCGCTTTCTCTAAAGCTTCGTATTCCAGAACCTGAAATCCCCTTCCTGAATCTCCCGCCTGCTCCAACTTCTCTCTTTCTTTCCCCTGTTCCCCGTCTGCAATGACAAGGGGATGCTCCAGGGTATCCAAAATCTGCCGGATGCGCGGCAGGGGCTGCTTTTTATCCAGCATAACATAAAAACAACCGGAATATACAATTCCCAGAAAAACAGCCACGGCATTTACGCTTTTTTCCATCCATACTGCAACAGGCTTCCCCGGTTCTGTCCTGCCGGCAAGGGAACTCCCGATCCTTCTGGCCCTTTCCTGCAATTCCTTAAAGGTGCAGGAAGTATTCTCATCTGCAAAAGCTTCTTTGTCCGGATGCTTCCCAGCAGTTTCTTCTAAATATTCTAATACATTTGTCATATTGCTACCGCCTATGCTGAAAACTGTTTCTTTAACATATCATATGTCTTGTTAATCATCTGAAGGGTTCCTGTATCACCTGAAAGGTTATCGGGATGAAAAATCTTAATCAATTCCTTGTAACGTTTTTTCAATGCAAGTTCACTGTCCACACCGGAAAAAAACATATCCGCTTCCTGCTCTGAACCCGTAACGGTGTAGGAACGCCCCCGCTCCGTTCTCTGGTAATACCACTCCTTTTCTTTGGCTACATCCTGTTTCTCCCTGGCTAATTTCTGCAGCTCCTCCTCTAATATCTTCCATTTCATCTGGAACAAACGCTTCTCCTCTGTGAGACGCTTTTCTTCCATCTTTTTGCGAAAATAGAAATCTTTCTTCTCCAGTTCAAAATTCCGTCTGTCTTCTTCCAATTTTCTCTGCTCTTTTCTCAAACTATTTCTCTGCTCTTCTTCTGTAACTGGCTTCGGAATCCACTCCATTACAGTTTCTTCCGGCTGACTCATTGCGCCGCCTCCTCTTCCTGTAATTCTCTTCAACGACTTATTATACCTGATCTTATTTTAAATAGCAATGGAAAATCAGGCCCCACATAGGATAAAAAAAGGATATTTCCACGAAATCCGGCTGATTTCTATCTGTGGAAACATCCTTTTCATAAAATTTTAAGAATTTCTTAAAAACTCTGCATGCACTGTTCGAACTTCTGCTTTGCCTCATTTACCTTCTGCATTTCTGCAGAGGGCGTGGGGTAATATCCTCTATCGTGCATCATGGTAAATACTTCGTTCTGGATATTGTGCTCTTTCTCCAAACAATCCAGAATGGCGTTTCTTACATTGTCATGAACACATTCATTGGAAAATGTGTTGTACAATGTGGTTGCTGTTTTCTCTGCTGTCAGCGCGTCCGCAAACATCTCTTTTTCTGAATAAAATGACTGCTGCATAATTTCCTCCTGATTTCACCTGTGGTTTCCTGAATTATACTCACGAGCAAACTTATTTGCCATATCATTTGCTTTTTTCTCAAATCTGTGAAAGATCTGTCGGCAAATGATTTCGCTCACGGATATAAAATTATTAGCTTAACTGGGAGTAAAGGGAACGGAAATGCTCTTTGTGCTCGTTAGAAATTTCAGTGAATTTCGCTTTCATTTCTGCATCGCCGCAATTATCCGCCAGCACCTGGAACTTCTTAATCAACAGTTCCTCACCGGAAAGCAAATCGTTTAACGCAGACAGTTCTTTTTCTGATATCTGGTTCATGGAAATCTCCTTTCGCTTGTCTGTATCAGGCGTTGAAACTTGCCTGTCAGAATTATCTTTCCGCTTTTTGCAAAAACTATGCATGCCATTTTTTATATCATAGGAAATACCTTGTTACTGTGAATTGTTAAGGTCTATGACTTTCCTATGATATAAAAATATTATGCCCACTTTGTTGGACTTTTGCCTTCTGCCTGTCAGACAAACATTAAAATGGTTATAGCAGCCGCCGCAGCCGTGCTTATCCAAAACGCAGCCCCCGGCCGGTAAGTTCCCGTCTCTGCCAGTTTCCTTTTTACCCTGTACTGCTCATAGAACAGCTCTGCCACCGCCACCAGCAAAAAACAAAATATCCACCCAAGATAACCTATCGCCTGAGGAGAATTATTGTCTATCTCACACAGCGTGAATTTTACAAAAATTGCCCCAACAAAAATCAAAATCCAGGCCGCAAACCAGGCTGCGGACAAAAATCCCGCTTTTGCTTCCTTTCTGTCTTCTTCCCTTATAAGCGTCCTGTCCAGGCTGCGGTAATTGTACAACAGCAGCGCAGTGATCAGATCGCAGCAATAGGCAAAAGTCAATGCGCCATAGAACAGGTCTGACTGTCCGCTTTCCAGAAACGCACCGGCCGCATAAAGCAGCACGGTTCCAAAAGAAATGCATGATATGTGACAGTCCATCTGAATCAGGACTTTCTTCACTTCATTCTTGTTATATTCCACTTTACTGTCGTATCCTGCAAGAGCAGAAAAGTTTCCGGTCTTTACCGCGCTGGAAAAATACAGGTGGAGAAACAGCTGGCAGAAGATTCCAATAATAATCATAACCGCTGCCGTCTCCACATACAAATGCCCGGTGAGCCCTCCCGCTAAAAAATAACAGAAGATGGCAATCCCCGTTGCCGCCGCAAGCCTTCCCGGTATTTTGGGCATCGTAATTTCCGGCTCTTTCGTTCCTTCCACAAATGCATCCAGCGTTGCGTCAAAGTATGCCGCCATCCGCTGCAGGGTATACACATCCGGCAGCGTCTTGTCCCTCTCCCAGTTAGAAACCGCCTGCCGGGTCACGGACAGCTGTTCTGCCAATTCTGACTGGGTAATTCTGTGTTGTTCCCGGAATTGCCGGATTCTCTTTCCCAGACTTTGATGGACCTCCGGCTGCTGATTCCTGTCATATTCCAGGGCTGCATATGTTTCATTTTGCTGACTTATATTCTTTCCTGAATTCGAATTAATATCCTTTCGCTGGTTCATGCACTCACTCCTTTGTCTTGTGAAAGTTTTTGCCCTTCGGGAATGTGTGAATGAACCGACACAGACTCCGGCAAAAACTGATATATGGTGTCTTTTCTTTCTGCCATCCTATCACTTTTTCCCGAATTGCGCCAGCAATCATCCATTGCATACTTGATATTTGCAGGTTTTTCTGGTTGCTGTGCACCCCACTGCACAACATCCGAGCCGGTAAATGTTTTCTCTATTTTTGTTTCAAATAAGCCTCCACTCTGGTTTTTACATTTTCCCGCAGATTTTCATAATAAAAATCATAATCATGGCTGTGCAGGCTTTCCGGCCCAAACAGCTCCGCCGGCGCATACTCCACATCCTTTGCCGTGCAGATCACAACGCCCCGCTCTGTATCCACCTGTGCGTCTGCAATTCCTTTGATCACCTCATATTCACCTGTTTCCTCATTCAAAATACGGCTGCCCAGGTTTTCCTCAAAACCGGCATAGGTATCGTCCCGTTTCCAGTTCAGGGGGTTAATGCTGATGGCATTTGGTTCCACCACCAGGTTGCTTTGTCCTTTGTTCCCTTTTCCTTCTGTATTCCATGATACAATCACTCCTGTATCATCTGCGCCTTCTGCGAACTTCAGATACGGATGCGCCTCCAGGTAATCTTTGGTGATGGAAAAACCGATGGGATACGCCGCAACCATCCGTTCATAATATTCCGGGTGGGCCTGCATATACTCCCCAAGGACGATTTTTGTCATAATGGAACCCTGAGAATGGCCTGCAATGATAAACGGCCGGCCCTCATTATAATGTTCAAAGTAATAATCCAACGCAGCATAAATATCCGTACGCTGCTCCTTTCGCTGGTACTCTTCCAGTTCTTCATAGCTCATGCCCGAAACCTGATAAATATTGCTCTGCCGATAATAGGGCGCAAACACATTAGTAGATTCCTCATACACCGTCCCCTGGTTCTCATAAATACTCCCGGCCCTGGCCTGAACTTCCGGATTGTCGATGTCGCAAATTGGCTTTGCATCCTCCGATTCATCGAGATAACAGGTAGGGTAAATGTAAAAGGTATCCACCTCATGTGTAATTTCAGGTATCTTCATCCAATTCTCTTGTTTTGCATAATCCGATGGCGTGCCTTCCAGTTTTGCAATCCCAGCATTTTCTTCTGCTTCTGCAATTCCGGCATTTTCTTCCGCTTCTGCTTTTTCGGCGTCTTCTCCTGTTTCCGCTTTTTCAGCATCTTCTCCTGCTTCTGCTTTTTCGGCGTCTTCTCCTGCTTCTGCTTTTTCGATGTCTTCTCCTGCTTCTGCTTTTCCGGCATTTTCTCCCGCCTCTGTCTTTTCCCCGGTATCTGCCGGCGGATTTTCATTCCCGCCGCAGGCTGATACACTGCACAGTACAAGACAGGCAGTTAACGCTGCAATCCATTTTCTTAACTTCATCCTTATTTTCCTCCTGATATAGAATATATTACATAAAATCACTATATCATTTTCAAACACAGGTTTCCATATGGTGGTATCCTTTGCAGATTTTTCGGCACAAAAAGTTTTATAATAACTATATATCTGGCATTAAATAATTGCCAGATATATAGCCCCTCCGGGGGGATGCGCACTCGCGCGAATATGTATATGCCGCAAAGCGGCCGCGCTCGGCGCAGATGGCAATAATTAGTAGTCAGTTCCCTGTACAATATCGTGGACCAGATTTTTATCGGACAGGGAGTGGGATACCTGGGAAATGCGGCAACTAATGTGGCTTTTCCGATTACTACCATCTGCCTTGCCGCAGCGCTGTTGGTGGGAGTCGGCGGCGCAGCTAAATTTTCCCTGGAATTGGGAGCCGGAAATATAAAAGAAGCCCAGCAGTGCATTGGAAATATGTTCTGGATGGCCGCTGCCTTCGGGCTTGTCATCTTCGCTGTCACAGAGGTTTTTATTGATCCTCTGCTGTATGCTTTCGGCGCAACAAAAACAGTTCTGCCCTATGCGCACAGCTATGTGCAGATTATCGGCTTTGGCATCCCTTTTTTGCTTCTCACCAATGTTTTGAGCAACAGCATCCGGGCAGACGGAAGCCCTAAATATTCCATGGCCTGCATGGTAATCGGGGCAATAGTCAATACAGTTTTAGATCCTGTTTTCATTTTCGGCTTTCAAATGGGCGTTGCCGGTGCAGCCTGGGCCACCACTATTTCTCAGGTAATTTCTTTTCTGGTGGCTTTCCGATATCTATTCCACTTTAAAACTGTTAAACTGGGCAAAGATTTTTTCCATCTTTCTCCTTTGAAATGTGTGGAAATCGCCTCTTTGGGCATCAGCAACAGTTTAAACCAATTGGCCCTTACGCTGCTGCAGATTGTGCTGAACAATTCTCTGACCCATTACGGCGCACTGTCTGTTTACGGCTCAGACATCCCTCTGTCCGGCGCAGGAATTGTTATGAAGGTAAATTCCATCGTCATCGGAGTATTTGTGGGACTGGCCCAGGGTTCTCAGCCAATTTTGGGATTTAATTATGGCGCAAAGCAGTACAGCCGGGTAAAATCCCTTTACAAACTGGAAATCCAATGCTCCTTTGTGATGTCTATTCTGGCATTCCTCACCTTTCAGTTATTCCCTCAGACGATTATTTCTCTGTTCGGCTCCGGGGAAGGGCTGTATATGGAATTTACCGTCCGCTTTATGCGGACATTCCTGATGATGATTGCCATTAATAACGTTCAGATGCTTTCCGCCAGCTTCTTTTCCGCCATTGGAAAACCCATGAAGGGCATACTGCTGTCCCTTTCCAGACAGGTGTTATTGCTGATTCCACTTATTTTGATTTTTCCGCTGTTTTGGGGATTAGACGGAATTCTCTATTCTGCGCCAGTGGCCGATGTGCTTGCATTTTTCTTAAGCATTGCTGTGGTGCGAAAAGAATTTACGGATATGGACAAACTTTAAAAAAGAGCTGCCGCAATATGAAATTTCCTGGCAATCGGTTGCCGCAACGCCAATTGAAACAATTGAGCGCCAGGAAATGATTTTCCGGCAGCCTTATTTAAGGCAAATCTGCGAAGTGTATCTTCAAATTGCGCAATCTCTTTCTCTTTATTCTCTTGCTTCTTTCCTATACTGATTCGGAGTAAACCCGAATGCCGCCTTAAATTCCCTGATAAAATAATTTGCATCCTCATAACCGCTTTGATAAGCAATGTCATTGATATTATCATTGCTTACCAACAAAGCTCTGGCAGCTGTAGTAAGACGAATTTCCCTTACATACTCCATCGGTGTTTTTCCCATATTAATTTTAAAAAGGCTGCTGAACCTCTGTTTGCTAAGTTCTGCCATTTCCGCCATTTTCTGAGGCGTGTATTTTTCCTTAGGATGCAGAACAATATAGTCCGCCACCATTTGAATCCTTGGATCGATCTGTTCTTTTTTCTTTGCTTCTTTATGCTGAAGCGCTTTCGTTTCCTCCTTTTCCCAAAAACTCCTTGGTTTCGCGCTTTCCTTGCTTCCGCGCATGGCCAATGAACCAATCAACAGATCCAGATATCCTCTTATAAAACATTTTTTCACCGCAGATTCTTTTTTGACCCATTGATAAATTTCCCTAAAATACATGTCCTCTCCCTGATTTTCCTGTACTCTTGGAATCCCATAATATTCTTTTAGCACATCTTCCCCTTCATAAAATACAGATGTTGTAAACCGGATGCTGTAAAACTCAAAGGATTCGCTGAGAACATGACAGGACATCCTGCACCCCGATGGAATATACACGATTTGATCCTCTTCCACAAGCACCGTTTCATCATCAATGCAAAATTCTGCTTTTCCCTTCGCCACATATCTGAAAATGTTGTAAGGAACATAAGTCTCCGGATACACCCAGGTCTTTCCCATGGAATAAAACTCTATGTACAAAAATGTAAAACGTATATTATCTACTACTGACATCGCATCTTCTCCTTTCTGATTCTATTATAAGAAACAAACGCCTGTCCCGATATGGAATACACGCTTATAAATAGCATAATACTCTTACTTTATTTCTTTTTTTGCTATTTTGCAATCTATATCTTTCTATTTTTCTATTTTTTCGAGGAAACATTTCATAGACTTTTTCATTTCTATATGATATACTTACTGAAACTACTAATCAAGGAGGAATTGTATGACAGATACAGAATTGCTGCAGGCATTGTACGATGATATGCAAATTGTAAGAAACAAAGTTACTTCTCTGGATGAAAAGGTTGCTTCCCTGGATGAAAAGGTTACTTCTCTGGATGAAAAGGTTACTTCTCTGGATGAAAAGGTTGCTTCTCTGGATGAAAAGGTTATTTCTCTGGATGAAAAGGTTGCTTCTCTGGATAAAAAGGTTACTTCTCTGGAGCGCCAAGTCTTAAAGATTAATGTTACCCTTGAAAATGAAACAAACCGCAACATCAAAATCATAGCAGAAGGCCATCTCGATTTGTCCAGAAAATTAAACGAAGCCGTAAAACTCAGCAGTGACATCAAAGCGAAGCAGGAAATTCAGGACATCTACATCAATATGCACCAGAACCAATTAAGGGCTTTATAAGAGCCATTCTCTAAAAATCACATACAGCTTACATAAAAACAGGGATACAGCATTCCCTATTGCTGTATCCCTGTTTTTATGTATATTTATAGACAAAACCTCTAATTTCCATAACTCACATTGCACGGCTGAAGGAACTCGCGTTCGAATCTTCTCCTGAGCGTGTTTGAAAAATGCCCTGGCGCGCTGCACAATCCCCTTTGACAAACCGTTATTCCTCCAGGCAAATATAAATCTGGCAGGAATCATAATTCTCCACCGGCACAGGCAGAAGAATCCCGCTGTTCATCAAAGCGGCTCCGGAATAAACGCCAGCCGGTTCATTGTTTTTCCACATAGCATATCTTCCATCCGAAAGAAGCCCCCGGAACTTCACTGACTGGGCCGCGGGATTTCCATGCAAATCCGTATAGACAACGCCCATATAGGCCTCTTTCCCATCTTTATCCGCATACTCCCAGGCAGTAAAATCACGGTTTTCCAAAGGAGAAGTAATTCTGTAATAATTTCCAAACTGGAATAAACGGTAACGTTTCTTAAAGGCGCGAACCTGTTCCCTTGCCTCCCTTTTCTCTTCCTCTGTCATTTTACTCAAATCCAACTCATAACCAAAGGTTCCCTGCATGGCGCAGATTCCCCTGGTCTTAAAGGGCGTAACTCTTCCGTTCTGATGGTTAGGACACACCGATACATGGGCAGACACCGTGGACATGGGATAACCGAAAGAAGTTCCGTACTGAATGCTCAGCCGCTCAATGGCATCCGTATTGTCGCTGCACCAAATCTGCGGGGCATAATAGAGCATCCCTGCGTCATACCTGCCTCCTCCGCCGCTGCATCCCTCCAACAGCAAATCGGGATACCGTTCCAACAGGGCTTCCATAACTTCATACAGTCCAAGCACATACCGATGACGCAGTTCCCCCTGCCGCTCCCTTGGAAGAAGAGCGCTGTAGGCAGCCGCCACCGAACGGTTCATATCCCATTTCACATACTGAATATTGGCAGAATCCAGGATGGCAAACAGCCTCTCTTTAATGTAATGCCGCACATCCTCCCGGCTCATATCCAGTACAAGCTGAGATCTTCCCCGGATCGGCTTTCTGCCCGGCACCACCATAGCCCATTCCGGATGATTCCGGTACAAATCACTGTCTTCAGAAATCATCTCCGGCTCAAACCACAGACCGAACATCAGCCCCAGCGAATTGACCTGATCCACCAGTTCTTTCAATGAACAGCCCAGTTTTTCTTCATTTACATACCAATCTCCCAATCCCGAATAATCATCGTTTCGTTTTCCGAACCAACCGTCGTCTAAAACCAACATGTCCAATTCCAGTTCTGCTGCTTCTCTGGCAATTTTCAGAAGCTTTTCCCCATTAAAATCAAAATATGTGGCCTCCCAGTTATTCACAAGAATAGGCCGTCTCTTATTCTTCCAACTGCTGCGGATCAGGTTCTTCTGAAAACCGTTATGGTAGCAATGGGATAACTGAGACAACCCTTCACTGCTGTATGCCATGGCGAGTTCTGGCGTCACAAAATGCTCTCCCGGCTGCAGGCTCCAGGTAAACACAGAATCGTCAATTCCCATTACCAGCCTGGTCTGATGGAACTGGTCTACCTCTGCATGCATATGAAATCCTCCGCTGTATAACAGAGAGAATCCGAAACAAGCTCCCATCTCCTCACTGGTGGTCTTTTCTGCAAGAATGACAAAGGGATTGTGCTGATGGCTGGAAGTTCCACGGGTACTCCGCAGTTCTGTAACGCCATGGAACAGAGGCGCCCGCTCCATCTCCCTTTCTCCGGCATGACGCCCGAAGAAATGAATCATATCCATACCGTCATGATCCATATCCAGGCAGGCAGACAAGACTTTTGACAGCCGGATTTCCCGGTCTGTTCTGTTTTCCACCATTGCCGCCCTGGTAATGATATCATGCTCCTCAAACACGCCGTAATAAAGGCGCACATAGAATTCCTCCTGGCTGTCCTTTAAAACAACTTCCAATGTGTCAACGGCCTCCTCTTTGGACGCAAACATTGCCGGAAGCCCCTCCAACTCATATTTTCCATGATACACCCGGTAACTATGGAAAAACAGCAGGCAATCTCTGACGCCGGTGCCCAAATCTGCATGCATGCAGCTAATCCGATAGTCTCCGCTTCCACGCACCGGGAATTCCTGAGGCAGAAAATCAAGGGAATAGGTTCTGTCTTCTCTCGCTTCATAGATATTTCCGGAAAATCCCCGGTCTGCCATGGAAATCATGTAGGAATAATCTGTTTCGTCCGTTTTCCTGCCGTAATAGGTGTGAAGAAGAACTCCTTTGTCGTCTGCTTTCATCTGGTATGTGCTGTTTTTGGTCTGAAGGGTAAATACGTTGTCTTTGATTATAATTGCCATAGATTAACTGCCTTTCTATAAATTTAGTAAGTGAGTTTGTGGGTGGGCCTAAATTAACCAGAGATATTCATAGGGTCCTAACTGAATCCGGTTATCATATGACCTGATATACCTTCCGGTTATCATATCCTGCATTTCTCCAGGCAGGCCGAACCAGTCAAATGCACCGGAGTCCACCCACTGCTCCCGTTCGGAGAAGTTAGCCAATACCAGCATTTTGTCTGCCTTGTGGAAACAGAATACCGACGGATTCCCGGTATCCACCGGAACTGCCCGGTAGTCGGAACTGAAAAGTTCACTGGACTTACGGATTTCTATCATCTTCTGGATCTTTGTGAAAATCTGGCCCTGAACCGTGCTTAAATCGTTCCGACTCTCCACTGCATTCCAGTCCATCATGCCCCGGTGAAGCCAGCGGGAATCGGCTGCATGTTCCGGCACCTGCTTATAGCCCCAGTCATTGAGCTGCCCGATTTCATCGCCGCTGTACAAAAGAGGAATGCCTGTGTAAGAAATCACCATTCCATGAAGAAGAAGGATCCGCTTAACGGCAAGTTCCGCCTTGTACATATGTTTTTCCCGCAATGCCTGCTCCAAACCGCACATGGAAGCCAGCGTCCCGCTGTTTCTGGCGTCCTGGGTCACCGGATTGTATTCATACAATTCCCCGGTGGAAAAGCTGCCCGGATATCTGCCTTCCATAAACTGTATCATATACTGTTTATGCAGTTCCGGATCCAGCCCTAATCCCTTTAGGATTTCCTTCTCAAATCCCCATCCAATGTCATCGTGGCAGCGTACATAGTTAATCCATGTGCCGCTGTCCGGAATTCCATAGTCAATGGAAAGAGACCGTTCCATTACCCGCACGTCGCGGGTAGCCAGGGAATTCCAGAGAAGCACCATGAAGGAAGCGTTGTACATTACATTGCACTCTTTCATTTCCTGGTTTCCGAAATATTTTACAATTTCAAAAGGCTCCACAATGGCTTCTCCCAGAAATACCACACTGGGACACACCTGCTGAACAATGTCATACATCATACCCAGCAATTTATGTACATTGGGATGGTTCATACAAATGGTTCCCAATTCTTTCCACATATATGGTATCGCATCCAGACGAAAGATGTCAACTCCTTTGTTGGCAAGGGTAAGCATGACTTCCACAATCTTGTTGAATACCTGGGGGTTTTTGTAATTCAGATCCCACTGGAATTCATAAAACCGGGTCATTACAAACTTCTGAATGTCCGGATACCAGGTAAAATTTCCCGGAGCCACTCCCGGAAAAATTTCTGTCATATGTTTCTCATATTCTTTGGGGATCGTGTCGTCATCAAACATAAAATACATATCGTCATAATCATGATCGCCCTCTTTGTATTTCTGTACCCAAAGGTGCTCCTTTGCCGTATGGTTCAGAACAAAGTCAATGCAGGTTCTGATTCCCTTTTCTTTTAAAAGCTTCATCACCCGCTCTAACTGCTTCATGGTTCCGAATTTGTCATCCACCATCAGATAATCTGACACTGCATAGCCGCCGTCGTTGTTCCCTTCCCTGGATTTTAACAGGGGCATAAAGTGCACATAAGTAATCCCCAGTTCCGCCAGATAGTCAATCCGTTTTTCAAATTCCGCCAGGTTATTGCTGAACCGATCCACATACAGCATCATACCCACCATTTTTTCTGACTGATACCAGTCATTGCCGTCTTTGTCTGCATTTTTTAAAGCGGCAGGACGTTTCTTTTTGGCATGTTCTATGATGGACATCAGCTGTCCCCAGCGATACTCGGTAATTTCATTTTTTCCATAAAGTTCATAATAGCTGCTTTGTAAGTCCATACTGTATGTTCTCCTTTCTGAATTTTATGTTACTCACACATAGCCTGTAAATGCGCGCACTCGGTATCTAAAACACACATATACAGGCTATGGCTGAACTTTTATTCCTGATATTCCTTTCCTGTGAAAACCAAAGCCTTCACAGTGCAGAGGGCCATGCGGCCCGCCGGAGGACAGGTTACGCAAGATGCAAGGTTACTGTAAAACAGAAATTATTTTACCGCTCCATTGACAACGCCGTTGATAATCTGCTTCTGACATACAATATAGAAAATCAGAATCGGCAGCAATGCCAGCAGATAAGATGCAAACGCCAGGTTATAGTTGGTTCCGAACTGTGACTGGAAGTTCAACTGTGCCAGCGGAAGGGTATTTACATCGCTTCCGGACATAATAACCAGCGGCGTCATAACGTCATTCCATGTGCTCATGGCTGTCAGCACTGCAACAGTTGCATGCATCGGCTTCATATTGGGGAAAATAATTTTCCAGTAAGTCTGCCAGATGCCCGCGCCGTCCACACAGGCCGCTTCTTCCAGGGCCATAGGGATATTTTTCAGGTATCCGGAATACAGCATAATGTTCATAGGCATAAAGAACACCACATACAGCACAATAACGCCGAACCGGTTTGCAATCCCCATCTGAGACGTCTGTTTTACCAGAGGCATCATCAGTACTGCAAAAGGTACAAACATACCGCTTACAATGTAGAAATAGGAAATCTTAAACACTTTCAGTTTTGCCATTTTTCTTCCGATGACATAGCCTGCCAGAGAATGCAGCAGGATACAGATAATCACCGTTGCTCCGGTCAGCAGCAAACTGTTGCCCAGGGAACGCCAGAAATCCGTTACCCGCATTGCCTCTGCAAAATTGCTGAAACTCCAGCTGGATGGGAAGCCCAATGCCCCTGCCACGTCATTTGTCATTTCCGACGGCTTCTTAAACGCAATGATCACTGTCATATAAATAGGAAATAATATGGTAAGACAGCCAATTGCCAACAGTACATTGATCACATTATTCACGGCCTTGCCGCCGACTGCTCCTTCACTTCCTTTGGTTCCTTTTTTTCCCATTATAACTGCTCCTCCTTACCTCCTAAGAATCTCATCTGCAGGAACGAAATTACCACGATTACGATGAAGAATACAAATGCATTCGCACTCTGGAATCCGAACTGTCCGCCGCTCATACCGTTGTTGTAAATCAGGTAAGAGATAGATTCCGTACTCTGGGACGGACCGCCCTTGGTCAAGGACATGATCTGGTCGAATACCATCAACGCATTTTTCATACACAGCACCAGATTAATGCTGAAGAAGGGCAGAATCAACGGGAAGGTAAGGCTCCAGAATTTTTTCCATCCGCTGACGCCGTCAATCATTCCAGCTTCATAAACTTCTGCCGGAACGGTCTGCAGTCCTGATATGTAAATAATCGTGTTCATTGCAATTCCCTGCCATGCGCCTACAATCACGATGGCGAACCATGCGGTTTTGGCGCTCGCAAGCATACTGTTCTGGAGAAAACCGATTCCGGTTGCTTCTCCCACTGCCGGAAGGATATATGTAAATACAAAGCTGAAAATATAACCAACAACCAGTCCTCCCAATATATTCGGTACAAAATAAATTCCTCGTAACGCACTTTTTCCCCGTATTTCACGATTTAATCCCAACGCAAGGATTAAACTGATAAGATTGACTAAAATAGTCATAACTACTGCATATTTAAAAGTAAACAGATAAGATTTTCCTACACGCAGGTCTGTAAACAAATCTTTGAAGTTCCGAAGGCCTACCATGTCGTAATCGCCGTATCCCCTGTAATTGGTAAGGCCGTAATAGAAGCCTTTCAACAGCGGAAGGGTATTAAATAAGAAGAACAGGATCAGCACAGGAATCAGCATCCCAAGAAAAACCTTATCGTTTTTGGTCCATAATTTATCTCTCTTTCCTTCATTTCCCATGGTCTATTCCCCCTTTTCCTCGTATTCTTTTACTTTGCTGATGATATCCTTGTTATATCTGACCCATTCTTTATCAAATCTGGTCAGGAACGTGTCCAGCGCATCTGGACTGTCATCAAACAGATAAGTCTGGATCATGGCGTCCACTGCCATCTCCGTGGGATAATGGTGATCCTGATAGTCCGCCACAATTCCGTTTTCTATGTACTCTTTCATGCCGTCCAATTCCGGTGCAATGGTAAAATTGCCCTTTTTGCAGGGTACGGCGCTCTGGTCGTCCAGATATTCCTGAACGTTTTCGTCTTCTAACAGAAATCTCAATACTTCGTAGGCTTCCTCTTTGTGCTCACAGTCCTCCATCACGCAGAACATCAGGTCGTTACCGGAATTCAGAATATTTTCTTCCGCATTGCTGCTGGCCGGGAACACAAATGAATCAATGTTCATATCCGGATTCACAGACTTAATCTGAGGAATTGCATAATTTCCGATTACATACATGGCTGACTGCCCTCTTGCAAAAGCGGTACATGCATCGTTATAGCTGTACGCCACCGGATCCTGCTGCCCGTATTTCAGAAGCTCTTTGTCTTTTACCGCTATTTCTTCATATGCCTCTGAAAATGTAGCGTTGCCGCTGTTTACCTGATATGCAATATCAGTGGGACATAAGTTTACCGCAATGGCATTCCAGGGCGCGAGACAGGTCCAGGTATCTTTATATCCAAAATACAAAGGCTGGATTCCTTCTGCCTGAATGGTTTCGCAAAGCTGATTAAATTCTTCCCATGTGGTAGGAATCTGCCAGCCATGTTCCTCAAACATATCCCTGTTGTACAGAATGCCTGCCGCATTGGCCATATAAGGCACTGCATAAACGCCTTCCTGGGGGACATATTCCAAATCTTTATTGGTAGCAAGGTAATTTTCTTTGATGTCAGAAAGTCCATCAAAATCGGAAATGTCCATTAACATTTTGGCATCCAGGAAATTAGAATAGTTGATGTCTCCGCCAATCCCGATAATGTCAGGGTTGTTCTCACGGATAAATCTGGTTTTCAAAATTACCATGGCATCATTCGGTGAATCAATCACCAATTTAATGTTGTCGTGGGTCGAATTGAACTTTTCTTCCAGGGCTTCAAAAGCATCTACCGCCTCCGGTTTGTAATGCACCAGTTCAATCACTACTTTCCCGTCCGCATCATCTTTCTTGCTGCCGCAGCCACCAAGCAAAAGCCCTGAGACAGTTGTCACAGCAAGGAATAATGCCACTAATTTTTTCTTTCTCTTCGCCATTTTCTACCTCCTCGTCTTTTTCAACAAATTTTCTGTTAGAACCTTGCTTTTTGTATTCTTGATTCTATTTTGTTATGTTTTGTTTTGCAATATATTATGTGCATAACCAATTTTTTATACAAATTTTAGAAATATTTTATGTACATTTTATACAAAAAAATTTTCTGTTAAGAAATATTTTATCTACTCCAGATGGCCGTGGGTATAGATTTCCCAAAACAGAAAATCCGGCCGGCAGGACTGGTAAATCCACCACAATGCTCCGACCGATATTGCATTTTCATCACAATTTACGCAAAAACAGACAGAAGATCCCGTCTTTGTCCTCTGTCTGTTTCTTAAAAATATGCTTCTATTCTGCATCGTCCGCTCACGTTTCCTTCAATCATAAGCTTCTATTCTGCATCATCCGCTCACGTTTCCTTCAATCATAAGCTTCTGTTCTGCATCGTCCGGGCGCATTTCTTCCAAAGCATCCGCTGCGCTCTGCCAGCAATCACCCGCTGATATTTCTTACACTTTCCCTGACGATGAGCTCCACCGGCAATTTAAAAGATTTTGCGACAATCTCTTCCCCTTTAATCCGCTGCATCAGCAGTTTTACAGCTTCTTCCCCCTTCTCGGCCACAAACTGACGGACCGTGGTCAGCATCGGGCGGCTCAGTCTGGCATATACATTATCGTCAAACCCTGCCACCGAAATATCCTCCGGCACCTTAAGGCCTTCCCCGAAGAAAATGCCGATAGCTTCATTGGCGAGCAGATCTGAAACTACAAAAACCGCCGTATACCCTTCCTGCTTGGCATGATTGGCAAAACTGCGCAATGCCTCCCGCCTTGTATGCCGATCGTCCGGCAGATAATAATAATCTTTGTTGTTATAGGCAATCCCATAACTTTCCAGGGCGTCGCAATACCCCCGGAACCGTTCAAAGGTGCTGGATACCGGGCTTTTCTTATCGCAGAAAAATGCAATTTTGCGGTGCCCCTGTTTCAGCATAAATTCCGTAATTTCTCTGCCGCCTTTATAATCGGCAATTCCCACATTGTCATAATTTCCCTCGCCGCAGTCTACAAAAACCACCGGCTTTCCCGCTCTTTTTACAAAATCCTCGCACTCCCAGGGATGGAAGCCGACTACGATCCCGCCTTCAATATTGCGCGCCTGAAGCTTACGGCAAATTTCCGCCTCCTCTTTTGGAATTCCGCATACCGGATACCTGCCGGATTCCTGCAGTTTCATGCAAATTGCATTCAGCAGTTCTGAACAGAAGGGATCCATAAATACATTCTCTTTTGAACTTAAAAAGAAATCCACGGATATCAGCTTCAATGCCTTCCCGTACTCTTCCTGATGGACTGCCTTCTGAAACCCATACTGGATCAGCGCCTCTTCAATTCTCTGCCTGGTCGTATTTGACATCTTTTCTGTATGCCCATTCACGACATTTGATACTGTCGTTGGACTAAGACCCAATATTGTTGCAATTTCTTTAATTGTAATCATAATATCCCCCGAATTCCTGCCAGAGAAAAACACTACATCCGCTCCGGCGCTTCAAACCCCAATACGTCAATGCAAAGCTCCAGCGTCCGCTTTGTCAGTTCCAACAGCCTGATATAGCCGGCCTGAACCATTTCATCCGATTCCTTCATAATATTGGTTTCGTGATAGAAATGGTTAAAGGCATTGGCAAGATCATAAATATAAGCGCAGACCTTATGGGGCGCAGTCTCTGCAAATGCATTCTCCATCATACCGTTAAATCTGCTGAGTTCCAACATCAACGCTTTCTCACTGTCAGAATGGGCGGGAAGAATCCGGGCCTGTTTTGGCATGGATTTCTCTGCCTGATAATTTCTCAGAATAGACTTAATTCTTACAATGGTATACAAAATGTAAGGGCCTGTATTTCCTTCAAAAGAAGTAAAACGGTCAATATCAAAAATATAATCTTTTGATGCCTGATTGGACAAATCGCCGTATTTAATGGCTGAAAGAGCCACTACTTTGGCTGTTTCCCTCCCTTCTGCCTCTTCTACCGTATGGTTGTCCGCAATTTTCCGGTACATCTCCTCATTAATTTCTGATACAAGATGTTCCAAACGCATCACGCCTCCTTCCCTTGTCTTGAAAGGTTTGCCGTCTTTGCCGTTCATGGTGCCGAATCCTAAAAATTTCAGTTCCGTTTCCGGTTTCACCAGACCGGTTTTCCTTGCGCAGCGGAATACCTGGGTAAAATAAAGCTCCTGCCGTTTGTCCACCACATAAATGATTTCATCCGGATTATAATCTCTCATCCGCCACACAATGGTTGCAAGATCCGTTGTATTGTAAAGAGAAGCCCCGTCTGATTTGAGAATCATGCAGGGAGGAACCTCCTTCGTGTCCGTCTCCTCCTTCACATCCACCACCAATGCCCCTTCGCTGATATAGGCAAAGCCGTCGTCTTTCATCTTCTGTACCATATCCGGAATAAAGGGCTGTGCATCCGATTCCCCTTTCCAAAGTTCAAAGGAGACGTTCAGACTTTCATAATTGCGCTTTAAATCACTGACAGATACGTCTAAAATATGATTCAGCAATGCGCTGTACCCTTTCCTTCCATGCTGCAGTTCATAAGTGGCAGCCATGGCTGCTTCCTTATAAGCTTCATCTTCTTTGGACTTTCCGCTGGCTGTGGGATAAATCTCCTCCAACTCTGAGATGGTAAAGGGCGGTTCTTTGGGATACTCCCCCGCATAATTCTCGTCAAAATACACAAGATCCGGCTTCCGCTCTTTCAGCTCTGTGATAATCAGCCCCATCTGCAGCCCCCAGTCTCCCAGGTGTACATCTCCAATCATATGATGACCCATAAATCTGCCGATACGCTTCACGCTCTCTCCGATAATTGCTGAGCGCAAATGTCCCACATGAAGCGGCTTCGCCACATTAGGCCCGCCGTAATCTATCATAATCGTCTTAGGCGCTTCACACTTCTCACAGCCCAGACGCTCTTTGTCGGATTCCATTTCCTGCAGATATTCCGCCAGATATTCCGGATTAATTTTCAGATTCAAAAATCCCGGCTTCACCGATTCCGCAGACGCAAAAATTCTGTTTCCCGCCAAACTCTGCGCAATTTTGTCTGAAATCAGGAAGGGAGCGCATTTGTACTCCTTTGCAGCCGCCATTGCCCCGTTACACTGGTATTCACAGAGATCCGGACGATTTGACAAAGTTACTTTGCCATATTTTTCCTCATATCCGTTGGCTTTCATTGCTTCCATGACTTCTTTGCTGATGATGTCTAATATCTTTTCCATAGTTCTCTCCTGTTGCTTCTGTAATTCTTCTGCGGCTCCTTAGATACCCGGGGAGCGCTCTCTTTCTTCCTATTTATATATCATAACAAAAAGTGGGTCAAATGTCACCCACTTTTTCGATTTCTTATGATACTTTAGTCCTATCGCTATATTTTCCAGTCCAACTATGCAAAAAAATTCTCCGCCAGAGTAAATGCTCCTACCGTCTCCACTTTTCCGGTCATGAAAATGGTTCCATCTTCCTCCATCTCAACCAGTAAATCACCGCCCTGCATATGGACAGTCACCCTGTTATCCACCAACCCCATCCGCTTGGCTGCCGCCGCCGATGCGCAGGCGCCTGTTCCGGAAGCAAGGGTGTAGCCCGCTCCCCGTTCGTAAATCTCAATGGTGATATTTTCCCGATCCGTCACTTTGCAGAGCTGCATATTCATCCGATTGGGAAAATAATCAGAACTTTCCACATAAGGACCCAGCTCTTTTGCTTTCCGGGGCGTTACCTCCTCCATCATGATCACACAATTGGGATTTCCAACGGACAGACAGGTGGTATTGTAATCATTGTCATGGAACCTTAAATGGGCATTCACAATTTCCCCTTCCAATCCTGCCAAAGGCATTTCTTTTCCTGCGTAAGAAGGTCTGCCCATATTCACCCGCATCACATTGCCGCCTTGCTCCACAAATTCAATTTCCACATCTCCTGCCAGAGTATTCAGGCTGAACTTCTGCTCCGTCACATACCCTTCATCCAGCAGATATTTTGCAAAAATCCCCACGCCGTTGCCGCTTTTTTCCGCTTCGGAGCCATCGGAATTAAAAATCCGCACTTTTATTTTGCCCTCTTCCATCAGAGGCCCGTACAACAGACCGTCTGCCCCTGCCCCGAAATTCCTTCGGCACAGCCTTTCAATGTTCCGGGTCTGAAGCTCCAAATCATTTTTATTGGGGTCCAACACCAGATAATCGTTTCCAAGTCCGTGATACTTTTTCATTGTAATATTGTTTTCCATACCATTCACCCTTTCTCTGCCTGCCGCATTCTCTCCATTTAGACTATGCCTAAGGTTCCGTTTTCATTCTAATTCCATTTTAACTCTTTCTTTTTGCATATCATAGAGAATAAATTGCTTGAAATATTGCAAAAAATGCGATATATTAGAAAAAAAGGAGGTTATTATGGAAGATATATCACAAATCAGCAATGAGATGCAGTCGGGATACCTTCATCAGAACTTTCGTCTGTTTCATCTGAAGGACAAAAAGAATCAGGAATTTGAATTCCATTATCACGATTTTAATAAAATTATCATATTTTTATCCGGCAACGTCACCTACCTGGTGGAAGGAAAAGCCTACGATTTAAAACCCTGGGATATCCTTCTCATCAACCATCATGACATTCATAAACCTATCATCGACCCGGAGGTAACCTATGAACGGGTGGTTCTGTGGCTGCAGCCGGATTATATCAGGACCCAGGCAGATCACACCTGTGACCTGTCTCAGTGCTTCACCGCCACCACAGAAAAAAGTTTCAATCTGATCCGGCTAAACCATACGCTGCAGACAGAAATCCAAACATTGCTCCAACAGTTGGAATCTTCTCTGGAAAGCAGGGAATTCGGCCATGAACTCTTAAGCCAATCTTACTTTTTACAGTTTATGGTCTACTTAAACCGCGTGTTTCTCCCTGAAACATACCAGTTAGACACTTCCGCTTCCCGCTATGATCAGCAGATTACAGAAATTTTAACTTATATCAATACCCATCTGGAAAAAGATTTATCCAATGAATCATTGGCAGACCGCTTCTATGTCAGCAAATATTATTTGATGCACAAGTTCAAGGAAACCACCGGCTATACCCTTCACAGTTATGTTCAGCAGAAACGTCTGCTGCATTCGGCGGATCTGATGCGGGGAGGCACCCCTGTCCTGAAAGCCGCCGCCTTATGCGGTTTCTCAGACTATTCCACTTTTCTGCGGGCTTTCCGCAAATTTTACGGAATATCTCCGAAAACTTTTTCGCTTTCCGCTACTGACGAATATAAATTCCCTGTTGTTCAATAAAATTTTCCAGTTCGTCCTGTGCGTCCTGGGATCAGGTTTCACTCAGAGGAACTTGCTTCCTCTGAGTCTCCCCGGACAATTCTTCTGACTGCCGTTTTCTTTCTTCTGTCTCTTTCATTATTCTTCTGTCACACCTTCTTCCCGCGAAATACCGGCTTCCTCAGCAGGAACATCCGGCTCCGCATCTGTTTCACGATTTGAACCGCCCTCTTCAGAAGCAGACACAATATGCTGCGCAATGTCTGTTTCTCCTGGGGACTCATGGACTTTATTCTCCTCCGGTACAGATACTTCCATCTGTCCGGCTTTCTGCTCCATCTGTAAAGCGCTGGCAGATATAATAGTTTCCAACCGTTTGCTCTTCTCACTTAAAATCGCCTCTACTCTTTCCTGTGTGACATCATCCATAGGTTTTTTTCCAGTGGCGTCCATTCCTGTTTCCAACTGCTTTTCCAGCACGGCCTGTTCTGCCAGCAGACGTTCAATCTCCATGGCCTGCTTTTTCTTGGCTTCATCCTTAAACTGTTTCACAAGCCGTTCTGCGGCTTCTGTTCGCTCCTGCTTCTGCCTCTGGGCCTCTTCCTGCTGTTTCCGATCCAGCTCTTCCTGGCTGATATACACAATATTTCTGCGTTTTACAATACTTCTTGCAATTTTTTCCCTTTCATTTCTCTTATCTATTGCATCTTTCATTGTTCTTTCTCCCATAAAATTTTTCTTTATGAAATGTGGGGCCTTCGATAAATCATCAGGGCTCCTCCCAGCTTTCTTCCTTTTAGGATTCTCTTAGTATTTTCGCTGGGCCCCTCCTCATGATAAATGCTGAGTCCCTCCTCATGGTACATCATCAGGGCTCCTCCCAGCTTTCTTCCTTTTGGGATTCTCTTAGTATTTTCGCTGGGCCCTTCCTCATGATAAATTATACCACGAAAATTTCTTGAATAAAAGTGGCAAATTACGTGCATTCTTTTAATACATCAAACTTTACGGAGGTAATGCCATGGCTGCATATAAAGTAGAGATTTGCGGAGTCAACACAGCAAAACTCCCTGTATTAAAAGAAGAGGAAAAAAGCGACCTGTTTTCCCGCATAAAAGCGGGGGATCAGAAGGCGCGCGAAACTTACATTAAGGGAAATCTCCGTCTTGTTTTAAGTGTGATCAAAAGATTTTCCAACAGTAATGAAAATGTAGACGATTTATTTCAAATCGGCTGCATTGGATTAATAAAATCCATCGACAATTTCAATCCGGACATCGGCGTAAAATTTTCCACCTATGCAGTTCCCATGATTATCGGCGAAATCAGGCGGTATCTCAGAGACAACAATTCCATTCGCGTCAGCCGTTCTCTCAGGGATACGGCTTACAAGGCAATCCACGCAAGAGAACTGCTGTCCAAAGAGTTGTCCAGAGAGCCCACCATAGAAGATATCGCCAAAGAAATTGATATTCCCAAAGAGGACATTGTATTTGCCTTAGACGCCATCCAATGCCCGGTCAGCCTCTATGATCCGGTCTACACAGACGGCGGCGACACCCTCTATGTGATGGATCAGATCAGCGACAAGAAGAACAAAGAAGAAACCTGGGTGGAAGAACTCTCCTTAAGCGATGCCATGAAACGGCTGAATGAACGTGAAAATTACATCATCAAGCTCCGCTTCTTCGAAGGAAAAACTCAGATGGAGGTGGCGGAAGAAATCCATATCTCCCAGGCCCAGGTCAGCAGACTGGAAAAATCTGCCTTAAAAAATATGAAAAACTATCTGTCTCTTACTCCCACTTGTCGCAGAGAGAATTAATCTGATCCGCAAATTTTCCAAGTTCTTTGTTGGGACGCCCTTCGGATTTGCGGATAAGGGCAAGCAACCGTTCTCCAGCCGCCAAGAGCCTTGTGAAAACATTGGAAACGGCACGGTCTTTTGTCCTGCGCACTTTCTTCTCCCGGCTTCCCTGATCCAGGCAAAGGTTCGTTTCCAAATCATAGATATCGCCGCTGTAAGGCGCTGTGGCCTCCAGTCCGGTTTCTCTGGTAATCAGAGATGCAAAGGTATCGCAGACTCGATCCTCGCCGTGCACCACAAACACCCTTTTTGGAGTCTCCCCGAATGCCTTCACCCATTCCAGAAGATGCTGCTGATCCGCATGGCCGCTGATTCCGGCCAGATTTTTGATCTTTGCGTGCACCTCAATGGTTTCGCCAAACAGCTTTACTTCTCTTCCTCCGTTCAGAAGAATATTGCCCAGCGTTCCCGGCACCTGATATCCTACAAAAAGAATAGTGGAATCCTCGCGCCAGAGATTGTGCTTCAAATGATGGCGGATTCTTCCAGCCTCGCACATACCGGAAGCTGAAATAATAACAACAGGCTTCTGGATGAAGTTAATCATCTTAGATTCCTCACTGGAAACTGCGACTTTAAGTCCTGGAAAACTGATTGGATTCTTCCCCTTTCGCACCAGCTCCAATGCCTCCTCGTCAAAGCACTCTCTCACATTTTTATGAAAAATATTGGTTGCCTCCACTGCAAGAGGGCTGTCAATATATACTTCAAAATCAGAAAATTCCGGCAAAAGGTTCTCCGTTTTGATTTTTCGGAAAAAATACAGCATTTCCTGGGTTCTGCCCACAGAAAAAGCAGGAATCACCACATTGCCCCCTCTGACAAATGTCTCCCTGCATACGTCAGCCAGCTCTCTTGCATAATCCGGCGGATTCTCATGCAGACGATCCCCATAAGTAGATTCCATAACCACATAATCCGCCTCTCGGATATACTGAGGATTGCGGATTAACGGCTTATTTCCATGGCCGATATCGCCGGAAAATACCAGCTTTACCTGTTTATCCCCTTCCGTTCCCCAAATTTCAATGCTGGAAGAGCCAAGCAAATGGCCGGCGTCCACAAACCGAATGGTAATTTCCGGACAAAGTGTAATAATTTCCCCGTATTCACATGGAATGAAATAATCCAATACCCCAATGGCATCCTCCATGGTATACATAGGCTCCACCAACGGCTTTCCTGCACGTCTTCCTTTCCGGTTCCGCCACTCTGCCTCAAACATCTGAATATGGGCGGAATCCTTCAGCATAATGTTGCACAGCTCTACAGTCGCTCTGGTGGCATAGACTTTCCCCCGGAAGCCATGACTGTACAATAGCGGCAGCAGGCCGGAATGGTCAATATGCGCATGAGTAATCAGAATATAATCAATCTCGGCTGTTTTCACCGGAATCTCCTGGTTCTCATACAAATCCGGACCCTGTTCCATGCCGCAGTCTACCAGAAGATGCACATCCCCCATCTGCACATAATGACAGCTCCCGGTTACCTCATGGGCTGCTCCTAAAAATTCAAGCTTCAAATTACCATCTCCTTTGTGAAAAATTTATGAATTCTATTGTATGACTGTATTACTCTTAATATTCTCGCTGGGTCCCTCCTCATGATAAATCATCAGGGCTCCTCCCAGCTTTCTTCCTTTTGAGGTACTCTTAGTATTCTCGCTGGGTCCCTCCTCATGATAAATTATACCACATCTACTCGAATTTTACGATTTCTTTTTTCAGGCGTTTCATAATCTTTTTTTCCAGACGTGAAATATAAGACTGGGAAATTCCAAGAAGATCTGCCACCTCTTTCTGGGTCATTTCTTCTCCTTGAGGGCTGTTTAGGCCAAACCGCAGCTCCACAATGGTGCGCTCCCTGTCTGACAGCTTTGCCACTGCTTTTTTCAAAAGGTTTTTCTCCACTTCCGTTTCGATATCCCGATAAATAATATCCTCATCCGTTCCCAAAATGTCTGACAAAAGAAGTTCATTTCCATCCCAGTCCACGTTCAGGGGCTCATCAATGGAAACCTCCATTCTGGTCTTATTATTTCGCCTTAAGTACATGAGGATTTCATTTTCAATGCACCGGGAAGCATAAGTGGCAAGCTTGATATTTTTGGTGGGATTAAAAGTATTGATAGCTTTAATCAGCCCTATGGTTCCGATAGAGATTAAATCCTCCACGCCGATCCCTGTATTGTCAAATTTCTTGGCTATGTAAACCACCAGCCGCAGATTATGTTCAATCAGCACGCTTCTGGCATTTTCCGACTCATCGCCGGCAAGCATCTGAATACACCGGTTTTCTTCCACTGTTTCCAACGGCGGCGGAAGGATTTCCGCTCCTCCGATATAGTGGATGTCTCCTTTTTTCAATAACAGCAGATTCCGAATATTCGGGATCAGCTTCAGCTGAAAATGCCGCGGTATTGTGATTTTGATATACATCGTTGTCCTCCTTCAATTTTCCATACTTTTTCCATTCAATATCACATCGCATCTGTCGTTCTGAAATAACTTTTCCTCTGCCATGCCAAAAACAGGCTTTTTTACATACACCGGATGGCGTTCCCGTATAATGTACATTCCCTCCAGGGTAACTGTCTCCAACAGTCCCGATTCCTGCCCCAGAGAATGATAGGGAATCAGGCGCACCGACAGCTTCCCCTGCTGTACCTGTTTCTTTAAAATTTCTTTTTTAATAATATGTACCGGTCTGCCTACCAGAGGATCCATTAACAAATTCCCTGTATCATAAAAACCCTTTACAGAAATATTCCCTTCCCCGGTCACCAGAAGAAGGTCATATACGGTTTCCTTTTCTCTTTTTAAATGTCCCAGCATTTTTTCTGCCGCCGCAAGAAGCAGAGCCGCACCCGAGAGATACCATACAACCTGCACCCCTGCAGCATTCTGCATCCCCCACTCCAGTATTCCGCCCAAAAGAAGAAACGCCAGATAGGTGATTGCACACTGCCCCAGAAATTCTTTCTTCCCCCTGCTGCGGTAACACAGGAATACCATCCCGGGATTCACTAAAAAATGCACACAGATTTGATACCAGGTATAGTCGTCCCAAACAAAAAAAAGGAGCATAGAAACAGCCGTTCCCGCAAAGCTCCCCAATAACAGTCTTCCTGCCCGAATCTGCTGCTTCATAATCTTTCCTGCCATCCAAAGTGCCAGACTGTCCATCGTAACATTTGTCAGGAACCATACGTCTGCATATAGTTCATATTTCACCTATGCCCTCCTTTCCGAATATCCACAAGTACAGTATAAACGGAAGATACAGATTTTTTTGTCAAACCATTGTCCACTTTGGAAAAAATTCTTTTACAGAAAACGACAAACGTCCAAAAATCTCTGTATTGAGAGATTTTTGGACTGTCTCTGTTACATCTTCTCCTGAAAGCCAATGACTTTCACAGGAATCCAAATCTCCGCATAATATTGGGAATCCTGCGTTCCACATTTAAAATCAGCGGGATTGCTGTAAGATTCAATATTATACCCTTCGGCAATCTCATACCGGCTTGAGGGCAGCCATTGGGAAAAAATCCTTCTGTTGCATTCCTGCAGCTGAAACGGCATAGGCCCTCTGCAGGGAAAAACCGCCCATGTATGAGCCGGAATCTCATATTCCTCCAAACACTTCCCGAAACCCTCTTCCTGCCGGAAATCATCTGCGATCATATACCGAAACTGATTGCCCGCCATTTCTTCATCAAAGCAGATGCCATACTTTCCCATCAAAGACTTTTTCTCCGTGCAGACATGAACCTCATCCCAATACCCGGGAACCTCTGTATTTGCAGTCTCGTAAGAAAATATCCGCGACATACCTATTACTTTGAAAGCAGGCTTTTCTTCAATCCTGTACTCCATCACCGTGCCGCCCTCCAAAGATAACTTAATGTGCAGCGGTGCAAATGATTTCAGCGCTGCACCATTTTTTCTTACATCCGTCGGCGTGCTGCCATGAAACCGGGTAAATGCTTTTGTGAAACTGTCCGGTGAATCATAACCATATTGAACTGCAAGATCAATTACTTTTCTGTCGGACGACAAAACCTCACTGCCTGCCAATGATAAACGCCGCATTCGAATATACTCGCCTACCGTATACCCGCACAGCATAGAAAAGCCTTTCTGAAAATAAAACGGAGATATATTCACTTCCGCGGCAACTCTGCCGATTGTCAAATCATCGGTGATATGTTCTTCTATATATGCAATTGCATCTTCTACTGCCCGAATCCAATCCATAAGCCGCTCCGTTTTCTGTCAGCAGAGGCATCCATTTACATGCGCCCATTGCCGTGCCCACTGCCTGTTTACAGGTTTCCCCAATCTGCGCCGTGGGCATACATACCCACCAGCGGACTGTTTATAATTCGAAATTTTCTCTCCCTCTGCCAGATGTCATACAATTCATCAAAATACCTGTCCGGTTCCAAAAGCCGCTTTGCCAGTCCATCCAGTTCCTGCAGCTCTCCCTGGCTCAAATTGCCGATCCTTCCATCCAAATAGGCCGGCAAGAAGCTATAGGTCAGTTCATGGTTCATAAGGGCATGAAAATCGTATAGCAGATAACGAATTACTGCCCCAAGAGCACGGGTTTTCTGACTGTCCGCAAATAAATACCGATTTCCGTCTGTTTCCCCGCTTCTCACCGCAAGATAGGCTTCTGCGGCCCAGTCAAAACTATCTGTGGGCATATCATACTGAGAAAGAGGCATTCCCCCTTCTTCATAAAAGCCATCCGCATCAAACGTGATCCAGCGTTCTTCTTCCCTGCTGTAATATTGGTTAATCCAGTGATCCATACTGACCCCCTCCTGAAAATAAGGCGCAAATCCGGCACGGCATCTGGCAGGCACTCCTTTTGCTTTTAAAATAGCGCTCATAAGAACTGACACATAACGGCATGTAACCACAATTTTATGTTCCACTTTCCTGTCCTTTACAAATCCTCTGGCATCCAGCCGAAACAGCTCAGAAACCAGAGCAGGCGCCGTCAACAGAACATCATCCTCGCACCGCATCCGATACCACGGATACCGGTTCATATCTCCATAAATAAGATTTGCATTGGCGTTGGCGTTTCCTTCCTGTAATGTTACCCTGTGTATCACCTGCCCGCATATCAACCTGCCAAGTTCTGAAACATCATCCGGCAGAGAACGAAAATAATCTCCATACGCCCCGGCATATGTAAAAGTTCCTGTTTTTCTGTAATGCTCCAAAATATATTCTTTCACTGCGGTTTCCTCCCTATACGCTCTGCGGTATTTTTGTCCTTTTCAGCATATCCTTTTCCCATGGAGGTTTCCCGACAATTTCTGCTTTTTTCTGTCTGCAAAGCTCTGAATGGCTTTCTTGGCATCAGACGGCAACTATCCTTCCTAAACAGCCCTCTGTTTGTCTCTGAAGCGAAATGCTCTGCCTGTAAAACAAAAAGCCACTGTATTAATACACACAGTCTGTCACAGCCATGCATACCGTATCAATACAGCAACTTCAATATGTACACTTCTGTTTTCTTATCTTTACTATTTCCTGGTATTCTTCAGGAATTCCGGAATCTTGATATCACGCTCCGGCACTGTGCTCTCCGGTCTTCTGGGCCTCTGGATCCCAAGAGTGGAAGCCGTTACGCCAAGATTGCCGGATCCCGCTGTGGAAGCAGGTTGATTCACTGTTCCGTAAGGACTGGCCGGACGCGTCACAGAACCCAGATTGCTGGAAGTTCTTGCAGGACTTGCCATTCTGGAAGGCGTACCCTGGGCATATTTCATACTGGGCATTACCTTTGGAGCCGGAGCTGCATCGCCGAGACCCGTAGCAATTACAGTGACAATCGCCTCATCCGCCATGCTCTCATCAAACTTGGCGCCGAAGATAATATTGGCATTCTCACCAGCCAAATCCTGCACATAGCTGGCTGCGTCGCTGCCGTCCACAAGGGAGATATCTCCGGAAATATTGATAATCACATGAGAAGCTCCTGTAATGGTGGTTTCCAGCAAAGGACTTGCCACCGCCAGCTTCACCGCTTCTGTCGCCTTATCATCGCCCTTGGCCATTCCGATACCGATATGAGCCATTCCCTTATCCTTCATTACGGTCTGGACATCTGCAAAATCCAGATTAATCAGAGCAGGCACATTGATCAAATCGGTAATTCCCTGTACAGCCTGCTGTAATACTTCGTCTGCCTTCTTCAAAGCATCCGGCATAGTGGTTCTTCTGTCCACAATCTCCAAAAGCTTGTCATTGGGGATTACAATCAGGGTGTCCACGCTTTCCTTTAACCGCTCAATGCCTCCCATGGCGTTAATCATGCGGGCCTTAGCTTCAAACCGAAAGGGTTTCGTTACCACGCCTACAGTCAAAATTCCCATATCCTTGGCAATCTTTGCAACTACCGGTGCGGCCCCGGTTCCGGTTCCGCCTCCCATACCGCAGGTTACGAATACCATATCCGCACCCTTAATCTCTGCGGTCAGTTCATCAATGCTCTCTTCCGCCGCTTTCTGACCGATCTCAGGCTGCGCGCCTGCCCCCAGCCCCTTTGTCAGCTTCTCTCCGATCTGAACCAGCGTTGGCGCCTTACAAAGCGTCAGCGCCTGCTTGTCCGTGTTGATTCCAATAAACTCAACACCGCCGATACTCTCTTCAATCATTCTATTGACTGCATTATTTCCAGCCCCTCCAACACCGATTACGATAATTTTTGCACTGGAATCTGCCTCTGTCGTCATTATTTCAAGCAAGGTTCTTCCTCCTTTTATCCTCTATCTGAACTTTTCTTTCTATTCCATATTTAAACTCTTATACACTATACTATAATTTTTTGAAGAATTAATCAATAAGAATTTTTAATTTTATTGTATTTTTTTCAGTGATATTTCTTTTTTACTTTCAAAAACAGCGCAAATTTCAGCAAAAACCGTCTATCCGGCTTTTTCAAAAGCAATATCTGTTGTGTTTTCCGTCCAGCTTTCTAAGTGCAGCGTACCCTTCTGCCCATCCAGTTTGGGCATAATATGGGAAAGCCTTACCACCTTCTCATTCAGATTTTGGGCCTGTCCGATCAGGACCGTAATTTCCCCATAGTTCAGTGTAAAATTCCCTTCTCCTCCGTATCTGACATTTTCCGGAATCTGTTCATATTTTTTCAGCATCTGGGTCAGTGCCAGCAAATTTTTCAAAATATTTTTGCCTTTGATCGGGAGTTTTTCATACAATACAATTTGTTCCACATCCAGCCCGCTTACCACCGGAACCCCTTCTATCACCTCCGATGACATTTCCACTACAAATCCGTCTTTGTCAAAGTAAGCATTCTGCCCCAATGCATCAATGTAAACCCTGCCCAGCAATGCTTTCTCATATACTTTGATTTCCAATGTGTGGGGTGATTTGAGAAAAACCTCCATACTGTCCACAAAAGGCATTTCTCTGGGCTCCACAAACTTGTATTTAAAGTAAACATACAGGCTGTTCCAGCAATATTCATCATCCAACAGCCAGTCTTCCATGGCCTCATCGGAATAATGTTCATTGCCGGTTACTTTTACCTTCTTTACGGTAAATACGTTAATCACAATCAGCGCCGCTATCGCAAAAAACAGCAAAATCATAAGAAATGTCAGCCCTGCCGTCTTCCATCGCTTCTTTTGTTTCCGTTTTCCTCTTCCCATGTCCTACTCCTGTTCCAGATGAATTCCCCTTGACACGCTGAGCACCAGCCCGATTTCCGCCAGCAAAAACAAAACTGACGTTCCTCCATAACTGATAAACGGCAGAGAAATCCCCGTATTCGGTATGGTATTGGTTACTACCGCGATATTCAGTATTACCTGTATGGAAATATGTGCCAATGCTCCTGTCACAATCAATGCCCCGTAAAGATCCTGTGCATTGTTGGCAATGACCATAAACCTCCAGATAATAATTACAAACAGCAAAATCACGCTGACGGCGCCGAATAACCCCAATTCCTCGCAGATAATAGAAAAAATCATATCATTCTGCGCCTCCGGCACAAATCCCAGCTTCTGCATGCTGCCGCCTAATCCCTTTCCAAAGAGTCCGCCGGAACCGATGGCATACAGCCCCTGGAGCGTCTGATAGCCCTTCTCATATTTTTCCGGATTCAGCCAGATCCGCAGACGTTCCGCCCGGTAGGCTTCCATCATGATAAACACTGCCCCAAAGAGGATCACTGCTCCACCAGCGATGAAAAACTGGGCGTATTTAGGACTTGCCACAAAGACCATGGAAATGGCGATTCCCAATATAATAATTGCAGTGCTTAAGTTGCCGATTGCCACCACGGCAACCATGGGGAGAACAATTGCAATTATTTTCACCAGCGAAGAGAATTTACCCATCTGTTTGGGCATTTTGCTGATAATGGTGGCCAGAAATACAATAATCGCCAGCTTTGCCGCCTCCGAGGGCTGAAAGCTGGTGAATCCCAGATCCAGCCAGCGTTTTGCGCCGTTTAATTCATCCCCGATGAAAAGCACCAGAGTACATAACCCAAATGCCCCTATGTATGCAAGCAGCCAGAAGTTTTTCCACACACGGTAGTCAATTCTGGAAACAATGGCCATAGCCGCAATTCCCAGAGCGTCCGCCTGAAGCTGCTTCTTCAGATAATAGGCGGAATCCTTAAACTTAACTTGGCCGTTGTATGCGCTTGTACTGTATAGCATGACCAGTCCGAAACAGATCAGAAAAAATACAATTAGCAACAGTGTATAGTCAAAATAGCGGATATTTTTTTGTCTTCTGTCTGCTTTTCCTTCTCTACCCATATCAGCACTCCTGACTTAGAATTTCACAGTTATTCCTCTAACGCCCTCGCCAGTTCCTTAAACATATTTCCCCGCTGTTCGTAATTTTGAAACATTCCCCAGCTTGCACAGGCCGGCGAAAGCAGCACTGCGTCCCCGTCTTCTGCATGGTCAAAACATATATTGACTGCTTCCTGCAGATTGTCTGCAAAAATAATATCCTCCCCGGGATATCCAAGCCGAACTGCCGTGTCCCTTATTTTCTCTCTGGTAGCTCCAAGCAATACAAACTTCTTCACTTTCCCATCGAAAGCGCGAATCCATTCCTCATACTCAGAATCTTTATCATATCCCCCTCCAATCAGTAAGGTAGGCCACTGCATGGCGCGTATGGCCTGAATCGCCGCATCCGGATTGGTTCCTTTGGAATCATTGTAGAAACGGACGCCCCTTTTTGTCACCACATATTCTATTCTATGCTCCACCGCTGCAAAAGTAACCAGAACTTCCCTGATTTTTCCTGTAGAAACTCCTGCCATCCTCGCCATTGCCGCAGCGGCCATCACATTTTCATAATTATGCTTTCCCAGAAGCTTTAGTTCATGGACATTGCACAAAACCTCCCGCTCCCCCTGCCACTTCCAGATAATTTCTTCGCCCTCCAGATAAATGCCTTCATCCAGCTTCCTCTGGCTGCTGAAAAATACAACTCTTGCCTTTACCCTGGCGGAAAACTCCCGCAGCGCATCATCTTCATAATTCAGAACACAGACCTGATGTTCTCCCTGATTGGCAGCGATCCGTTCTTTTGCTTTCTGATAATTTTCCATGGTATGGTGGCGGTTTAAATGATCCGGCGTAATGTTCAAAATGGCAGAAACCTCAGGACAGAACCTGTGCACCGTCTCCAATTGAAAACTGCTGATCTCCGCTACCGTAACAGAATCCTTTGTGGTTTCCGATACCAGGCTGGTATAGGGGATTCCGATATTCCCTACCACCTTCACATCCAGGCCGGCATGCTTCATAATCTCTCCCAACAGGGAGGTGGTTGTAGTTTTCCCGTTGGTTCCGGTTACCGCAAGCGTCCTGCCTTTTTCAAACACACTGGCAAGCTCAATTTCACCCCAAATTGCAAGCCCCGCCTCTTTCATCCGCTCCACATCCGGAATATCCAGAGGCACCCCCGGGCTCAGGATGGCAATATCACAGCCCGAAAGCACATGTTCCGGCAGACAGCCGGTATAGATTTCCGCCTTTTCCAGCAAAGGAGACTTTTCTTTCATTTCCTCCGGTTTTTTCTCTTCATCGCCGTCATACAGCACAACCGGAAGATGATGGTTGATCAGAAGCTCTGCGGCCGCAATTCCGCTGATTCCAGATCCCATTACCAAAAATTTCTTTCCATCCAGATCCAATGTTATCCCTCCTAAAGCGCAAGCAGCCCAATCAGGCATAAAATAGCCGTAATTATGGAAAATACCGCCACAACCCTTGTTTCAGACCATCCGCATAATTCAAAATGATGATGTATGGGAGCCATGCGGAAAATACGCTTTCCCCCCGTTTTCTTGAAATAAGTCACCTGTATCATGACAGACAAAAGCTCCACCCAGTAAATCAATGCCACAATCAGAATAAAAATGGGCATCTGCATCATATAAGCAGTGGAAGCTACAAATCCCCCCAATGCCAGGGATCCGGTGTCCCCCATAAAAACACTGGCGGGATACACATTAAAAAGCAAAAATCCCAGCAATGCCCCCACTACCGCACAGGTAACCGGCTCGATGCCGCTGTCTGTTCCGATTGCAACTACTGAGAAAAATGTTGCAATCAATACCGTTACACTGGAAGCCAGACCGTCCAGGCCGTCTGTAAAATTTGCGCCGTTGACGGTGCCAAGAATTGCCAGAAACATCACCGGGGCCGCCAGCCATCCCAAATCCAGGTAGATTCCATGTTCAAAGCCTCCGGTAAAAGGAATCAGCATCTTTGAGGAATTTTCCGTATATTGATTCATATAGAAAATAAACACAACTGTCACCAGTATCTGTCCCGCCATTTTCTGCCAGGGCAGCAGCCCGTCGGAACGCCGCAGCACCACTTTCAGATAATCGTCCAGAAATCCGATAATGCCGAACCCCGCTGTCACAAAGAGAACGGGCAGTATTTTGGGATAATCCTTCACATAAATCATGGAAGTCACCAGTATCCCGGCTAATATCATCAATCCGCCCATGGTAGGCGTACCGGCCTTCTTCAAATGGGATTTCAGTTCTTCCCGCTCGGTCTGCCCCACCTTTAATTTTCTCAGAACCGGAATTACCACAGGCCCCAGCAGGGCAGTGATGGCAAACGCAATCAATACCGGAATTACTACTCTCTGTGTCATTTTTCTACACCTCTTCATCTCTACGATGTTTTATGCTCACCGCATCTTTCTTTTAATTTTCCTCTGAATCTTCCTTGGAATCTTCCTGCTTTGGAACCGTCTGTTTCTCAATTCCCAGATAAGGCAATATATTGGAGAAAATTTCTTTTACCACAGGAGCCGCTATAGTGCCTCCATAGTAGATGCCCTGAGGATTATTGATAATCAAAAGAGCCAGCGCCTGAGGATCCTCTGCCGGAGCAAAGCCCAGAAAAGAAGAAATATATTTGTTGGCGCTTCTGGGAAGCGTCTGGGAAGTGGCCGTCTTGCCTCCAATGGAAAATCCTTCTATGTATGCCCGTTTTCCGCTTCCTTCGGACACTACTTTCTCAAGGACGCTGCGCAGCGTCTCTGACGTACTTTCACTGACAATCCCTTCTTTCACTTCATACTGCAGCGTCTCAATTAATTTGCCCTGATCATCCTTTACTGATACGCCGAAATGGGGAGTAATCCTGTTTCCCCCATTAATTAAGGAAGAAACTGTTGTGGCAAGCTGAATCGGCGTAACCTGGAAAGACTGTCCAAAGGAAATCGTCGCCAGTTCCACAGGGCCTACATTTTTCTTGTCATGCATAATGGTGGACGCCTCGCCCGGAAGATCGATTCCCGTCCGGTTTAAAAGCCCGAACTGTTCAAAATATTTATAAACATTGTCTACCCCCAGCCGCAGGCCCAATTCAATAAATACCGGATTGCAGGAATTCATAATCCCCTGGGTAAAATCCTCGGATCCATGCCCGGTTCTTTTGTGGCAATGAATTCTTCTGTCCTCCACCATCTTATACCCTGGACAGAAAAAGTGATCGTTTAAGGATACCACTCCTTCCTCAAAAGACGCCGCCGTGGTAATTGTTTTAAATACAGAACCCGGCTCATAGGTATCATTGATGCAGGGATTTCTCCACATCTGATTCAGTAAATCCTGCTTGTTTTGTTCTTTTGATTTCATTCCTTCTGATTCCGCTTCTTTCTTCGGCGTCTCGGCTGTTTCCGGTTCTGCCGTCGTTTCTTCTGTTTCTTCCGGCTCTTCTTCTGTCTTTGCTTCCTGTGTTTTGGCTGTTTCCGGTTCTGCCGCCGTTTCTTCTGTTTTTTCCGGCTCCTCTTCTGTTTTTGTTTCCTGTGTTTCGGCTGTTTCCGGTTCTTCCTCTGTTTCCGGCTGAATCAGGGTAAAGGGATCATTTAAGTCAAATTCCGGCACATTAACCATTGCCAGGATTTCGCCATTGTCCGGCTTCATCACAATCACCGATACCCCGTCCGCAGACTTCGCCTCCATCACTTTTTTGGCGGCCTGTTCACAATACATTTGAATATTGTAGTCCAGGCTGATATGCAGATTATAACCGTCTACCGGTTCCTGACGCCGTTCTCCGGCATTCTCAATTTCAACTCCCCGGGCATCCGTAAGGGTCAGAATTTTACCGCTGCTGCCTTTCAGATAGTCTTCATACATAACTTCCAGTCCGATAATTCCCTGATTATCCCCTCCGGTAAATCCCAGCACTCTGGAGGCCAGCGTGCCGTAAGGATAATAACGCTTGTAATCTTCGTCTACTTTTACGCCTGCCAGTCCATACCCGCGGATGCGGTCTCCCACTTCCTTATCCACATTGGACTTTACCCGCTCAATGGAGCTTACCTTTTCCACCCGTTTGCGCACCGCTTCTTCTTCCATCTCCAATTCTTTGGACAGCGCCCGGATTACTTCCTCCGGTTCTTCTATCTGGCTGTGAATCACAGAAATGGTGCATACCGTCCGGTTGGTGGCAAGCACAGTGCCGGTAGAATCAATGATTTTGCCTCTGGCTGCCTTGATATCCCGTTCCCGCTCATGCAAATCCTCTGCTTTCTGCCCGTAATATTCGGAACAGAAAATCATCAGATACACCAGTCTTCCCACAAGGATAGACAGTACCAGAAGAACCACGGTAAAAACAATTAATATCTTTTTTCGGTTAAAGGTTTTATTGCGAAACATACAGTAACCTCACAACTACAATTACTATAATCTATTACAGATTTTATGAGGTTATGTACTGTTTTTCCACTTTTCTTATTCCTCCTGGGGAACTTCTGCTCCTTCCGGCATAGCCTCAGGTACGCCCTCCGGCGGATATTCGGGCCCTCCCGGTTCTTCAGGAACGTCATCTCCCTCCCCGGGAGCTTCTTCTTCCTCCGGATTTCCTTCCTGAGGATTTGCGCCTTCTTCCGGATTTTCCCCCTGGGTCGGCGGATTTACTGCTCCGTCCTGACCTCCCTCCTGGGGAACTTCTCCTGGATTCTCAACGCCTTCCTGAGGGCTTCCGTCTGGATTCTCCGCTCCCTCCGGCGTTCCCTGGGGATTCTCTGCTCCCTGGGGATTCTCTGTTTCCTGTGGGTTCTCTGTGCTCTCCGGCGTTCCTTCTCCGGCCGGAGCTCCTGCTTCTCCTTCCGGATTCTCAGGATTTTCCCCAACATCTGTTTCTTCATCCTGAAATACATTCATATAAGGAAGAATCTCTGTAAATATTTCTTTTGCCAACTCTGTGGCAAGGCTGCTGCTTTGCTGTTCGATAGGAACATTTGCTTCATCGATTACCACGTAAACCAGCACTTCCGGATTTTCCACCGGAGCAAAACCAATGAAAGACACGACATACTTCTTATCATCACGGTTTCCCTTCTGTGCCGTACCGGTCTTTCCGCCCATGGAATATCCATCCACTTTTGCGCTTTTTCCGGTTCCCTCCGATACCACGCTGTAAAGATACTGTCTCACAGTATCACTGGTCTGCCTGGAAACTGTCTGTTTTAAAACCACAGGTTCCACAGACTTCACAGTATTCCCATGGTCATCCACAATCTTCTTCACAAGATGAGGCTGGTAGTAATATCCCCCATTAATCAGCGAGGAAAATGCCGACGCAAGCTGAACCATCGTCACATTAAAGTTCTGGCCGAAGGAATTGGTTGCCAGCGAGGTGGCGTCCGTATTTTCCAACGTATAGATCAGGCTGTCCGTTCTGGCTTCTCCCGGCAGGTCAATGTTTGTCTTCAGGCCGAAGTTAAAAATATTCTGATATTTATAGAAATCTTCTTTACCGATATCCTCCACCATATGCATCATGGCATCATTGCAGGAATTCATCAGAGACTGTTCCAGAGTCTGGGGACCGTGCCCGGAACGCTGTACACATCTGATGTCATGCCCTCCGATTTTCTCAACTCCGTCACAGTCATACCATTCTCTGGTCTTCCCGGTTTCTAATGCAGTCGCCACGGTGAAAGGCTTCGCAGTGGAACCCGGCTCATAGGTATAGGTAATGCAATAGTTCTGCCAGATTTCATTCAGTTTATCCAATTCTTCCTTCTCGCTGAAAGACTTTATCTCCTCTTCTGAATAATAAAGAGATAAATCCCTGGGTTTATTCAGATCATATACAAGACTGTCCGACATGGCATATATCTCACCGTTCTGGGGATTCATGACAACCACCCCTGTCTGTTTGCTGCCTGCCCCTTGGGTAACCCCGTCTCTGTATTTCTCCTGAAACGCCGCAATCTTCTCCTGGACAATCTTCTGGATATTCAAATCCAGGGTAGTTACCAGCGTGTTGCCGTTGATAGGTTCTTTGATGGTTTTCTCAAAATTATTGTCGGAGTTCAGAAAACCGTACTGCCGGCCGTTGATACCGTTTAAAACATCATTATAGTAATCCTCTAATCCGCCGATTCCTTCATTCCCCGATGTGGTAAAGCCCAGAACTTTGCTTGCCAGCGTGCCGTAGGGGTATTCCCTCTGATATTCCTTCTCAAACCACACGCCCTGGACATTGGGATTCACCTTCTTCCCTTTCTTATTTACCTTTTCTACCAACTCCTGAAATTCTTTAATCTCGCTATAATACAATTTTTTACGCAAAACAAAATAACGACTGTCTGCCTTCTCTGTCAGAGCAGCCATTACCTCTTCTTCCGTAACATCCGGGAAACATTTGGTCAGCGCCGCAATGGTAGGTTCTACATATTTCTTTACCTTTGTTTTTGTTTCCCTGTCATAAAATTCTTCATTCATCAGCTTGCAGTCCAGAATTATATTATATACATCCACACTGTTTGCCAATATAGTTCCTCTGGAATCCAGAATCTCTCCCCGCTGAAAGGGGATGCTCTGGCTTTCATATCCCTGCTGGCTCAGCACCTGTTTCTCATATTCGTCGCCTTTGACCTGTTCAATATAAATCAGCCTTCCTATGAGACCGCCCAGCATTGCCATAATAAACGAAACCATTACCAGCAGTTTCTTCTTCATTCTTCTTGAAAACTTTAAGGGTTCTTGCTTTTTTTTCGCTCTTCTTTTTTTCGTTGCCAATCGTTATTACCTTCTTTATTTTGCCGGGATATCCTGATATTGATTCATATAATCGCTAGAATCCACTTCAAAATATATAATCTGATCTTTTCCAGGATAAACCATTCCCAATTCTCCTGTGGCTTTCTGGCGAATCGCCTCCAAATCCACAGAAGTGTCAATTCGTTTTTGTTCTGCATCATTGTCTGTTTTAAGATTCAGCACTTCACTTTTCAGCGATGCCACATGTTTGACTCTGTTGGTAAGGTCTGACTGCAATTTCAGGTAAACGCCGGTGACTCCTACCATTACAACCATGGCGGCCGCCAAAAACAGGACATAACCGGGACTCATCTGAAGCGCTTTTTCCTGATTTCTTCTGGCGGCTGCCCGAAGCGCCCGTTTTCTCTCCCGCTGTTCTCTGTCTATCCGCTGTTTTTCCTGAAGTTCTCGATGGGTCTCTTCACTTCGCCGCACCGGGTCCGGCTGAAGTTTTCTTACTGTATTCCCTTCTATGTAATTTACAGTCTTCTCCTTACGCGCTGCATTTCCCTGCTGTCTCACTGCTTTCACTCCTATCTTCTTTATGCCTTACACACCTTATGCCCTTTCGAATACTCTCAGCTTCGCACTTTTCGCTCGTGAATTATATTCTGTTTCTTCTTCAGACGGCAGAACAGGCTTTCTTGTCACTGTCTTTCCCATTGACTTCTTCCCGCACACACAAACCGGAAAATCCGGCGGGCAGGTACATGGATGTTCACATTTCCGGAAAATATTCTTTACTATCCTGTCTTCCAGGGAGTGAAATGTAATCACACAAATTCTTCCTCCCGGACTTAACAGCTCTGTCATATCCTCCAGGGAATCCTGTAAAACCTCCAGCTCGCCGTTCAGTTCAATCCGAACTGCCTGAAATGTACGCTTGGCCGGATGCCCGCCATTCTTTCGTACCTTTGCTGGAATTGCTTTCTTGATGATCTCTGTTAATTCTCCTGCTGTATCAATCTCCTTTTCCTCTCTTGCCTTTACAATATGTTTTGCAATGTTTTTCGCAAATTTATCTTCCCCATAATCCCGGATAATCCGGTATAACTCCATCTCACTGTAAGTATTGATTATATCTTTGGCTGTAAGCCTCTGACGTTTGTCCATCCGCATGTCCAGCGGCGCATCTTCCATTCGATAGGTAAATCCCCGTTCCGGGTCATCCAACTGATAGGATGAAACTCCCAAGTCCAGCAAAATTCCATCAACCTGTCTGATCCCGCGTTCCGACAAAACCTTTGGCATCTGCCGGTAATTGCTTCTGACAATCTCTGTTCTGTCTTCAAATTCTGACAGCCGGCTGGCCGCCGCTCTGACTGCATCTTCGTCCTGATCGATTCCGATCAATTTCCCTTTCGGAGACAGGCGCCTGCAAATCTCATATGCATGTCCGCCGCCGCCCAGAGTTCCATCCACATATATTCCATCAGGGTTAATCTTCAGGTATTCCATTGTCTCTTTTAAAAGTACAGATTTGTGCCTGAATTCCATAAACTCCCTTTCTGTTTCTTCTTAAACTATTTCTCCTGTTTCGGCTCCTGTATGAATGATCCGCTGCCAGAGGCTGCATCAAATCGTAAGTCCCAGGCTTGCCATGTGCTCTGCGATTTCTTCCACATCATCGTATTCATTGGTATCCTGCCATCTGTCTTTACTCCAGATTTCGATATGGTTCACTACGCCTGCCAAAACAACTTCTTTCTCAATTCCGGCAAATTCCCTGAGGTTTGCCGGAAGCAGTACACGCCCCTGTTTGTCCACTTCACAGGTTGCCGCACCTGCAAAGAAAAATCTTGCAAACTTACGGGCTTCTTTGGAGAACTGTGATACTTCTCTGAACTTGGTTTCCATAAGCTTCCACTCTTCACCGGAATACACGAATAAGCATCCATCCAGTCCCTTTGTCACAACAAATTCATCTCCCAGCAATTCTCTGAATTTGGATGGAACTATCAGTCTGCCCTTTGTATCAACTGTGTGATTGTATTCACCCATGAACATAGACATCACCTTCTGCCAGAAAGGATAGGGGAATTTACTTTGTGGGAGCCGCCCACATTATGTTCCACTTATTCACCACTTATCACCCTTTTCTACCACTTCTCTCCACTTTTATTACATTCTAGCCTATCACAGACAAAAAAGCAATAGTAAATTTGTAAAATCCCATATGCCCCGCTTAGCTTTGATGTAAGGTGTATGATTGTCAATTCCGCTAAAAACCTGTCTATTTCTGTTTTTTTCATAAAAAAAGAAGGTAAGTGAATTTTCACTTTCCTTCTTTTTCCCTGCCGCGGGACAAAGCCCCACTTTCTAATATCAGAATAAATGCTCTCTTTAATTTCCTGCAATCTGGAGCATTTTCTCCATATCTGCAATCAGTTCTCTGGAATATTCTTCCGCTGCCCGGCATACCTGTTCTGCCTTGACATAATCCTCATTAAACAATGCGTTGATCACGTCAGAACCAAATCCATGGAACTTCTTATGTTTCTCAGCCAATCCATCCCAAATCTCGTGGATTCCAGGTATCTCCGGCGTAATGGAATAATAAAAGTGTCCGAATCCGCATTTGGAGGAATCCAACTGCAAGGGTACAATCACCCGCTCCCTGACCATTTTCTCCAGATTCTTAATCCAGCCGCGGTGCGCATTGATGGCATTCTGCACATATCGGCAGAATTCTGCATTCTTCATATGGAAAAAACTGTCATTGGACATTTGTCCCATCTGCTTGACTGCAGAATCCAGGGTTTCCTCAATCTCCACAACCGGCTCTGTTGCCTTCATCAGTTCGTTTCCAATCTCACGCATAAAATCTGTGCTGTTTCTCAGCTGATTCTCCATCTCAGCCATGGTGCTGCTGATTTCTTCACTGACCGCTGCAAGAGAAGTGACAGATTCGCTGACCTTTGACACATGTCTTTGATTCTCATCATTCAATTCCCATACATTCCCGATCTTCTCAGTCATAGTTCCAAGAGCATCTATGGTATTCGTGGTGCTCCCGGCGCTCTTCTGGGACGCTCCCCGGATTCCTTCCACAAACTCTCCCATATCGCCGGTCAGCTTCTGGGTCTGCTCTGCCAAAGCGCGGATCTCATCTGCCACTACGGCAAATCCCCGCCCTGCTTTTCCTGCTCTTGCGGCCTCAATGGAGGCATTCAACGCAAGAAGATTGGTCTGCATGGAAATGGACTCTATCCCGGCAATGACCTCGTTCATATTATTAATGACATCCAGCAGTTCATCCATATCCTTGCGCATCTCTTTGGAAACTTCAATAGCCTGGGCGGAAAGATCTCGAATGGAGGTAAGTTCCTGCTGTCCTTTCTCTATCTTTTGATAGACTTCTTCTGTCTCTTCCGACACCCTGATAATCGTATTGGTCAACTGCTCCAGGGAATTGTTTCCTTCCAACTCTGAATGTTCTCCCGAGGCTCCGAAAATTACCTCTGTCGCTTTCGCCACATTATGGGATATTTCAAGAATCTTGTCTGTTTCATGCTGTACTGTTAAGTCCAGAGAACTAATCTGCATCACTGCCTTAATGTTTTTCTCAAAAATCTCTGCAAATTGATCCCTGTTATGTACCAGCCGCTGATACATGATGCTTAACTCCGGTTCCCCCGCGTAATTGTCATCCCTCAGCTCTGAAATTGATTTCACCAGCTTTTTTGTTTTTCCAAGTCCCATATCATGCCCTCGTTTTCTGAAATAATATCATTTCTTATAAGATGGTATTCACTTTATATTCTTTATCAAATATCGTCAAATGTCAATATTTTTTTTATATTTTTAACAGAAAGACAGAGCTGAGTTCCGTTTCATCCCATCTCATGAACCTTCCCTCAGCTCTGCTTTCTCCCCTTGGAAGCGCCAACGATCATGGGCGCCTCCCTTATTCTGTTGTTACTTAGTTCAGCCGCTCTCTCTACAGCTGAACTTCTTCTTTGCATTGCATGTAGGTTTCGATCAGCTTGTCCAATTGGAGACTCATCTGATAACACTCAGGCGTCCAGATGTTCTTCCCTGCCTCTACATCCAATGCTTTCCGTTTAATCTCAATCTCTCTCACCAGCTCTGACATATTCATCTTATGCTCCTTTTTCTCCCCTCCTCCATATTGTATAATCTTTGGAGAAAAAAAGCAAACGAAAATCGCCATTTTTTTACAGGACATTTCGACATAAAATACTTTTTTTCGACAATTCCCCTATCTCTTAGCTTGCAGCAGCCATAACCTGAGGCTCTGAATCCCTATTTATCAGCCGGATTACGGCTACAACCACCTGATGGCACAATGTCACAATATGTCGACAATCATCTTCGACAGAATTCTTCAATTTCACGTAAGTTTCGTGAGTTTTCCGGATAAAATTACAAATATCTGCCGTACTGTTTAAATTTATCACAGAAAGTCGAACCCACTCGCTGTTTTTCTCCGCCTCGCCGCTGGCGATGTATTCCTTCAGCCCCCGCTTCAGCTGTTCCTCATAAATGCAGTGATCCTTTAAATTCCCCGGATAATGAGGATTGTGAGGAAAAGTAAAATAATCTGCTATGTAATGAATCACTTCTCCCAGGTTGCGGTAAAACACCCTCATATTAATCTGAGAGTTCTTCTGACGCTCCACCAGTTCCTCTAATTCATGCTGCACCTTTGGAAACGTTCCTTCCATTTCATGTTTCACAGTGATAAATGAAGGCTTGCAGTCCGGGAGGATACTCCCTAAGTAAAATGCCTTCTTATGCTTATTAAGTTCCTGTTCTCCCAAACTGTCAACAATATATTTCGCCAATGATATATGAGATTTCTTTCTCAATGTAATCCTCCATATGCTATGTACCTGTGCTTCTTCCTATAATTATATTCGCTACATCCGCATACTTTACAGGTTCTGTATGCAAAGATGCTGTTATGCAATGCAAAAACAGGAAGAAGAATACCAATCAACGCTACAGTTTCATTCTACTTCCTGTTTTCTTATATTACAAGCATTTTTTTTAATTTCACATACTTTTCGTATTTTTATACATTTTTTTACAATTTTGTCTGTGTTCCCTCATACAGTCGAGGGTTCCAACACTATCCTGCCTATTTGCAGTGACAGTCAAAACTTGCGCATTCTGTTTCCCCGCAGCTGCATGCATTGCTTCCGGCAATTCCGATTTCGTTAGCGCTGCATTTGCAGTTATCATTAAAGCTGCAGTTTGTTGCCCGGCACTTAACATCTGTGTCCTTACTTGCGTGTCCCACAGAGTTCATCATATTTCCGGTTCTCTCCCGGAAACTTTCGCAGCAGGTCTCATTGGGTCTGGATGCATCCTGGCCTCCGATGGTAATATCCCCTTTGGAACAAAGCTGTTCTTCATTGTACATACAGTTTTTTACTGAACATTTTAACTGAGTCATTTTAAATCTCCTTTCTTACAGCAACAATCGTACAGCGGATGTTTCGCTTCTTTTAACTCACCATCCGCTGTATTAGTATTTGAAAATTTAAAATGAATTATGCATGGAACCACCTTAAGCTTATATCACTTTTGGGACTCTTCCGCCATTTCCTCTCTGCGGATTTCTTTTGTGCGGATTTCCCTGGAGATTTGTTCTATAAAATCTCCAAGAGGCTTCACGCCCTCATCGCCTGCAAACCTGCTTCTGACAGACACAGTCTGGTCTGCCTCTTCCTGCTGTCCCACAACCAACATATAAGGTATTTTTTCCAGCCTGCTCTCTCTGATTTTGTATCCGATTTTTTCGGAACGGTTATCTACTGTGCAGAGGATTCCGTTTTTCTTCAGTTCTTTTTCCACTTTCTCTGCATAAACTTCATATTTATCGGAAATCGGCAGCACTCTGACCTGTTCCGGACACAGCCAGGTGGGGAATTTACCGGCATATTTCTCAATCAGCCATGCCAGCGTTCTTTCGTAACAGCCCATGGAAGTTCTGTGGATAATGTAAGGCCGTACCTTATCCCCGTTTTGATCGATATAGTACATATCAAACTGCTCCGCCAGCAGCGCATCCCACTGAATGGTAATCATGGTGTCTTCTTTTCCGTATACATTTTTGGCATTGATATCAATCTTAGGCCCATAAAATGCCGCTTCTCCCACATCTTCTGTGTAATTGATTTCCAGTTCATCCATTATTTCCCGCATATGCTGCTGGGTTTCCTCCCAGACCTCTGGTTCCCCGATGTATTTTTCCCGGTTCTCCGGATCCCATTTGGACAGATGGTACGTCACGTCCTCTTCCACGCCCAGGGTAGACAGACAATATTTCGCCAATGCAATGCACTTTTTGAATTCCTCTACCATCTGATCCGGACGTACGATCAGGTGACCCTCAGAAATGGTAAACTGGCGGACCCGGGTCAGCCCATGCATTTCTCCGGAATCCTCATTGCGGAACAAGGTGGAAGTCTCGCCGTAACGCAGAGGAAGATCGCGGTAGGAATGCTGCTCTGCCTTGTATACATAATACTGGAAAGGGCAGGTCATGGGACGCAGCGCCAGCACTTCCTTATCCTTTTCCTTATCTCCCAGCACAAACATGCCGTCTGTATAGTGATCCCAGTGTCCGGAAATTTTATACAGATCAGATTTTGCCATCAAAGGGGTCTTGGTGCGGATATAGCCCCACTCATTATCCTCTAAGTCTTCAATCCACCGCTGCATGGTCTGGATAATTTTGGCTCCCCTGGGCATTAACAGGGGAAGTCCCTGTCCAATCACATCCACCGTGGTAAACAGCTTCATTTCCCGGCCCAGCTTGTTATGATCCCGCTTTTTGATGTCCTCTAAATGCTCCAGATATGCGTTCAATTCCTCTTTCGTTGCAAAAGCGGTGCCGTAGATTCTCTGAAGCTGGGCTCTGTCAGAATCTCCCCGCCAGTAAGCCATGGAAGATGAAATCAGCTTAAACGCTTTAATGGGCTTTGTGCTCATCAGATGGGGGCCTGCACAGAGATCGGTAAACCCTTCGCCCTGCTTATAAAAGGAAATCTCTGCATCCTCCGGCAGATCCTCTATCAGCTCCACCTTATAGGGTTCTTCCCGTTCTTTCATCAATTGGATGGCCTCCGCCCTGGGCAGGGTAAACTTCTCCAGCCGATTGCCCTCTTTGATAATCTTCTTCATCTCTTTTTCCAAATTGTCCAAATCTTCTCTGGAAAACGGCTCTGCTTCAAAATCATAGTAGAAACCTTCATCAATGGAAGGGCCGATTGCCAGCTTCGCATTGGGGAACAGCCGCTTTACCGCCTCTGCCAGCACATGGGAACAGGTGTGGCGGACGGTACGGATTCCTTCCGGGTCTTTCTGGGTGAGAAGATTCAGTCCGCAATCGCGGTCAAGGACTGTCCGCAGATCCATCACTGTTTTGTCCACTTCGCCGACGCAGGCCATGCGGGCCAGACCTTCGCTGATATCCAGCGCAATGTCATAGATACTCTTTGGTTCACTGTATTCCTTTACAGAACCGTCTTTTAATGTAATTTTCATCTCTTACTGCTCCTTTTTCTGCCTTTTCATACTAAAAAGAAAGTTCTTCCTCTTCCATATCCTCCATACAATCCATCTCTTCCATATCGTCCGAATCCTCCCATTCATCAAAGACATCGTCCGAATATTCATTCCCGTTATTGGTATTGTCACTGCCGTTATGGGAACCAATAGTAGTATGTTTGATTCGTTTGGGGGCAAACACAAATCCTATGACAATTCCTCCTAACAGGCTGGCGGCAATGGTCAGAACATATTCTTTCTTTGTCATCGCCACAACATCAGTTAACGTTTGGGTCCATTCTTTCATTTTGCACATAATTATTCTCCTTTCCTGTCAGCGGCGCTCCTGCATAAAAATGCCGCCTTATACACTGTCTCCCAAGGTTTCAGCAATATAAAATCCCACGCAATACAACATCAGCCGTACTGCATGGGACGTATCAACGCGGTTCCACCCTGCTTGCTTTGTCTTATTATAACAAAACCTCTCATTCTGACGATAACGGAGTCACCGGGCCTTGGCCGCTCCAGGGTGGTCTTGGGCTGTTTCCTGCCAAACCGCTTCCAGCTCCCGAACAATTCCTGTTCTTCGGCGGTTCTCTCTGCCTGTTTTCTTAATAAACTTCCATCATGCTCAGCCTGCCGTCTGGCGAGCCGCATGGCCATCCATGCTGTGAAAGTCGAAGACTTTCATAGTAGATATTGTTTCCTAACAATCTATTCGGAATTTAGAAATTGCCAGATAGACAACCTCACCGGGGAATACGCAATCACCCGCAGACGCAGGCGCCGCAAGGGGCCGTGCCCGGCGCAGATAGCGAAATCGATCGCCGTCTATCTATGAAATTAAGAAAACCCAGCATTCCACAGCTTACTCTTCCTGTCAACGCTTTTGCTTATTGTATGCCAACAGCTTTCCATGAGCCGGAGATGCCAAAAACAGCCGTTTACTCCTGGCCGGAACTTCTGCTTTCTATACTATAATCTATTTTTCCCCATCTGTAAAGGACTATTTATTCTTTCCGCAGCACTTTTTATATTTTTTCCCGCTGCCGCAGGGACAGGGATCGTTGGGGTAAACTTTATCCTCTTTGATAATTGTGCCGGACTTTTTCTGTTCCAGATACAGCCTGCGCCTGGTTTCCTCATCATAAATCTTCTCCCACTGGGGAAGCTCATATAGCCAGTCCGCCTTGGCATCCACCATATTCTTGTATAACTTCTCCTTATCAAATGCCAGGCTGACATGGGTGTCCTCTTCCATCTCTTCAATGGGATTGGGGGTTATCAGGCTGTCATTGATGCCGTCTAAAAATCCTGTCATATCCATAATGGACAGTTCATATTTCTCTGCCAGTTCTTTTACCGTGCCCTCCACAGCCTGATCCGGCTCTTCTAGCAATTTCTCATAAACTCCTTTTTCCAGAAGAAAGTATCTCTGCCAGAATTTCTGAAGTTCCCCTTTATTCGTTTCCTGATTGTATGCAATTTTTTTCCACTGTTCTAATAATGCCATTTTAAATACCATCCTTTGTCACTATTCTTGGCGCCTGCTGATACAGGCTTTCCATAGTATAACTCATTTTCTCTGTTTTTTCAAAGGGTTTTTTGAAAAGCCCGGCAAAAACCAGGCAGGAGCCGCTGAATAACATCCGCCCTGGCATACAGCACATCGAAAAAAAATAAAAATCAGACTTTTGCAGATGGATTTGGAGCATCCGCCCTGACATACAGCACGTCGAAATCCCCTGTCTGCATTAGCCAGACAGGGGATTCTAAAAAGGGGAGGATAAGTATTTAACCTTATCTTTGGTTCAAAGCATTTTGCTTTACCGAGCAGGACAAGTGGGGGCTTTGTCCCTTTCGGATGATAATAGTATAAACGGTTTTTCTTTCTTTATTCAAAAATTTAAAAAAAATTACTATTTTTCTGACGGCTGTGTTAGAATAGGAATAAAATTATAAATAAAGGTGGTAACTTATGAAAGAAAAAAATCTTTTAGGCAGCAAATATTTTCTATATGTTACAGAATTTTTTTCCGGCATGTCCGTGATGGCTGTGGAATTGGGCGCAAGCCGGCTGATGGCCCCCTATTTCAGTTCCTCCCAGATTGTGTGGACAGTCATTATCGGCGTCATTATGATTGCCATGGCTCTGGGAAACGTATGGGGCGGCCGTCTGGCAGACAAGTCTCATTCCCCGGACAGGCTGTATGGCAGGCTGCTGCTGGCTGCTGTCTGGATTGCGCTGATTCCCTTCGCAGGAAGGTATCTGATTGGCGGGATCTCACTGTTGCTGGCCGCATTTATCACCAGAAATTTTCTGGTATGGGCCGCTCTCTTTGCCTGTCTCGCCGTATTTGCTTTTCCCTGTGTCCTCCTTGGGACTGTCACACCATCTCTGGTCAAATATGCAGTAAACAGCCTGGACAGCAACGGAAGAACCGTAGGGGAACTGAACGCTTTAAATACCATCGGAAGCATTATCGGAACTTTTCTGCCTACCTTTGTCACCATTCCATCCGTGGGAACAGCGGTAACTTTTTTGATTTTTTCCGGCGTATTGGCCTGTATCAGTATCCTGTATTTTCTCTCCCTGCGCAAAAATATGGTAAAATGCGCACTGACCCTTGCACTGATTCTTGCGCTTGGGCTGACCTCCTCCACTTACAGCTTTGCCTTCTGGGAAAAAGATATTACACTGGAGGATGAATCCATCTACAATTATCTGCAGGTAAAAGAAACAGATTCCTCCGTCATTCTGTCCACAAATGTGCTATTCGGCGTACAGTCCATTCTGATGAAAGACGCCCGTCTTACCGGCATGTACTATGATTACGCACTGGCCGCGCCCCTGATGGCGGGCATCGCCAAAGACAGGCCCGGAGATATTCTGATACTGGGCCTGGGCACCGGCACCTTCGCCAAATACTGCAGCGAATATTTTCCGGGATGTTCCATTGAAGGTGTGGAGATTGATGAAAAAATTGCCAATCTTGCAACGGAATATTTTGAACTGCCGGATTCTGTACAAGTGTCCGTCTATGACGGACGCTCCTATCTGGCAGCCTCTGACAAAACATATGATGTAATTATGGTGGACGCCTATCAGGACATTACAATTCCTTTTCAAATGTCCTCCAGGGAATTTTTCACAGAAGTGGCCAAACATTTAAATCCTGACGGCGTAATGGTGGTAAATATGAATATGAAATCCGGCTCCAAAGACTCCATCAACGATTATCTCTGCGATACGATAGGTTCTGTATTTGAATTTGTTTACACTGCTCCGGTAAACGGCGGGACCAACTGCGAGGTGTTTGCCTTTCAAAATCCTGAGGTTATGGAAACCTTTTCAGCCAAAAGAGGCGCCCTCACAGATCCAGCCCTTTCCGATATGATGGAAACCGTTTCCGGACAGTTATCCCGGCGGGAATCCGGAGATTTGATTCTGACAGACGACAAAGCCCCTGTGGAGCTTCTGGGAATGCGGGTACTGGATGAAATTATCGCGGAAGAACTGGACTATTACCGGGATCTGTATCTAGGGGAACTATTTCCGTAAAACTGTAAAGACCCCTTGACTCCTGTCACGCTTTTCTTTACAAGGCGCCTCCTGCAATTATACTCACGAACATACTTATTTGCCAAATCATTTGCTTTTTTCCTCAAAGCTATGAACAATCTTCTGGCAAATGATTTCGCTCACGGGTATATGTCCGTGTACGAATATGAAACATTCTCTGTCTCATGCTGCTTTAACAGCCATTTCCCTGAATGGTATGAGAACGCATGGACTTTTATCTCCTACTGCTTCCACTGTTTTAACAGCCATTTCCCCCAGGGCGTCAAATCCCCGGATTTCCAACCGGAGGTCTTGCCGCAGGAAGATTTCAGCAAAGCGGAACTTTCTGGTTTATTGGAAAGATTCCAGCCGATATAGCTTATTTTATTCCTGTTTAAAAATTTTATCCAACAGCTGCCCTCTGCCTTGTTCAACGCTCCGTTTCCGGAGGCGTCTGAGATGCCGAACTCTGACACAAACAGCGGCAGCCCCCGATCTAATGCCGCCTGGGCCTTCTCCCTTAAGAATTCCCCATGGGTTCCTGCGTAAAAATGCAGGGTATACATAAGGTTTTTATACCCCCGGATGGGATTTTCCGCTGCAAGGTCTACATCCTGGGACCAGTTGGGCGTCCCGATGAGAATTACAGCGTTTTTATCCCTGGCGCGAATCACTTTTACCGCCTTTTCGGCATAAGATTTGATGGTATCCCAGGAAACGCCGCCGTTTGGCTCATTGCAGATTTCATAGATTACATTGGTGCGGTTTTTATATTTGGAAGCCATTTTCCGAAAGAAGGCAAGGGATTCCTTCTGATAAGTCTTAGGATTGCCGTCGCTTAAGATATGCCAGTCGATAATCACATATAAACCTGCCTTTGCGGCATACCGCACACCCTGGTCAATTTTCTTTTCCAGGGCTTTTCGGTTGGCCTTGTCTCCGGTGCAGTAACCATTGTATTCGCCGGTATACATAGCCAGGCGCACGGCATTGATGCGCCAGTTCTTTTTCATATAAGTAAATGCTTTCTGGTTCACATACTGTGGGTACCAGGAAAGGCCGTGGGTGCTGACCCCTTTCAGTTGGACCGCTTTTCCTTTTGCATTCACTAGCTGGGTGCCTTTCACTTTCAGCGCCGGAAGTTTTGCTCCGTAAACCGGCAGTGTCCTAGAGGTCATGGAAGCTTCTCTGCCGGATGTAAGCCCCTGGCCGTAGACCGGCAGCGTTCCCATTGCCATGGCGCACGCCATAACAAATGCACAGATGAAATGAAGCAGATTTCTCTTTTTTCTCATATTTGTCACCATTCCTTTCCGAGCGCAGACAGCATGTGATATCTGTCCAATTCCTCCACTTTTCTTTTACGGCAGGCATGCCCTTCCTATTGCCCCAAATTTTTCTTATCATTTCTGTGTACAGAAAAATAGGCGGGCAAGGCTTTCAGGCCTTCTCTTCAAAGCTGCTTAGCTTCGCAGCCTAGTCGGCTGCATGGAGCAAATACTGCCCACAAAATATACTCGGAGCAAATGCTGCTATGCCCAAACGTACTGTGTACAAACACCTCTTTGAAAAAAGCCCGGAACGAACGCAGCGATACCCCGTCAGCATACATACACAAAACCCAGATTAATCAGCAAGGCTCCTACAAAATATACATTCTACAAAATAACCTCACACTTTTCCAGCAGAAATACAAAATATTTTATGATACATCATCATATGGCAATCCAACTTCTCACCATTAGCATTATATCTTCCTCTTGTTTTCAGGCAGAATGACATAAAATATGCAGTCTGCCATTGGAATCCTCAATCCTGAGATTCCTCACATTACTTTCATTGTCTGGTATTGTTACGTTGAATTTGTGGTTTTTATCATCAATTTCATAAATCAAATGCTGAAACATCGTGGCACTTAAAATCAACTGAAATGGAACATCTCTCAAATCTTTACAAGCTACAATATGAGTATTGGGAAATATTAAATCACCTATTATTATCTCCTGCAACTGATATAAATTTCCTTTTGTTGTTCCGCCAAATCCCCCAAATGAAATACCCCTTTTCAAAACTCTTCCACCTAACAACTCAAGGATATCTTCATCTGCTGTCCAAATGGGAAAAAACGCCCCTGTATCTAACAATGCTTCAAAATTATGCCATGACTTCAGCTCAACAATCGGTCTCTGATATTTCGCATTCATATTTATACTAAACACCGATTAGATTTACAGTTTATGCTTTAGTCTTCATACAAAAAGCCGATAATCCAAATATAAGAATATTTGGAGATATATGGTATGAGTAAAAAGTCAAATACAGACAGTAAAATTGTTGAAATAAAATTACAAGGACACGCCGCAGGCATCCTGAAACAGGCAGTGGAATTTCTGAAAATCTTTTTGCCTGAAACTTTGGCCAAAAGGCTTGTTGCCATCATCCTGCTTGCAATAGGCGTTCCGTTAAAACCGCCGTCGGGCTGACGGGGTTATCCGAGAGGAGCCTTTGGACGCTTCATAAACAGCTGTCAGCGCTGGATGTTTCTGAAATAATGGTGATTCATTATGGCGGCGGGCATCCTGCAAAGGCATCGGGGCTGGAGGAACAGATACTTGCCGAGATAGAGGCGAATAACTATCATACGCGCCAGGAGATTGCAGACATGGTTTTGGAAAAGTTCCATGTCAAAATGTGAATCTGCCCTTAAGCCACTGATGGAGAAAGCAGCCTCTGGGGACATCGCCCCGCTCTTCCTTGACGCCTCACATTTTGTCATGGGATGCGACTTTCTTGGGCACATATACGGGAAAACGCGGCGGCTCGTCAGGACATTTTCCGGACGCCAGCGTTATAATGTGCCCGGAGCCTTAGATTACGTTTCCAAGAAAGTCCACACAATTACCAATGACACTTATATAACAGCCACGGAAGTATGCGCTATGCTGTGCCAGATCGCTTCAGAATATAAAGGTCTGCCGGTGCGCCTGGCGCTTGACAATGCTAGATACCAGAAATGCGCAGCCGTACAGGAGCTCGCCAAAAAGCTGGGTATATCGCTGAGTACATACCGCCATACAGCCCAAACCTTAACCTGATTGAGCGCATCTGGAAATTTGTCAAGGGTGAACTGCGCTCAAAATACTATAGCGACTTTGCAAACTTCCGGGAAAAAATTGACTCTACCATTTGTAGCACATCTGGAAGCAATAAAACAAAGATTGACAAACTGATTGGCAAGGGGGTCCAATTGTATCATGACATTAGGGGAGTAGATGGTAACACATTTTCATGCCCGGAAGGAGTAAATAATGCGACCTAAACGGGCAAATCTATTTACTGCAAATCCAATCGGTGCTTAGTATAACT
>JAETSX010000022.1 GCA_021769425.1 Eubacterium sp.
TCGGTGTTTAGTGAAGGAAAACCATAAAATTTAATATTTTTGCCTAATCAAAAGCACTCAAAAATAATCTTTGAGTGTTTTTCTTATGCAAAAAAATGAAATATGCCAAAGAAAGGAGGGAACTGACGCATGTTTCAAAATAATTTGCAGAAAACGGTTTTATCAAACGAAGAAAGAAGGGAAAGAGATGAAAAATGATGTGACAGCGGTAAAAGCGGCGGTGACAGGAGTGTTCAGCGTATTAACGTCTGTATTCGGCATCCTGACAATTCCAATCCTGCTGATGGTGACCTGTAATGTGATTGATTACATTACAGGTCTTTTTGCAGCGAAATATCGCAATGAAAACGTAAATTCCTATAAAGGTTTGCGTGGAATTACAAAAAAAGTGTGCATGTGGCTTCTGGTGGTGGTTGGGTTTGTGATAGACCAGCTCCTTGCGTATGCGGCGGAAGTCATGGGGATTGCAAATCCATTTACGTACCTTGTAGCCTGTATCGTGGCATTATGGATTATCTGTAATGAGATTATCAGCATATTGGAAAACATAGCTGACATAGGAGTGGAAATGCCTGGATTCTTAATGCCGTTGATAAAAAATATTAGAAATCAGGTAGAGTCTGTTGCAGGTGAAAATGATCTGGAAGATGAAAAAGAAGGAGAAGAAACATTATGAGCAATATTGTAATTGTAATTAATAAAGAATTTATTTCAAAAAACAATACATATGCCGGCCGGAATGTTCCGGTCTATATCTGCATCCATGAAACGGACAACCCATCAAAAGGAGCAGGAGCCAGAAGACATGCCGAAGCGCAGTTTCTTGGGCATTTGAGCACGTCCGTGCAGTATTATGCTGGTTCAGATGGCATTTACCAGGCAGCAGAGCATTCAGACGGCACATACTCAATCGGAATTGAGTACGGTGGAAACCATGCCATTCATGACGCAAACAACAGAAACACCATTAATATTGAAATTTGCGTGAATGAAGACGGAGATTACATGAAAGCCAGACAGAACGCTATTGAATTGGTAAAACATCTTATGCAGGTTACCGGGATTCCTGCAGCGCGGGTGATCCGCCATTTTGACGCAAAGGGAAAATGGTGTCCGCGGAAAATGATGGACAATCCGGAATTGTGGGAAGATTTTAAAAGGCAGATTGGAGGGCAGTCCGCGCCGGAAGTTACTCAGCCTGAAAATAAAAAACCTGAACAGTCAGAAGAAAATAAGAAAACAGAAATCTGGTACCGTGTTGGAAGTGGCTGGAAGAATGGCATCTGTCAGAATCAGACAGGGGCGTATCATAATAAAAAGTTTGCCATTGCGGACTGCAAGCCTGGCCAGAAAGTTTTTGACGAAAAAGGAAAGGCCATTTATTCTGGAGGGAGTGCAGCGGTCCAGGAGCCGGGGGCGTCTGCAGCAGGATATACGCAGAGGCAGTTTGTCATCGATGTCCAAAAGGCCACAGGCTCTAACCCAGATGGGGTGGCCGGCGATGAGACGATCGGAAATACGGTGACAGTCTCCAGAAGCAGCAATAAATATCATGCAGTCGTTACGCCGCTGGAGCGCAGACTGAAAGCCCTTGGATATTATACAGGGGGGATCGAAGCGGACGAAAGCGAACCGCCATGTTTTGGAAAAGGAATGGAAGAAGCGGTGAATGCTTACCAGAAAGAAGTTTTAAATTATAGGAATCCTGACGGTGAGGTTACAGCCGGTAAGAAGACATGGAAATCTTTACTGGGAATGATTTAGAGTGTCTTGGCAAGAAGAAAAAGCTGATTTAAGAATCAGTGAAAAGGCGGCGAAAGGAATAATAAGTTTAATCCAGCGCGTGGAAAGGCAATCCCTACCACGCGCTGGATATATTCATTGCAGCCCATCTTTTTGCGCTTGTTAGGGATTTGCAGGTTTTTAATGTCCCTATGTCGACGGTCACGTCAAAACTGCCGTCTGCATTTTCTACAATCCATATAAAGCGGCCATATTTTGGGTGGTTGATTTCTTTTGACCAGCAAGTCGGTTCCCCATTTTCCCCGTCACAATCATGTACAATATTCCATGTATGTTTTATTTTTTTCATAGTTCCCTTCTTTCTTCCGGCGGGTGATGAATATAATTATTTTGTTCCGCCATTTCATTTTATACTGGTTCTACTTTCTGCCAAACGCCATTCTCTTTATTCCGTCAGCGCAAACCATGTGCTTTTTGCCCTTACAATCTATAGCTATAATTACTTTGATATTATTTAATTCACGGCCGGCATATACCCTCTTTGCGTTTTCAATCACGAGAGTGTTACCGTTTGACATAAAAAATAACATATCTTTTATGCCCTCAACTTCTTTACTTTTAATTCCTCCGTTCCTTTGATAAGTCTAATTGGTTTGTGTTTTATTTTATAATTCAATTATACATAATTGGTAACCAATAGTCAAGATGTTTTTCAGTTTTTTTAGAAATATTTTTCTTGCATTTGGTTACCAACAAATATATAATGATATTGGAAACCAACAAAGGAGATTAGAGATCATGGTAGAAAGAAATATAATCATAGGGAAAGCTGGGGGGACTGCAGGGAAAAATTCAGTTAATTACAAAATTAGTCTCCCAGCGGAAATGGTAAAAGAGTTGGGGGTGACACAAGAGGATAAAACGGTATTAGTTTCTTTTGATGATGGAAAAATAATCATAGAAAAGAAAGTAAACGCTTGACATTGGTAACCAATAATGGTATAATAGTATTATCAGATGAGGTAAGTAAATCTGATAATAACCCAGAAGGGAGAAAGGAGAGTACATGGAAGTTATGACAGATAAACAGTTTGATAAAATCTTTCAAATGTTCGAAATGATTCTTGACGGTTGCAAGGACTTGGACGATGCAAAAAGAAAAGTTAAGGAACTTCGGGACGATAAGAAAGAAAAGGCTGAATAAATCAGCCTCGGAACCGAAAAGGGCGGCAGGCGCACAGGCCGCCCGATTCAAAAAGATTATAGCAAATGAAAGAATATAAATCAAATAATTTTAGAAAGGCAGGAGGGTGGAAATTATGACAGTCAATTATCATGATAGAGGAAATGATTACAGAGCACAAAAGGGAGTTACGATAAAAACAGAGCGATACGACTATGAACCAGGAAAACCAGAAAAAAACTTTGCGAAAGGCCCGGGAAGGGAAGAATACTTTGAATGTCATTTTGACGGTTCCGGGAACATATGCGATGGTGACGGCATAGTTGTTTTCCCGTCAAATTCTGGGGCATCCCCGCTTAAGATAGGAGATAAAGTAAGTCCAGACGATTACTGGGGAGAAAAATAAACTTTTTGGATTTGAGCCAGACAGCAAGGCTTTCTATAATTCTGTGGCTAGAATTGGCAGGGCTAAACGGTCTGTGATGGACAAATTGTGGGGGTTCAACCCAAAGGGAATAAACTATTCGAAAACCGTCAGAAATGGCGGTTATTTTTTTGAAATAAAGCCATAAAAAAACAGGCAATAAAGTTTCATTTATAATATCATATTTGAAGTTAAAATATGATGTAAAAATAACAAAATATTTAAAAATAGCACAATCCAAGGGCATTGGAAAAGTTTACTATTAGTAACAAATTAGCAACAAATATCAGAGAATCCTCTATTTGTTAGGGATTCTCTGATATAAATTTAAGGATTTATTAATATTTCCTGTATTATAATACCAGTACCATCCAGATTACCTAAACGTATCTATAGATCGCCGCAGATATACGGCTCAGCGCTGCGGGCGCTCCGGCATCCTCCGGCTGAATGAAGCGTATACGGGATGGATGACAGAATAAAGGAAGGAGATTCATATGTATTTCAGAATATTAAGAAAAGACTTAAAACGAAAAAAATCCATCAACCTGATTCTGCTGGTATTTATTTTCCTGTCCACCATGTTTATTGCGGGAAGCCTGAATAACTTTGCAGTCATTTTAAACGGGGTGGAAAACTTTATGAACCAGTCCGGGATAGGAGATTTTTTGATTGTGACCATGAGCGGTACGGGAGAACTTTCCGAAAATGACAAGAAAATAGAGGAGTTGCTAAATAAACAGGAACAAGTGGAGCGTTATACGGAAGATGAAAGTCTTTTTTTCACAAAAAATCAGTTGAGGATAGAGAATGGAAAAACAGTGGTTTTGGACAATACAGCAATTTTAAATTCTTTTGACATCCACCAGCAGAAGTTCTATGATAAAGAGAACTGTGAAATTACCCGGATGAAAAACGGGATGATTTATATCAGTCAGCGTTTGGCAGAGAAAAACCATCTGAATACAGGGGATAAGTTAAAGATCCGGTCTGAGAATGGATATGAAAAGGAATTTGAGGTAGCCGGGGAGCTGAAGGATGCATTTTTAGGCTCTGATATGATGGGTACCCAGCGGTGCGTAATAAGCAGGGAGGATTATCAGGAAATGTCAGAAGAAAGCAATCTTCCCCATGGAAGGATATATTCTGTCAACTGCAGAGATGCCAAGGCCTTTCAGACAGTATATAACAACTGTGATTTCAGTGAGCTGTTCAGCGGCAGCAGAGAGTTAATAAAGACTACTTATGTTATGGAAATGGTGATTGCGGCAGTGATTTTGCTGGTAAGCATCTGCCTGATTGCCATATCTGTGGTTATGCTCCGGTTTACAATTGTATTTACCATAAATGAGGATTTTAAGGAAATCGGCATTATGAAAGCAATCGGCATTCGGGACGGCTCTATCCGGAAACTTTACATTGCGAAATATTTTGTGCTGGCGCTCTCAGGCGCGTTGTGGGGATTTGCAGCCAGTATCCCATTCAGCAGGGGGTTGCTTTTGCAGGTGACGGAGAAAATTGTTATCGAAGAAGGCAGCGGAAGCATTCTGTTTCAGCTTTTCATCAGTATTGTAATTGTTGGGGTGATTGTGCTGTTTGGCTATCTCAGCACGGGAAAAATCCGAAAATTCAGTCCTATGGACGCTATACGGAGCGGGAACAGCGGCGAGCGTTTCCGGAAAAAGGGAATGTTTCAGATGAAGCGTTCCCGCCTGAGGGCAACTACGTTTCTGGCATGTAATGACGTAGTAAGCGAACTGAGAAAATATCTGGTATTGTTTATTACCAGCATTATCGGCGTCTGGCTGGTGGTGATGCCTGTGAATACCATCAATACCTTAAGCTCAGAAAAGATTGGGGCATGGTTTGCTCTGACAGAGTGTGATTTTTATCTGCATCAGGAAGATAAAGTGTCGGAACTGATTGCACAGGGGACGAAGCAGGGCTGGTATGATTATTTGGAAGAATCCAAAGAACGTCTGGAACAGGGTGGAATTGAAGTGGAAAAAGTAGTTACAGAACTCTATTTTAAGCTTCGTGCCAGAAAAGGGGAGAAATCTTATAAATCCTTTGCAATACAGGGATTGGGAACCTCCACAGATCAGTATTTTTATGATGAGGGCCAGCCGCCTGTTTACGAAAATGAAATTGCCATGACCCATATTGTGGCGGACAAAATCGACGCTGAGCTGGGAGATACCGTATACATTACCAGCGGCGGCAAAGAAAAGCCGTATCTGCTGACCGCTCTCTACCAGTCTATGAACAATATGGGGGAGGGGATCCGGTTTACGGAACAAGCAGAACTGGATTATGCAGAAGGAGCCGGAGGATTCGGCGCCCAGATTACCTTAAAACAGGAAGCAGACAGGGAAAATCTGTCTGAGGTGACAGACAGGGCAAAAGGATTATTTCCGGAAGCCAAGGTGGAGACAACGAAGGAATTTATCAGCAGCATGATCGGAGATATTGCAGGAAGGCTGGAGCCGCTGAAACTGCTGATTCTGGCAGTGGTCATTGCCATCAATGTGCTGGTGGCAGCGCTGATGCAGAAAATGTTTCTGATTCGGGAACGGGGAGAAATTGGGATGCTGAAATCCATCGGTTTTTCTGACGGCTCGCTGATTGGTTGGCAGGCCAAACGAATTATGCTTGTGCTGTTTTCGGGTATTGCAGTGGGTACGCTGACCGGAGCGCCTTTTTCTGAACTTACGTCCGGACGGGTCTTTCAGATGATGGGAGCAGAGAAAATTGAATTCGTTATCAATCCTTTGGAGATTTATGCAGTGTATCCTGCCTTGCTTTTTGTGGTGACTGTGCTGGCCTGCGTGCTGGCCATGCGGCAGGTGAAAAACATATCGGTGCAGGAAATGAATAATATAGAGTAGATTTTACAGGAAAAGAACAGGAGAGCGAAAATGAAAGAAGCATTGTGCGTCAAAGATTTGTGTAAGACTTATGTAACCAATAAAAGGCAGAATAACGTATTGAAAAATGTAAACTTTACGGTTTATCAGGGGGAAATGGTGGCGGTGATGGGGCCTTCCGGTTCCGGGAAATCCACCCTTTTGTACAGTGTGTCAGGCATGGACCGGCCCACAGCCGGAGAGGTGCTGCTGGCGGGAAAGCAGATTACGGATTTAAAGGAAAGGGAGCTGGCAAAAGTGCGTCTCACAAGTATGGGGTTTATCTTCCAGCAGATGCACATGCTGAAAAACCTTTCCATTATGGACAATATTCTGCTTCCGGCTTACCAGGCAGACAAGAGTCGCAGCAGACAGGAAATCAATGAATTCTGTCTGGCATTGATGAGGAAACTTGGAATCAGCGACGTGGCGGGAAATGACATTACTGAGGTGTCCGGCGGGCAGCTTCAGCGGGCCTGTATCTGCCGGAGTCTGATAAACCAGCCCAAAATCCTCTTTGCGGATGAACCCACCGGGGCTCTCAACCGAAGCGCGTCGGAAGATGTGATGCAGGAGCTGAATAAGCTGAATCAGGAGGGAACCACAATTATGCTGGTGACTCATGATATGAAGGTGGCTGCAAAGTGCAGCAGGATTTTGTATATTGTAGATGGAAATATTAAAGGGGAACTTAGAATGGAAGGCCAGGATACGCAGGAGAAGTTACGGGAACGGAAGCTGAATAACTGGCTGATCGAGATGGGCTGGTAAGGGAATGGCAGGTGAAGTATGGCAGATATTATTGTGGTGGAAGATAATAAGGAACTGGGGGAATTGCTCTCGGATTTCCTGCAGGCGGAAGGATATGATGTGTGCCTGGCAGGCTCCGGGGAAGAGGGATTGGAATTCTATGAGGCAAAAGGGGCCAAACTGATCATTCTGGATGTGATGCTTCCCGGCATAGACGGATTCGGCGTCTGCAGCAGAATCCGACAGCATGACAATACGCCTATTATTATTGTAAGCGCCAAGGGCGGGAAGGAAGATAAGCTGAACGGGCTGCTGCAGGGGGCGGATGACTATATTGAGAAGCCTTACGACATTGACATACTGATGGCAAAGGTCAGAGGAATTTTCCTGAGAAGGTATTCCTCAGATGAAATCACAGAGGGCAATCTGCGGCTGGATAAGGTGGGCCGGCGCATTTATCTGGATGGCCGGGAAGTTTCGGTAACGGCCAGGGAATTTGACTTGCTGCTGTATCTGATGGAGAATAAAGGAAAAGCCATTCCCAAGGAGGAGCTTTTCTGTAAAATCTGGGGATTTGACAGTGAAAGCGAGATTCAGACCCTGACGGTGCATATCCGGTGGCTGAGAGAAAAACTGGAGCAAAATCCCAAGAAACCGGAACGGATTCTGACGGTCTGGGGAATCGGCTATCGGTTTGAGTAAGCGGAGGTGAAAAATTATACGATAAAGCGTCTTTGATACTTTGTTTATGCCTGGAAGGAAATGGTGGATCATATGAAAAAAATTAATCAATTGATGCTGGCTGTCCTTTTGGGCGGCCTTGCGGCATTATGTCTCGTGAATGCGCTGCTTTTCAGAACAGAGCTGTTGGAAACCAGCAGGGAATATCGAATTGCCCTCAACCGGCTGGAGCGGACCGTTATAGTCTTTGAACAGAAAACAGGGAGGGCGGCAGAGAGCCTTGAGGAGCTGTCTGATTTTTCCGGCGGGGAGGATTATCCCTTTGTGACGGGGTTCTCTGTTTTGCCGTATACATCATGGAAACAGGAATCGGAGGCATATCAGAAACCGGAAGATTTTTGGAAGAATGGAGAGGGAGAATATGCGGTAATTGCCACTGAACTGGCATATTATAAAGTATATTACGTTTCCGGGAAAGCTTCCAACGGCCCGGTGCGGGTTCTGGTAAATGGAATTGCAGGTTTCTTCCTTCTTCTGACGCTGCTTGTTCTGTGGTATGTAAGACAGAAAATACTGCAGCCTTTTACCAGGTTTGTTCAGCTTCCCTATGAGCTGTCTAAAGGAAACCTTACCCTTCCTTTGAAAGAAAATAAGGATCGCTTTTTCGGAAAATTTATGTGGGGCATGGACTTGCTAAGGGAAAGTTTAGAGGAAAACAAGGCAAGGGAGTTAGAATTGCAGAGGGAGAAAAAAGTTCTTCTTCTGTCTTTGTCCCATGACATTAAAACGCCTTTAAGCGCCATTCATCTGTATGCCCAGGCATTGTGCAAAAATCTCTATCGAGAAGAATCAAAAAAGCAGGAAATTGCGGAGAAAATAAAAGAAAAGGCAGAAGAAATCGAAACGTACATCAGTGAAATTGTGAAGGCTTCCAATGAAGATTTCCTGAGTTTTCAGGTGGAAAATGGGGAAATTTATGTGAGAGAAACGTTAGAAGGAATCCGCGTTTACTATGAAGAAAAGATGGCCCTTCACCAGTTGGAATTTCAAATGGAGCCGTATCCCAATTGTCTGGTTTGGGGAGATTCAGACCGTTTGGCGGAAGCGCTGCAGAACGTGATGGAGAATGCCATAAAGTACGGCGACGGCCGAAAGATCCGGATTCAGGCCAGGAGGGAAGAGGAGGAATATGTCATTGCCGTCTGGAATACCGGCTGCGGGCTTGCGCCGAAAGATCTGCCCCATATTTTTGACAGCTTTTTTCGGGGCAGCAATGTGGGGAAAAACCCCGGAAGCGGGCTGGGGCTGTATATCTGCAGACAGTTGATGCACCGGATGGAAGGAGAAATTACTGCCGGAATCCGGGAAAAAGACGGGGAATGCTGGATGGAGGTCTGTCTGACGCTGCATCTGGCCTGAAACCGGTCTGGCATGGGCTGCATCTGGCCTGAAACCGGTCTGATATGGGCTTTATCTGGCCTGAAACCGGCCTGGCATGGGCTGCATCTGGCCTGAAACCGGCCTGATATGGGCTTTATCTGGCCTGAAACTGGCTCTGCTATTTTTCTTTTCTATGGCTATTTATTCCGGGGTCGGGAAGCGTTACACTTGTGCTCATGAAAAACAAGGAGGATTTGCATGATGAGTACGGAAAGCAGATGGGAAATCAACAAGGAACTGGCACAGATGTTAAAGGGAGGCGTAATTATGGATGTGACGACGCCGGAGCAGGCCAGGATTGCAGAAGCGGCAGGAGCCTGCGCCGTGATGGCCTTGGAGCGGATACCGGCGGATATCCGGGCGGCAGGCGGAGTATCCAGAATGAGCGATCCGAAAATGATCAAAGGCATTCAGGAGGCTGTGACCATTCCGGTGATGGCTAAGTGCAGAATCGGACATTTTGCAGAAGCGCAGATATTGGAGGCCATTGAAATTGATTATATTGATGAAAGTGAGGTGCTGTCTCCGGCAGATGACGTATATCATATTGATAAAACGCAGTTTCAGGTTCCCTTTGTATGCGGAGCAAAGGATTTGGGAGAGGCATTAAGGCGAATCAGCGAGGGGGCTTCCATGATCCGGACCAAAGGGGAGCCGGGAACCGGAGATGTGGTGCAAGCGGTGCGTCACATGCGCAGGATGAACCGTGAAATGGCAGAACTGACCTCTATGCGGAAGGATGAATTGTTTCAGGCTGCAAAGGAGCTGATGGTTCCGTATGAGCTGGTTGTGTATGTTCATGACAATGGAAAGCTTCCAGTGGTTAATTTTGCAGCAGGAGGCATTGCCACTCCGGCAGATGCAGCCCTTATGATGCAGCTAGGAGCAGAAGGGGTATTTGTGGGTTCCGGCATTTTTAAATCAGGAAACCCTGAAAAACGGGCAAATGCCATTGTAAAGGCAGTGACTAATTTCACAGACGCCGGAATGATTGCGGAACTGTCAGAGGATTTGGGGGAAGCGATGGTTGGCGTCAACGAGCAGGAAATTGAACTTCTGATGGCGGAAAGAGGCAGGTAGGAGGAAGATTTGTGTAGGAGATAGGGACAGTGCAGCCAAATATAATACATGAGAAAGGGGGCGGGAGAGATGAGGATTGGCATATTGGCCCTGCAGGGGGCCTTTATCGAACATGAACATATGCTGCGGCAGCTGGGAGCGGAATGTGCGGAACTGAGAAAGAGCAGTGATTTGGATGGAAGATTGGACGGAATCATACTTCCTGGAGGAGAGAGCACGGTTCAAAGGAAGCTGCTGGGGGAACTTGGCATGTATGAAGCGTTAAAAGAGAAGATCCAACAGGGGCTTCCGGTCCTGGCAACCTGCGCAGGACTGATTCTTCTGGCAGAGCAGGTGTCCGAAAATAAAAAACTCCGCGCTGTCGCCAGTGATCAGGCAGGCTGTGCTGCCGTGCCGGAATCTACGCCGTGCAAAGAAGAAGCAGTCTGGCCTGCCGTGCCGGAATCTACGCCGTGCAAAGAAGAAGCAGTCTGGCCTGCCGTGCCGGAATCTACGCCGTGCGAATCTGCGCCGTGCAGTGCAGCAGTCTGCTTTGCCTCTCTGCCGGTGGCTGTCAGAAGAAATGCTTACGGCAGACAGTTGGGCAGTTTTTCCGCTTTGGCAAAAATCAGAGGAATCCCCCAAGAAGAGAAACCGTTTCCATTAGAATTTATTCGGGCGCCGTATATTGCATCTATTTGCAATGCAAAAGAAGTGGAACCCATTGCTGTAATCGGAAAACTTCCGGATGGAAGCAGCGGGGAGAATATTGTCGGCGTTCGATATCACAACCAAATAGGACTGGCATTCCATCCTGAGCTTACCGGAGATACCAGATGCCATGAAATGTTCCTGTCTATGTGCTGTGCATAGGCAGGAATTTTTATGAAAATAATTGTTGACAAATAATATTATATAGCATATAGTATTAAATAACAAATAGTAATATTTAGAAAATAGTAATATTCGTGGAATAGTAATATATTCTAAATATTACTTTGAGAAAGGCCCAGAGGGTCGCAACAGGAGCTTTGACAAAAACAGTAAGGAGTGATGGCATGGTATTTAACACAGGTGCAGCTCTTTTGGATGCAATCGTTCTTGCGGTTGTGTGCAAGGAAGAGGAGGGCACATATGGTTATAAGATCACCCAGGATGTACGGCAGGCCATAGACGTATCGGAATCTACCCTGTATCCGGTGCTGCGGCGCCTGCAGAAGGATGACTGTCTGGAAGTTTATGATGTGGAATGCGGGGGAAGAAACCGCAGATATTACAAGATTACCGAAAAAGGGACGGCGCAGCTGAAGCTGTATCGCACAGAATGGGTAAATTATTCTTCTAAAATTACAATGTTATTTTCGGGAGGAGAGACGGCATGAGCAGAATGGAATTTATGAGGCGGTTAGAACGGCTGCTGGAAGATGTATCAGAGGAAGAGAGAAAGGAAGCGTTGTCTTACTACCAGAGTTATTTTGAAGATGCAGGAGTGGAAAATGAAGCGCGGATTTTGAAAGAATTAGAATCGCCGGAGAAAGTGGCTGCCACTATTAAGGCGGATTTGGGAATGGAAACAGATTCAGGAACCATCAAAACAGATTTGGGAATGGAAACAGACGCTGGAGTATTTACAGAGCATGGTTTTGAAGACAGCCGGTTTGAACAGAAGCACCCGATATCCATCCGGAAACAGACAAACGGGCGGCAGTCAGGCGCCGGGGCCGGCCAGGCGCAGTACAATGAAGAAGAGAGTTATCAGGCAAAAACCAGCCAGGGCCAGTTCAGCGGCGGTTACAGGAATCAGAATGAAGATGATTACGATTATGAGGAACAGAAGAATTCCGGCTATGGGGAGCAAAAAGGTTTTGCCTATGATGGACAGAAGAATTCCGGTTATGGGAACCAGAAAGGCTTTGCCTATGAGGAACAGAAAAGTTCCGGTTATGGAAGCCGTGCTTCCAACAGCGGAGACGGCCGTTCCACTTACAGCGGAAGGTCAGGAATGGAGATACTGTTGATTATAGCAATTGCAGTTATCACAAGCCCCGTTTGGCTGAGTGTGGTTGCCGGTGTGGGAGGAAGCGTTTTCGGGCTTGCCATTTCTGTGGTATGCGTTGCAGGGGCCCTTTATGTTGCCGGAGGAGTGCTGTTCGGCGTAGGAATCGGCCAGTTTATCACCGGTAAGCTGGCAGTGGGATTTGCATTGACGGGAACAGGGCTTTTACTGCTGGCTTTTGCGATTCTGGCCACTGTTTTGTGTGTATGGGTTTGCGGAAAACTGGTGCCGTGGCTGTGCGGAGTCATCAGGAGGCTGTGGAGAAGCGTATTTTCCGGAAAGGAGCAGAGAGTATGAAAAATTTTACAAAGGCGGCATTGATTGTTACATTGATTCTGGTGATTCTGGGCAGTATATTCTGTGCAGTGGGACTTGGAATCGGTTTCCGTTTTTCAGAATTCTGGGATGAAGTGGAGGAGGGAGAATTTTCCATCGGGCCGATCCGGCATATACCCTTTATCTATGGGCGCAATGACTGGGGAGATGATGGGAATACCAATTGGGAAAGCAAGGATTCCGAAAACTTTCAGTTCTCCTGGAAAGAAATACGGGATCTGGAGATGAACTTGGATTACGGCGGAATTACCATAGAAAAAAGCGGAAAAGATGAGGAAACCATTTATATTTTTGTGGAATACAGGAAAAAGAATCACAGACGTCAGATAAAGGCTTACATGAGCGGTAAAACATTGTATATTGAAGAAGAGGGAGCCAGCCGTGTGCGGAATGACGACAGCGCCAAAATTATTCTGCAGATTCCGGAAAAAGCAATGGAAGATATATGGCTGGATTCTATCAATATAGAACAGGACGCAGGATATATTGACATCAATATGCCATTGACAGCTAAGGATATTAGTATTAATGTAGATGCAGGGGCATGCAGCGTCAATGAGAAACTTACAGCCAAAGATGAATTGTCCGCCCAAGTGGGCGCAGGGCAGATCAGTCTGTCAGAGATTACGGCAGAAAGCCTGGATTTAAGCGCAGGATTGGGCCAACTGCTTGCAGAACGCATAGAAGCTGATATTATAGAAATTGACTGCGGCATCGGAGAGATTCAGGTAACCGCTGCAGGAAAAGAATCCGATTACGATTACAACATAGAGTGCGCAGTGGGAAACGTGAGCATCGGAGATAATGATTTCAGCGGACTGGGTTCAGGCCGTGAAATTGAAAATGATGGAAGCAGGGAGATGGATATTGAGTGCAATGTGGGAGATGTGCAAGTCACTTTTACAGAATAATGCCTGTAAAAGACGCGCCGCAGGATGGAAAGCTGCCGGTATAACAGATTGTGGAATGGCTGCGTGGGTCAAACATTGGAACTGATAATAAACAAAAACAGAAAGAAGGAATTGATATGGAATCAAAAAGATTATTTAAGTCAAGAACTAACCGGGTGATTTGCGGCGTGTGCGGAGGCGTTGGAGAATATTTTAATATTGACCCGACCATTATCCGTTTGCTGTTTGTGCTGCTGGGATGCACAACCACAGGAATCTTTGTGTATCTGGTAGCGGCAGTGATTATACCGGAAGAAATGTAACAAAAGACAGGGCTGTCGGAACATGACGGATTTCATGGTTCCCCAGCCCTTCTCTATGTATCAAAGCGTCAGCTTATTTTTTTACATACCGCATATCTACCTGCAGAATATGGTTGATCAGCCAGGAAGTCAGAAATCCCAGCAGCTCTTCCACGGTTGCATTCTGGCTGGTATAATCATCTCCCAGAGAATCCAAATCAAATTCCATCAGTTTATCTTCGAATTTGCGGTGCAGGGCAATGTGCGCCTCAATATCAGGATAGTTGATGCTTCTCTGATATTCTTCCTCATGGGAAAAATGTGTCCGAGTATAGTTGATTAATTCAGAAATCAGATGGACTAAGTTGTCTGTTTTATCCAAGATAAAATCATCACAAAGTAAATCCTTCGTTTCCTGCGCCAGTTCAAAGAGCCTTGTGTGTTCCTTGTCAATGGTGTCTATTCCCGTGTAGTATTCTGGTTTCATTTCGTACATAATTTCATCTCCTTGATATAATGCGATTGTTTGACAGTATAAAAATACTGGTATTATTTTACTGCTGTTTCTGCTGATAATCAAGATAGAAAGACGGAAAAATGTAAAATTCTGCAATATTTAACCGCCGGAGTAATATTATATTGCAGGGGAATAGACGCTGTTAAATCTCATTTGCCGCATGGTATCCGCCGCGGATTGCCGCTGCAATGTCTGCAGTCCGTTCGCCAGAGCAGTCCCCGATGTAAGTAATCGGAGCAGTAATGCCGGTTTCGTCAAATGCATTTTTCTTAGAGCCCAGTGCATTGACAATGGTGTCCGCCTGAATGGTGAGTTCTGTGTCATCAGCAGTATTGACTGCGTAGATGACATTGTCCCGGATTTCTGTTACTTTTGTGTTTACATGCTGTTCTACGTTATGATCTTCAAAGTCCTTTGTGATCAATGGCATAACAGTTCCGGATTCTCCGGCTGCAATTTTATCCAGCATTTCTATGATAATCACTCTATGTCCCCGAGCTGCCAGATATTCGGCAGTTTCTGTTCCCACCAGGCCGCCTCCTAAGACAGCGCATGTGCCAAAAACTTCTGTCCCTGCCAAGACATCCCAGGAGGAGAGGATATTGCTGTTTTCTGCCGGCATGGGAAGAGCCATATTGTGAGCGCCAACTGCCGCGATTACTGTGTCGAAGCTGTTTAATTCGGCAGAGGAAGGCTGGGCGTTAAGTTTCAGTTCCACAGAAAGCGTGGGCAGGATTTTTTCATAATAAGTAACGGCTCTGAGGATTTCATTTTTTCTGGGCGGTACGGCGGCTAAATGGATTTGTCCGCCGATTTTGTCTCCTTTTTCAAAAAGGGTTACGTGATGTCCCCGTTTTGCGGCAACCCGCGCAGCTTCTAACCCTGCGATTCCTGCGCCGACCACAGCAACTTTTTTGGCAGTGGAAACTTCTTTTAGGAAAATCGTTGCTTCATCGCCGTTTTCGGCATTGAGGACACAGGAAATATACCGGCGGTTCTGAATGGCGTCCACACAGCCTTTGTTGCAGTTTAAGCATTCCCGGATGCATTCGCCGGATGCTGTTTTGACTGCAATATCCGGGTCTGTCAGCAGAGATCTTCCATATCCGATGACGTCTGCCTCGCCCTGGTTTAAAATTTCTTCGCCGGCTTCGACAGTGACGACTCTTCCTACTGTGGCGATGGGGATGGAAACGGCGGCTTTTACTCTTTTTGCGGCGGGAAGGGTCCAGTTATAGGGAACAGCCCCCATGGGCGGTATGGTGTCGCCCATATTTCCAGTGTGGTTTGCCTGGGCCACCTGAATCATATCCACCCCTGCCTGTTCCAAAAGTTTTGCAAAAGAAACGGCTTCTTCTTCCAGAAGTCCTCCTTTGCCACGAAGGGAGCCGTCCGGATTTACGGTGATCACCGGCAGTTTATATTCCACAGCCAGGGAGGGAGCAGCTTCTTTGATGGCTGCCACAACTTCCAGAGAGTATCTGGTGCGGTTTTCAAGGCTTCCTCCGTATCCGTCTGTGCGGTGGTTTAAAAGCGTGGAGCACATGGAGCCCAGCAGACGGTCGCCGTGGATTTCAATGGCGTCGACGCCGGCCTGTTCCGCCCTTTTTGCACAGTTGGCAATGCTTTGGCGGATTTGGGCTAACTGTTCTACGGTGGCTTCATCTACAAAGTGCTGCATATCATGGCGCAGCTTGGCATAGGCTTCTTTGGTTGTTTTTTCTGCAAGTTCCGTCTGCTTTTTTGCTTCTTCCTGGTTTCCGGCAGCCTGTGCGTCTTTGGCGGCCTTCCTTGCCATATTTGCGCCCATAATCAGCCGGCCCACACCCTGTACGTCATATTCCGGATGGAAAATCTGCAGCGCCAATTTGCTGCCGTGGGCATGCAGCGCGTCAGCCAGTTTTTGGAATGCCGGAATCTGGCTGTCGTCATAGAGCATCGGAGTAGGGGAAGCGGTGCGGACAGGCGCAACATCGCCGATTACGATGTATGCAGTTCCGCCTTTGGCCAGGCGTTCGTAGAAGCTGAGGCTCCTTTGGCCGATGGAGCCGTCCCGTTCTTCATAGCCGGTAGTCAGCGGGGGGAACATAATTCTGTTTTTCAGTGTCATGCTGCCGATTTGGATTGGTTCTAATAATTTTTTTCCCATAGCGGTTGTTCTCCTTTTTATGTAATTATTATACTCACGAGCATACTTATTTGCCAAATCATTTGCTTTTTCCTCAAAGCTATGAACAATCTTCTGGCAAATGATTTCGCTCACGGGTATAAGTTTGGTTTTGTATAAGCAGTTTATATTCTGATACACAGGTAATATGTAATTGTCTGCTGCGTTGTGTCCGATAAAGCGGAGCAGACCCTCATCAATCGCTGCAGCGATATTTAACCGCCGGAGTAAGATTAATTGCTGGTTTTATATTGTTTTTGCAAAATTATGGGCTGCTGTGATGGCATCTTTCAGGTTTCCCACATGCTCGCAGTCTCCCAACATGTGGGCATGGCTGCAGGCAACAGGCGTTGGGGTGTAGCCTACGGCAAAAATTAACGTATCAGCATCATTTATGACATATTCTTTGCCGTCTTTTTCATAGGTGACAGAGGTTTCGTCCACTTTTGTGACAGCGCTGTTTAATTCCAGTTTGACGCCTTTGCGGATGAGGCGCTGAGTCAGCGCGCTTTTTGCGGGGCCGCCTTCCCCGGCCATCAGCGTATCGGTCATTTCAATAACGGTTACGTCCCGGTTTGCAGGGAATTTGTCGTCAATCAGGGGAGCCAGGTAATCTGCGGTTTCACAGCCTACAGAGCCACCGCCGAGAATTACGATTTTCCGTCCTGGGAAACCTTTGCCGGATAAAACATCATCCGCAGTCATGGTCTGTTTGAAACACTGGAAGGGTTTGATTACCTTTGGCGCTGCGCCGGCAGTGCAGATGATTTCATACCCTTCAAAATCGGAAGAAATCATTTCAGGAGTGACCTCACAGTTCAGACGGACTTCGATTCCGGAATTGGCAAGCCTTCTGGCCATAAATTTGACGACTTTGCACAGCTCCTGTTTTCCGATTGGCACGGCTGCAAGACGAAGCAGTCCGCCCAGTTCCTGATTTTTCTCACAGAGAACTACTTCATGTCCCCGCATTTTGGCGGTGTAGGCCGCTTCCATGCCTGCCGGGCCGCCGCCGATGACTAATACTTTTTTCTTTTCCGGCGCAGGTTCTACGGCGTCGGATTCTACGGAAGGATTGACGGTGCAGGCAATGGGCTTGCCGAACATGATCCCGGTCAGGCAGCGGCCGCAGCCGATACAAGGCCGGATGTCGTCTGTTTTGCCGGCAGCGGCTTTGTTGGCGAATTCGCTGTCGCAGAGGTTGGGACGGCCAATCATGCAGATATCCGTTTTGCCGTTTGCAATCAATTCTTCCGCAATCCAGGGTTCGTTAATGCGGGCTACGGTGGAAACCGGAATGGTCAGATGCCTGCGGATCTCTTCTGAAGCGTGTGCGTGGGGAGCCGGTGAGGTTCCCGGCGCAGGCATGGAACTGCCCCGCTTAATGGTGTTGCCGCCGGATACATGGATAAAGTCTACGCCAGCCTTTTCTAACTGTTTTGACACATAAATCATGTCATTTAAGGTGAGGCCGCCGTCACTGTATTCGTCTCCGGAAATCCGCACGTCGATGATAAAATCTTCTCCGCATTCTTTCCGGATGGCTTCGATTACTTCCAGCGTCAGGCGCAGGCGTCCGTTGATATCTCCGCCGTACTCGTCGGTGCGTTTATTGTAAAGGGGCGTGAGAAAACCGCCTAACAGGCCGTGGGCATGGGCGGCCTGGATTTCCACTCCGTCGCCGCCTGCCTGCTGAAAACGGTGAGCCGCCTGGCCGAATTGTTTTACAATGGTGTGGAGTTCTTCGACAGTGGCCGGCCGGGGCGCTGATTTGGCATAATAGGGTCCTACGTGGGAGGGGGCAATTAACTGAGGCGTTCCGGGAATGGGAAAAGCCATGTAAGCCGGATGGAAAAGCTGTGACAAAATCTTGGCGTCATACTGATGCACAGCGTCCACCAGCTTTTTCCAGCCCGGTATGTAGCTGTCGTCATAGATGGACATGTCTCCCGGCAGATAAGTGTAAACAGGCTCTACCGTTGTTACTTCTGTGATAATCAGGCCAACGCCGCCTTTGGCCCGGTTGGAATAGTGTTCAATTAAAGCGTCTGTCACATAGCCTTTGTCGGCCAGGTTGGTGGACAGGGGCGGCATGAAAATACGGTTCTTTACGGTTGTGTTCCCGATTTGAATGGGGGAAAACAGGTGTGGAAAATGTTGCATGATTTTTCTCCTTTTTATATGTGGCTGCGAAGGTTGCTACAGGATTGTCCTTTCGCACACAAATTTTATAGTATCTAATCAGGATTATAGTTAGAAAACAGATGAAATAATTATCATTTTTTGATATAATACTATGAAATATTGATATCAAAAATCTAGTCTCTATTGTCTTGGCGGTTTTTACGCTTTTCCGATATGTGGATGGGCGCTGCATCTCCAAAATTCAGTGTAAACGAGCGGAAATTTTTTTTATGGAGAAAGTTTCTCCTGCTTGATCGCCACCGCTACGCCTCATTCCTCCGCCTTGCATATGAAAAATTATCCTGCTTGAAAGGTATCGGTAATTAGTATGGGTTGTACTAGTTGATATAAAAAACTTCAACAAAATATGCTGTTCTATAGTTGTACATCACTATACACTATGATAGGAGACACATTATGTTGAAGTTCCAAGATGATTATACGAATGAATGGCCTTAAGCATAAGAGCTATGGCTTTCATTTTGTTTCGAGGTGTAACAGAAAAAATGTTCCTGTAAAAATGTACGGTGCAACGCTGATATCTGGCCTCCGGAAAGACTTCCGGGATGGTTTACAGCATACCGAGATTTTTATTGCCGATGATCAGACGTTCGCCAGTAAGCGCTCGTTCTTTCAGCCATACAAAGAAAGAATGCCAGCTCTCACGATCCTCTTCCATACCCTCCGCAGCGCCAAGGATTTCACGGCATCCATCCTGGCTGACACCGATTGCAACCAGGACGGAAACATTTTGGATCTCACCACCCCAGCTGCGTTTCAGGTAGACGCCATCTACATAAACATAGGGATAATCTCCGGAAAGCGGACGGGTACGCCAGGTTTCGATATGCTCATAAGCCTTTTTATTCAGGTTACTGATTGTTCCAGGAGATACCTTCGTTCCCCACAAAGCTTCGGTGATATCTTCCACACGCCGAACGGAAACTCCAGCGAGATACATTTCGATCAATGCTTCCTCAACAGAAGATTCTCTGCGGCGGTAACGTTCGATAATGACTGTTTCAAAAGGAACGCCCTTGAGTTTAGGAACCTTCAATTCTACCTCCCCTGCTGTAGTATGAAGGTTTCTCTTATAATGCCCGGAACGATATCCCTGACGCTCGGAGGAACGCTCATATTTTTCAGCGTTAACTAATTCATCGCCTTCCTTATCGAGTAGAGCATTCAAAGTTTCTTCGATACTGCTGCGAACAAGATCGCGAACAAGATCTTTTAAATCGTGCTTTATTAAGTCCTCATTTAGTTGTATAATCTTATCAGACATGGTTTTATAGCCTCCTTTGATAGATTTGGTTGTGGTGACTTAATTTTACCAAACAGCTATAGACCATGTCTATTTTTGCAAGTTTTTATTTTTGCAAAACTTATTATACGTCATCCAGCGGTCACGATGTACTCGCTGTCCACTGCGATCTGCACGTTATATCCCGGCTTCAGCTGGGCATTCCTCATATGGTCATCTTTCATGTGTATAAAGGTAGCATCCGCGTCTGTCTTACAGTAGTTATTCCGGCTCTGAAAAGTGGCCATATGCCAGTCATAGATCGTCTGACGTTCCAGAAACCGGCAGATTTTCTGCAGGTCACGAGCATGGGTTTCCTCTCCGACATGGAATTGGCAAATATAATCCGGATCCAGAAGACAGACCGCTTCCTGGATCCGTTCGTACATCTTTGCTTCCCATTTCCCCACGGATTTTTTCCAGACATAACCATCCCCTCTCATGTAATTATTATTTGACAAAAATAGTTACATGTATACTCGGAATAATTACATAGAAGAAAAGTTGATCCGTTTTTATGATATTATTTTATCCAAAGTTAGTACAAGAAAAATTTGAAGTTGCATATTTTGTTGGGTAATATGGACGAAAATTTGCAGGTAAAGGATTGAAAACAATGGGTTATATGTTTTTGACGCACTTTAATAGGCCTTACAAGGCTATGAAGTTGACACAACTTATGCTATCAAAGGCTTTATGCTACGAAGATATTCGTGATGATGAATCTTATCTGCAAGAACAACAGTTATTAACTGGGTTATTCCAGCATGAATTAAATCAGAATGAAGAGTTTTTTCGTTTTGAGTTTTTCTTCCTGCAAGACAAAAACTATCTTTGAAATGGTTGATGGAACGCTCAACCGTGGTTCTGAACTTGTAGGTGGAAATCCAATCATCTGTTCCTCTGAGTGTGCCAGTGTAAGTTCTTAAATCTTGTTCTGGGTAGATATAAATCATTCTGCCACATTTAGAATCAGTACATGGGGTTTCGCAAATACATTTTCTGTGAGCTCTTTGAATTTGAGGATTGTAATCCCAAATCATCTTAGGGCAAACAAATTTGTATTTTTTAATACCTGCTTTTGTTGATAATGTTCCTTCTGATTTCATAGTAAACTTCCATCATGCTATGGAAGCCAAGGGCTTTCATAGTAAGTGTTTAATCTTTGGGGCAACAAGGAATTCCATCTTCGTTAACAACGTATTCACTTTTTATACAAATAAATTTGACAAAAGTAACAATCATAACCAAAATACAAAACAAACGGTTATTTGGTCGTAAATGGATTTGATAGTTTCACTAAGAAATTAATAATTTTAAAATTTCCAGTATTTAGGAAAATGAGGGAGAACTATGAAAGCAGTAATTCTGGCAGCAGGGAAAGGGACTCGAATTGGAGAATTTACAGCAAAAAACAACAAATGCTTAATTCCAGTAGAGGGTCAACCGCTCATTACATATCATATTGATAATTTTGCTAGAGTAGAGTGTATAACAGAATGTATCATTGTCGTAGGATATAAAGCAGAGGGTATTATTCAGCAAGTGGGCCATTCTAGGAATGGTATGAAGATTACATATTGTTATCAACCAGAAGACAAAGAAAGAGGTATTATTCCATCTATTGAAAGTGCAATTGATGTTATTAATGATGATTTTATCTTAGCGCTTGGTGATGAATTCGTTTACAAAAATCATTACCAGGAAACGATTGAGGAATTTTATAAAAGGCAATTGCAATGTATGGTTGGTGTGATAGAAACAGAAAATATTAATGAAGTGAAAAAAAATTATACATTTCGAATTCGAGAGAACGGTTGCCTCTATGATTTTGTAGAGAAACCAGAAATACCCTATAACTCCTATCTCGGAACGGGAAATATTATTTTTCGAAAAGATGTATGTGAGCTGCTTTCCTTAGTACCAATGAATTCTATTCGTAGAGAGAGAGAATTAGTGGATCTATTCCAACGAATCATTCAAAAAGGAAATTTGATTCATCCATATATTGTGGGAGAAGCATATTTTAATATTAACACAATTCATGATTATGAAAGACTAAAACAATTCCTTAACTCAAGGAGAGATAATGAGTATGTTTATGAGTAGAAAAAAATATAAGATCTTGTTCTTTATGATACCTTTATATGGGCATATCATACCGAATCTTTCCATGATTCGAACATTAATCGACCAGGGATACGAAGTGTATTGTGTAGGGGCGCCAAAGCATTTTCAGATGTTAGAAGAGTGTGGGGCTACATGTATCACCTATCATCCAATGATCTTAAACAGTTTTGAAATGAAAATGAATAAAGCGCAAGTGAAACAGCGAGAAAGTGTGAAATCACATTTTATGGCTCTATTTACAAGAGATAATTTGGAGTGGAATATAACAAACGGCAAAGAATTATATGGGCTTGCTTGTAATACATTAGAACCATATATGAAGGAGATTGCTCCAAATATTATTCTATATGATTCGACGGCAGTTTGGGGGTTGCTATTAGGAAGAAAATATCACTTGCCTTGCATTGATATGGAAGCAGCGACAGACATGGATGAAGTTACTTCTATTTATGAAAAATTTTATGAAGAAGTGGTATTAAGAGAAATCAAGGTGGATATGGAGTATGGAGATTATCACCTTAGACCAGAGGAAGAGATTATATCAACCAAGGAATACATAGAGTATAGTCAGGCAGTAACTCGAAAATTGAATAAAAAGGCAAATAAGTTGGCAGGCCTTCATGGAGACAAACTTCTGAAAGCAGATATGAAATTTGCATATGTAACGAAAGATTTTTATGACGCTTATACATCTGAATTAGAGCATATTCAATTTTGTGGATTTGATTGTAAGATACCACCAATTGCAGAAAAAAAAGATGGAATTTTTGTTACACAAGGAACGGTAACAGATCCGTATTCGATGCGATTGCTAGTACATATTTCAAAAGCGCTTATTTCGAGTGGAGAGAAGGTGACGATAACAACAGGAGGAGATTTTTATTACGAAGATGTCAAAGAAAAACTCAGTAAGTTACCAGAGAAGATGAATCTTTCTTCATTTGTGAATCAGTTGGAGGTTTTAGGCAGTCATAAATTGATGATTTCTCATGGAGGACTTTCAGGAATCCGAGAAGCAATTTTAAATGAGACTCCAATGGTTGTCTATCCAATCAATTATCACTGTTTTCAATCTGCATTAGCAATAGAAAAATTAGGAATTGGAGTTTGGTTAAAAGACAGACAATTATCCCAGGGAAACGCAAAAGAGTTATTAAAAGCAGTGCAAGAAGTTCTTTCTAATCCAAACTATGTAGGGAGAATTAGAGAGGTGAAGAAAGAATTTTTAGAAGAATATAAGAAAAATAAAGTATTAGAGTATCTAGATTCACTTAGCTAGATCACAAGAGAAAGGAGAAAGAACATGGTAGAAGATATAGTGACATGCGTTGTTCTAATAGTTTTTATTGCAGGTTTTGCAACATTATTACGTATGGGGAAAGGTACATCTTTGATTGCAGGAATCAAAAATGTGCCAGAAGAAGAAAGAGAAAAAACTGCAAAAGGTTTTTCAAAAGTATTGTATCTAATTTCATTAGATGTCATCGTTTTTATGGTTTCTTTGATTCTTGAAAGCAAAATTTTACAAAATATTGCTACTGTAATCATTTTCGTTATCATTATTGGCGCAGTTGCGCTTGCAAATCTGAAAAAGGATAAAAAAGATGAGTAAAATATCAAGCGTAATCCAAGCATTTATAACGTTTGTGATAGCAGGAGTCATACTAAACGTAACACAACTGGTTGTATCGATTGTATATCAAAATATCTTAGTTGTTCGTTACACTGGTCAAGGAATTGAAGATGAAGCTGTGATTTTAGAGATGCTTACTACAGAGCTTAGTTCAACAAACTATTTTACGATGCTTTCTATGGTTAGTATTAGTGTAATTGCAATTATCTATGGAATTCATTACTGGATTCATTATTATGAAAAAGGTGATCAGAAGTTAGTAAAATACTTCAACGTCAATCATGTTGCAGTTACTGCAATTTTTATAATCGGTATTATATTAGCAACCTGTTGTTATTGTTTACTTGTTAGTAGCGATACAATGAGTTTTAGAAAAGAATTCTTATCTGTACAGAGCTTATCTTTTTCATTTGGTATGTCAGCGGTGTTAGCAGAGCTAATACTTTTGCCAATTGCAGAAGAAACATTGTTTCGTGGAGTCATTTTTAAAAGATTAAAAAGATCGTGCTCTATCTACAGTGCAATTGTAATTCAGGCATTATTCTGCGGCATATTTCAGCTGAATGTAAAAAAGGGTATTTATTTTTTCTTACTTAGTATGCTTCTAGGATATATGATGGTGGAAAAGAATTCTGTTCTATATTGTATACGAATTCGAATTTATCTAACTGTGATTTCATTTGTTGTATGGAAGTGGTTATATCAGATGCTGCCAATGAATTTGGCATTTCATATTGTTTTAGCAATGATGGCAATTTTGCTCTTAGGTACAGGCTTTTACTTGATGATGAAAGACAAAACACAAAAGAAAAATGAATTAGACGAAGGATGAAAGGAGTTTATGAATGAAAGAGTTATTTTCTGCAGGGGTTGATGTAACAAAAAAATGTACATTACGCTGTCTACATTGCTTTAATTTTAGTGGAGATGAGAAAGAAACGACATGCGATGAAGAGTTGACAGACAAAGAATTAATTACAATGGCAACAAACATTTTGGAGTGTAATCCAAAATCAATGTGTATGTGTGGCGGAGAACCTTTATTACGAAAAGATGCAATTATGGAAATTGCCAATATTGCAAAAGACAAGTATCCTAACAGCTCTATCAATATGGTATCGAATGGTCAATTAATGACTGCACAAGTTGCAGAAGACTTGTGGAAAGCAGGATTTAAAAATATCCAGATTAGTTTAGATGGAGCAAGTCCTGAGACAGTGGATTGGCTTAGAAATAAAGAAGGAATGTATGAAGCTGCAACGTCTGCACTTCGTTATTTATCAGAGAGTAGAAAACGTTTGGGAATCGACACCGATATTTGCATTTCTTTCTGCCCGACAAAAAAGAATCTTCCAGAATTAGAAGAAGTAATCGATTTCTGTGAATCACTTGATATAAACTCTTTCCGTGTACAACCACTTATGCTCTTAGGAAGAGCGAAAGAGTTCCTCCGAGAATATGTATTATCAAAAGCGGAATACCGTGATTTAGCAAGAAGATTAAAGAATCGTAATAGCATAAACGCAAGAAGCGGAGAAAGGCTTGAAACAAAATGGGGAGACCCAATGGACCATTTACTCATTGAAGATGTGGATGAACTTCGATTTATTCAAGTAAACGCTTATGGTGATGTCCTATTCACACCATATATTCCAATTGCCTTTGGTAATATTAGAAATCGTAGTTTGAAAGAATATACAGAATTTGATTGGAATAAAGTTTGGAATCATGAACTTTATAAGTATGTACGTTCATTGATGGTGACACCGGAACATATGGATTTAAGTGAAATCGTTGCTTTGCCATCCATTGGTTATGGACAAGTTCGCTTCGACTTATTAGATCCGGACTGGAGCAACAAGATGGATGATTTATTGATTCAATTACAGAAAGAGCATGCGGAGGTACATGGTGCGTAAAATAGGTTTAATTGCATTTGATATTACTAGAAGATGTACGCTGAATTGCTTACACTGTTACAATCATAGCGGTGAAAATAACGATTGGAAAGAGTTATCGGATGAGAAATTGGATCGAATACTAAGAGATTTAGCATCCGTTGAGCCAGATTCCTTTTGTATCTGTGGAGGGGAACCACTTTTACGGAAAGAAAGAGCCTTTTCTTTTGTTGAAGAAGGCAAACAAAAGTATCCATCCATGGATATCAATATGGTTACGAATGGCGAGATAGTTACTAGAGAAGTGGCAGAACGAATGGTTACGTCGAATCTATCCTCAATTCAATTCAGCATGGATGGAGCAAGTAGCAAAACCCATGATTGGCTTCGAAATAAACAAGGTGTTTTTCAAAAAGTGATTCAGGCAATTAAGTATGTCGATGAGGAGAGAGAGCGTTACAATAGTGATCTTCTAATCAGTATCGCATTTTGCCCAACCAAAGAGAATATTCATGAAATTGATGAAGCAATTACGTTGTGTGAAGAGTTGCATGTTGAGTTGTTCCGTGTACAACCATTGATGTTAATCGGTCGAGCAGAAGAAAACTTAAATGAAAAACTACTGAATCGAAAAGAGTATAGTGAACTTTCTAGAAAGTTACATAAGAGAAAGATAGATCATGCAATCTCATCGAGAGTCATGGTTGATTGGATTGATCCACTCGATCATATTATGGTAGATGGTTCAAAAGAAATTAGCTTTATTCAAGTCAATGCCAGTGGAGATTTACTATTAAGCCCTTACATACCAATTGCCGTTGGCAATTTGAAGAACCATAGTATTCATGAGTATTTAGAGCGTGATTACTTTGAAATGTGGGATCACAAGTTATTTCAACTAATGAAAGATTCAATAAAGTTAGCTGAGCAGATGAATTTGTTGCAGTTAAGGAACGAATTACCGTCAGTTGGAAAAGGAGTTATTGCCTTTGATGCATTAGAAGATGACTGTATCGCAAAGATGGATGCATTTTATGAAAAACTAATCCGAGAATAACTTCATTAGCTACAAATATTATTATAAGAATGGAGAAGTTTATGATTAAGGAACTGTTTAGCGAAGATGTCGTTGATATCACTATGTTTTTAAAAGAGAAGAAAGTAGGAAAAGCAGAAGATTATATAATCAATTATGATTATGTTCTTGAGCAATTTAATGCTAGAGCAATTCGAAAATCATTTTTTGATGATGAGTTAGTAGCATATGCGCAAGTAGATGATGACGAAGAGATTCAAGATATAATTCTTGTTGATATCAAGGGTGAAGATAATTTTAATTTTTGTAATATTAGTTTGTGCAATTTTAATAATACAGAACTAATGAAATACATGCTTGAGAATATCTGGGAGAGAAGAGAAAACTTACTGAAAGTTAAATTTGTAATCAACGGTAAGAGTCTAACAGAAGAAACGAAACAACATTTATTTGATATCGGGTTTGAGAAAGAGATTTGTTTAAGAAAATGTGATGACGAAGATAAGAGCATTTATGTATTTTCGTTCTTTAAAAAATAGATTAAATAGAAAGATGGTGTAGAAAAAGCGATGAATGAAGAAATACTGATTAAGATGAAAAAGGCTTGCCCTAAGAAATTGGAATCTGAAATCGTGGGTTTTAGCCAAAGCAAAAATGGCGAATATTCTTTTTCCACTTGTAAGTTTAGTGCATTGGGAAAAATAAGAATCAATAAAATAGCAAAATTTATATTAGATTCTAGCAATGGTTTTAATACGATTGAAGATATTGCTCATAAAATGAAAGATAGATATTTTATTCCAAAGAATGTAGATATCTATGCAGATATCGATAGCGCAATTCATCAAATGTGGAGAATTGGTGTTATTGATATTCCAGAGGATAATTATCTTCTAGAGCGATATGAGGCACAATGTGATTCTTATACGTTGCGTTGCCTTCAATATGATGCATCAGAAGAAGCAGCTCAAATGTTCCGTGACCATTTAGAATGCACATCACCATATATAAACTATGATCTTGCAACAACTCCTAATACATTAAAGGTATCATGGATTAATGCAATTGAAGGTACATTTGAAGTTCGAGATGCAAGTGATGAAGTAGTTGTATGTATGACGGTCCAACCGGACATAAGAATTCAAGGGTTACGCATCTTAGCCATTATGGTGAAGGATAAAAATATTTCAACAGCTGTACTAAATCAATTCTTCCAATTTATATATAAGATTTACTGTGATATCTTCCAGATGAGTACTCAGAAGCTCCCAAAAGAAGATTTCATATTACAATATTATTCATTTGAAGATACTCTTTGTCATGAAATTTTCAAAAAAGATGGTGAGTTAAAGAAGGAAATCAACAATAAGAATGTATATATCTATTCTTGTAAGATGAAAGACTTTGCTTAAGGGGAGAACAAAAGGATCCAACGCTTGATTTTTTTGTTTTCAATAGAACTCTTTTAAGGGAAGGAGGGAATACGAATGAAAGAAGCATATGAATCACCAAGCGTAAATATCGAGAATCAAGTTACAGGTTCTTCTGCATTTACAGGATTATATGTAGGTGCTGCAGCAGTTGCTTTATATTTAGCAGCTGGTTATCTATTAGCCGTAGCAGTAGGTACCGCACTTTGGACTATTACTTGGCGTTGGACTGAGTCATAAGACTAGTCCTTTTGACTATGGAGAATTTCTGCCTTCGGGAGGAAATTCTCTATAAGTTTATAGGTAAACCAAGAGGAGATATTTTATTTTGAAAACAAAAAAATGCCGTATTTATGCGGCTTATGGCGTTTCGCAAATGCCTATTTATAAGTTTATTTAGGAAGGTGTAGGAACATATATGCTGGAAATTCTTAATTTTTCAAAGACTTATCAAGGAGTGAAAAAAGCAGTATCGGACGTTTCACTTACCGTAGAAGATGGAGATTTATTTGCATTTATTGGACATAATGGTGCAGGAAAAACAACAACGATTAAAGCAATTGCAGGAATTCTTGATTTTGAAGAAGGCGAGATTTTAGTGAATGGTAAGTCGATGAAAGATAATCCATTAGAATGCAAAAAGGAAATTGCATATATACCGGATCAGCCAGTACTATATGAACACTTATCAGGAATACGGTATTTGAATTTTATTAGTGATGTATACCACATTTCAAGTACAGAGAGAAAGAAAGCCATCGTTGATTTGGCTACAAAATTTGAACTATTAGAAAATCTTGAAAATCCCATTCATACGTATTCGCATGGTATGAAGCAGAAACTTTTACTAATTTCAGCATTCGTTCGAAAACCAAGATTACTTATTTTAGATGAACCATTTGTAGGGTTAGACCCAAAGGCGAGTCTTGTATTAAAACAGGAAATGAATGATTTGTGCCAGACTGGCAGCTCGATTTTTTACTCCACTCATGTGTTGGAGGTTGCAGAAAAATTATGCAACAAAGTTGCTATGATTAATGAAGGAAAATTAGTGTTTACGGGTGAAATGAACGATATTACAGAACATGGTACACTTGAGAATATATTTTTACAGTATGTTGATTCCAATAGGGAGTGCCAACCGTGAAAGTTAAAATGTAACCGTCAAATATTCCTGCGGATTTTCTCGTCCTAGGTTTTTCCTATAATTGTAGTCGATAGATATTTAGACTATTTTACTACAATTATGGAGGATAGGTTATGGCAGGTACTCGCAAAGCCCGTGTTCCGATGGCGGAACAGATCAGGCTTATCAATGAATGCCGCCAGAGCGGCATGACAGATGCTGACTGGTGCCGTGAAAACGACATTGCAGTAAGCACCTTTTACATCTGGGTCAGCCGCTGTCGGAAAACGGCAGCGGATCAGATCCCACCACCGAATTACGGTCATCTTGAGGTTCCCCGCCCGAAACAGGACGTGGTTCCCATTGACATTGTTCCGGATCACGTTCCGGAACCGCATACAGCATCACAGATGCAAAACCCGTACCTTGACAATTCACATACGATTGAAGTTGCCATGAAGGATATCACGGTCCGCATCAGCAATGCTGCAGATCCGGTCCTGCTCACCAGGACATTCCGCCTGCTTCAGGAGCTTTCATGTTAGGCGATATCTCCGGACTTGAAAAGATTTATATTGTCTGCGGCTACACTGATATGCGGAAATCCATTGATGGACTATGCGCTGTTATAGAAGATCAGCTTAGGATGGATGCGGCGTCCAGTGCTCTTTTCCTTTTCTGTGGAAGAAGACGGGACTGGCTTCCAGTGCGAAAGATATCCAGCTTCGAGAGCTGAAAGATACGATATCACAACTGAAAACAATGGTATCTGAACAGACTGAGCTGATCAAATCTTTACGTCTTATTATTGTCGAAAAGTCTAGTCATGAGAAAGCACCACAGGAACAAGTTGACTATCTGACAAAAAAACTCTTTGGCTCATCCAGCGAAAGTAGATCCGATGATATTTCGAGACAACAGAATCTCTTCGATGAAGCAGAAATGGAACAGGATTTGCCTTTGTTGGAAGAAGAGATCGTCATTCGGAAACATACCCGTAAAAAGAAGGCAACCCATGCGGATCTTTTCAAAGGGCTGAAAGTTGAAAAAGTAGTTATCCCTCTTCCGGAAGAAGAGCAGATCTGTCCGACCTGTAGCACGCAGATGGTTCTGATCGGTGAGGAGTATGTCCGCCGGGAACTGGAATTCATTCCTGCCATCTGTAAAGTGATCAAATACTACAGTCAGAGTTACGGATGTCCATCCTGCAAGGAAGGGGTTGGCGATACGGAAAAGCCTGTGATTATAAAGTCTCATGTTCCGGCGGCTCTGGTAGGCAAAGGACCTGCATCAGCCTCTGCTGTTGCATGGACGATGTATCAGAGGTATGCCAACGGACTTCCACTTTATCGGCAGGGGAAAGGCTGGAAACAGTATGGAGCTCAGATCAGCCGCACCACTCTCGCCAACTGGATTATCTACTGTTCACAGAACTATTTCCAGCCAGCCGGCAGTGCAGGGAGTCCAGTACTGCAACCGGTTATTCGCTATGGAAGACTCCATTAACAAAAAGTATCCTGGAGATTATGAAAAACGGAAACAGATGCGTCTTGAGAAAGAAAAATCTGTTCTGGAGGCTTTCTGGTCGTGGCTTGCTCAGCAGAAACCAGTCCGGAACAGCCGGATGGATAAAGCAGTGAATTATGTTCTGAATCGCCGAGACACAGCGGAAACCTATCTGGAAGACGGACGCTGCAGCTTTACCAATAATCTCAGTGAGAATGCAATCCGTCCATTTGCAGTAGGCCGGAAAAACTGGCTGTTCAGTAGTTCCGTAGACGGAGCGAATGCCAGTGCAGTGGTCTATAGAATGGTTGAGATGGCAAAAGCACACGATCTGAATATTTACGGATATCTTAAATTTCTGCTGGAGCATCGGCCGAGTAAAGATATGACCGATGAACAGCTGGCAGATCTGGCACCTTTGAGTGAAAAACTCCAATCTATCAAAAATCGCATGTGAATTATAGTGAATTACTCCAACTCGCAAAGGGATGGAGTAATTTTAAATTTGAACGCATTATTATTTTGCGGTTACGTTAAAATAGACAGTGATGTAAATCATCAAGAGTGAAAAGGAACATTCAAAAAATGTGGCTAAAATTAATTCAGATACGAATGATTGAGATGTTGAATCTTGATTCAAGGAAGCAAGAAAGTAAAGAAGAGAAGAAACGAAGATATGTACTTATGATAGCACAAGGAATTTTATTTTTGGTGATCATATTTATAAGTTTACTATCATCTACCTCTCTATTAGTAGCGGGGCAGAAAGAACTGGTACTAGAATGCTCGATTTTTTGTACAATTGTATTGCAATTTCTATTGACCATTTTTCGTGTCAATGGAGATTTGTATGGATATAAGGAATATGATTTATTAGCATCTCTTCCTATTCCTACAAGGGAACTTATCATCAGTAGGTTTGGTCTCTTATATCTTAGGAATGAATTAATTGCAATTTTAATTCTTTATCCAATGGATATTCCATATTTAGTAGTGACACATGCCAATGTCTTTACTTATGTAAGGATGATGTTGTTAGCCATTATCATTCCAGTGATACCGATGATGCTTGCCACTATTTTAGATATGTTGATTACAAGTATTTCGTATCAGTTTAAACATTCACAGATTATTTCAAAAGTGATTCGTTTACTTTTGTGTACATTAATTCCAATTACACTGATTGTTGCAGATAATAAAATACTAGATATAAGTGCAAAGCTTAGTAGTCAAGCAGTTTCACAGGAAATGTTGCAGGAATCTACTTTTGATTTATGCAAACAGGTCATGGGATATTTTAAATGGATAGCGATATATGTAAAAGCAATTATTTGTGATGATTTATTAGTATTTTTATTGATTTTAGCTATTTCTGCCCTATTAGGAGTTGGAACGATTGGATATTTGTCTAAGAGGTATCAGAAATTACATCTGAAAATCACAATGCATAGTGTGGCAAATTGGAAAAGGAAAATATCATTCAAAGAAAAGAGCGAGTTATTGGCTTTATGTGAGAAAGAAATCCGAAGATTTTTTTCATCAAGTACCTGTCTTATAAACTTAGGTATTGGTCCAATATTCGCAATTATTTTTAGTTTTAGCCTCTTATTCGGAGATCCTAATAAAGTCATTCGACAATTAGATTTTGTTGGAATTGCATTAGGAACAGAAGTGATAGGTGATAGTATGATGATTTCTATGACATTTACAATTATGGCATTGGTCGCAGTCTGCTGTTATTCCGGGATTTGTGTTTCCCTAGAAGGAGAAGCAATCTGGATTCTTAAATCATTGCCAATTTCAACGAAGAAGATTTATCTGGCTAAAATTATTGCAAACTTAGTATTGACATTACCAGTATCCTTAGTATGTGCAGTTGTAACTATGACAAATATTCAAGGACAGTTATTATATAACATTCTTTTGTTTATATTACCAATCTGTTATAGTATTTGGGTTGCAACCATGGGACTATTTCTAAATCTGAAATATCCCAAATTAGTTTGGAACTCGGAGGTAGAAGTGGTAAAGCAGAGTACATCAAGTCTTATTTGTATGTTAGGTGAAGTTGGAGTCGCACTGGTACTTTCATTTACAATTCAGCTCATTCCGGAGCAATTAAAGGGACTTGCTATGTGTTTGATTGCGGTCGTATGTCTCATTAGTTCGGGAGCGTTGTATGCTAAAATGTGTAAGGATGCAAAGTTTGCAAAGTTATAGAATATAACTTCAAATGAAAAAGAAAGGAAAAGTGAATGTATTCAATTAGAATGCATGATTACAGGAAACGTTATGGAGGATTATTTTGGGAATGGCCTTATGGAATTTTGCAAACAGTACATAAGGAAACATAATAAGTTATTTGTATGCTTGTTAGTGTTTAGCTTTTTGCTTGGAGTAATCTCATTGACAAATACATATATGATTGGTATGTTAATCGATATGATTCAAGATAATGGCACATTTCAATGTGTAATTTGGTTCCTGGTTGTATATGTGTTAATTCAATTAACGAAAATGGGAGTAACTTATGTCATGCAATATTTAATAGCAAAATATAATTTACTCTTTGCGAATGAAGTGAATGAGAACGTATTAAAACACTTACATAAAGTAAAGATTCTGGAAATAAAAAAATATGATAGTGTTTATCTATCTGAGCGAATTAATTCAGATTCTAATGTATTAGCTAATTTTATGCTTAGTTCCATCGAATCTGCATTTATGCAAGGAGTTCTATTGCTGGTATTATTACTTATTATGATTATGATTGGATGGAAGTATGCAATTTTACTTGTATGTGTCTGTCTAACATATGCAATTGTCTTTTTAGCATTCCGTAAGCAATTATATATGAAAATGAAAGCATATCGTGAAGAGACAGCGAATTACTTAAGGGGAGTCAACGAACAGATAACATTCGGAAACTTTATACAAATCAATAATTTGCAAGAATCATTTGTACAGCGTTTGAAAAATTCATTTGCTTCTTTATTAAAACAAGGTATGTCCTTACAGATTACAAGTAATTCTTATGGATTATTGCAAAGTATGATATTCCTTTTTATTTCAAGCGTTATTATTCTTTGTGCGGGGAAAGGCTTAATTGATCATGAGATTACGGTTGGACAATTAGGTATGATACTTACTTATACAAGTACTGCATTAGGAACAATTAGTGGGCTTATTGGATTTGGTCAGGTTTATCAGAATTCAAAAACCTCCTATGACCGTTTAACCGAATTAAGTCAATTAGAGCAGGTGCAAAATGGAGAGTTAGAGTGCGAAGCTGTAAACAGTATTTCTTTAGAGAATGCAAGCTTTTCGTTTGATCATAATGTTGGTCTTCAAAATCTTACGTTCGAATTTAAGAAAGGGAAGAAGTATCTCCTATTAGGGGAAAATGGCTCAGGAAAATCAACGTTAATCTATCTAATCCTTGATCAGTATCAGTACTTAACTGGAACAATTAAGATTGATGGTGTTGATTTAAGGCAGTATAATATGGCACAGATAAGAAAGAAACATTTTGCAGTGATGGAGCAAGAACTTGATTTCCCACAGAATTCAATTCTTGATTACATTAATATGTGTAACCAAACTTCGTATACAGAAAAACAAATGATGAAGATATTGTATGCAAAAGGATTAGACCGCTTGGCATGCGACTTGCTAGATTTGGTGGATCGTGGTGTAATCAATATTAATTTTACATCGGGTGGAGAAAAGCAAAAGATTGAGATTGCTCGAGTTATATTGAAGGATACGGATGTAATGATTTTTGATGAACCAACGGCTCATCTTGATTTTGAATCAAGAGATGAGTTTTATCAATATATTGATTCTGTGAAAGAAGATAAAATCGTAATTGTTGTATCTCATATGAAAGAGGAGCGGGAACACTTCGATGAGATCATCTATATGAATCAATATGCATTGGGCAAAGATGATGCAGAATAATCTATAGAAGTCAGATATTAAGGACGGAGGAATGCTATGAGAATTATATTAAAGCATATTAGAAACAACTTACTTGAGAAAAAAATTCGTAGTTTTGCCACTGTCCTTTTTTTAGTTTTATTATCGGTAGTTATCTATATTATTTTAAGTATGCCATCCATCATAAGAGAGCAGTATGAAAATACATACCGTGAAATATATGGTGAGATCGATGTTGCCATTTTTAAAGAAAATGCAGCTTTATTTCAGGTAGATAAAGTTGATTTTAGTGATTTTGAGTATGAGAGCTTACTCACAATTGAAAAGTCAACATACTTGCAATCAGGTTCTGAGCAAATGTCCGTCTATATTGTTGGTGCAAGTCCGCAGGATGCAGTAAAGATGAACTTTATTCGAGAGAAGAACGTATCGGATTTGAAGAAAAATGAAGTAGTAATTTCGGTGAAAACTGCTGAAAAATTTCGAGCTTTTGTAGGGGATACATTATCAGTAGTAACATCGTCTGGAAAGTTATACAGTCTTAGGGTAGCAGAGATTGTACCTGAAACAGGGTATTTTTCTATGGAACAGGATTCGGATTTTCTCTTCGTCACTTATGAAACGGCAGAATCCATCTTTGAGTTAAATGGAAAGGTTAGCTATGCTTATCTTAAGGTGAATACAGAAGGACTTTCAGAAATTGTAGAGGAATTAACAGAACAGAATCCATCATTTTTTGTGCATCAAATGATAGATGAAGATACCATTGCTCAATCTGTCAATCATATTTTGTATTTGTTTATTCTAGTATTTCTTATACTTTTTACAATGCTATTATATTCATTAGTAACGTTGAATCGAAGTATATTAAGAGATCGAATCAATGCAATGGTAGTTTTTAAAAGCTTAGGCGCTGACAGAACATCTCTTTCCTTGATCTTGGGAATCGAATCAGTGTTGTATGGAATATTCGGTGGGTTTTTTGGAAGCATAATTGGCGGAATTTTGATGAAATACATACCTAATTATTTTGGCGATTCGGTAGTGGAAGGAGAAATCCAAGGAAGATTTCAGATAAAAACGGCATTGATTGTAGTTGGAGTCTCAATGGTAATCCAACTGGTTTTAAGTATGGGAGCAATTCGAACAATTACTAAGAAATCGTTGCTCGATATGATGAAACAGAAAAAAGGATTTCTTAAGAGCTATTTGGTTCAAATGCTTGGTGGAATTACACTTGTTTTGTGTGGAATGATTCCCTATTATTTCGATTCATTGAGTAATTCGATTCTTTTTATTTTTGAAATGTTGTGCTTCTTATTTGGAATTGGTCTTATGATTCCGTTGGCATTCTATTTTTTGATATGGTTGCTTGAGCGAATATTAAGATGTTTTTCCAATTGTTTGTTATCACTTTCTGCATTGAATATTCGTACGAAAAGCTTGATTGCGGACCATGTACGCTTGATTACCGTGAATGCAACCTTATGTATTCTGTTAATTACATTAAGCGTATCTTTTGTCGATTATTTTGATTCCTTTGAAGATAAGGTGCAAGCGGATTATATTGTATCTTATATTAGTCAATCAAAGAGTGTATATGAGATTGTAAATGAATTTGATGGCGCTAAGGAATTCTCTCTATTATTTTTGAATCAAGCAGTGATGGAACATGAAAGGCAAAGCACGTCCATTATGATTTGCAGTAATTATGAGTTTGAAAAACAAAGGGATTTCTTTTGCGGATACGAAGTCCATGATGATGTAAGTCTTGATCTAAAAGAGAATGAGATTATATTAGACGAACATATTATGAAGTTATACGATGTATCTGTAGGTGATACGATCCGCTTGCAACTTGGTAGTGGAGCAAAGAAAAAACATTATGAATTTTACGTAATCGGAACTTGTGATGGAGCAGGAATCACGTTAAGTCGGTTAGTCGGAGTAGTTAGCCAAAAGGCATATGAGACCATGTTTGGAGATATCCCACAGTTTTTATTGATTCGTATGGCAGATTCAGGTGTATCTTTAGGAAGTTTGAAAGAGAAGTTGCCGGATGCACTCGCAGTGGTTCAGACAAAAGAAGAGTTTGTTCATGAGCAATTAAAGCTTCCAAGGACATTTGTAAGGATTATTACAGCTGTTTTAATTTGTGGTTTGCTTGGTGGTTTGCTTGGATTGATTTGTAATCAGATAAATGTACTAGAAGAAAGAGAAAAGGATTTGGCTATTTATTATACGACTTGTATGACCAAAAAGAAGATTCTCCAAATGATTGAAATTGAGGAAGCAATGATTTCAATATTTGTATTAGTGTTTTCTTTTGCTATTAGTGCAATGTTGTATCAGTTGCTATCTAAGTTATTAGAATCAATGTATCTGTGCTTCCCATTGCATTTTTATATCGGGAAAACTTTGAGTGTTGTATGTGGAGTCCTTGTTCTTTTATTTGTATTTATGATTGGAAGTACAAAGATCAAGCTAAGAAAGGCAAACTATATCAATATAATTAAGAAGGATGCAAACATGTAATAAAAGATTGTAAAGGAGATGAGGTTTTTGGAAACTTTGATTGAATTAGATCATGTGGGAAAATCGTTCATAGACAATAAACAGACCATACAAGTATTAAGAGATGTGAATCTAGAGATCAAAGAAGGTGAATTTATCTCTCTGATGGGGGAGTCTGGAAGTGGAAAATCTACTTTATTATACATCATTGCGGGTTTTGAGTTTGCCACATCAGGTGAAATGAAGCTTCTAGGAAAGTTATATACATCTTTAGATGAAAACAGTAGAGCAAAATTACAGAGAAATAACATTGGATTTGTATTTCAATTCTACAATTTAATTCAGAACCTCAATGTAGAAGATAATATTTTGCTCCCAATTTCAATTTTAGGAAAGAAAAGAGCGAAAAAAAAAGCATTGGAGGAAATTCTTGAATACGTTGGATTGGAGGATAAACGAAAGAAAAAAGTAGCTGAATTATCTGGTGGAGAACAGCAGAGAGTTGCAGTTGCTCGAGCAATTCTAATGGATATGAAAATCTTGTTAGCAGACGAGCCGACCGGAAATTTGGATCACAAAAATAGTGTAAAGATTATGGAGCTATTTCAAAAGGTAAATCAAGAGAAAAATATGACGATTCTACAAGTAACACATTCGAAAGCAATGGCAGAGTATGGAAGTAAAATATATCGGTTACAAGAAGGTATTCTTTATGCATGATAAAGTTAAGATAGGGATTTCATCAAATGCATTGAAAAATATCGCTGCTGTTTCCATGGTTTGCGATCATATTGGATATAGATTAATCGAGCATGGTTTACTCAAAGATTACGATCTAAGCCAAGATATCGTTCGATTATTAGCAAATCCTTCGGTGAGAAACTATGTTCTTTTGGATGCCATTTTGCGTGGTATTGGTCGAATTGCTTATCCGATTTTTGCTTATCTAATCGTGGTTAGTTTTTTAAAAACAAGAAGCGTCTATCATTTTCTGGCGCGAATGCTGATTTTTGCAGTGATAGCAGAAGTCCCATTTGATTTATTTTGGGCAGGGGATGTGATCAATTTCGAACATCAAAATGTATTATTTACATATTTGTTGGGCTTGCTTGCAATTTTATGTATTGAACGAATGTGGAAAAAGGAGTTACACCATAAGTCTCTTACGATTGGAGCGGTCGCGTTATGTATTGCGTCAGGATATATATTACATGTAGACTATGATTTTGTGGGAGTGCTTGTAATTGTACTTTTTTATATTTATAGAAATCATTCACTATACCGAGATATTAGTGTCGTCGTGGTACTCACGCTACAATATCTACTTGACGTAATTAGTTGCGTGAGTGTTGTTTTTATTCAGATTTGCAGTGGAGAGTATCATAAACCAAAACGATTTCGATATTTTTTCTATTGGTTTTATCCAATACATATGCAGATTCTTATTTTACTTGAAAAAATATTGTTTTAGCAATCAATATAGAAGAGGTGATGAAAATATGACAAGTGCAAAAAGGTTTTGTTATAACTATCCGATTCTTACTGCTTGTATTGTACCAATCCTATATCTTCTAGTTGTGCGACAATGTATTATGAGCATTGCAATTCGTATTTTTTCGTCTTATACGGGTAGACCGTATAGTTCGTTTGCTTCCCTAGCGGTTGGCGAAGGAGTGACCATTCTTGTCGATCTTATGGTTTTAATGCTTTGTGGAAATATACGAATTCTGATACAGCGGGGAATATCGCGAAACAAGAAAGTTTTATATAGTTCCTATATAATTTTTGAAATTCTAGTTTTGTTTGCAATCAATGTGCACCAAATCATCTATTATAAAGATTCAGCAAGGAGTCCGCTTACTATTCTAGGATGTGTAATTTATCTACTCTTGGCATCAATATCTGAAGAGGTTATGTTTCGTGGATTTTTAGTTGAAATTCTTGCTTCGAAATATCTGAATCGCAGAGGCGGAATTTGGATAGTGACTATTGTTTCAAGTATTGCATTCGCAAGTATACATTTGTGGAATCTATTCATCCCAGGAGCATCGGTTGGAGGAATCCTTGCACAGACGGTAAATGCAATGCTAATTGGCGCATATTTTACAGTGATTTTTTTATGGACGATGAGTATATGGGTGTCTGTAATTCTACACTTTGCATATAATTTCTCACAGTTGCTTCGCAGTGTTTGCTTCGTAGGAAAAGATGTTTCAGAGGTGATTTCGAATTACGGAACGACATTTCATTCTCTGTTTTTCTTGGTACATATGTTTGTCTTTATCATTGTAATTTGCATTATGATTATAATGATGAGGCATCAAAAACATATGCCAAGAAAGTGCTCTGAATTAGAATAAAGCTTGAAAGAGGTAGTAATCATGGAACAAAAGAGAGTAAGATTAGAATTACTTCGATATGTCAAAGATAAATTACATTATTTCGGAAAAATTGAGGATGTTGAGATGGAAGAAATTGGAGATGGGAATCTTAATTATGTATTTCGATTTACGAGCCTTGCAGCAGCAAAATCTTTGATTATAAAGAAAGCGGAAAAATGTGCTAGATTTTCGGATGATTTTAAGATTCCATTATCAAGAACTGGAATTGAATCTTTCTATATTCATTCTTTGAATCATTTGATTGGTCGATATTTGCCAACGCTATATGGTACAGATGTTGCGAATGGAATTCTAGCAATGGAGGACCTTTCGAACTATAAGATTTTACGAAGTGAACTTATGAAGTTTCATGCCTTTCCTTTCTTGCCGGAGGCTTTGGTAGATGCACTTTCGAAAGCATTGATGGGAACTACCTCATATTGTATAGAACAAGTAAAAAGAGAACAGATGGTGGGAACATTAAAAGATAATCCACTCAATGAGATTATTACAAAGACTCTTGTTTTTGAAGAACCGTACAATAACTGCTATCATAGAAATAATGTATTAGCAATGAATCAAGACTATGTTCAAAATGAACTGTATCATGATGAGGCGTTGTTAAAGATTAGCACGGAATACAAAGAAAAATTTTTTTCAGAAAAGCAAGCCTTGTTACATGGAGATTTGCATACAGGTTCTATATTCATTAAAGAAGATGCATTCAAATTCATTGATTTCGAATTCTCTTTTTGGGGACCAATTGGATTCGATTTAGGATTTCTTCTTGCAAATTTCATATTTGCATATGAAAGGGCATGCCACGATTCTAGTAAGGAAAGCAAGGTATTTCAAGCATGGATGAAAGAAGTTATTTTGTATGTTTATCCACAATTTACGAAGAGAAGTCGTAAGATTCTTTGTGATGCAAATGTAAATCAAAAAGAGGCAGAGCGATTTTTGAATGAGATCATGCATGATACTATTGTTTATGCTGGAATTGAGCTAATTCGTCGAACGGTTGGAATGGCAAATGTGAAAGATATTACAACCATTGCACCACTTACAGAGCGTATGAACGCAGAACGAAGAATCATTCAGGTAGCAAAAAAATTAATGCTTGAAGCAAAGAATTGGGATGACCTAAAGGATATTATGAGTTTTTGATGGAAATACATGTAGAAGTGAAATTAGAGAAAGTCCGGAATGACACAGCCTGCATCTGTTTATTCCAGGTACGTTCAGACTCATTATCCATGCTGTCTTTGAGATAGGGAGTGCAAAGTAAAGTATGTAAGTTAGAAATACAACAAATCTTACGTCACACTTTATTTTGCTGTATAAGTGAGAAAAGTCTGATACGATTATTTTATTGGTTAAAAATAGTAATAATATGTGGAAGTTTTTAATTATTTAGTGTATAATACGGACATGAAAAATCAGTCTCAATAAAGTGTTGCCAGGGACGCTTGCTTACGTATATAAAGAATGAGAGTGCAGCATTGTTTTAGTGTGTCATTAAGGAAAAGCAGGAAGTATGCAAATGGATTGAATCAGCCGCAGTTTTGACGATAACAGATTTCCCATAAAATCAAAGTTTATGGGAAATTTGAAACTAGCAAAACAGGTAGTTATTTACATTGACAGAAAAAAGAGGGAGTGTATAAATGATAAACGTAGCGATTTGTGATGACAGTGTTGCCACAACAGGCAGAATAGAAACTATGCTACAAAACATAGCAAAAAAGAATTTTGTACAGTTGGAAACAGAAGTGTTTTGGAAAGGAGAACATCTGGTTGCTTCGGTTGAAAACAGGGGTTGCTTTGATATTATTTTTCTGGATATAGAGATGGGGAAGGAAGATGGTATTGCGGTGGCGCAAAGAATTCGGCAGACTGATACAAGGGTTTTGATTGTTTATGTTACAAGTCATGAAAGCTATATGAAAGAATCTTTTGAATCAAGACCTTTTCGTTTTTTGGTGAAACCGGTCAGTGAAAGGCAGATGGAGAACTGTTTCCGGGTAGCTTATGAAGAGGTAAGTAGTGCAGACAGTTATTTCAGGTATAATTATCAGAGAATGAGTTATAAAATTCCAATCCGAGAGATATTTTATTTTGAAAGTAATCGAAGAAAGGTGAAAATATTCACAGAAAAAGAGATTTTTGAATTTTATGGAAAACTCAATGATATTGAGGATAGTTTGAAATGGAGTAAGGCTATGTTTCTAAGGGTTCATCAGTCTTTTTTAGTAAACTACAAGCATGTAAATGGAATAGGATATGATTTTGTAGTGTTGGTTAATGGAAAGAGAATATCCATTAGTGAAGAAAGGCGGAAGCTTATCAGTGAGCAGTATTGTGCAATGGAGGACACTTTCTATGTTGGCGGATAACTGGATGTCGGCAGGAAGTGATATACTGCGTGTATTGTTTACCATATATGTTTTTTTTCTTTATTTTAATATCTTTTTTTGCAGGAAGAAAAGAGGATTCCAGGTAGCTATAGGTGTTTTAATATTGGCTATTTGGCAGATTGATATTTTTGGAATTATCTGTAAGGTTCCGATGGAGTGGAATATAGTAATATCCATAGGATTTACGCTATTAGCAGTTATCAATATTTTTGAAGGAAAATTCTCGGAAAAATGTTTTTTTACTGTTATTTTTGATACGCTCTGGATGCTGGCAGAGATACTGGTTAATAATTTGTTAATGATGTATTGCGAAAAGATTATATATGAACAAATATTCGGTTCTTTTTTTTCAAAACTTTTTTTCTTTGTGGTGGTTGTAACATTGAAAAAAATTTTTACTAAACAAGAAGTTCAAGAGCTTTCATGCAGGTACAGTATAGGATTTATTTTTATTCCAACAGGAAGTGTTTATATCATGAATGCGGTATTTGTTCTGGCACATGAAACGGAAAAAGAATATGCTGAGTTGTATTCCATTGTTTCGGTTGTGATATTATTGTTTGTAAATGTGATGGTTGGATACATTTATATAAAACTTGCAGATGATCTGCAGGTTAGGAGGATGAATATCGTGTATAAGCAACAATTGGAATTATGCGAAAGGCATCAGCAAGAGGTAGAGCTTGCTGCGTTACAGATGAGGGATGTGAAACATAACATGAGAAATAACTTTATATCACTTCTTGCATATGCAGAAAAGGGGGAATGTGAAAAAGCTATTATTTTTATAAATGATGTAATGGACGAAGGAAATCTTAAACCTTTGATGACGGCAGCTACAGGGAATATCGTGACGGATTCTATGGTAGAGTATTGGCGGAGGACTGCAGAAAATGAAGGAATTGTTTTTTTTTCAGAGTTGAACATTCCTATTGAGATGCCATTCAAGGGGGCGGATATTAGCTTGATTTTAGGTAATCTGTTGGAAAATGCAGTGGAAGGGGCTGGAAAAGCAGAAAAAGAGAGATATATCAAACTTAATATGAAATATGATAAGAGAAATTTGCTGATAAGAGTTGAAAACAGTTATACAGGAAAATTGAAAAAAATGAAAGAGGAACTAAGGACAACAAAAGAGGATGCAGCTAATCATGGAATTGGTGTGGCATCAGTTCGCAGAGCAGCAAAAAAATATCAGGGAACAGTCACTGTAGATGATACAGTACCGGAACGTTTTCTTATTAGAGTAGCGCTATATGGAAAATGAGGGGCAGTAAGATAGGTAAAAATTACATGAATATTCGATATTATTACAAGAGGATGGAATACTCAAATTTATGTATTAAGGTATGAAGAAATAGATGAGAGGAGTTTTCAAAATATGAAATCAAAAAATGTAAAGATTCAGCTAGCAAAAGTATTGGCAAATGTATCTCTGAAACTTGGAAAAATGTCTGCGGATAGCGCTTGTGTTTATATTTATCATCAACCCAAAATGCCAAGTGGGATCAAAGAATTGAAAAAGTAAATATGAAATGGTTATCGAAAAAATTAACGGATTATATTATTAAGTCCGGCGTAGTTTCCGAGGAATCATATATGATATATCAATATGGCTTTCAAATTGGAATTGAAATGTTAAGCTGTTTTCTGGTTTGTTTAGGTATAGCGATATATCTGCATATGATTCCAGAGTTTTTTGTGTTTACTGGGAGTTTTATATTGCTGCGTACTTATGCTGGTGGTTTGCATCTAAATAGTTTTAATAAATGTTTTATATGCTCTATCACTGTGCAGACATTAGTACTATTTATTAATAAACAAAAGACAATGGTATTACCGCTAGCCTGGGGAATTATTTTATTTTCCTCTATTCTAATATTAAGAGTTGCACCTGTAGAAAATATAAATAGAACACTGGATGCTAATGAAAAAAAGCATTGCAAGACTGTAACTATCAAAGTTTTGGTGGGTTTAGTTATATTTTCTGTTTGCTGTACGTTGTTTAATTTGAATAAACTGATATCATTGCTTGCGTTAGCTATGCTAGTAGTTTTAATATCTCAGTATATAGGAATGATAAAATATAGAATTGAAAAAATAGACAGGAATAGTATATGAAGTATATTGTTTTTTATAAAGCGGCAAATTATTGCGTTTTGAAGTTGTAAAAAGTCTTGTGTTTATAAATTCTAGTATAATTCGATTTAAAAGTTTGAATTTGTGCTCACGCCCACGCATGGGTCTTGGCTGAATATGGTGGAAGGCTTTTTCAGTAAGATGACCCGTCAGATGCTGTCCGGGATCTGTGTAAGATCAAAAGAGGAATTAAAGGAACGGATCCTGAAATATTTTGAAGAAATCAATGCAGTTCCCGTTCCCTACAAATGGAAATATCGCCTGGACACAACGATGAAGCGGCATGCAATTGTTCAAGATTTCGGTTCCGGAATTAGCAGAAAGTATTCCTTCCTGTCAGACAGGTTTTTATGTAGCTTCTGCAGCAGTATTTTATATAACTGTTATGTAATATTTTTCAATATTTACTGCCAGAGCAATATGAAAACCCGCGATTTGCTGTCCTTTCTCACTATAAAAAGCCCACGCACAGAATGGAGTTGCCCATGCCAAATTTATTCAAAATAAAACAATATAGCCTGAATACCGGAACCAGCCACACCTTCCGTTCCGGCAGCCGTTACCACATCATTTTTGTTCTCCGGGGGACCTGCCGGTTTCTTGAACCCGGATATCCTTCCTGCCGCCCCTCGGATATTATTTTTTTAAAGCCGGGGCAGACCCGGGAGATTCTGGCCTCATCGCAGAAAACCGCCTGCCGCCTGCTTTGCCTGGCGGTTTCGGAAGAATCCCTGGCGGCCCTTTCCGATGCCACCTGTAATCTGGCAGAAAACTTCCGGTTTGCTCCTTATGATACAGCCGTAATCCCCGGGGAGATGAAATCTTCTGTGCTGCTTCGGAATATGGCGGTGAAACTGGATACATTAAAAGACGAGGAGATTAAACTGGGAATAGAATTGTATGAAAAGAGCCTGTTTACCACTTTTTTGGCACTGTTTCTGCGCACCTGTATCCAGAGCGACCAAGTGCACCAGTTCCATCAGAAAAAAACGCTGATATTGGATGATGTTTTTGAATATATCAGTCAGCATTTGACAGAGGATCTTTCCCTGAACAGGCTGGAAGAGGAATTTTTTATTTCCGGTGAGCATATTTCCAGGGAATTTAAAAAGAGTACAGGGCTGACGCTGCATTCCTATATTACCCGGGCGAGGATTGATTTGAGCAAGAAATATCTTCTGGAGGGGTTGTCTGTCCGTGATGTCTGCCAGATGTGCGGATTCAGCAGCTACAACCATTTTTTTAAGATGTTTAAAAAGGAATGCGGCATGACGCCTGGGGAGTATTACCGGAAAACCCAGAGAATCTCTACCCGTGAGCCAAATGATTTGCCAACAGTTTCCCGGTAGTTCAAGAATACTGACCAATTATTTGGTAAATAAGCATGCTCTTGAGCATAAATGCTTTGGCGTTTTATTTTGCGGTTGATTTGAGAAGGCTGACGGAATTATACTCACGAGCATACTTATTTGCCAAATCATTTGCTTTTTTCCTCAAAACTATGAACGCTCTTCTGGCAAATGATTTCGCTCACGGGTATATAATAAGGATAGTTGTTGAAAAACTGTTTTGGAGGTGCAGAGAGCATATGCTGAAAATTATTTTTGGAGATATTGAAAATTCTGTTTATCATCCTCCCACATATTTTGATAATCAGTATGAAGATGAATGGGTGACAGATCCATTATCTGTAGAAATGATAAGAGACATTGATAAGTCAAAGGTGATTAGTCCCCATTTGATTGAGAGTCCAGTATTGGGGCCGATTTCCACAAAGGAAATATCAGGGGGAGTGAAAACATTAATGCTGAACACAGGGAGAATTGTCCATGGATATGCAGAATATCGAGGCCCTTGGGATAAAGGAGCGGTAAGAGATGAAGGGAAGATATCATGTTGTAGTGCAGAATAATATGGGATACATTCTGCCGGAAAGTACCCAGATTTCCTCAAAGGGCCAAATTTCCTCAAAGCATCAGACAATGCTCCAGAGGAGATCTGGCCCTTTGGGAGCCGTAACATGCTTGCTCTGAGAGAGGCAGTTTACATAAAAAACCCTCATCATGCTTAGCCTGTCGTGCGACGGGCCGCATGGCCATCCATACTATGGAAGTCGGAGACTTACATAGAAACCCCTCATCATGCTTAGCCTGTCGTTTGGCGGGCCGCATGGCCATCCATACTATGGAAGTCGGAGACTTACATAGAAACCCCTTATCATACTCAACCTGTCGTTTGGCGGGCCGCATGGCCATCCATACTATGGAAGTCGGAGACTTACATAGAAACCCCTCATCATACTTAACCTGTCGTTTGGCGGGCCGCATGGCCATCCATACTATGGAAGTCGGAGACTTACATAGTAAACATAGTCCCTGTTTTTCCCTGAATGGCGTCTCTGGATTTCTCCAGCAGGGTAATCAAAGCCCTGCGCCCAGGTTTGGAGCCGGCGAAGTCCACGGCCGCCTGCACCTTCGGAAGCATGGAGCCCGGGGCAAAATGTCCCTGTCTGATATATTCTTCCGCTTCCTGCAGAGATACCTGTTTCAGCCAGGTCTCATCCGGTTTTCCGAAATTCAGCGCCACCTGCTCTACGGCGGTCAGGATAATTAAAAAGTCTGCATCTAATTCTTTCGCCAGCAGGCAGCTTGCAAAATCTTTGTCAATCACTGCGCTTGCGCCTTTCAGATGATTTCCCTGACGGATCACCGGAATTCCGCCGCCGCCGCAGGCGATCACCAGATCGCCGGAATCCACCATGGTACGGATGGTGCCGATTTCAATGATTTCCACAGGTTTTGGGGAAGCGACTACCCGGCGGTAACCCCGGCCGGAATCCTCCTTCATGACATAGTGGAATTTTTCTTCCATCATTCTGGCCTGTTCTTTGGATACAAATTTTCCGATGGGTTTGGAAGGGGCCTGGAAGGCAGGGTCATTCTCGTCCACCCGCACTTGGGTAATCATGGTGGCTACCGGGAGGTCTGTGATGCCCCGGTTTAGCAGTTCTTCCCGCAGGGCGTTCTGCAGGTCATATCCGATATATGCCTGGCTCATGGCCACGCAGACGGACAGGGGAGTGTTGGGCTGGCTTTCATCCTCGTGGGTCAGGGCAATCATGGCGTTATTGACCATGCCCACCTGGGGGCCGTTTCCGTGGGCGACCACTACTTCACAGCCTTCTTCAATTAAGTCTACAATGGCTTTTGCTGTAATTTTCACTGCTTTCATCTGTTCCGGAAGGGTGTTGCCCAGAGCGTTTCCGCCCAGGGCAATTACAATTCGTTTCTTTTTATTCATAGTAATTGACAATCCTTTCAGTAAGAGGAGGTTCCTGCCGCTTGTTGCTGATGGGTGGCGGCAGGATGGAAATTGTTGAAAAATGCTGGATGTTTCAGCAATTGTTCGCCGAGGGGCTGCTGTAAGAAATCACTGGAAGATCCTGGGTTTCTCCTGTTCCTCTAATTTTTTAAGAACTTCTGCAGGGTCAGCGAATTTCGCAAGGAAAATCATAGCGGCAATGATGTAGGGCTTAAAGCTGGCTTCCTTATATAACGGATTGCGGTAACGATCGAATACGGAAGCGTCCACTTCTCCTTCTTCACAGCTTACGCCGGAAATGTCCGCAGGCAGGCAGTGCATGTAGAGAGCTTTGCCGTCTTTGGTGGTGGACATAAGCTCTTCTGTGCATGCCCAGTCTTTGTGCTGTGCGTTCTGGGCCAGCAGTTCCTTTTCCAATGCCTGGATGCCGGCAGTGTCGCCGTTTCCGTACAGTTCAGTCCGCTTTTCCATAGCGGCAAAGGGAGCCCAGCTCTTGGGATATACAATGTCAGCGTCCTTGAAGGCCTCTGCCATATTGTTGGTTTTGGTGAAGGTTCCGCCGGATTTCTTTGCATTTTCAGCGGCAACAGCCTCCACTTCCGGGAATATTTCATATCCTTCCGGGTGCGCCAGTACAACGTCCATGCCGAACCGTGTCATCAGGCCGATAATTCCCTGAGGAACGGAGAGAGGTTTTCCGTAGGAGGGAGAGTAAGCCCAGGTCATGGCCAGCTTTTTGCCTTTCAGGTTTTCCACGCCGCCGAATTCATGGATAATATGAAGCATATCTGCCATTGCCTGTGTGGGATGGTCGATGTCGCACTGAAGGTTTACCAGCGTAGGCTTCTGTTCCAGAATGCCGTCCTTATTGCCCTGCGCCACAGCGTCCACTACTTCATGCATGTACTTATTTCCCTTTCCAATGTACATGTCGTCCCGGATGCCGATGACGTCAGCCATAAAGGAAATCATGTTTGCTGTTTCCCGAACCGTTTCACCGTGCGCAACCTGAGATTTTCCTTCATCCAAATCCTGTACCTCAAGTCCCAGCAGATTGCATGCAGAAGCAAAAGAAAACCTGGTGCGGGTAGAGTTGTCGCGGAACAAAGAAATCCCCAGTCCGCTCTCAAATACCTTAGTGGAAATATTATTCTCCCTCATAAACCGAAGAGCGTCCGCCACCGTGAACACAGCCTCCAGCTCCTCATCTGTTTTTTCCCATGTAAGGAAAAAGTCCCCGTTGTACATGTCTTTAAAATTCAGTTTGTTCAGCTTATCAATGTAATCCTGTAATGTTTTCATAGTTTCCTCCTGTGAAATAATGAATGATGATTTACCCTTTAAAATACTCTTTTGGCAATGCGGCATATACCGCAGCGCAAGTCACAAGATCCTGCTTCCAAGTCTTCTCATTGGGCGCATGAGCCTGTGCCTCTGCACCCGGCCCAAAGCCGATACAGGGAATATTGTTTCGTCCCATAATAGAAACCCCGTTGGTAGAAAACGTCCATTTATCTGTCAGGGGACGTTCCTGACGCATTTTAAGAGTCTCCGGAGCGCCGATCCGTTTGTCTCCGTACAGGCCGGTATAAGCGGCTTCCAATGCCTGCGTTACTTTGTGATCCTTGGGGATGGCCCAGGTGGGGAAGTAACATTCGATTTCATAAACGCATCCGGTATAGGAGGGGCGGTCATAGCGGTACATGGACACCTTCACGTCGTCTCCGTATTTTTTCACGCTGGGCAGCGCGCGGATTTCGTCTAAACAGCTTTCCCAGGTTTCTCCGAAGGTCATGCGGCGATCCAGAGAAATGGAACAGGAATCGGCAACGGCGCAGCGACTGGGGGAGGTATAGAAAATCTGGGAAACAGTAACTGTTCCTCTGCCCAGGAAGCGTGCTTCTTCCCAGTCTTTGTTGTATTTTGCGTCCAGCATTTTTACCAGGCCCTTGATTTCAGTGGAGTCTTCTGCGTCGTTTTCATTTAATGCCCGGATGTCCTGGAGAATATCGGCCATTTTGTAGATGGCGTTATCGCCCCGCTCCGGTGCGGAACCGTGGCAGGAAATGCCTTTTACGTCCACGCGGATTTCCATACGTCCCCGCTGGCCCCGGTAGATGCCGCCGTCGGTGGGTTCTGTGGATACCACAAATTCCGGGCGCACCTTATCTTCATTGATAATATACTGCCAGCAGAGACCGTCGCAGTCTTCTTCCTGAACCGTTCCTACAACCATAATTTTGCAGCCCTCCGGGATCAGATTTAAGTCTTTCATGATTTTTGCCCCGTAAACAGAAGAAACAATGCCGCCGCACTGATCGGAAACGCCCCGGCCGCCGATTTCCGTCTCATTTTCATAGCCTTCGTAGGGGTCGAAATCCCAGTTGTCCAGATTTCCGATTCCTACGGTGTCAATGTGTGCGTCATAGGCTATGATTTTATCTCCGGCGCCCATATAGCCGATGACATTTCCCTGGGGATCAATCTGGACCTCATCAAATCCGACTTTTTTCATTTCTGCTGCAATGGTGTCAATATGGGCTTTTTCGTCACAGCTTTCGCCAGGATTTTTCACGATTGCCCGTAAAAATGCATTCATGTCCGCACTGTAGCTTTGTGCCTGTTCTTTGATTTTTTCAAAATCTGCCATAGTATGTATCTCCTTTATGATTGTTTTTAGATATCAGCAAATGGTTCCTTATTGCTTCCGCACAGTCCTTCCCAGGTAATTTCCCGATAACGGTCCGGGTCGGTGTCCCCTTCTGAGGAAACCAGAAGAACCTCAGAATTTTCGTTGAGTTTCGCCGTAAATGCGGGTTCCGTTGGCGCTGACCCAGTCCGGACAGGAAACGAAAGCATCGGCATGGTTCCTTAGAATATCCCAGGAAACGGTGTTTGCTTCCCCGCAGGCCAGTCCTGCCATAATGGTGAGCATGTCTCCGGTTACGTTGACCCGGGAGCCGTCTGCCTGCAATGCGGAACGGTACAGGCAGTCTGCCGCGCCGGCCTCCACAACTGTCATAATTGGAGGATTTTCCTTAAAACGGTTGGCAAAATAGCCAATCACAGCTCCGGCCAGGGAACCTACCCCTGCCTGGATAAAAATATGGGTGGGACGGCTGTTGTCTTCCTGGAGCTGTTTGTCTGCCTCCAGCGCCAGCGTGCCGTATCCCTGCATAATCCAGGTGGGAATTTCTTCATATCCTTCCCAGGCAGTGTCCTGGACCATGATGCCCCGTTTTGTTTCCGCCGCTTCTTTGGCGGCCATGCGGACACAGTCGTCATAGTTGAGATTTTCAATGGTAACGGTGGCGTTTTCTCTGGCGATATTCTCCAGGCGGGTTCTGGTGGTGCCCTTCGGCATCCGGACGACGCATTTCTGGCCCAGCTTGTTGGCGGCCCATGCCACGCCCCGGCCGTGGTTTCCGTCTGTGGCGGTGAAGAAGGTGGCCTGCCCGAATTCTTCTTGCAGTTCTTTGGATGTCAGCACGTCATAGGAAATTTCGCTGATATCTTTGCCCAGTTCTTTTGCAATATGCCTGGCAATGGCATAGGAGCCGCCCAGCACTTTGAAGGCGTTTAAGCCGAACCGGTAAGATTCATCCTTTACATAAAGGCGCTTCAATCCCAGGTATCTGGCCAGGCCGGGCAGCGGCGTCAGGGGAGTTGCTTCATACTGAGGGAAGCTTTTGTGAAAACTGCCTGCTTTTTCCATTTCCGTTAAGGTCATATGAGAAAGCTTTGTGTCATCGCTTCCTGGTATGAGGTTGAGGGTCCATTGAATGGGATGCCCTGATGAATTACACATGATACGATCCTCCTTTGAGATAGTCCGTAGTAATGGTTTTTGACTGACTTGTGAAGCCGTCTTTCTAAGCCCATTATAACAGGTGATTTTTAAAAATCAATAGAAAATTGAAAAAATTATTATTATGATAAAAAATTATTATTTTGCTTGCATTCCGGCAAAAAGCATGATAAGATAAAATCATTGAGAACAGTATTTGTACAAATTGCACTAGAACAATCTGCGCGGAAAGGAAAAAATATGTTCACAGTGCATGAAACCGGTTTTTCGTTTTCAGACAACAGGGCTTGATGATTTGGCAGGTTTTAAATGACAGAAGGAACCTGCAGGAACAGGCGGCATTTGGACTGCTGCCTGAGAGAAGGAGGAATAAGGTTAAGATGGAGAAAAAGGAAAATACATCTGTTCTACTGTTTGACTTGTACGGAAAACCGTCCCTGGGGCAGGCGTTTCCGCTGGCATTGCAGCATGTGGTGGCAATGATTGTGGGATGCGTAACTCCTGCAATTATTGTGGCTGGGGCAGGAGGGCTTTCTGATAAGGATTCGGTAATTTTAATCCAGGCGGCTCTTGTGGTATCGGCCCTTACAACGCTGGTACAGCTTTATCCGCTGCGCAAAGGGAAGTTACGGATTGGCTCCGGCCTTCCTGTGATTATGGGAATCAGCTTTGCCTATGTGCCTACCATGCAGGCCATTGCCGGGGATTTCGGAGTGGGAACTATTTTAGGCGCACAGATTGTGGGCGGCATTGTTGCGGTTGCGGTAGGGATTTTTATTAAGCAGATCCGAAAGTTCTTCCCGCCGCTGATTACCGGTACGGTGGTATTTGCCATTGGACTTTCCCTTTATCCCACGGCCATCAATTATATGGCAGGAGGTGTGGGAAATGAGCAGTACGGCTCCTGGCAGAATTGGCTGATTGCGCTGCTGACGCTGATCATTGTGACAGGATTGAATCATTATGGAAAGGGAATCTGGAAATTATCTTCTATATTGATAGGAATTATTGCCGGATACGTGATGTCGCTGTTTTTTGGAATCATAGATTTCTCCGCAGTGTCAGGGGCTTCTTTTTTCCAGCTTCCGAAACCGCTGCATTTTGGCGTGGTCTTTGAACCCTCTGCCTGCGTAGCCATCGGCGTGCTGTTTGCCATCAATTCCATTCAGGCCATCGGGGACTTTACGGCTACCACCACCGGAGGACTGGATCGTCTGCCGGAGGATGAGGAATTAAACGGCGGGATTGTGGCCTACGGATGCTGCAATATTGTAAGCGCATTGTTCGGCGGGCTTCCCACAGCCACCTTCAGCCAGAACGTGGGGATTGTGTCTTCCACAAAGGTAGTGGCAAAGAAAGTGTTCGGGCTGGCGGCAGGCATTCTGCTGGTGGCCGGGCTGATACCCAGATTTTCTTCGGTATTGCTTACCATACCCAACTGCGTGCTGGGCGGAGCGACGGTATCTGTATTTGCTTCCATTGCTATGACAGGGGTAAAGCTTATCACCGCAGCGCCTATGAATTACAGAAATACCACAATTGTAGGGCTTTCCATTGCGCTGGGCATGGGAATTACCCAGGCAAATGCAGCCCTTGCAAGTTTTCCGGGGTGGGTGACCACGATTTTCGGGAAATCTCCGGTAGTGCTGGCTACCATTACGGCAATTATATTGAATCTGGTTTTGCCCAGGGAAAAAGAAGAGAAAGATATTGAAATCATGAAGGAGGAAACATGATGCTGATAGTAGGAAACGGAAAAGTAATTACAAGGGACAGCGGCCTTCCTTTTGTGGAGAATGGCGCGGTGGCAATTGAGGGAACCAGGATTGCCGAAGTTGGTTCGGAACAGGAACTTAAGGAAAAATACCGGGATGCGGAATACATAGACGCAAAAGGGGGCGTGATTATGCCCGCATTTATCAATGCCCATGAACATATTTACAGCGCCATGGCAAGGGGGCTCAGTATCAAAGGATACAACCCCAAAGGATTTCTGGATATTTTAGAAGGCCAGTGGTGGACCATTGACCGGAAGCTGACGATGGAACAGATCAAATACAGCGCCATGGACACTATCCTTGCGGGAATTAAAAACGGCGTCACCACGATTTTTGACCATCATGCCAGTTTTGGACAGATCTCGGGCAGCCTGTTCACCATAGCAGAAGCGGCAAGGGAGCTTGGCATGCGTGCCTGCCTGTGTTATGAGGTTTCTGACCGGGACGGGAAAGAGAAAGCCAGGGAATCCGTGATGGAAAATGCAGAATTTATCCGCTATGCCTTAAAAGACGATACAGATATGATTGCCGGAATGATGGGGATGCACGCCCAGTTTACCATTTCCGATGAGACCATGGAGCTGGCGGCGGCAAATAAACCAGAGGAAGCGGGGTATCACATCCATGTGGCAGAGGGGATAGAAGATCTCCATGACTGCCTGAAAAAATACGGGAAACGGATTGTGGACCGGCTGATGGACTGGGGTATTTTGGGAGAGAAAACTTTGCTTGGACATTGCATCTATATTAATTCCCACGAAATGGATTTGATCAAAGATACAGACACTATGGTGGTGCACAATCCGGAATCCAACATGGGTAATGCCTGCGGCTGCCCGCCCGCCATGGAACTGGTAAAACGGGGCATTGTCACGGGGCTGGGCACAGACGGATATACCCACGATATGACAGAATCTTTTAAGGTGGCCAATGTGCTGCACAAGCATCATTTATGTGACGCTAACGCAGCCTGGGCTGAAGCGCCGAAGATGTTGTTTGAACACAATGCCGCCATTGCCAACCGGTATTTCAGCGCGCCTCTGGGCGTGTTAAAGCCCGGCGCAGCGGCGGATGTCATTGTGGTGGATTATGATCCGCCCACCAGATTGGACGAGAGCAACAGCAACGGACATATTTTATTCGGCATGACCGGCAGGGATGTGGTTACCACCATCGGAAACGGAAAAGTGCTGATGAAAGACCGGGAAGTGAAAGTGGCAGATACAAAAGAAGTGATGGCAAAATGCAGAGAATCCTCTGCAAAGTTGTGGAAGAGCATTAACGGATAGGAGGGAAAGACATGAGCGATATTATGACAGGTATGAGTTTTGAGCAGCTTCTGAGCTGGGTTCGGACCGAGCATGACAAGAGCGGCGCCGTATTCGGGGTGCGCAGGCCCTATGTTTCAGACCCAAAGAATAACCAGACTATTTTCGGCAGGAACCTGGAGACGCCGGTAGGGCCCGCTGCAGGGCCAAACAGCCAGCTTGCACAGAACATTGCAGCGGCTTACTATGCCGGAAGCCGTTTTTTTGAGTTGAAAACAGTGCAGATTATGGACGGGGCGGAGCTTGCAGCCTGTGTCAATAAGCCCTGCATTAAGGCGGACGACGAGTGCTACAACTGTGAATGGTCCACAGAGCTGTATGTGCCAGAGGCCCAGGAGGAATACATCAAATCATGGTTTCTGCTGGCATTTTTGGCAAAAGAATACGGACTGGGAAGCATGGACGGATTCCAGTTTAACATCAGCGTAGGCTATGATTTGGCCGGAATCAAGTCCGAAAAGATTGACGCTTTTATTGAAAACATGAAGGATGCGGGCCGGACAGATACATACAGAGAATGCAGGGAAGTCCTTCTTGCCCATGCAGGGGAATTTCAGCATATGACAAAGGAAGACATTGAGCGGATTTCTCCTGAAATATGCAATTCCGCCACCATATCCACACTCCACGGCTGTCCGCCTCAGGAGATTGAGAGCATTGCAAATTATCTGCTGACGGAAAAGAAGATGCACACTTTTATCAAGTGCAACCCCACGCTTCTTGGCTATGAGTTTGCAAGGAAGACTTTAGACAGCATGGGTTATGACTATATTGCTTTCGGCAGGTTCCATTTTGAAGATGATTTGCAGTATGAAGATGCCGTGCCCATGCTTCAGCGGCTGATGAAGCTGTCCGGGGAGCTGGGGCTTCAATTCGGCGTGAAGATTACCAACACCTTCCCGGTGGATGTAACAGCCGGAGAACTGCCCAGCAAGGAAATGTATATGTCTGGGAAATCCCTGTATCCCCTTTCCATTGCATTGGCGGCAAAACTGTCCCGGGAATTTGACGGAAAACTGCGGATTGCCTATTCCGGCGGCGCAGACGCATTTAATATAGAAAGAATTGTGGGCGCGGGGGTATGGCCCGTTACCATAGCCACTTCTCTGCTGAAGCCCGGCGGTTATCAGAGGATGAAACAGGTGGCGGAGACGGTGGATCGTATGGGAATGAAACCTTTTGCAGGCGTTGACGTGGAAGCTTTGAATCAGGCTGCAGAAGATGCCGTTACCGACAAACATCATGTAAAACCGGCCAAACTTCCGGTATCCAGAAAAACCGCTGAAAAAGCGCCGCTGGTGGGATGTTTCACAGCTCCCTGCGAAGATGCCTGTCCCATTCATCAGGAAATTACAACTTACCTGAAACTGGCGGGAGAGGGAGATTACGAGAAAGCATTGCAGGTGATTTTAAACAGAAATGCACTGCCCTTTATTACGGGAACCATCTGCGCCCATGGGTGCCAGAGCAGCTGCACCCGCAATTTCTATGAAACTCCGGTGCAGATTCGGAATACCAAGCTATTGTGCGCGCAAAAGGGGTATGACCATGCCCTCCGTTCTCTGAAAGCCAGATCATCCTGCGGGAAAAAAGCGGCTGTAGTGGGCGGCGGCCCTTCCGGTATGGCTGCAGCTTATTATCTGGCAAAGGCAGGGGTGGAAGTGACTCTGTATGAAAAGCGGAAAAAGCTGGGCGGCATCGTAAGCGCGGTGATTCCTGATTTCAGAATTGACGATGCAGTAATTGCAAAAGATGTATCGCTGCTGGAAAAACTTGGGGTAAAAATTCTCTGCAACACAAAAGCTCCTTCTGTGGAAGAATTGAGAAAGACCTATGGAAATGTAGTTCTCGCGGTGGGAGCATACAAGCGAGGTCAGTTGGAACTGGAAGGAAAACAGGCGGTGAATGCACTGGAATTCTTAGAAGAGTTCAATCGGGCCAAAGGGGAAATAAATCCCGGCAGACATGTAGCTGTCATTGGCGGCGGCAATACGGCCATGGATACCGCAAGGGCGGCAAAACGCTGCAAAGGCGTGGAACATGTCTATCTCTTATACCGGAGAACAAAACGGTATATGCCGGCGGATGAGCATGAATTGCAGCTTGCCATAGAAGACGGCGTGGAGTTGAAAGAACTTCTGGCCCCGGTACGGATGGAAGAAGGGAAATTGCTCTGTGACAAAATGGCATTGGGCGCCATAGACGCTTCCGGCAGAGCCAGTGTGAAAGCAACCGGAGAGACAGAGGTAATTTTGGCGGATACCGTAATTGCTGCAGTGGGCGAAAAAGTTCCCGCCGATTATTATCAGGCCAACGGTATCCATGTGGATGAATCAGGCCGTCCCCTGGTAAGTGAAGAAACTCTGGAAACCAATCTGGAAGGAGTTTACGTGGTTGGCGACGGGCTTTATGGGCCGTCATTGGTAGTGAAAGGGATGGCTCATGCCATGAAAGCGGCAGAGGCCATCACAGGAAAATCAGTGTCCGGGGATATGAGCGAACCGGTAGAAACGGAAAAGATTTACCAGAGGAAGGGAATTCTTGCAGAGCCAAAAGAGGCTTCCGAAAAAGGAGATGCTGTAAAGCCAGAGGCGGATTCCGAAAGATGCCTGGGATGCTCTTGCGTCTGTGAAAACTGCGCCGACGTCTGTCCCAACCGTGCAAATGTGGCAATCCATGTGCCGGGGCTTTCCCAGTCCCAGATTATCCATGTGGATTACATGTGCAACGAATGCGGCAACTGTCGGAGCTTCTGCCCCTACGAGAGTGCGCCTTATCTGGATAAATTCACGCTGTTTGCCAATGAAAAAGATATGGCGAACAGCAAAAACCAGGGCTTTGCAGTGCTGGATAAAGGAAAAGCCAAGTGCAGAGTCAGGTATCTGGGAGAGGAATTTACCTGGGAACCGGGACAGGAGAGCAGGATGTTCCAGGGATTGGAAAAGCTGATTGAGACGGTGTGCAGGGATTATGGATATTTGTTAGGGTAATTTGTGCAGTAATAGATACGGATACGGACAAAAAAGCAGGAGCGCCCTCCCAAATCTCCGTATGCTGTATGATTTTGGGCAGGAGGTTTCCTTTATGAATAAACTATTATTTCAGGGCGGAACAGTGGTTTCCGGTACTGAAACCAAGAAAATGGATGTGTTGACGGAAGGAGAAAAAATCCTTGCAGTGGGGAAAAACCTGAAGGCAGAAGACGCAGAAATCATTGACGTGTCAGGAAAATATCTGTTTCCGGGATTTATCGATCCTCATACCCATATGGACCTGGAGGTTTCCGGTACGGTAACCGCTGATGGATTTGACAGCGGGACAAAGGCGGAGCTTTCCGGAGGAACCACCTGCATTGTGGATTTTGCCACTCAGAACCGGGGAGAAAGCCTTGCCTATGCCCTAGACCGCTGGCACAAAAAGGCAGAAGGAAAATCAAGCTGCGATTATGCTTTTCATCTGGCATTGTCTGACTGGAACCAGGAGGTAAGCCGGGAACTGGAACAGGTGACAGCCCAGGGCATACGAACCTTCAAACTCTATACCACCTATGAGGGAATGGCAGTGGATGACAGAACCATTTATGAAATCCTAGTCCGGCTGAAGGAATTAAAGGGACTGGCGGGCATTCACTGCGAGAATAAAGGCATCATTGACGCCCGGCTGGAAGAGGTTCTGAAAAGGCAGGGCAGCCGGAGCCGGGTGTCAGAGTATCCCTGGACCCGCCCTGCCCTTGCGGAAGCAGAGGCGGTGAGCCGTGTTTTAAAGATTGCCGCCTGTGCAGACGCCCCTGTGGTGATTGTGCATCTAAGCTCCAAAGAGGGATATGAAGAGGTAAAAAGAGCCAGGGAACGGGGAGCCTCTGTGTACGTGGAAACCTGTCCCCAGTATCTTTTGATGGATGAAAGCCGTTATTTTCTGCCGGGAGCGGAGGCCAGAAAATATATGATTGCCCCGCCCCTTCGAAGAATGGAGGATCAGCAGACATTATGGAAGGCTCTGGCGGAAGGGGAAATCCAGACCATTGCCACTGACCACTGCAGTTTTACCACGAGGCAGAAAGAATTTGGGGCAGAGGATTTTGCCAGAACTCCCTGCGGGATGCCGGGAGCGGAGGAACGTCCGGCTTTGATCTATCATTTCGGCGTGGGACAGGGGAAGCTGACGCTGGAGCAGATGTGCGGCCTTTTGGCGGAAAATCCGGCAAAGCTGTACCATTTATATCCCAGAAAGGGCGTGATTGCGCCGGGGAGCGATGCAGACCTGGTGGTATGGAATCCGCAAACAGAGTGGACTCTGTCGGCCAGCGCCCAGCAGTCGGCTGCAGATTACTGTCCGCTGGAGGGCGCCTGTCTGAAAGGAAGGGCAGAGCGGGTATATCTGCGGGGCAGCCTGGCGGCAGAAAACGGCAGAATCTGCAGAGAATCTGCAGGGAAGCGCCAGCCTGCCGGGGAAGATTAAGGCTGCCCCGGCAGGCTGGCGGCCGAATTTTCCGGGAAGCGCCAGCCTGCCGGGGAAGATTAAAGCTGCCCCTTCTGTACAGGCTGGAGGCAGAATCTTCCGGGAAGCGCCAGCTTGCCAGGAAGGATGGAATCTGCCCCTTCTGTGCAGACAGAAGCCGGAGTAATCGGAAAAGTTCTTTCTGTTGTTTGCTGCCCCTTCCATGCAGACAGAAGACAGCATTCCCGGAAGTCTACAGATCTCCCAGATAGCGGTATACCGTGGCAGGAGAGCAGGAAAGGTGTTTGGCCACAAAAGCGATTCCTCCCTTTAGCTTAAAGACCCCCCGTTCCTGAAGCTTCTGCACAATATCCCGCTTTTCCTGCTGATTCAGCCGGTCAATGGGAGTGTCCAGAGAAGAAGTGACGCTGTCAAAAGCAGTCTGCATGATGGCGGAAATGTCCATGGAAAAATGTTCCGCCAGGGAATCCGGCTGCACCGGAACAGGCCGTGGCTCCGAGGGGGCAGAGGATTCCTGAAAATTCCCGCATTCTCCGGCGGAAAATTCCTCCGGATGGATGGCAGAGAGCAGCCCGTTGCAGAGCTTTCGGTAACGGGAATCGTCAAAGTTGATGCCCAAAAGCCCCACCGGGCTGCCCTCCTCATCTTTGATAAATAAGGTGGAAGCCCGCAGAATATGCCCGTTTTCTGCTGTCACCGGATAGTTGTGAAGAAAATCATTGGTTTTGTAGGAATTGGCTGCAAGCATTTGCAGGGCGTCATTTGTGGTAGGGCTGCCCACTTGCCGGTCGCTGATATGGCTGTTGGCGATGGCGGCAATCTGGCCGGGCTCTGAGGTGATGTCATGGAGCACAATTTCATAATCCGGTCCCAGGGCTTTTCCCAGGAAGTCCACAAGAATTTTATATTGATTCAGTATATTGGAAGACATAATAATTTCCTTTCTGTTCTATGGGAATACAGAATGTTCCGTACTGCCTTGTATCATAAATGTAGAAGAATCATCATTTCCGGCTGTTTGATTGCGCCGGAGAACCGAAATAATTATCTCATGCAGGAAGGGGAATTTCAAGGATAAAAAGTTATCGTAATAAAAATTTATTGAAGGAGGAACGACAAATGTTTGAGTTACAGGTAAACGGAAAAACAGTCAGCGCGGACCAGGACAAAACACTGCTGTCCTTTTTGCGGGATGATTTAAAGATTAGCTCTGCAAAAGACGGATGCAGCGAAGGCGCCTGCGGAACCTGTACCGTTCTGGTGGATGGTAAGGCAGTGAAAGCCTGTGTGCAGAAGGTGTCGAAATTTGTTGGAAAGTCCATTCTCACAGTGGAGGGATTGAGCCAGCGGGAACGGGAAGTCTATGAATATTGCTTTGCGGCGACAGGAGCCGTACAGTGCGGGTTCTGCATTCCGGGCATGGTCATCTGCGCCAAAGCATTGCTGGATGTGAACCCTGATCCGGAAATTGCAGATGTGAAAAAAGCAATCAGGGGAAACATCTGCCGCTGCACAGGTTATAAGAAAATCGAAGAAGCGATTTTAATGGCGGGAAAATTCTTCCGGGAATCTCTGGAGATCCCAAAGGAGCCGGAAGAACTTCACATGAATGAGCATTTTAACCGTCCAGATGCCGCCAAAAAAGTAAACGGAACCGGAAAATATGCGGACGACCTGGAATTTCCCGATATGCTCTATGCAAAAGCAGTGCGTTCCAGATATCCCCGCGCCAGGGTAAACAAAATTGATATCAGCAAAGCGCTGGCTCATCCGGACTGTGTACGGATTTTGCTGCAGCCGGATGTGCCGGACAATGTGATCGGCCATATGAAAAAAGACTGGGACGTGATGATTCCGGAAGGCGGAATTACCCGTTATGTGGGAGACTGCCTTGCGCTGGTGGCAGTCAGCCGCAAGGAAAGCTTAGAAGAGGTGGTTTCTCTGGTGGAAGTGGATTATACAGAGCTGGAGCCTGTAACCACCCCTCAGGACGCTTTGCGGGGAGATGCGCCTTTAATCCATGAGGACGGGAATATCATGAGCAAATCCACGCTGGTAAACGGAGATGTGAAAACCGCCATCGCCAATGCAAAATACGTGGTGACGAAAAAGTATAAAACGCCCCATCAGGAACATGCTTTTATGGAGCCGGAATGCGCCGTTGCAGTGCCGGAAGGGGAAGACGGCCTGTTATTGTACACCGGAAGCCAATCAGTCTATGACGAGCAGCGGGAAATTGCAATGATGCTGAAAATCCCCAAAGAAAAGGTACACTGCCATTCCATGCTGGTAGGAGGCGGATTCGGCGGCAAAGAGGATATGAGCGTCCAGCATCATGCGGCATTGATGGCATGGTATACCAAAAAACCGGTAAAAGTGAAATTTACAAGACAGGAGAGCCTTGCGTACCACACCAAACGCCATCCCATGGAAATTGAAATTACAACAGCCTGTGATGAAAACGGAATCTTGATGGGAATGAAAGCAGTTATCATCGCAGATACCGGAGCCTATGCATCTTTGGGCGGTCCGGTGCTGGATCGCGCATGCACCCATGCGGCAGGTCCGTATAATTATCAGAACGTGGATATCCTTGGCATGTCTGTGTATACCAATAATATGGTTTCCGGCGCCTTCCGAGGATTCGGCGCGGCCCAGAGCAATTTTGCCATGGAGCAGAATCTGAATCTTTTGGCGGAAAAAGTGGGAATCTCACCCTGGGAAATCCGTTACCGCAATGTGATCCGCCCGGGACAGATTCTTCCCAACGGACAGATTGCAGACGAGAGCACGGGAGCGGCGGAATGTCTGGAAGCAGTGAAAGAAATTTATGAATCTAATCCGTATGCCGGAATCGCCCTGGGCTGGAAAAACAGCGGAAAAGGCGTGGGAATCATTGACAGCGGCCGCTGCAGGCTGCGGGTGCAGCAGGGAAAAGTGCACGTACTGACTTCCGCCGCGTGTATGGGACAGGGAATTGCCATCATGTGTGAAACCATCCTCTGTGAAGCCACAGGCATTGCGCCCGGATTGGTGGTTCACGCAGACGCCGACACTAGGACCACGCCGGACTCCGGCACCAGCACGGCCTCCCGGCAGACAGTGGTAACCGGAGAAGCCACAAGACTGGCGGCTGAAAAGCTGAAAAAAGACCTGGATGCAGGAAAATCCCTGGCAGATTTGGAAGGAAAAGAATATTACGGAGAATACCACCCCATGACGGACGGCCTCACTTCCACAAAAGAATTTCCGGTGCGCCACGTAAGCTACAGCTACGGCGTTCAGGTTGTGCTTCCCGATGAAAAAGGCAAGGTGGAAAAAGTAGTTGCCGCTTATGATGTGGGAACTCCCGTAAACATCCAGTCTGTGGAAGGACAGATTGAAGGCGGCATGGTGATGGGCCTTGGCTATGCCTTAACCGAAGAATTCAAATGCGAGGACGGCTACTGCAAAACCAAACTGGGCACGCTGGGCCTGATGCGTTCCACCGATGTGCCGGAACTGGAGGTAAAGCTGGTGCAGGGGCCCGGAAAAATTCCGCTGGCATTCGGAGCCAAAGGCTGCGGAGAACTGTGCATGATTCCCACGGGGGCAGCCTGCGCCCATGCCTATTACCGGCTAGATGGGAAATTCCGGACGCAGATGCCGCTGCGGGATACCTATTATAAGAAGGCGAAATAATCCTTAAGCTGCGTATTGGCGGGGAGACGGTAAATGGGAGAGGAACTTATTGCCTTCCAACAGGATAATGGCTGAAACTGGGAGGAGGAGAACGGACGCCAAACAGGGGAGGAACCAATTCCTTTCCAACGGGATAATGGCTGAAACTGGGAGGAGAACGGACGCCAAACAGGGGAGGAACCAATTCCCTTCCAACGGGATAATGGCTGAAACTGGGAGGAGGAGAACGGACGCCAAACAGGGGAGGAACCAATTCCCTTCCAACCCTGAATCGTTTCCAGGGAACAGGTTCCTCCCCTGTTTGGCTGGCTGTTGGCGATTTGCAGCGGAATATTAAGTTTGTTGGAAGCGAAATATAAGGTATGTTGGAAGCGAAATATTAAGTTTGTTGGAAGCGCTATGTTTCAATATACAGGAAATTCAGGCGGCTCCTTCCTCTAAGGAACTGTCGCAAAATAACATACCCATCCTGTTTGTCCTTTTCTTCGATAGCACAATGCAAAAATCGTTTACATAGCCCGCTATGCGCGCGATTTTTGCATTGCACTCTCAAAGAAAAGTCCTACGCAATATGGGCATGTTATTTTGCGGCAGTTCCTAAGCAAACGGTTCAGGGGCGTCTTTAGTGAAGGCGAAATCCACTGCTTACGGAGACTTGGGAAGGAAGGCTTTCCTGACTTCCTTAGTCGGAGTTAGCTGTTAGTTCGCCGGAACGTTGCCCCAGTTAGCGTGAGGAAGGAGCCGCCTGAATTTCCGTCCGCTGCCAAAATCTAAAGCGCCCGCCCCAACCAATGTCCCTCAGTTTACCGGAAGAAGAACTTCCAGAACACCGTCCGCCGCCAAAATCTAAAGCGCCCGACCATAAAAAAATTATCCAGGAAAGGAGCCGCCCCATCATGAAGACAGCCGCCCTCATTGTAGCCGCCGGAATGTCCACCCGCATGGCACAATTCAAACAATTAATGAAAATCGGCAGCCGCACCATGGCAGAACGCGTAATTGTGAACTTTCAGCAGGCAGGCATAACTGAAATTGTCATGGTAACCGGATACCGCAGCGATCAACTGGAAAAAGAACTCCAGAACTTTGGAGTCACTTTCTTAAGAAACGCCCAATACGAAACCACTCAAATGTTTGATTCCGCCAAAATCGGTCTGGAATATCTGAAAGGACGCTGTGACAGCATATTTTTCTGTCCTGTGGATATCCCGTTTTTTATGGAACAAACAGTGGAAATCCTCTTAGACCGGCAAGGCGATATCATCCAGCCGGTTTTCCGGGGAAAAGCCGGCCACCCCATATTAATCCGGGCATCCCTGATTCCTGCCATTTTGTCTTACCAGGGAGAAGGCGGGCTGAAAGGCGCCCTGAATTCCATAGAAAATCTGAAACGCATCCGGGTTCCGGTGGAAGATGAAGCCGTATTGATGGACGCAGACACCAGAGAAGATTTCAAAAGGCTGGTGGATATCCATAATTCCAGATTGATGCACCCGAAGATTCAGGTGACGCTGGTAAATCACAAAGCATTTTTCGATGAAATGACGTTGGAACTGCTGAAAAGAGTTGCAGCTTCCGGTTCTGTCCGGGAAGCCTGCGGGCAGCTTGGAATTTCCTACAGCAAAGGCTGGAATATCATTCAGAAGGCAGAAGACGGCATGGGCTGCCGAATTGTGGAACGTCAGCCGGGCGGACGGGGCGGCGGTACAGCGAATGTGACAGAACGGGGAAAGAAGCTGCTGGAACTTTTTGAAACCTATGAGGAGCAGTTAAACAAAGTCAGCGAGGAATTGTTTCAGCAAATTTTTTTATCCGGCGATTTGTTTTGAAAAAGTAAACGGTACGGATAGATGTCTTGCAAGTAAACTATCATCTTGCTTAACCTATCGTGCGACGGGCCGCATGGCCATCCATACTATGAAAGTCGAAGACTTGCATAGTAAACTCCCATCATGCTTAGCCTGCCGTTTGGAGGGCCGCATGGCCATCCTACTATGGAAGTTGAAGACTTGCATAGTAAACTCCCATCATGCTTAGCCTGCCGTTTGGCGGGCCGCATGGCCATCCTATTATGGAAGCCAAGGGCTTTCATAATAAACTCCCATCATGCTTAGCCTGCCGTTTGGAGGGCCGCATGGCCATCCTATTATGGAAGCCAAGGGCTTTCATAATAAACTCCCATCATGCTTAGCCTGCCGTTTGGAGGGCCGCATGGCATCCTACTATGAAAGTCGAAGACTTGCATAGTAAACTCCCATCATGCTTAGCCTGCCGTTTGGAGGGCCGCATGGCCATCCATACTATGGAAGTCGAAGACTTTCATAGTAAGAGAGCTTACACGCAGCCGAAGAAATATGCGTCTCTCAAAAGCGCAGAGAATGGAGGAAACCATGAAATTAATGAAAACAGAAGAAGCAGTCGGCCAGGTTCTTTGCCATGATATTACCCGGATTATAAAAGGCGTTGCCAAAGATGCCGTGTTTCGGAAAGGCCATGTAATTACCGAGGAAGATATCCCAGTGCTTTTAAGCGTAGGAAAAGACCATATTTATATTTGGGAAAAACAGGAAGGGATGCTTCACGAAAATGAAGCCGCTGAGATTCTATGCAATATTTGTAAAAATGAACATATGCACCCCACCGAGGTGAAAGAAGGGAAAATTGAGTTGATTGCCGACTGCGACGGCCTGCTTAAAATCCACCGGGAAAAGCTTAGAGCGGTCAATTCCCTGGGTGAGATGATGATCGCCAGCCGCCATGGGAATTTTCCGGTGCGGGCAGGGGATAAAATTGCAGGAACCAGAATTATCCCGCTGGTCATTGAAAAAGAGAAAATGGAACAGGCAAAGGCGGTGTGCGGCAATTCCCCGATTTTCCAATTAAAGCCTTTTCAGAAGAAGACAGCCGGAATTGTTACAACCGGAAATGAGGTGTATTATGGAAGAATCGAGGATACCTTTACCCCTGTGGTGGAGGAAAAGCTGGCAGAATACTCTGTGGATATCATTGGCCGTGAAGTCAGCGGCGATAACCCAAAACTGATAGAAGAGAAAATCCGTCTCCTGCTGAAAAAAGGCGCAGAACTGATTATCTGCACCGGCGGGATGAGCGTAGACCCGGATGATAAGACGCCGGCCGCCATCCGCAGTGCAGCGGCAGAGGTTGTGACTTATGGAGCGCCGGCATTGCCGGGAGCTATGTTTCTTCTGGCATATACCGAACATGACGTGCCCATGCTGGGGCTGCCGGGCTGCGTGATGTATGCGAAACGGACAATTTTTGATTTGGTTCTTCCCAGGATTATGGCAGGGGAAAAATTGCAGAAAGAAGATTTTGACATTCTGGGCGAAGGGGGGTTGTGCCTGTCCTGCCAGGTCTGCACCTTTCCCAACTGCGGTTTTGGAAAGGCATAAAAATGAATCAAAGATTCTGGGCAGAATTCATCTGCATTTCACTGCCGGAGTAATATTGTAGAAAAGAGGAATTGAACATGCTGGAATTTTTCAAAGCAATCAAAGAATTAGAACCAAATAACAGAAATATGGCCGTAACCTTGCTGGATGAAGAATTTTTCGGAGAAAAACTGCTGATTTCCGGCAGCTCTGTCGTCTATCAGTCATCAGAAGCGATTCCAAGTCCGTCTTATCTGCCTAAACTGGCAGAAATCCAAAACACCGGTATCTGCTTTGTAGGAGAAACCCGGATGTTCTGTGAGATTTTGGGCAGGCCAAAAAAGATCGTCATCTGCGGCGGAGGTCATGTGTCTCTTCCTATTACAAAGATTGGCCGCATGACTGGTTTTCAGATACATGTGCTGGAGGATCGTCCGAAGTTTGCAGACTGGGCCAGAAGCGCCGGAGCCCAGGAAGTGACCTGTGAACCTTTTGAGCGGGGACTTGCCTCTGTCAAAGGCGATAAAGACACCTTTTTTGTGGTTGTGACCCGGGGACACCGCTATGACCAGATTTGCCTGGAGGCTATTACGGAAAAAGAGCATGCCTATATCGGAATGATCGGCAGCAAACGGCGGGCAGCTATAGTAAAAGAGGCCCTTCTGGAACTGGGAAAGGACCCGGATGTGGTTAACCGCATCTATACACCCATTGGGCTGGATATCGGCGCAGAGACCCCGGAGGAAATCGCAGTGGCAGTGATGGCGGAACTTATTCAGGTGAAAAACAGAGAAAAAAGAAGCTTCGGCTATTCCAAAGAACTGCTGGAGCGTATTCTGGGCGGCCAGGAAATCAACGAAAAGAATATTGTAAATCTTAAAAATGTGCTTGCCACTATTATAATGCGCAAAGGTTCCGCTCCAAGAGAAACAGGTGCGAAAATGCTGATACTGCCGGATGGGAACTGCATCGGGACCATCGGAGGCGGCTGCGCGGAAGCAGAGGTAGTCAGAATTGCCCGGTCCATGACCCGTTCTGGTGAGGAAACATGCAGGCTGTGCCATGTGGATATGACAGGAGAAGACGCACAGGAGGAGGGCATGGTCTGCGGCGGCGTCATTGATGTTTTGCTGGAGGCGGTTCCCGGGACAGGCGGCAGTATGGATTCATAATATGGAAAAGAGGTTGGAAATGAAAGACAGCTATGGAAGAATTATAGATTATATGCGGATTTCCATTACAGACCGCTGCAATTTAAGATGCCGCTACTGTATGCCGGAGGGGATTTCCCTGGTTCCCATGGAAGAGATATTAACTTATGAGGAGATAGCGGAAATTTGCCGGGCGGCTTCAGAACTGGGGATCAGCAGACTGAAAATTACCGGCGGCGAGCCGTTAGTCCGCCCTGAATGCCCGGAATTGATTGGAATGCTGAAAAAGATCCCGGGAATCAAACAGGTGACCATGACCACCAACGGTGTTGCCCTGAGTCAATATTTGCCCAGGCTTTTAGAAAACGGCCTGGATGCCGTCAACATCAGCCTGGACACTTTAAATCCTCAAACTTATCAGCAGATTACAGGAAAAAATCAACTGGATGACGTATTCGAGGGGATTCGGCAGTCTGTCCGGGCAGGGCTTCCCGTTAAATTGAATGCGGTGCTGCAGCCTGGCATAAACGGCGGAGAATGGCTGGAACTGGCAAGGCTCACAACCTTGTTTCCGTTAGATGTGCGCTTTATCGAAATGATGCCCATCGGTTACGGGAGAAATTACCGGCCTGTCAGCAATCAGGAACTGCTTTTGCGCCTGAAAAATATGTACCCGGATCTTAGAAAAGACGAAAGTATCCGCGGAAACGGCCCGGCCGTCTACTATCGGATTCCTCAGGCAAAAGGCAGTGTTGGTTTTATCAGCGCCCTTCATGGGAAATTCTGCAAAAGCTGCAACAGGCTCCGGCTGACTTCCCAGGGGAAATTAAAACCCTGCCTGTGTTTTGAAGAAGAAGTGGATGTGATGGAAATTCTGCGGGGAAAAGAAAGTGCTGTCCACAGAGAATTGCAGGAGGATGTCAGAGCCGCCACCCGCAAAGAACTTTTGAAGCAGCGGATTTCTAAGGCAGTTGGACGAAAGCCCCGGGAACACCATTTTGAAACAGCGGAACAAATAACAGAGTGCAGGCAGATGGCACAGATTGGCGGGTAAGCAAAACGGCTGCAAAGGTCAGCTGAAATTGGAGAGCAGCCAAAATGCTGCAAAGGTCAGCTGAAATTGGAGGGCAGCCAAAATGCCTGTCAATAAAAACAGAATAACAGCGGCGTAAAATCGGAGGATAATCAGATGGGAAAAGTTATAGCAATCTGCATCAGTGATAAAAAGGGAATTCAAAAAACAGAAACAGATCATGCGGAACTGAAAGAAAATTACGGAATCATGGGAGACGCCCATGCGGGAAACTGGCATCGGCAGGTGAGCCTGCTTTCCCTGGAACAGATAGAAGAATTTCGGCAAAAAGGGGCTGATATAGCATTCGGCGCCTTTGGAGAAAATCTAGTGGTGGAAGGATTTCACCTGTCCGAAATGCCGGTGGGAACCTGTTTTCAGATTGGGGAGGCGATGCTGAAACTCACTCAGATTGGCAAAGAATGCCACAGCCATTGTGAGATTTACAAAGTGATGGGCGACTGCATTATGCCCAGGGAAGGAGTGTTTGCGGAAGTGTTAAAAGGCGGCGTTATCCGGCCCGGGGATGAAATACATGCGCTGCCCCTTTCGGATGACCGTTCTTTTACCGCAGCAGTGATTACCTTAAGCGATAAAGGACATGCCGGGGAACGTGAGGACCAAAGCGGGCCTCTGATTCAGAAAATGCTGGAATGCCAAGGATACGAAGTGATAGAAAAACTGCTGCTTCCGGACGGCAGAAAATCCCTAGAAAAACAACTCTGCAGGCTGGCAGACCAGCGGCAGGTGAATTTGATTCTTACCACAGGAGGAACGGGTTTTGCTGAGCGGGACGTTACCCCGGAGGCGACCCAGGCAGTCTGTGACCGGATGGCTATGGGAATTGCAGAGGCCATCCGTCAGTATTCCCTGACCATTACCGGACGGGCTATGTTAAGCCGGGCAGTGTCCGGCATCCGGAAAAAGACCTTGATTGTCAATCTTCCGGGAAGTCCGAAAGCCGTCCAAGAGAGCCTGGACTATATCCTTCCTCATTTGGAGCATGGCCTTGGAATTCTGCGCGGCACGGCAGGAGAGTGCGCAGGAGGATGATGGTAAGAAAGCGGCATTGCGAAAAGATTATTTTTGCGGCCTTTTCTGTCTTGGTAAGGGAAATAGTAAAATATAAGAGTGTCTGACATGACTTGCTTATGTCTGGAAAGAAATGGTGAAAACGATGAAGAAAGAAATACGGAAAACAATGAAGAAGGGAACATGTATGCTGTTATTGGCAATGCTGATAATTCCCGGCATTACAGCCTGCGGAACTAAGAACAGTCAGGAAAAGGAGGGGCAGCAGGGAAAAGAAGCAGAAGAGAAACCGGAAGAATCCGGCGGCAGTGAATCCACAGAAGAGAAGACGAAAGAATCCGGCGGCAGTGAATCCGCAGAAGAGAAACCGAAAGAATCCGGCGGCAGTGAATCCGCAGAAGAGAAGCCGAAAGAATCCGGCGGCAGTGAATCCACAGAAGAGAAGACGAAAGAATCCGGCGGCAGTGAATCCACAGAAGAGAAGACGAAAGAATCCGGCGGCAATGAACCTGCAGCAGAAAGTTCAGAGGAAACCGAGATTCAGGTTTTCCTGGCAGCCAGCCTGAATCGGGTGATTGAAGAACTGGCAAAGGAATACCAGCAAACCCATCCGGAGGTATCCATTGCCTGCAATGCAGACAGTTCCGGCACGCTGGTCACCCAAATCGAAGAAGGCTATGAATGCGATATTTTCTTTTCTGCCGCGCAAAAACAAATGGATCAATTGGAGGAGGACGGACTGCTGGTGGAAGGAACCAGAAACGATGTGGTAAATAACCAGGTGGTGGTTGTGGCCGGAAAAGGCAGCGGCACCGCCGTGAAAGGGCTTGAAAATCTTGGAGACGCCCAAAGCATCGCCCTGGCAGGCGGAAGCGTTCCGGCAGGCAGATATACCCGTCTGGCATTGATGAATCTGGGAATCCTTGAGCAAACAGAAGACCCATCTTCGATTACTACGGTACAGGTGCAGAAAGCCCTGGGCGGTGTGGAAATCAGTGAACAGGACAATGTGAGCAAAGTGCTTTTGGCAGTTGCGGAAGGCTCCTGTGAAGTGGGAACTGTTTATTATTCTGATACTTACGGATATGAAGAGGAGCTTGAGATTCTTCAGACCGTAAGCAGTGATCTGACCGGAGCAGTGATTTATCCCATTGCGCAGGTGGCAAATCCGGAAGCTGACGAAGCGCAGAGTGCAGCAGCCCGGGATTTTATTTCATTTATCCTGTCTGATAAGGCAAAAGAAATCTTTGAAAAATACTATTTTGATACCAGCGTTATGTAAATTATGTTCATTACACAGGCGGAAAACTTTTGAAGTGTTCCCATAGAAACAAATGGAGTTATCAATGGAAGAATTAAAAGTTATTTTGGAAAATCTGGATTGGAGCCCGTTGCTGATATCCCTGAAAACAGGATTTGCGGCAACCGTTATTTCTTTTTTTCTGGGAATCTATGCGGCATACAGAGTGATGAAAGCATCGCTCGGGAGAAGATCCATCCTTGACGGTCTGCTGACTCTTCCTCTGGCGCTTCCCCCTACGGTGGCGGGATTTTTCCTGCTGTTGATTTTCAGCAAAAGACGGCCTTTGGGAAGCTTCTTATACGATACTTTTGACATTAAGGTGGTGCAGTCCTGGGCAGGCTGCGTCATTGCTGCCACGGTAATTGCCTTTCCCCTGATGTACCGGAATGCCAGAGCGGCTTTCGAACAGGTTGACGTCAATTTGATCTATGCCGGAAGAACACTGGGCATGTCGGAAGCTAGAATTTTCTGGAAAATTGCCCTTCCCTCCGCCGGCCCCGGCATTGCCTCCGGCACAATTTTAACTTTTGCAAGAGCCCTGGGGGAATATGGGGCCACATCTATGCTGGCAGGGAATATTCCCGGAAAAACAGGCACTATTTCCCAGAAAATTGCTATGGTAATGCAGGACGGAGATTTTCTTACAGCAGGAATCTGGGTATTTATCGTGCTTCTGATTGCTTTTTTTATTCTTGTACTGATGAATCTTGCAGCGGGGAAAAAGAACAAAATCGTAAAGCGATGGTAAAGAACAGGCTTTATTCGGAATTTTAAAGAAGATGGGCGGGAGAATGTTTCAAACATGTTTCCGCAGGGTTGAAATTCAAAAAGAGGTGCAGGACATGGGATTTTCATTTCAGTTAGAAAAAACGCTGGGAGAATTTAAGTTGAATTTGGAAGCAAAAGGCCAGGGAAACCGCCTGGGAATCCTTGGGGCTTCCGGCTGCGGAAAAAGTCTGACCCTGAAATTGCTGGCGGGGATTGAAACGCCGGATAAAGGACGCATTCAGATTGGGGAAAACCTGCTGTTTGATTCCTCACAGAAGCGAAACGTAAGGCCCCAGAACAGAAAGGTCGGCTATCTGTTTCAGAATTATGCATTGTTTCCCCATATGACAGTGGAAGAAAATATCGGAGCCGGACTGAAAGGAAAATCTGGAAAGCTTCGGAAAGGCGAAGGGCTGTCAGCGGGAAGCCTGAAAGCCGGACTGCAGGGCAAATTCGGAAAATCCCAAAAGGGCGGCAAGACAGCGGCAGGGAATCCGAAAGAAGGATTACAAGGGAAAAAAATCCAAAAGCAAAGGCGGGTTCAGGAGATGATGGAGAAGTTTCAGCTTACCGGGCTGTCAGACCGCCTGCCGGGAGAATTGTCCGGCGGACAGCAGCAGAGAGTTGCCCTTGCAAGGATTATGGCCTATGAACCGGAAGTGATTTTATTGGATGAGCCTTTTTCTGCATTGGATGTGTTTTTGAAGGATCAGATGCAGAGAGAACTGGAAGAACTGTTGGAGGATTTTCCTGGATTGGTAATATTGGTTTCCCACAGCCGGGACGAGATTTATCGGTTTTCAGAGGAATTGCTGGTAATGGATCAGGGGCGCGCCGTAGTGTTCGGCAAAACCAAAGAGATATTTGCGAACCCCCGTTACAGGGAAGCGGCCCGGCTTACCGGCTGTAAAAATATCGCAGAAGCCAGACGGTTAGACGCCCACAGGCTGGAAGTGCCGGAATGGGGAATTTGCCTTTGTCTGAAACGTGAAATACCGAAAGACGTCACCGGCATCGGTTACCGCGCCCACGATTTTGTGCCGGTGTGGGGCCAGAGAAGGAATAACTGCCTGAAAGTGCAGGTGACACGTATGGCGGAAATGCCCTTTGAATACCACTATTATTTGCAGCCCGTCAGCCAGTCGGCGCAGAAAGGCAGCCAGGAACGCTTTGTCAGCCAGTCAGAGCAGAAAGCCAGCCAGGAACGCTTTGTCAGCCAGTCAGAGCAGAAAGCCAGCCAGAAACGTTTTGTCAGCCAGTGGGAGCAGAACATTCTTCCGGAGCAGCCCGGCCGTCAGATGGAAGAGAAAGTTCATCCGGAGCAGTCCCTCTGCTGGTTTGTACAGAAAGACAAACACATCCTGATAGAAGAACAGGGCCTGCCCGAATATTTAGAACTCAGAGAAGAACATATGATGCTGTTCTAAATTCTGTATAAAAACAGAAAAGGAACTTATATGTTGTTTCCCAGGAAATTTTTGCCTGTATCACAAGAAAGCCTGCAAAAGAATAGAAAAGAGGAAAAAGTATGGAACTTACGCATTTTGATGAAAACGGAAAAGCAGTAATGGTAGATGTCACAGACAAAGACATCACAATAAGAACTGCAGTGGCAGCAGGAAAAATCACTGTAAACCAGGCAGTATACCGCGCAATTGAAATGGGAACTGTGGAAAAAGGAGATGTCCTTGGCGTGGCCGCCACGGCAGGAATCATGGCGGCAAAGAAAACGGCGGAGCTGATTCCCATGTGCCATATTCTTCCCCTGACAAACTGCAGGATACAGTTTGAGAAAAACAGTGAAAAGAGAGAGATCCGCTGCAATTGTACGGTAAAAGTAACCGGAAAAACCGGGGTGGAAATGGAAGCTCTGACCGGGGTCAGCATTGCCCTTCTGACCATTTATGATATGTGCAAGGCATTGGACAAACATATGAAAATCGGAGAGATTTATCTTCTGGATAAAACAGGAGGGAAAAGCAAATTTGAGGGTTAGAGGATCTTATAAAAATGAAACGTCCTTCAGCCGATATCTGTCTCTTCCGGTTTTTTCAATCTGTCCGGCGCTGCACAATTTTTTCAGCACACGCTGCAGTTGCCTTCTGCTGCAGTGAAGCTGGTGGATGGCTGCTTCCAAATTGTCCAGTTTATGGGAGGGGCAGATATTTTTCATATAAAGAAGAACCCGTTCTTCTGTGGTTGAGGCGGGAATGTCAATGGCGGTAAAAAGCTCTAGCTTATCCCCGTAAGACTTAAGCAGCATATGGAGAAAACGCAGGTCGCAGTCAAGCTGTTTCTGATACTTTTTCATGGATAAGGCAATGCAGGTGACTTCTGTTTTCGCTGATGCAAAGAACGGAGGATTTCCATGTCTGGAAAATTCAATGTCTCCGATCAGTGTGGGGCTGCTGCCTTGATTGACCGGGGAGATGCTTCCGTCTTCCCGGATGCCGTAGATTTGAATTGTTCCCCGGACTACGAACAGCAGATCTTCCACAGGGGCGTCCGGGATGGTAAGATATTCCCCTTTTTCATAGCGGCAGAGGTGAAAGGCCAAATCGGGGGTATCGAAATATTCCCGGATCTGTCCTTTTTGAAGCCAGTATTCAATTTCTTCTTCCTCATATATTTTTTCCATAAAACTTACATCTTCCTTTATTCTTATTTTTCTCTATTGCGCCATATGGCACAGAAAAAATCAATGCAACTTGTTATAATCACTTTGAAAATTGAGAAGAGAGGAAAAGAAAATGGAAAATGAAATTTTTAAAGATCCAAACATTTCAAAAGCATATCTGCGCCTGTCTCTGCCGCTTGTCCTGAGTATGGCGGTAACACTGATTTATAATCTGGCAGACACTTATTTTATTGCGCAGAGCAATGACACTAATATTGTGGCGGGTGTTTCTCTGGGGATGCCTTTATTTACACTGCTGATGGCATTTGGAAATATCTTTGGGCAGGGAGGCAGTTCCCTGATTTCACGGCTGCTGGGGCAGAAAAATGAACAGGGAGTGCGCCATGTCAGTTCTTTTTGTTTTTATATCACGATATTTGCAGGCATATTGATTGCTGCCTTTATGCTGGTATTCCGCGTGCCTCTGTTGCATGTGCTGGGAGCCAGTGAAGAGACATTTGTCCATGCGTAAAATTATTGTATTTATCTGGCAATAGGAGCGTCGTTTATTATGGTTTCGTTTATTTATTCCAATTTGCTGAGGGCGGAAGGAATGTCAAAAGAATCCATGGCAGGCGCCGTGCTGGGTGCAGCAGTCAATATTGTTCTGGATCCCATTTTTATCTCTGTTCTGGGCTGGGGAACTGGCGGCGCGGCTATCGCTACCGTTATAGGATATGTATGTGTGGACAGTTTTTTTCTGATTGCAGTGGCAAAAAGAAGTAAAATATTGTCAGTAAATCCCAGAGAATTGAGAGTGCCGGTAAAACATTTGAGACAGATTCTGGGTATTGGCGTACCTGCTGCCCTTGCAAACCTAATGCAGAGCGTCAGCGTTGTGCTGATGAATCAATTTCTGCTGCCTTTTGGAAATGACAAAATTGCGGCGATGGGGATTGTGCTGAAAGTGAATAAGATAGCTCTTCTGCTGCTGACCGGGTTTGCCTTCGGGGGACAGCCTCTGTTCGGGTATTACTATGGTTCCGGCGATAAAAAACGGCTGTCGGAGTTGTTCCGGTTCTGTGTCCGGTTTATCAGTATCATTGCGGCTGTTTTGACCGTGGCTGTTTTTCTGTCTGCCCCGTTTTTAATGCAGCGCTTTATGAATGATGAAAGCATTATCCGTGATGGAACGGTAATGCTTCGGTGGCAGGTGATTACAATGGTATTTGTGGGAATGATTCTTTTGCTGACCATTGTGTTCCAGTTCATGGGGAAAGTTACCGCATCCTTTCTTTTATCAATCAGCCGGCAGGGATTAGTCTTTCTGGCAGTTCTTACGCGGCATACCATGCGGGCAGATATATGGGAGTGGTTGTGTCGCAGGCGGCCGCAGATCTGATAACGGCAGGGATTGCGGGGATATTGTTCTGGAAAGAACTGCGCGGAGAGCTGCGGGGAACGGAGCATTTTTATTCCGCCAGAAATCCTGCCGCCAAATCCTGAAGCTGTGCTGCAGTTTCGCCGTCCAACTCAGCAGTGTAGCTGCATCCTGCCGGGGATTCCCGAAAAATCACAGCGTAGGCAATGCATCCTGCCAGATAGGAGCCCTCCAGGGAAGGATGCATTCCGTCTTCATTCCAGAGCTCAATTTGCGGATATTGCTCTAAGCAGCGCATGAATCCAATTCCGCCCGGAATCAGAAGGCTGTTCAGCTGTTCAGATACGGCAATGGTGTTCTGGGCAAGGACGGATTGCACATAATCCCGGTCCATAATGCCTGCGCCGTCTTTTGGCGTCCAGGTCATAAGGAGGCCGGTCTGTCCGCCGGCGGCGCGGATTTTTTCATCTAAAGCGGCAGCGGCGGGAAGCATTGTTTCTTCGGCGGAAGAAAAGGCGTCATTGGTATTTTCCTGTAAAATTACAAAATCCCAGGTTTCTTCGGTAAGCTTCTGATCCACAACAGAACCCACTTCATCGGTTTCGTCTGCAAACTGGGTCAGGGTATATGCTCCTTCCGTAATTTCCTGCACATCGGCGGGATGTCCCATTGCTCCGGCTATTTCAGAGAAAATTACGGGAAGATCGTTGGTATAGGTGTGGCTGTTGCCCACAAACAAAATGCGGGGATTTTCCCCTGCTGCAGGCTCCGGCGCTTTTAAGGCCAGATGCTGGTTGAAGCTGAAATCCTCTCCCGAAGAGGACTGTTTGTTTGAGGCGGAATCTTCCCCGGACTGTTTGTTTGAGGCGGAATCTTCCCCGGACTGTTCGTTTGAGGCGGAATCTTCCCCGGACTGTTCGTTTGAGGCGGAATCTTTCCCAGATTGTTCGTTTGAGGCGGAATCTTCCCCAGTCTGTCCGTCTGAATCAGAAAGATATTCTTTTAAAGTCTGGGCGGTTGTTCCGCCGGAATCTGCATTTTTATTCCCATTCGAGGGGGATGAACAGCCGGCAAAGAACAGGGCGGCTGTCAGCAGAAGACAGAGGGTATTTTTCAGGTACGTTTTTTTTAAGCGACAACGGTTTTTTTTATTCATTGTTGCCCTCACTTTCTGATATATACTCGTGAGCATTGGATTCTCAATTTAGAAGAATAGGATATCATCCGGTAAAACTTCCAGGCCAATGCGCATGTGTTATAATGCATTTACGGTATCAAAGCGCCAATCATTAATCGGGAACTTACCTTCCCAGGTAATCATTGACAGAAAGAAGTGTTTCTTATGAAAAATATTTTAGAACAATACAGAGGAAAAATCAATGGCGTTTTTCTTTTAATCGTTGATTTTTTCTTGCTGTCATCTCCTGTTGCGGCCCGTTATTCTGTATTTTTTCATAAAATCTTTTCAAAAACGCTTGCTTGTGACGTAACGTAATGAGATATATTATGAGCGGGAGGTGTGATATGGATAAATATAAGGCTATACCACAAGGCTATATGACTGTTGGCGAAGTTGCGAAAAAAATGGACGTTACTGTACGGACGTTGCAGCATTACGATAGAGAAGGCTTGCTTTCCCCATCAGCCATGAGCGAAGGAGGCCGTAGGTTATATACAGATAAAGACACAGTAAAACTTCATCAGATTTTGTCTCTCAAACACTTAGGCTTCTCTCTGGACGATATAAAGAACCGGCTTATTCCACTTGATACACCGGCTGAAATTGCAGCTATTCTAACGGAGCAGGCTGCCGCTGTCAGGCACAAAATAGAAAGCCTGTCTGAGTCATTGAGGGAACTGGAAGTATTGCGGGAAGAAGTCCTTCAAATGCAAACAGTTGACTTCAAAAAATATGCCGATATTATTGTCAATTTGGAAATGAAAAATGACTTCTATTGGCTGATTAAACATTTTGATGACCAGACCCTTGACCACATCCGCAGCCATTTTGATAAAGACAGCGGAAAGGCATTTATGAACACTTTCATGGAGCTTCAAGATCAAGCAATAAGACTTCAAAATGCAGGTGTGCCTGCGGATAGTGATGCGGGACAGAATTTTGCAAAAGCCTATTGGAATATGATAACGGATTTCACTGGCGGAGATATGAGTATGCTTTCCAAACTTATTGAATTAGGATAGTTTCAAAATACAAACCATAGGTGGAAAGAGAAACAAGAAATTGCTAACAGGTATGTTGAGCAAGCATTAGGCTTCTATTTTTCCCGTTTAGGCGTTGACCCGTTTCAGGAGGAAACAGAATGAATGAGGCTATAAAAATCAACAGCTTAAAGAAAAGTTATGGAACCCACGTTGTGCTGAATGGCTTAGATTTTTGCATACAACGAGGAGAAATTTTTGCTCTGCTCGGTGTGAATGGTGCAGGTAAAACCACATCCCTTGAATGTATCGAGGGTTTAAGAAAGTATGACAGCGGAAGCGTCACTATAAATGGCAGAATGGGTATTCAGTTACAGTCAGCTTCTTTGCCGGAGCATATTAAAGCGCTGGAAGCGGTTAAGCTGTTTGCTAAATGGAATAAGACGATCCTTGATAAAGCAACGCTTGACGCTCTCGGTATTTATGAACTTGCTAAAAAACAGTATTATCAATTATCAACCGGTCAGAAACGACGGCTTCATTTGGCGCTTGCCCTAACGCGAAATCCAGACATTCTTTTTCTGGATGAACCCACGGCTGGGCTTGACGTTGAGGGACGGCTGTCTCTGCATGAACAAATCCGGCAGCTAAAGGCAATGGGAAAGACAATCATATTGGCAAGCCACGATATGGCCGAAGTTGAGAACTTATGTGATCGAATTGCAATTTTATCCGGGGGCAAGATTGCTTTTATTGGAACTGTCGAACAACTCAACGAAACGGTGGGAAAGCATTATAACATCATAATTCAAACTGAAAACAGAACCGAAAAATATGAGTCTGATAATATCGGAGAAACGTTACTGTCGCTGCTTATGCAGTACAAAAAAAACGGGAAAGCCATTTTAGATATACAGATAAATCGGGGTTCTTTGGAACGGCATTTTATGAAAATCGCAAAGGGGGAATAATAGATGGGCGCATTTTTATATGGAGTTTTCTTACAGTGGAAGTTAGATATACGGAGTAAGACACTGCTCATAACTTGCTACATTGTTCCTCTCCTGTTCTTTGTGATTATGGGTGGAATATTTTCCTCGGTTATGCCGGAAGCAAGATACACACTCGTTCAGTCCATGACGGTTTTCGGCGTAACAATGGGCGCTCTAATTGGTTTGCCACCCTCTCTTGTTGAGATTTACAGCAGCGACATAAAAAAAGTTTATAAAGCAAATGGTGTGCCGTTATATCTCGGCCTTGTTTTGACTAACATTTCCGCATACATTCATTTGTTTATTATGAGCGTAATTCTATATATTGCTGCGCCGCTTGCTTTCAATGCTGAAATACCAGAGAATCCGGGTTTGTATTTTATCGGACTCGTTATTCTTATTGCGGTATCACTTAGTATTGCCAGCATAATCGGTTTGGCAGTAAAAGACCAGGCCAAAACTTCTATGGTTTCCATAATCGTTTTTCTGCCTTCTATTATGCTCTCTGGAATTATGTTCCCGATTGAACTGCTCCCAAAAGCATTTGAGACAGTAGGAAAAATTTTCCCGGCTTCCTGGGGATACAGACTAATGGCAGATAGTACAGATCTGCTTGAAAATTTGTTGCCGCAGATAGTAATTTTTATATTGGCTATTTGCGTGTGCGCCATATTACTGCGTAAAGTTGATAAATAACATAGCCAGCCGAGCCAGTCAACGGTCAAGAGAAACGGCGCATACGCGCCGCCGTTGACAGTCCCGCGATTGATACCCTGAAGATTTTGGCTATTGCTCTGGGGGAGAGGTATTTTACCAGCCGTGAACGGGGCGCAGCGAAAACGGAACCGGGCTTGGCTTATCCATTGTAAAGGAGATTCTGAACGCCCATGCGGCACAATATGGAGTAATCAGCGAAGTAGGACAAGGCAGTTGTTTCTGGATCGAGCTATTATTATTATCAAAATAATATATCAATGCTATATAGATCAGCCTAAAATCAAGAAAATCAATATTACCCATTTTTACAATAGATAATTTAGAGGCATTAGCGCTACAGCGAACAGTTCCTTAGTGCGGGTTATACTGGTAAAATAGCTCTGCCCTTTTACAGCAGATTCTGCGGTACAAAGTTACTGCGAATTTTGCTTGCATGGCACGGGATAATACTTTATAATACGTTGGAAGATATTTATGAATGGATGGATTACATACGCAGGATGGGAATGGAACAAGTCTTTCCTTAATGGAGGTAAATATGAATAACTTGTTGAAAATAGCTCTGTTTGTGGCAGTTGGCCTGGCGTTAAATCAGCTGGTAAATTTATGCTATCGGCTTGTATCTAAAAAATCAAAGGCCATTCATCTGCATTTCTTAAAAAGTGCAATTAATGTATTTGTGGATGTAGTCATTATTTACAGTTTGGTTCAACAGTTTGAGATCACAAAAGATATCAGCAAGGCTCTTTTGCAAAGCGGTACTTTAATTGTGGCAATCGCCACCTTTGCTGCACAGCAGGCATTGGCAAATGTAATAAGCGGCATTTCCGTCTCTGCTTCTAAGCCCTATAATGTGGATGAAAAAATCCGGGTGCTGCAGGGAGGAACCGTCATAGCAGAAGGAATGGTCATAGACGTCACCATAAGGCACACGGTGATCCGGCAGTTCAACGGGGAATGCTGCATAGTTCCCAATTCTATTATGGATTCTGCCGTGATCATCAATACTAACTTTACAGAAAATGTAGGGAACTTTATAGAGGTGGTCATTTCTTATGAGTCTGACATTGAAAAGGCCATCTCTGTGATGAAAGAAATCTGCGCAGAGCATGAACTGGTTATAGATACTGATAAGAGCAGCGTCACCGTCAGCAGTTTTGCAGCTGACGGCGTTACTCTAAAGACGACCATCTGGACAAGGAATTTAAATGACAGTTTTCGGGCCTGCAGCGATATCCGGGCAGATTTGGTAAAGGCTTTTAAGGAAAACGGCATTGTAATTCCTTATCAGACGGTAACAATTCATAATGAAGCGTGCAAATAACAGAGTAATAAAAGCACAGCAGGGAGGAAATACCAGGGAAGATGCCGGCAGCCGTGGTTGTATTTGTCGCCGAATCCGTCGGTAGTGATAGTGTCAAAATGGATGCCGTCTTCTGTAACATACAGGTCAAAGCCAAAATCTGCCCGGTTCAAATAGTCTGCGCATTCGGCAACGCCTACAGGAGTCCCTGTTTCGGATTCACAGATCTGTGCGGCGTAAGCGTCTACAAGTTTTTTCCATTCTTCCGAAGCATTTTTGTCGTTGGCATATTCCTGCAGGGGCAGAAGGAAGCTGCTGGCATCGTAAGCGCCGACGTATAATTTTCCCTCATAAGACCTGCATTTTCCAGATATACTGATTTTCATTTCTGTTATAGCCGGAGCCGAATCCGGAAAGGCTTCCTTCCGGAAACATCCCGTCGGAATCTCCCACAACCAGCTCAATGTTTTCTTCATGATCCATGCGGTATAAATTGACAGGCTGCGCAAAATTGGCATTCATAAATGTAAAGTCATTTTCAAACAGCATCCGCTCCACGGCAATTTCTTCATCATTGTATTCTCCGATATACAGATAATCCTGATATACAATCAAGTTTATCCTTGTAGACGCACATTCCCCGGATTCCGGCGCTTACGCCCGATTGGTAAGCAACCATATATTCTTCCAATGTCATGCCTGCGTACACCTGCCTGCATTCATCTGTTGCGGGATCAATCTGGTAGATGCAGGGGACGCCGTTTACTGCTCCGCAGAAGTATAATTTGTCTTTGAATTCCGCTGCATTGCGGAACAGGCAGTTGGCGCCGGTTCTGTCTTTGGACATTAGGATTTTTACTTCTCCTGTTTTTACATTCAATTTCACCAGAATGCCCTGAGAGTCCACTCCGTCCTCTTCCCCGGTATAAAAGGTTTCATGGAATATGGCATCAAGGGCTTCTTTCATGACAGCATCGTCATAGTTGTGCCCCAGAATATTTTTCATGGAAGAAAGCGTGTTAAGCCATGCCCCGTAGCAGGTTCCGATATACATATAGTCTCCGTATCCGATGGAGCCCCAGGTGTAATTCTGCCCGCGATCTCCGGCGCCTTGTTTTACATTTTCCCCCAGCGTACCGTTTCCGGTATAGTCTACAATGCCGTCGGCGGTTTCCGTATCATGGGCCGGGTGGGTAATCTTTTCTGCCTTATAACTGCTGTCTGAGTTATAAATGATTTTGCCGGAAGCTGTCTGTTGGGCCCAAACAGCCGGCGCACAGCCAAAAATCAGAAAAATGACAGGGCAGCAGGCAGCAGATGGCTGTAAATGCGTTTCTTTTTCATAGGTGTGTCTCCTTTTGCAATTGATAAATTTTCAATTTTATTCTAAGTGGAGGATGTGGAAATTCAAGGTTTCTGGCAAGAAAGTCTGTTTTCTGGCAAAAACTTCATATTTTCATGTATCCGCAGACAAGGCGTCTTTTGGAAATGGAGGATTTTCCTAAAACACTTGCGAAGAAAAGGCAATCAGGGTATAATATCGGAAGATATGAATAAGACGGATTTAAGTCCTTTGGTCAGGAGGAAATTATGATTGATTTAAAATTTTTACGGGAAAATCCCGAAACAGTAAAGCAAAACATCAGAAACAAATTCCAGGACAGCAAACTGCCCTTAGTGGATGAAGTGATTGAGCTGGATGTCCAGGCCAGGAAAACCCAGCAGGAGGCTGATTCCCTACGCGCAGAGCGCAAGAAGCTGTCCAAGCAAATCGGCGGACTGATGGGGCAGGGGAAGAAAGAGGAAGCAGAGGCTGTGAAAGCCCAGGTCAATGCAGGAGCCAAACGGCTGGCAGAACTGGAGAAGCTGGAGGGAGAGCTGCAGGAAAAAGTCACAAAGATTATGATGGTAATTCCCAATATTATAGACCCATCTGTTCCAATTGGTAAAGATGACAGCGAGAATGTAGAAGTGGAGAAATACGGAGATCCGGTAACGCCGGACTTTGAGATTCCTTATCATGCAGAGATTATGGAACGGTTCCAGGGCCTTGATCTTGACAGCGCCAGAAAGGTTGCCGGAAATGGCTTCTATTATCTGATGGGCGATATTGCAAGGCTTCACTCCGCAGTGATTTCTTATGCAAGGGATTTTATGATTGGCAGGGGCTTTACTTACTGCGTGCCTCCCTTTATGATCCGCAGCAATGTGGTGACAGGGGTGATGAGCTTTGCGGAAATGGACGCCATGATGTATAAGATCGAAGGGGAGGATCTGTATTTAATCGGAACCAGTGAACATTCCATGATTGGGAAGTTTATTGATACTATATTAAATGAAGAGCAGCTTCCTCAGACATTGACAAGTTATTCTCCCTGTTTCCGGAAGGAAAAGGGCGCCCATGGAATTGAAGAGCGGGGCGTATACCGCATCCACCAGTTTGAGAAGCAGGAAATGATTGTGGTGTGCAAACCGGAAGAATCTCCCATGTGGTTTGACCGGTTGTGGCAGAATACAGTGGATTTGTTCCGCTCCCTGGACATTCCGGTGCGTACCCTGGAGTGCTGCTCCGGCGATTTGGCTGACTTAAAGGTGAAATCTGTGGATGTGGAGGCATGGTCGCCCAGACAGCAGAAATACTTTGAAGTGGGAAGCTGCTCCAATCTGGGAGACGCCCAGGCCAGACGGCTGAAAATCCGCGTCAACGGCAAAGAAGGCAAATATTTTGCCCATACGCTGAATAATACCGTGGTGGCTCCGCCCCGTATGCTGATTGCATTTTTGGAAAACAACCTGTGCGAAGACGGCAGCGTGCGGATTCCGGAGGCTTTGCGGCCTTACATGGGCGGGCAGGACAAGATTGTTCCGCCGGAAAAGTAAGCTATGGGTTTAGATGAAGAAAAGAAATCAGAAAAAGGAAACATGGATGAAAAAGAAGTATTTATGGGCGGGGATAGGAACCGCCCTTTTGCTGGCAGTCCTGATATCGGCAGTTTGGCTGGCTCCGTTGATACAAACTGCATTTTTGCTGCAAGGCATGTCTAAATCCGGCGGATTTCAATTTGAAATAGCGATAGAATTGGAAGAGGAAAATTTGTCAAAGCAGCAGGAGCAGATGATTCGTATGCTGGCCTGGGCTTTGGCTGGCAGGGAAAATTCCGGCATGTCCTGGGAAATAAACGGAAGGGTATCAGAGGGGCTGGCATATGGGGAGGTTTTCTGCAAAGGCTGCAGCGAGCCGATTACAGAATTATATTTTGGGCAGGAGGAGGGGTTTATCAATCTGGAAATGCTCTATGATTCCATGCGTGACAATATGCTCCGCCAGCAGCCCTTTTTGGGCGGCGTATTGCCGGAATGGGGGTACGGGGCATTTTTATCTTCCCGCCAAGTGGAAGAGATATTCCAGGTAGATTTGGAAGAGCTGTTTTGGACTGACCGGTTGGCAGAAAAAAAGACGTATTCTGTCAGAGAAATTTTGGGTTTTCTGTGGGGAATGAAGCGGCAGAAAAGTCCGGACGGAGGATACCAGTTTGAAGCGGAAGTTGGGGACTATCAGGCCGTCCTGGAAATTATCAGGAAAGATCAGATTCCACTTCTGAAAGTTTTGGTTTCTGACCGAACCAGAGACAAAGAGATTTCTTCTTACAAAGGTAAATTTGTTTTTCATGAGGCAGAAGAGATTGTTCTGCCGGAGTCCAGGATGGAGGAAGAAGATATCAGGCAATTTGAAAAACTTTGGGAAAGTATCCTCGGTTTTAGAAAATCAATTATGTAGTCTGATATGGGCATACTTTTGGAGCAGCGCTTCCGAACGTTAACTGTTTATGCAGGAAGATAAAGGCAGGCGCAAGCGTAATGACAACGCTTAGTTTGTCAATGGGCACGGCCTTTGATGCTTCTCCCATTTGGAGAGCCTTATATTACTCCGGCGGTTAAATATCGCAGAATTTTACGTAGGATAAATTTTCATCTGCAAGGCGGAAGAATGAGTTGTAGCGAGGGTTACAACGATTGATGAGGGTCTGCCCCGCTTTATCGGGCACAACGTGGCGGATGGAAATTTAGACAAGTAAAAACTGCGATATTTAACCGCCGGAGTAATAATAGCATAATCAGGAAGCGCCTGTGGCCAGGCCGGATAAAATCAGAAATAACCAGCTTTTCTCCCAATGCCGGAAATCCCGCTCTGGGCATTGGGAGAAAACGCCATTCCCCATGCAATAAAGACAACAACGACTGTCCGGATTGCTGTCGCAAGATTGGAATTTACGCCTCCGATCCCAATTTTAGCCAGTATTGATGTGAGCGCTGCAAAGACGGCTGACAGCAGGGCAAACACAAACCACATGGCGCCACCTTTCGAAAAATTCAATTTCTGCGTAATATTCAGCGCAGTATCTATCTGCTGATAAAGTAATTTTCTATGAAGCATTTTACCATAATCCAGATGATATTTCTCCAGATGAAGCGAACTTTTGATATTAGAATGTAATTGATCGGCATTTTGCTGTATTCGCCGGCGGTTGAATATCGGCATGTTTATTTGCCTGAATTTTGCCTAAAATTCATCGATATGAAACCGGAAGATAATGCCAAAAAGCAAAATGAAATTTTATGCATATAATTTATTATACCTTTCGGAAATAGGAATCGTATTCCCTGATTTAAGGCGATACAAAAGGTATGGTTATATATCAGCGCTTAATACGGAATAGGAGTGAGGTGATTTCAATTGAATAACTTTAATGCTAACTGGATATTTAATCCGCCAAATTTGTTTGGTATGGGCAGAAATTGTAATAGAAACTGCAATCGCAATACAGCGCAGCCAGAAAAATTGGATTTGCCTGGCTGTCCGAAAGACTGCGTAGAACCCGGTTCGTCCGGCTGTCTGAAAGACTGTGTAGAACCTGGTTCGTCCGGCTGTCTGAAAGACTGTGTAGAACCTGGTTCGTCCGGCTGTCCGAAAGACTGTGTAGAACCCGGTTCGTCCGGCTGTCCGAAAGACTGTGTAGAACCTGGTTCGTCCGGCTGTCCGAAAGACTGTGTAGGACCTGGTTCGTTCGGCTGTCCAAAAGATTGCGCAGAATCTGAGTTCCGGGGTTTCTGGGTAGAACCTGGCCCGCCTGGATGCCAGGGAGAGCGCGGTGAGCCAGGCCCGCAAGGCCCCAGAGGAGAACCTGGCCCGCCTGGATGCCAGGGAGAGCGTGGAGAGACCGGCCCCCAGGGAGTTACAGGCCCGCAAGGACCCCAAGGAGCAACAGGCCCGCAGGGCCCCAGAGGAGAACCCGGCGCTCGCGGTCCGGCAGGACCTTGCGGCTATCCGCAAAACAGTATATTTGCGTCATTTTTAGGACGGAAGATTATTTTACCGGAAAATGCCAGTCTGCCGCTTAAAATAGATATACCGGATATCACGTATAATATATCTCTGTGCAATGAATATTCTGTGTCGCTGACTGCCGGATATTATGTTATTTGTTATAATCTGTCCACACTAATGAAAAAGAGTGGTTTTATTAAGTTGACACCGGTAGTGAATGACCATATGCAGGAAGCCTATGCCGGATATGCGGAAGCAGGAAAGAGGAAGGAAATGCTTGTATTGTCAAGATATTTTATAATGGAGGTTCCCAGTTTATCTACATTGTTTTTTGTCTGGGATTCTTCAGCAGGAGCCTCTGAAATCAGTATGAATCTGGCCATAGAAAAGCTTAGCCGACAATAAGGCAAAAAAAGGGGGGAGAGATCAGTATGCCGACAATAAGTCTATGTATGATTGTTAAAAATGAGGAAATGCATATCGCCCGCTGTCTGGAAAGTATAGCGGAACTTGTAGATGAAATAATTATTGTAGATACCGGTTCGGAGGATCGAACCGTAGAAATAGCCTCCGATTATACATCAAAGATATATTCATACCCGTGGAAGGATGATTTTTCTGATGCCAGAAATTATTCCTTTTCCAAAGCGACTATGGATTATTGTATGTGGATGGATGCCGATGATATTTTGGAGAAAACGCAAAAGAATAACTTTCTTCAGTTAAAGCAGACGCTGCCGCCAGATACGGATATTGTAATGATGAAATATGATACTTCTTTTGATGAGGCGGGCAAACCATCTTTTAGTTATTTCAGAGAGAGATGGATCAGAAACTGTTCCAAATACCATTGGATTGGGGCAGTTCATGAAGTTATTCCGCCAGAGGGCAATATAATTTATTCTGAAGTTGCAGTCAGCCACAAAAAAATGAATGCCGGCGATCCGGATCGTAATTTGAATATATACAGGAAAGCGTTGGCGGAGGGAAGGATTTTAGAACCGCGCCAGCAGTATTATTATGGGAGGGAGTTATACTATCACAAGCAATATAAAGAGGCGGTTTCTGTGTTGGAACAGTTTCTGCTTTCAGCAGAGGGATGGATTGAAAATAAGATCGAAGCATGTTCAGTTTGCGCCAGTTGTTATTACGGTCTGGGGCAGGAGCAGTGTGCGCTGAATGCTCTTTTGCGCAGCTTGAGCTTTGATTCGCCAAGAGCTGAAGTGTGCTGTGAAATTGGAAAATATTTTTTAGAGCATGGGAAATACGAAACGGCTGTTTATTGGTATGAAACTGCTCTGGACAGACCTAGAAATAAATATTCCAGCGGGTTTGTTCTGCCGGATTGTTACGATTATATTCCTTTTTTGCAGTTATGTGTATGTTTCGATAAAATGGGAGATAAGAAAAAGGCAAAAGAATACAATGAAAGGGCGGGGGCTTGTAAGCCATATTCCAAAGCATATCAGTATAATAAGCAGTATTTTGACAGTTTGCAGATTTCCTAGAGCGTGTCGGAGACGTGTTCTAATTTTTTTAGCTTTTTAGTAGCAAAATTTGCAGAAAAGCATAGATTATTTGTAGAAAATATTATATTAAAGTATATTTTCTGATAATTTAGAAAGGATGGGGTTTTATGGAATATAAAAATGAATGCAACAGATGTCAGAATCATTGTTGTACTCCCTGCTGCGAACGCGGACCTGCGGGACCTAAGGGAGATCAGGGACCAATGGGTCCACAGGGGATAAAAGGAGATGCTGGATGTCCCGGCCCAAAAGGTGACAGAGGAGATCAGGGACCAATGGGTCCGCAGGGAATTCCAGGCGCTCCCGGGGCAAGAGGTCCTCGGGGAAATACGGGTCCGGTAGGGCCTACCGGAAATACGGGTCCCAGAGGTTATGCAGGCCCCAGAGGCTATGCAGGCCCTCAAGGAATTCAGGGAATCCAAGGAGTTCGCGGTGATATTGGCCCTAAGGGAGATCCGGGCTGTGAAGGTCCGAAAGGCGATATTGGTCCTCAGGGTCCGGCAGGCCCAACGGGTCCGGCGGGTCCTGTGGGACCTCAGGGAGAAATTGGGCTTCAAGGTCCCAGAGGCGTTCCGGGTCCGACAGGTTCGACTGGCTCAACCGGCCCTATGGGTCCGCAAGGCGTAACTGGTCCTCAGGGAATTCAGGGCGTGACTGGCCCAATTGGAGCTCAAGGTCCGAAAGGCTGTCCGGGAGAAGCGGGTCCAACTGGCCCAACGGGAGCGACAGGAGCAGACGGAGCGACGGGAGCAACAGGAGCGACAGGGGCAGACGGAGCGACCGGGGCAACCGGGGCAACGGGAGCGACAGGAGCAGACGGAGCGACAGGAGCGACGGGAGCGACAGGGGCAGACGGAGCGACGGGGGCAACGGGAGCGACAGGAGCAGACGGAGCGACGGGGGCAACAGGAGCGACAGGAGCAGACGGAGCGACGGGAGCAACGGGAGCGACAGGAGCAGACGGAGCAACGGGAGCGACAGGAGCAGACGGAGCAACCGGGGCAACGGGAGCAGACGGAGCGACAGGAGCGACGGGAGCAACGGGAGCGACAGGAGCAGACGGAGCGACAGGAGCAGACGGAGCGACAGGAGCGACAGGAGCAGACGGAGCGACAGGAGCAACGGGAGCAGACGGAGCGACGGGAGCAACGGGAGCGACGGGAGCAACGGGAGCAGACGGAGCGACGGGAGCAACGGGAGCAACGGGAGCCACTGGAATTGCAGGTACGGGAGCGATCATTCCATTTGCATCAGGGCTTCCCATTTCCCTGACGACAATCGCTGGCGGGCTTGCAGGTATTCCCGCTTTTGTTGGATTTGGGAGCAGTGTGCAAGGGCTTACCGTTTTGGGAGCGACGGTTGATCTTACAAATGCAGCCGGAACTCTTTCTAATTTTGCATTTCAGGTGCCCCGTGCCGGCGTCCTTACGTCGTTCAGTGCATTTTTCAGTACAACGTTGGCTCTTTCCCTGATAGGCTCTACAGTTACAGTAAGGGCTCAGATTTACCAGTCTTCAACGCCGAATAATGTGTTTTCACCGGTTACCGGCACTTTGATTAACTTGGCCCCTTCACTTTCTGGGGTAATCTCTGTTGGTACGCTGTTAAATGGTTCTCTTACAGGACTCAATATTCCGGTAACAGCTCAAACCCGGCTGATGTTGGTATTTTCTGCAACGGCAAGCGGAATATCGCTGTTGAATACTGTTGCGGGATATGCAAGCGCTGGTTTAAGTATAAATTGATAACATGAGATAAGAATAGTGCCCGGAGATTTCCAGCATTGAAATCTCCGGGCAGATTTTTAACTGCCGGTGGAGAAAGGGATGTTTACGGGAGGATAAGGTGGCATGAATGTTTCGTTATCGGAGTAAGATGTAGAGAAGAAAAATATGACGGATATTAAAATGGCGGCAAATAGTGAAAAATTTGAAAATTTGTTAAACCTTGCCTTGGACGCCACAGCTAGGGAAAGGGAAAAATCCCTGCAGCTTGGAGTAGGCTATGAACCGGAAGAACAGAAGTGGGAACTGATTGTGAAATATTCCGGAAATATTATGCGGCTGGCAGAGGAAAATTCTCAAATAAAAGTGATAGAATTGATGAATGAATATGCTGTTTTGTATGTGCCGGAAAATGCCATGGAACAGGTGGCAATGGCGCCGGAAGTAGAGTATGTGGAAAAGCCGAAACGGATGTATTTTGCAGTGCAGGAAGGAAAACAGGCCTCCTGCATCACTCCGGTGCAGACAGCAAGGTATCACCTGACCGGAGCAGGGGTGATTGTAGCGGTCCTGGATTCCGGCATCGACTACAGTCACCCGGATTTTCGCAACGAAGACGGCAGCACAAGGATTCTGTCGCTGTATGACGAAACTTTGGATAGGGAATTTACTTCAGAGGAAATCAATCAGGCGTTGAAGGCTTCCAGTGAACAGGAGAGGTTTCGTATTGTCCCAAGCAGGGACACTTCCGGACACGGCACCCATGTAGCTGGGATCGCTGCAGGAAACGGCCGGGCCAGCGGGGGAGTGAATCGGGGTGTGGCATTTGAGAGTCCGCTGTTGGTTGTAAAACTGGGCACGCAAGACCCCAACGGTTTTCCGAGAACGACCCAGCTGATGCGGGGCCTGGATTATGCAGTGCGCAAATCTCTGGAATACCAGATGCCCATGGCAGTAAACATCAGTTTCGGGAATACGTATGGTTCCCACAGCGGAACGGCGCTTCTGGAAAGTTATATCAATGATGTTTCCAATTACTGGAAAACCAGCATTTCCATCGGAACCGGGAATGAGGGAGCGGCCAGAGGCCATACGTCCGGCGTCTTAGAGCAGGGACGGGAACAGGAGATAGAATTAGGGGTGGGGGAATATGAATCTTCGGTAAATCTCCAGCTCTGGAAATCTTATGTGGATCAGTATGATGTGGTTTTGGTGCACCCTTCCGGTAATCGAATCGGGCCTGTTCGCCAGGTCCAGGGACCCCAGCGGTTTGTAATGGGACAGACGGAGCTGTTGATTTATTATGGAGAGCCAAGTCCCTATAACTTGTATCAGGAGATTTATATTGACTTCCTACCGGTGAAATCTTATATTGATGCCGGCATATGGAAAATTTTGCTGGTTCCGGAACGGATCGTACAGGGAAATTATGATTTGTGGCTGCCTGGGCAGTCTGTGCTGAATAAGGGCACGGGATTTCTGTATCCCATAGAAGAGACAACATTGACGATTCCTTCCACGGCGGAAAAAGTGATTTCCGTGGGCGCCTATGATGCCAGGTATAATCAGCTTGCGGATTTTTCCGGCCGCGGCTTTACCAGACAGACCAATCAGGTGAAGCCGGATATTGCTGCGCCTGGAGTGGGCATCCGTTCTTCTGCGCCCGGCGGCGGTTATGCGGTGCGAAACGGCACTTCCATGGCTACGCCTTTTGTGACCGGGAGTGCGGCTCTTTTGATGCAGTGGGGGATTGTTGAGGGGAATGATCCGTATCTGTACGGGGAGAAAGTGAAAGCCTACCTGATACGGGGAGCAAAGCATTTGCCGATTATGCAGGAATATCCTAACCCGGCGTTAGGATGGGGAGTGCTTTGCCTGCGGGATAGCCTGCCGGGGTGAAAGCTGTCCTTACTGCATTTAATAAATTTACAGCCTGGAATATTGATGATAAGATTAAATTCCTTTACAGAAAAATAAGAATGGAATATAATTGTAGATAAAACAGCAGTTAAAGGTGAAGAGTATGAATATTTCAGAAAAGATCGTAGAAGTATTAAAATATTGTTCTGTGTATCAAGGACACGTAAATATGATGGATGAGCGCAGAGAAGAGGGGGGATTTCAGGTTACATTGCCAGAAGAAAAGGATATTCTTGCAAATCTTGACAAATTGCAATTTATTCTGCTGACAGGAGAAGCCGGGGATGGAAAATCCCGGCTGATCCGAACATTACGAAAAAAATTGGATGAATATGGATTTTGTGAACCATATATGGATTTTTCAGCTGAGGCGGAGACAGAAAAAGAGAAAATATTGAAAAGAATTGCTGATATTATTGATGGAAAAACGGAAGAGCGGATTATTATTGCAGCCAACGTGGGTATATTTACAAAATGTGTGATCAAATATCAGCGTTCTTTGATGGAAAAACTCAGCCAGAAAAATGACAGGGTGAAAATTATAAACTTTGAGAAAAGAAATCTTGCACATGATAAAGAGGTATTTCAAAAAATTGTGCAGGCTTTTTTTTCCTATGATGGAAAACCATGCGAAAACCGGGATTGCAGGTTTTATGGAAATTGTGCATTTCAGGAAAATCTGGATTTTTTGTTGTCAAAAAGAGGAACCGAAAGCGTGCGAATCATGTGTGATGCAATCTGTTTGATGGGAGAGCATGTTACATTTCGAGAATTGTTATCTTTGCTGGCTTATATGGTGACATTTGGAGATAGCTGCAGAGAGCGTAGAGAAAGGAAGGAACAAGAGGATTTTTTTGTAGATGCTGTTTTTAATCAGGAAAATCATTTGGATAAGGTGCTTTTAAATATATGCCGTATGGATCCGGCATTTAAAAATTCGAAGGGCGATGTCCCAGAATATCATTCAGTAGAGGAATGCCGCAGGGAAAAGCGCAAACGATTTTTTTATGGGCAGGAGAATCCTTATGAATTGCTGGCAGTAGATTATTTGACGGAATTTCAAAATGTAATTTCTTTTTTTCAGGAGACGCCCTTTATTGATTCGGCAGAGATTCAAAGCAGAGAGTTGTATCATTTAAAGCGTGGACTTGGAAGATTAACAAGGCGGGGGCAGAGTGACCTTGCCATGAAAGTGGCTGATACGCCGGTCATGTTTGGGGATGATATTCAGACAGAGTTTGAGCTTGGCAATATAGATATGATTTGGCATAGGTATGGCCTGGATTTTGGAAATTTAGATATGGAGATACATAAGCCGGAAGAACAGAACCGCTTTTCTATCAGCTATGTATTTCAGGAAAATGAAAATATTAATGCGATTACCCTTGTGGTAGATTACAAACTGTTCCGTTATTTAATGATGGCAGATGGTTATTATTATTTGAGCCATAATAGCAAGTCATTGGAAGAATACCGAATTAATTCATTTTATCAGAAAATTCTGAAGAAAAAAAATGGCGCTTATGAAAGGATGCACGTCAGATTTAACAATCAGGATCAGAAAGGATTATGTGATTTTTCATTAAGTGTTCAGCATTTAAATCATTTTTTGAAAGGCCAGAGTACAGTGGTTAAAATAAGAAAAGAGGGTTGATTATGGGCACAGGTGATAAAGCCAATGAGAGAGAACTGGCTTCTTACATAGGCATTTCGGGACCAGAAACGCCAAAATATTTGTTGGTTAACAATTTTTTATCAGAGTTTTTTCTGGAGGATGAGAGGGGAAAAGAACGCCAGTATAGTTATGAGGACTTTCTTGGTGAGAAAATTCTTATATGTGAAGAAGATAATGATCAAAAGAAAAAACAATTGGAAGAGTCTTTTAATTATTTTTTTCGACGGTTTTCCGGGGAAGATATGATTTTGTTTAGTGAAAAAAAACATTATTATTTTCCATTAAAACCGCAAATGCTGCGCAGCGCCCCCTACAATTTGCGGCATCTTCTCTATTGTATGATACCAGGTATTGAGAAAGAGGAAGTTTTTCGCGAAATACAAGGTTTGTTGTTTGAATATTTGTACAGTGGTGCAGATGGGGTAAGTTATCTTATGAGTACTATTTGTGAGAAGTATTTTGGCAGGGATGGCTGGAAAAGGGAAGAAAAGAGAAATTATGAATTTGATATGTTGAAATCAGGAAATTTTAGAAATGTTCGAAGGAATTTTAGGGAAGATTTATACAAGCTGTTAAAACACAGGTTTTTCCGGAATCTGGATTTCTATAAACGTTATGATTATCTGGCTACACTGTTAGACTTTTATGTCATACAATTTATTATAAATAAGAAGGCAATTACTTCAAACCGGGGGTATGTGCTGTGTCAGGGGTCGAGCCATTTGTCAAACGGCGAGGCGTATCATCTTGCTTGTGTACAGAATTATTCAGAAATCCGTTTTGTGTTCCAGACAGAACTGAAAGAGTTTTATATTCAATGTTTGAAGGAAGAGCAGGTGGACAACCAGAATATTGTGGTCGAAAATTCAGATGATAAAATTTTTGTGATAGGAAAAAACGGGAAGAAAGAAATGATTCAATTTGTAAGGGAGGTATTCCATTCCAGTTTTAAGATAGATGCTAAGGAATCCCTATACCCATCTATTCGAAAAATGTTTGCACTGGAGGGCGTAAAAGAAAAAACGTATCCGTCGGAGGAATTTGTGATGTGTTATATTGATATGAGCAAGGCCAGGAAAGGATCTGCCTTGAGTAAAATTTCCTCTGCCCTTAACACATGCGGAAAGGACATTGAATTTGTATTTCCCAAAACCCGTTCTAAACATAAATATTTTGCATTGTCTCCGTCCTTGCTGGAATTCCTGGTAAGGCTGTATCTTGCAAAGGAAGAGAGTACGTACGCGTATTTGGATAATTTTTTGGACTTTTTACAGGAAAAATATGGGATTTGCATTCAGAAGAATGATCAGATGGATAAGATGTTAAAAAAACTGCATATGAAAGTTCCGTTTCAGGAATTCAGGCAGAACGAGCAGGCTTTAATTGATAATCTGGATGAAATTAATTGCCTGATTCGGCTTTCAGACAGCGGATATGTCATTACACTTCCAGAGGAGAAAGGGGAATTTACACTTTTATGATAGAGAAATTTGTCAAGTATATGAAGACATATATTGAGCTGCTGACAAAAGGGCGGAAAGAATATTTTATTGCTATTGTAGACATTGAAAAAAAACTGGTAGATAGTTTTTTGAAACAGGAAGCCGATTATGCGATGGCCTGGTTTGAACGGAAAGAATATTCACAGGCAGTGGTTCTGCGCAATGATAAAAGTGTATCAAGAATTGTCTTGTTTTCTAATGACAGTGTAAAGATGATTGATTCCCTGAAAGACTTTGTAGAATATCCTGCGATTCCAGAAAACAGGGATATATTCTGGCAATGCTTGACAGCTGCATTCGGACAGGAACCGGATAATGACTGTAAAAAAGTGTTGGAAACCATTATGGAGTCAAGGCAAATTGCGTTGGAAGATTTGTTCCAATATTTAGATTCCTGTATTGATAAATCTGGAAATTTCAAATTTTCAAAAATAGTCCGAAACCTATATCAGTTGGAACTGTGGGCTATTAGGAATGAAAATGACAAGGATTTAGACAAAGCAAAGAAAAAACAATATTTAAAAAAATTAATACGAAATTCAGATCCTTTGCTGGCGGAGACAAAATTGATGGGAGGGATTACAGAAAAAAAAGTAGAATTTTCCGTAAAAACGCGGCAGGACATCATGAGATGGCTTTCAAAGAATGATTTGAAAAGTGTATTTAAAAATGTTTCATATGATGAAAAGATAGAGCAATTGTTTAAGGGAAGCGGTCGAAAACGCAAAGATTTGTCACAGGAAAAACAGGAAGGCCAGTCCTATGAAAATTCTTACGAATATGCCATGCAGGAATTTTTGAAAGAACCTATGCAGCAAGTGGAAGACATTCTTTTAGAGGCAAAGCCAGAGGATGAGATACTGTTAGACAGTAAACAGAGGTTTTCTTATCCAGAGAAACAGGAAATAGAGACAGAATTTCAGGAAATCAGAGAATTAATGGAATTGCTGAGTTTTACAGAAGAAAAAAGGATGTTTTTGCGGGAAAAACTTTTAGAACTGCAGCAATTGTTTTTGCACGCAATGGAAGAAGGCAGTAAGTATACGCCTGCTTATTTATGGCATTATGCAGGGAGCCAGGAAAAATTTGTCGGAAGCTATTTTGCGCTGATGGGAAGATGCATTTCGGATAAAGGAATTGCCCGGATGTGCCTTGGCATGCATTTTTTAAGCCGTTTGCAGAGGATATTTTGCAAAGAAGAAAATGGGAAGATTTATATGCCTTTTTACCATCCGCTGGCAGGTTTTTATTTTATTTCATTGAAAAAGAAGTATGAGGAATACCGAGAATTGTTGGCTGTCCAAACAGGAGAATTCTGGGAACAGACAATCAGGGCAATGATAGGCAGAGAGGGGATGAATTTTCCTGTTCGTTATTTGTTGGTTCAGGAAGAATTGTACCAACTTGATTATAGCAGTCTTCAAAATATAAATCCGGACATTATATTTGAGAAAACACAGAAGCATACAGCAAACTCGTGGGTAAATATCCGTCTCTTGAATGAGGATTTACTGGATTATATGGAGCGTCAAAAATATTTGTCCGAGGTATATGTAACAATTGTAGGGATTAATGATGTGAGCGAAATAATGTCTATGACAAGAAAACTCAAGGGATTTGCAGAATCTGAAAAAAGCATGGTACATAAAGTCATTTTAAATATTGTCAGTGACAAAGAGGAAGAATTAAAAAAGCAATTGCAGGAAAATATGGAAATGGATGTGGAATATCCTCAGGTGCTATTTCGCTTTACGAAAGAAATGTATATCACTGGACAGGAATATGATATAGAATATATGATTCATGATTCAGATCTTCTTTTTTTGGCGGATAGCAGTATTCTGTACCAGAAACCAAGATTGCGGGAATGGCGCAAACAACCAAACCGGCTTATGCTTGATTTTGAACAGTTTGAAATAGGGCGATTGTTTGGTGAAACACAGGAGCGCGTGCTGGAAATTTTATGGGACAGTATGCATTATATGGAATTAAATCATGATGTGAAACTGGCGTTTTGGGATACAAAAGAATTAAACCAGTCGTTGTTGAATCAGATACGTCAGAAAGTAGGGAAAGATTCACATCGTACTGTGGTGCTTCTTTCTTCGAATACGCAGTTGATGCAGCATATGTATCATTTATCAGAATTCCAGGTACATCACAGCATTTTGTCTGGCCAGGAAATGCTGCTGGTGAATTTTCATGCAGGCTGTCACCGTAAGTTATTAAAAGAAGATGGGGAAGCTTCTGTTTCAGTGTTTTTAAAGTCATTTTTGGAAGATGTGTCAGGATTAGATGATATGAAATGTATTTTATCTGATAAAAGCGAAACATCAGAGATACCATATCTGACGCTCTCTTGCCAGGACAGGAGTATTTTTCTTAAATGCACGCTTTTTATAAATAATCAGGAAAAGGATGCAGAGCGGGAAAATCATTATAGGAAGCTGATAGAAGATATGATGCTGCTTTTAAATAAAAACAAGACGTTTAAGAAAAAGTTTATAATGATGTTATATGAGGAAACGAATAATATTCCAACAGCGCTAATGCTGGATTATATGCAGAGGACAGAAGTCGAAAGATACCAGTTAGATTATGAAGAAGTAATAGGAAAACCGCAGAAACGAAGTCCGGCAGATATTGCGGCAATTATGCAGTTTCAAAAGATGCTGGCCTTTGTCAGGGAGCGAAATGGCATTGATGAATACACTGTCCATACATTTGTGGAATCTGATTTGTATAGTGTAGGGATGCTTTCTCAATGCATCCGTGCAAATCAGCAGATGAATTTATTGGATGAGGGTACAATGAAAAAAATGCAGGAGTTATGCTCCAGAGCATACGTATTTGCCAATTGATTTACTATTTTGATGGCAGATTATTTGGCTTACGGATATATATACAAAATTGGAGGAAAATAATGGGTAAGAGTACGGAAGACAAAATTATTATGGTTAATTCATTTAAAGGGGGAACCGGAAAAACGTCTGTAGCGCTGGCAAATTGTGTACATAGCTGCACACAGGACGGGTTTTATAAAAATATTTATTTTATTGATATTGACAGATGGGGCACCAGCATGTCCTATGCATTGTTTCCGGATGAAATAAAGCTCAAGTATTTTGATGAATATGAGGAGCGTTATTATGATAAAGTATGCAATACGGTAATAGAAGATAAAGAAAAGGGCACCGTTTTGAAGGCCGTTCTCCTGAATCCAGTTGCAAATCGCAGGCAGGATTATGATACTCATGGACGTTTCTGGCAGCATTCGGATATCAGTGGTTCTATTTTTTTTCAGGATTTGCTTTCTTTTCTGAAAAAGTGTATTTCTTGTGAAGTGAATAATCTGTTTGTGATAGATTGTTCGCCGGGTTTAACGGACATGGAACGCTCTCTGTTAAATGAGTTTTATAGTATGCGTCAGAATGGAGAAGTATCAGAGATTGAGGAGCTTTATGTTACTACATTTGATGCTTCCCAAATCCGTAAAACCGTGGAATGCCTGAATGACGCCAAAGATTTTTTAAAAAGGGGAGAGCGGAATGTCAGCATTGTATTGAATGACTTGCATAATTGGGAATTTATTTCAAAAGATTATGACGACCATAAATTTGATTGGAAAAAAGATGCGGAGAATATTATAAGAGATTTAAAAGATAAGAATTATATGAAAATACGCTATAAGGAATTTGTGCCAGATCAGGTGAATGCCAGTATGATTGGATACCGGAAGAAATTGATTGATAATATCGATGCATTTGTATTGCCGCATGAATATAGGAAAGAATATTATCCCCATGAGTAAAAAAACAGATGGATTGTAGAGAGGATACAGAATGGAAAGAAATTTAAATGATGAAAAGATGTATGAATATTTCCAGAAGGAAGCCAAAGATATCTTTGCAGAATTTTCCGAACGTCTAGATAAAGTGGAAGAGTTTCCAGTGTGCCAGATGACAAGGGCGGGGATATCTAAAATATATAAAAGTCTTCAGGTAATTTATAATAAAGAAGAGGCAGCACAAGAGGTTTGCCTGATTGAAAATGTATATGAGATTCTTACCAGATTTGTTGGAATTAAGGGAATGGAACATTTGCTGGTCAATAACTATGCAGCCATTGAAAATGGTATTTTTCTGGAACATTCTGCGGAAGGAACGCCTAAAAGAATAAGGGAACATTATAAGCATCAGTTTCGCAATGCCTATCTGGGGCTTTTGCTTTTGAAAGATTTTCATTTTGATGATTGCATTACGGATTGTATGTTGGATAAAAAGAATGAGTATGCTTATTTGATTCTGGCAGCGCTAACAGAAAAGTTCGAAAGAAACAAACGGCAGATGTTGAAAGAAATTATTTATAAAAGTTTTCTGGTCAGTGCATTGTTTCATGATATTGGTTATCCCCTTGCTTATTATTTTCGAACGGCTGATGAGATACATCAATTCGCGCCATTTTTTAAGATTGTAAATCCTGCTGTTAAGACAGTTTTTGCAGAAATCAAGGCTTTGCTAAATAATAGTTGGCTGTTTCAGACAGTAGCACATGATGAAATCAGAAAGAAATACGAAAAGAATGATCATGGCTGTCTGTCTGCAATCAGCTTTTTGATGAATTTTTATTTTTCCGGTAGCATATACAGTCTGGATGGCGGAAAACGGTGCATTGTAGAAATGGCAGCAGTTTCAATATATAAGCATACGAATGATTATCATAAAAATAGCAGGATGCTTTTTAGCCAGGATCCACTTTCTTATTTTTTGCGTCTGTGTGACGATTTGCAGGAATGGCAGCGTTTTTTAGTGTGCATTGAAGAAAAGCATAATTATCTTCGGTGTGCTGAATGTGGGAAAATTATTAGGCCAGCCAGGGAGGATAGCAGTATTTATCAATGTAGTTGCGGAAAACAATTTCAGAAAATTACCCAGATGGAAAATAAGAAGATGAGCTATATTGATATATGCAATGGTATGAGATTGGAAGGGGATGAACATAAACTTCATATATACCTTCAATATGACTGTTATCGGCTTTTAGAGCTGTTATTGAGTGATTATGAAGCGGTGGTATACCGTGAAAAGGGATTAAAGGGCATTGAAAATATGCTGCAATTTCAGAATTATTTGCCAGATATGGAATTGCATTATTTTCTTTCCAATAATCCGATTGAAATTATAAAAGAGATGCAGAAACGATCTAAAATGAAAGCTGCTGATATTCAGAAATGGGTAGAAAGTCAGAAAAATGAGATGAATTTGAAAGAATTTATGAACATATGTGAGGATAAGATAAGTACGCAGGAATTTGGAGAAAAAATAGAGCGGAATACAGTAAAATATGCTGGTGCAGCAAGAAATTTTACAGAACAATATTTAGGAGAAATTTTTGCTTTCTGGAAGTTTCTGGAAGTATAGTAAACTTCCCGTCACACTCAGCCTGCCGTTCGGCGGGCTGAGTGTGATGGAAGCATCAAAATTTTTTTGAGAAAACGAGGAAGAAAAAATGTTAAATATTGTTATATGCGATGATGAAAAAGAAACGTGCGAAGAATTAAAGGAAATATTGTTAAACCATGCGTCCAGGAATCTGATGTCTTATCATGTAGAGTCCTTTTATACAGGGACAGATTTATCAGAGTATCTGATGAATAATAACAGAGCAGACATTCTTTTTCTTGACATTGCGCTACCTGGAGTAGATGGGATTAATGTGGGAAAATTGATCAGGAATACGATAGGTGATGAGCAGACGGTTATTGTTTATATTTCGTCAAGCAAATCGTATGCGTTAGAGCTGTTTCAAAATCGCCCGTTTGATTTTGTGATAAAACCATTGGAAGAAGAAAAGATAGTATCTGTCATGGATAAAATCTTCCGGTTCCTGGGAAAAAATGCCGCCTTTCTGGAATTTCGAAACAAGGGGAAATTGTATAAAATACCCTATAAAGACATCCTTTATCTGCAGAGTGAAAAAAGGAAAATCAAGGTAGTGACGGTAAAGGGGGTAAAAGAATACTATGGAAAGCTAAACGAAGCCGAGGCAATGCTGCCTGCTGACACTTTTTTGAAAATACATAAATCTTATCTTATCAATTCATGTTTTGTAGAAACATATACGTACGAACAAATTACAATGGCTGACGGTAGCGTGCTGAATGTCAGCCAGCTGCAAAGGCCATGCGTGAGAAAGAAGATTTTGGAGAGTGAAAGGAGCAGAAAAAATGGGGATTAAGGGGATTCTGCTAAGCATAGCGGCCAACGCCGTTCGAACCGTTGCCATTAAAAAACTGGTCGACACATTTACTGATAAAAGAACCTGCCTCTGGAAATTTCATTGGGTATTATATGTGTTTTTTTGGGGATTTACCAGTACAATTTATCACCTCTTTTATTATCCGCCTCTTAACCTTTTATGCAATATCCTGGGGCTTATCCTAATACTTTTGCCGTATAACATAAAAATGTCAAGAAAAGTGCTTACAGTATTTTTGATTTATGGAATCAATGCGTTGGATGACAGCATTGTGGTATTTGCTTTTTCTAAGTATCAGTTTGGAAACCCTGTGAATCCCCTGCAGGAATACGTTACAAGCCTGGTAATGTTTCTGGTTGCGATGATTATGGAGAGGACGGCAAGGATGGAAAAAGATTCTGCCCTTCCTTTCAGATATCAGGCTTCGCTGGGAATTGTTCCTGTTATAAGCGTAGGTGTTATTTTTTACGTGGCAAAGCTGGGGACTCAATTCAGAGGCATTATTCTTTTTACAGCGACAGGGCTGTTGATTATTAATATCTTAAATATATACTTCTATCAGTCATTGATTCAGTTTTATTCCGGATACATGGAGCAAAAAATGCAGGAACAAATGGTACATATATATGCCCGAGAATTAGAGATAATACAGGAGTCTCAAAAACATGAAAAAACTTTATGGCATGATATGAAACACCATATCATTGAATTGAAAATGATGTTAAAAGACAAAAAGATTCGGGATGCCCAGGAATATCTAAAAGAGATGGAGCAATTTATGGCAAGCTCCAATGAGACGGTTTCCACGGGAAACCAGGAAGTGGACGGCATTTTGGATTATATGATGAAAAAAGCAAACGAAGTATTAAAGGAAGTGAAAGTACAGATAAATATTCCGGAAGGGATGTTCCATGGCAATTTTAAATTATGTACAATTTTGGGTAATTTGTTGGATAATGCAATACGGGAAGCGCAAAAAACAGAACGCAAATATTTATGCGTTGAAATATTTGTAAAAGCAGGGGTTCTTTTTCTGTTTATAGAAAATAGCTATTCCGGCAATGTCATCAAACGAAAAGAGAAATTTAAGACAACGCAGAAAGAGGTGACGCATCATGGAATAGGGTTGGAAAATGTCAGGAAAATGATAGATATATGCGGGGGTGAGATTAATATAAATTATACAGAAGATATCTTTAAAGTGGAGGCTCTGCTGTATATAAATTCCATCAAATAAGTAATTAGGATCAATACATGATTTTTTACATAAACATATATGATTTATTACATTTGGAAAAAAGTAGAAAATATATATGGTATAATTTTGGAAAATATTCAGGAGGTATATGAGATGAAAGAGAAGAAATGGAAAAAGCAGCGGTTCGTTTGGTTCGGAAGGTTGCAGCCAGAGAGGCGAATGTAGGATGTTCATTTTGGAGTTATCAGCGCAGGCAGCCGGATTCTGTAAAAAGGTTAAGAAAATTTTGAAGTGTTGGGGGATAACTTTTGGAAGAAGCGATAGACAATATTTCTGAAAAAATAGCAGGCGCTATTTGCAATGATAGCCAGGAGCTGGAGGTAATTGTATACGGAGTGCATCAGACCATAATTATGATGATGAATTTTTTGCTTACAATGATAAGCGGAATTATCTGGCATGAATTCCTTTTTATGGCTATAATGTTTTTATATTTTAGCATCTTGCGTCCTTATGCGGGTGGTTATCATGCAAAAACAGAAGGGAAATGTTTGGCGCTATCTATTGCATTGATAAATTTGGTTCTCTTTGGCAGACAGTATTTTAGATTGTGTTTCCCTGCTTATCTGGTTATTTGCTTGGCGTCTATTGTTGTCATATTTTTGTGTGCGCCAATTGGAAATCCTAATAAAACATTGGATATGATGGAGAGAAGGGTATATAGAAGAAAGTCACGGATTATAGTGGCGATAAGTTCTGTCATTTTTATAGCAGCTGTTATATTTAAATGGCAAATATTATATGAGGGGATTGTTTGGGGCATGTTTGTAACAGCGGCATTAGTGATAGCAGGGAAAATAAAATATAGGGTGCCAGGTGTCATACAAAAGCGATGAAAATTATCAGAGTTTCAGGAATTGGAGATTTTACGGTTTAAAAATAGTGTCAGGAGACTCTGATGCTAAGATTAGCGAGGTAACCATGTACAGAATAAAATACGCAGCGAGGAATAAAGGAAGAAGCTTATTATTGATTTTAATCTCCTTTATCTTCATCAGCTTTATCTTTATTTATCTTGACAGTATTGACGGCAACTACCGCGCCCTGGAAAATTTAGGAGAGCAGATTCCCGTTTCTATATGTTTGACGGATGTCAGCGGGATACGGCAGCAGGGGCTTAGGATTCAGGAAAAGACGGCGGATCATTTAGAGGAGTTAGATGTGAAAGAGAAAGCGCTGACTGCCGAAAGCTACGGCAATGTCAGCCGCGGCGGCCAGAACAGGGAGAAAATAAGCGTGTACCTTACCGCTGCCAACAGCGCGTCTGCATTCCTGTTAGAGCCGGAAAGCCTTACCGTCAGTATGGAGGAATTTGAGACAATGCTGTCAGAGGACGCCGGAGTCTGCCTCCTAAGCAAAGAATACGCAGAAGAACGGGGGCTGAACTGCCAGCCGGGAGACACGCTGGAACTGAATCTGTACAGCGGAAAATATGATGAAATCGGCCAGGTGGACGGATTTGAAAAAGTTACTGCTACTCAGATAGTAATAGGCGGGTTCTTCCAGGGGCGCGTATATGACAGCATAATGGCGGAAGAGCCCAATGTCATCTGTTCGGCAGAGTGGCTTAGAGGCCAGTACGCAGCGGCAGGGAAGCCTTTTTATTATTCTTCAGCAAGAGGGGTGATTGGAAATCCCATGGAATTGAATGCATGGAAGGAAAAAGCAAGGAAGCTTTCCTTCTTCCCCATGGACACCCAAAAGCCGGAGGACATTGCACAGATAGCCCTGTCGGTGGACGACAGAAATTATATCCAGACAGCTTCTAAAATCAAGAAGAATATAGAGATTCTCCAGATATTCGTGATACCGGTTTTTGTTCTGCTTATCCTTTTGGAGGCGTTGATTTTCTTTCTGTCCATCCATAACCAGAAAAGGGATATCTTCCTGATGCGTTGCCTGGGGATGAAAAGATTTGAGATTATCCTGCAGCTGCTGCTGGAAGGAAGCGCTCTGGCCGTTATCGGAAGTGGTGCAGCAATGGTTGTATTGCTCTGTGCCGGCTATGGATTTCCGGCACAGACCTGGCTGAGAGTATTTCTTGCATTTATGGCGGTGCAGTTCTTGGGTTCAGCGTTTTCCGCCGTCCTTGTATGCCGGAAAAACGTGCTGTATATCGGGAAGACGTATTAGGAGAAGAATGAATATGAATAAGTTAAGAATAGAAAATGTAAGCTACCGTTACAGCAATCACTATCAGACCACGTACGCTCTTCGGGAAGTGAACGCCCAATTCCAGTCAGGACAGTTCTGCGTCATTGAGGGAAAATCCGGGAGCGGAAAAACCACGATGCTTTCCCTCCTGGCGGGCCTTGACCTGCCCTCGGAAGGAACCATTTACCTGGATGGGAAAAGCTACCGGGAACTGGATCGGGATAAACTCAGAAGAAAGCAGTTATCCATTATTTTTCAGAATTACAACTTGTTTCCCATGCTGACCGTACAGGAAAACATTGCATATCCCCTTGGACTCACAGGCAGAAAGAAAGGAAACTGGAAAGAACGGATCAATGAAATCTTAGAAAGCGTGGGATTAAACGAAACCATGCTGAAAAAATACCCCGGGATGCTGAGCGGCGGGGAGCAGCAGCGGGTGGCAATCGCCCGGACCATAGCGTCGGAAGCGCCGATTATCTTGGCGGATGAGCCAACCGGGAATCTGGACACGGCGAACAGCGGCCGGATTGTGGAGAACCTGAAAAGGCTGTCCCATGAGGATGGGCGGTGCGTCGTTCTGGTCACTCATGATCCGGACATTGCCCGGCAGGCGGACGTGCTGTACCGGATGAGTGACGGGCGGATTGTGGAGAAGCAGAACCCCATGGATGAAGGGAAGACGACAGATAAAATTGTGTAAGCAACAGGCAGAAATGCAAAACGACGCATGGATGAAGGGAGAATAAAGATGAAACCGTTAATTTATCCGTTGAAAACACCGTTAGGATATTATTTTTATGAAACGCAGAGGAATGAGATTATAGCGGTCAATGAAGGAATTTATGAACGGATTGTAAATTGGGAGCCGGAAGGAGAACTAGGGGACGTGCAGGCCGGCAGTGAGGCGGCCCTTGCAGTGGAAGAACTGAAGGATCTGGGATACCTGAGGGAGCCGTATATTGAGAAGCTTGAGCATCCGGCGACAAAATATTTAGACATTATTCTGGAACGAAGAGTCAGCAAGATATTGCTGCAGCTGACCCAGAGATGTAATTTACGCTGCCGATATTGCGTGTATTCCGAAGAGAAGAATTTCGGCACAAGAAGCCATTCCAATAAGGATATGAGTTATGAGACGGCGAAAAAAGCCGTGGATTTTTATATGGAGCATTCTGTAGACTGCGAGGAAAAAGCCATTGGGTTTTACGGTGGGGAGCCGCTTTTGCAGTTTGGATTAATCAAAAAAATTATTGCATACTGCAATGATGTCTTCCGGGGGCATAAAATCATTTATTCCATCACAACCAATGGGACGCTGCTGACAGATGAAATCATGGATTTTCTGGTAAAAAATCAGGTTTATATTACAGTGAGCTTAGACGGCTCGAAGGAGATCCATGATAAGAACCGGAGGTTTGTCAATGATGAAGGATCTTATGACGCGGTAATCAGGAATTTAGAGAAATTGAAGCATAAATGTGAAGATAAGTTGCAGTGCGCAGTCAATATGGTGGTTGATCCGGACAATGATTATCAGGAAGTATCCAATTTTTTCCATGAACCGGTTTTGAAGGGGCTTAATGTGCGGTGGAATATGGTGGAAGAAGAGAATGAAATAAAAAGGACAAGCGAGCAGTTTGAGTCGGCCTATGAATATCAGACGTTTTTGGGATATGTCAGATATTTCCGGGAAGAGAATTTTGATGCGCCGGACGGATTAGTGAAAGGAGCCTTTGAAGGACGGGCGATTTCGGATTCACATTTCCAGGCTTTTGAACTGCCGGGGGTTACGGCTCCGGGAGGCCCCTGCGTGCCTGGGAAAATGAGACTGCTGGCAGATTGCGACGGAAACCTGTTTCCTTGTGAAAGGGTCAGTGAAACATCCTCTTGTATGAAAATTGGAAGCCTTGACGCAGGCTTTGACCTTGAAAAAGTAAGCAGGATTTTAAATGTTTCACGGATTACAGAGGAATGCAGAAACTGCTGGGCCTTTGCGCTGTGCTCCGTATGTGGGAAACATGCCGCGGATGGGGATGCGTTATGCGCAGAGCTGAAAAGGAAACAGTGTTCAGGAGCCAGAGGGAATGCCTGGAGACAGATTGCGGACCGGATTCTGCTGTATGAGAATATGGCTCATGAGAAGAAGATGCGCAAGAAAAAGGAGGGGAAATTTTGAACAAAGAGAAAGTTTGCATTGTGCCTTTTACGAAAAAGGAAATTCCGCTCTTGGCCTGCATGCCAGATAATTATGAAATTTCATCCGTTGTTTCGGCAGGGACGGAATTAGAGGGAAAAGAGATTTCTTTTTTGACAAACCGCAGGGAACTTGGGTTTACTGCCAGCACAGACTGGAGGAATGGAATCCGAGAATGCGGTATAATAATCATCACTGACATAGGGATGGAGAAAGAAAGGCATTTGGGTGATTTGCTTTATGAGATCATCGGCCAGGCGTTAGGCGAGAGGAAAAAAGTCATATGCTTTGCGGAATTAGAGGAAGCCAGGAGACGGGAGTTTGAAATTTTAGCCAAACAGAACGGTGCCATATTTACATACGCCTGCGATCCTTATGGGAAGCGGGAGAAAACACGGTTTGAAAAGATAAGATTTCAAGCGCCGGTTATATATCTGGGAGAAATGACCCGGGAATGCGATGGATATGAGATTGCTTTAAAGATAATGAAAAGGTTCGAACAAGATAACCTGAGGGGCGCCTTAATCAGTGAAGATAAGTATAATGCACTGTATGAACATCAATATTTCATTCAATTTCATGATGGAAATGGATTGGAACACAGCGTTGAGGAAGTAAAGGCGCTTGTAAATGGGATAGAAGAGGTGGAAAAGCCGGATGTCATCATCTTGAAGCTGCCTTGGCCCATGACGGCGTTTGACCATAACATCCCCTATGATTACGGAGTTCATGCATTTATTATTTCACAGGCTGTACATGCAGATTACTGTGTATACTGCGGCCTCAGCGAAATGCTTTCCGAAGATTTCATATCTAACATCAATGAACATTTTAGGCATAAATTTGGATATCCCATAGACGCGTTCCATATCAGCAACCAGATTCTGGATGTTGTTTATGAACCCCAGGAGAAGGCAGAGACTATCTATATCCCTATGGGCAGAGTGGAAGGGGAAGCCAGGGTGCTGCGGGAGCAGACAGGGGAGCCGGTTTACCAGCTGCTGAATGAAAATGATTTTGAATTGTTCTATCAGGGATTAAAAAAGGAACTGTTTGATTTTTCGTATGGAAGGATATAGCGATGACAGAAAGTTGTACCAGGGAAAGCATTACAAAAGACATTTGCTATCTATTAAGCACGGAGTTTCATGTCAGGAATGAAATTACGGACGATAAACAGAAATTGCCGCTGACATCATTTTTCTTTGGACTGAATGCGGTTCAATTATATCAGCTTTTAATGGCGGTGGAAGAAAAATACAATATTTATTTCAACGCTTCTGAAATAGAAGAGAACGGGTTTGGAACGGTGGAAGAGGTTGTCAGGCTGATTCAGTTGAAGTTATGAAAGCATATTATGTTAAACATAGGCTTTGGAAGGAAAGGAGAACGTATGAAAAAATTAAAGAAGATGGATACAAAAGCGGGACAAACGGTTTATTCATTTAAGTGTCCTTGTGGGGCTTGTGTAACAATTTGTCCTTGTGATCCTAATGCACCAGCAGGATTGGATGCTAGAACAGGGAAAGTTCATGAATTTAATGCGTCTCATGGAGGCTCAGCCACAGGAGGCGCTGGTATGTAAATCTTCATAAAATAGCGCAAAATTTTATTACAATTCTGTAGCGTTTAAAGATAGTTTATAAAGCCAGATAATAAAAGTAGTTTAATGAAAAGATAATGATAATTTAAAAAAACATTTTAATTTCTATAAGTTTATGTTTAATAAATATGGATTACTCAGACTCTATGGAAAAGTAACAGATAAACTATGGAGTCTGGGTTTAATAGATCACGATATTATAGTAAAAATTGCTATAGAAAGAATATTGCGTGATTAAGATGAAAAGGAATGATTGCATGAAAAACAGCATGAAACAACTATTTCGAAAAAAGTGGATGAGCGTTTTATTTTTCTGCATTATTATGCTTGGCACTGTCTTTTTCACATTGGGATGCAGCCTGTGGATGGGAGTGCAAGACTCCATCAACCGGATGAAAGACACTTTCACCACCATAGGGACTGTAACGCAGAAGCCTGACAGCATGGCAATAGAAAAAAGATGGGATGCTGCACTGCAGAATTACAAAGTAAAAGAAAGATCAAATTATACACAGATACTGGATGCAGATATATTGAATCATCTTGACGTTTCATATATACATAAATTGGAGAAACGTCCCTTTTACGGCGCAGTTTCCCCTGATTTTATGGCTAGTAAAGTAGAAATGGATGTTTATGGCTCCACTTTATTGTTAATGGAATTTGCCCCGCTGGAAGATTGCATCCCAAGCACTCCGGTAAAGGTGGATGTAAAAAACGTATATTGGGGAGATGAGAAGCCGTCTTTGGTGGGAAAGACTGTTTGGCTATGTGATCATTATAGAGAAGAGACGAATCCTTTAGAAGCTGGGAAAACATATATAGCGTTTACAACGGTAAATAGTTCCGACAGACGATCTGGCGAAGAATACCCTTGGGAATATGTTCCAGAAGCAATTTTTCAGGATGAGGAAGCTTTTCCAAGTTGGAGTGAAGTGGGTGTGGACTTTTGGAAAACGGAAGAAGGAGCGGCATGGCAAAATCTTATTGATGAATTAAATAAATTATCGTTTGAAACGGTGCCCGTCACGCCAACGGGAAGCACGGGGCTATTAAATCCCTTTCATGATGGTCAGGCTGCCGTTGTGGAGGGAGAAGACATCAGCGGCGATGAGTATGAAAACGGTTCAAAAGTGTGTCTGATTTCCCAGGCATTTGCACAAAAGAATCATCTTGGGGCAGGGAATAAAATTAAATTGCAGTTATATTTTACGGATTATAAATATTCAACCATAGATGCGACAATAGATGGAGGCGGAATGTTCCGAACAGATATTTTAACCCCGGAAAGGAAAAAATATGACATATTTTTTGAAGCGGATTATGTCATTAAGGGGATTTATTTATATCGTTCCACAGGTCCAAGTCTACATGCGCTTGGAACGGATGAAATCATCATCCCAAGCGCATCCGTTCCGGAAGAGGATGTAAGGAATGTCATTGCAGAAGGCCCCATGCGGGGCTATAACGCGTCCTTCCAGATAGAGAACGGCGGAATCAGTGATTTTTATAAGGAATTCTCCAAACTGCCGGAGTCTTCCCTTCTGGAAGTGACTTTTGATGACAAAGGATATGAGCGTTTCGCTTCCCAGATGAATAACCTGCAGACCATAGCCGTCATCATATTCCTGGTAGGTTTTGTGTCGGTGATTGCAAGCGGCGCATTCTTACTGTACTCTGCCATTATCAGGCAGAGAAGGCGAACCGCCATTGAACGGGCGTTGGGAATGTCCCGGAGGGAATGCAGGACGTCGCTGCTGGCAGGGATTATGATTCTCACAATGATTGCCGCCTGCATGGGAGGAGCCGTTGGGGGAAT
>JAETSX010000228.1 GCA_021769425.1 Eubacterium sp.
ATTAAACACCGATAATCTGTATAAAGACATTTCGGGCGAAATTACAGCTCTATACCCTGGCGTACGGTGTAATGCATATATTGAGAACGGCATGGTTATTATAAGGTCACAGATTCCTGACAGCACAGAAAAACTCCGTATAGAATTATTACAAGTTCCAGAAAAATATTCCCCTCGTGTAGACGTATATGGCATATTATCATATTACGGAACATTTTCCGATTTCGGAAAAAGCTATGGTGTAGTTATTAACACAAGTGGAAAAATAGAGGTTATATTACGTTCTGCTATGTCTTACCCTGAAAGTTATACAATACAATACCCGCTGAGACGAGATTAGATTTCTTTAAGCAGGATTATTATGTAAGTATCTCCGGCAAAGCCCCTTGCAGCATAAAGACTGTTCCGCTAACCGCAACTGTAGCGTTTTTTATCCATACGATTTCCTCTCCCTCTACTACAGTGCAGGTAATCGCGGATCCCGCATGTATAGCAGCAATATGGATCCTATCGCTTCCAATTCCATAGCCTTGCACTAAAAACGCGCCATATGAATCTGCCTGAGTTCCAATGACGCAGACAATAGCGCTAAAAATCCAGTTAAATTTTAACTTTCTGCCAGAATTATTCCCACTGTAAAAAGACATATATCTATTTCCTACCGTCTGAATATCGGTGTTTAGTTCGCCACCCCCGCTTTCTTCCCAAGCCTCTTCAAAAGCACCTCTATTCCATTTTTTCCAAGCCTCTCCGTCCCTTTTCCAGTAAACAACGCTTCATTTTCATCTTTTCTGGACATAAGGTATTCCCCAAGATTTGTAGCCGCCACTTCTGACAGGTACACAGTCCTTTCCTTATTTCCTTTCCCCAGCACTGTGCATTCCATATTCTTAAAATCTATGTCATTTATATTAAGCCTGGCCACTTCCGACACTCTGCACCCAGTGCAGTACAAGAAATCCAGCAGGGCCAAGTCCCTTTTATTCGCGCAGGCCCTCCGCAATTTATCCATTTCCGCCGCCGAATACGGCTTTTTAACTTCCTTCATGTATTTTATCTGTTTGATGGCGGCGCAGGGGTTCCGTCCTATCAACCCTTCTGCAGACAGCCAGCCAAAAAAGCTGGAATAGCATCTCCGCATCCCGTCCAGCGTCCGGTTCCCCAGCTTTTTCCTGGAATTTTCCCGGCGGTATGAAAGATAAAACCGTATGTCATAAGCGCCGACTTTATACAATGGCTTCCTCAAAAACTGTATCAGTTTCCTGTTTTCATTTTCGTATCTCGACAATGTGGATTCCGCAATTCCTTCCACTCTTTTTGTTGCCAGGAATTTATTAAGCATCTTTTCCGCGCTGTCATCCACCGTCG
>JAETSX010000116.1 GCA_021769425.1 Eubacterium sp.
ATTTTTGTATATTTTCACACAATAAAAAAGAATTATTATCAAAATCTATCAATTTCAGGAATCCATTTGGTTCCTGTCTTTTTTAATTATTCCAAAACTAAAAGCTAAATCTCTGTATTTTCAGCATATCTCCTCTAACAATTGTCTTATTTTTTCCGACACCTCCGCTGCTTTTTTGTGGTTCTTTCCGCCGGCAGTTACCCCCACTGTAATCTCTCCCTTTCTTGCAATCCCCGGAAAGAAAAAATCACATTTTTCCTGATCCGAAGCCACATTGACCAGAATTTCTTTATGCCGGCACTCCTGAAAAATCATTTCGTCCACTTTATCATCGCCGGTGGCCGCAAGAACAAAATCCGCTTCCTGCAGCTCCCCCTTTTGATAGCCGCGATATTCCAGAGTCAGGGAAACTCTCTGATTTGCCGCCTGTTTCAGCTCCTCTGATATCTCCGGCGCCGTCACCTGAACCCTGGCTCCGAATTCCAGCAGCGCCAGAACGCGTCTTGCCGCAATCTTCCCGCCGCCAAATACCTGTATCTGTTTTCCCTCCATATTGACAAACATCGGAAAATAAGTCCCCATCTTTTCTCCTCCCGGTTACCGTTCCCATTTTAGATAAAGCAGAGCATTCACAATGGCTGCCGCCACATTGCTGCCGCCCTTCCGCCCTTTTGCAACAATATACGGCACAGGAAGCTCAAGGATCATTTCCTTGGACTGCACCACATTTACAAACCCAACCGGGGCTCCGATAATCAGTTCCGGCTTCAGTTTTCCTTCCTGCACTAACTCATAAATGCGGATCAACGCAGTAGGTGCATTGCCCACTGCAAATATAATGGGACGGTTTAAGGCTGCCGCCTTGTCCATGGAAGCCGCCGCCCGGGTGGTTCCATTTCTTTTGGCCGCCTCTGCCACATCTTCATCCGCCATAAAATTATAAATCTCAATTCCCAGGCTTTTCAATGCTTTTTTATTGATCCCCGCTTTCGCCATCTGGGTATCGGTTACAATGCAGGCTCCGTTTCCAAGCGCCTCCAGCGCTTGTTCCAGCACGCCTGGAGAAAACGCCAGATTCTCTGCATAATCAAAATCCGCTGTAGTGTGAATCACCCGCTTAATAATGGGGGCATACTTTTCTTCTATCTCCCGGCTGCCCAGTTCCTCTGTAATTATTTCAAAGCTGCGCGCCTCTATTTCTCCAGGCAGCGCTTGTTCCAGTTTTGCTTTCATTTCTCTTCTCCTGTTCCAGTTCTGTTTTTATTTTTACTCCCATTACCGTTTCATTCCGGCAGCCTTGCGCTCTCTTACCACAAAAACTGATAAATCAGATTTCGGGAAAAATTCAGTTTCATTCCGGCAGCCTTGCGCTCTCTTACCACAAAAACTGATAAATCAGATTCCGGGAAAAATTCAGTTTCATTCCGGCAGCCTTGCGCTCTCTTACCACTCCACTCCCCGCCTGGCAGGGACGCCGTCATCAAAGGGATGTTTGTTTTTCTCCATCACAGTAATGTAATCGGCCAGCGCCGACAATTCCGGCGCAGGGTTTCTCCCAGTCATTACAACTTCCAGATTCCCCGGTTTCCTGTTCAGAAAATCCAAAAGTTCCCGGCGATCCACCATATTCTGGTTGTACGCTGCAAGAATTTCATCCAATACCAGCAGCATACCCGGCGGAGTTTTCCCGTCCCCTGCCTCCGTCTCCCCGGATGCCATGCTCTTGGCCGCCTCCAGCACGTCATGAAGATATTTGGTGTAATAGGCTGCCGCTTCCTGTTTTTCCTCCGGGGTCATCTGAAAGGTGAATCCAAAATTTCTGCTGCAAAGCAAAAGCTCCACCTCCCTGATTTCCTGCAAGATCCTCAATTCACCGGAATTATTTTTCTTCAAAAACTGAGCAAACAGCGCTGTTTTGCCTGTTCCGGCAAAACGGACTGCCAGCCCCACTGCCGCTGTAGTCTTTCCTTTTCCATCTCCTTCATAAATATGAATCCGGCCTGCCCTGTCTTTTGAATTCTGCGGGCCGTCTATAACGGCATTCCTTTCTTTTGAACCCTTTTGTCTGCTCATGGCGTAATCCCCTCTTCCAGAATTTCATAAATTTTCTTCATATCCAGATGACGGCGCAGGGTATCTGCCAGCAGATCATATTGTTTTTCTTTGTATTGTTCCCGATCCATTGTCTCTGCCGACTCCAGGACAATCCCCTTCTTCCTGGCCAGAATCTCCACCAGGGCCGGGGCAATTCCCTCTCCGTCAAAAATACCGTGGACATAGGTTCCATAGACATTTTCTAAATGGCAGCCGTCTGACTTCCGGCGCCGTTCTGTTTCCATATTTTCCCCCTGGTTCTGTACCGATAACTCTGCAACCTTGCCGCCTTCTTCTCCAGCGCTTCTGGTGCTTCCCATATGAATCTCATAGCCTTCCAGTTCCATGCCCGATAATCCGGCTAACGCCCCCGTCAACGCCCCAAAGGTTCCGGTCACCCGAGTTCTTGTTTTTTCTTTTGTAAACACTGTTTCCACCGGAAGCAGCCCCATTCCTCTCAGAGTTCCGCCTTCCTCCACCTGATCCGGATCCGAAAGCAGCTCTCCTAACATTTGATACCCTCCGCAAATTCCGAAAATCATACATCCTCTCTGTTTTGCCCGCAAAATGGCCGGCTCCAGTCCCTTTTCCCTGAGCCATTTTAAATCAGCCATAGTATTCTTGGTTCCCGGCAGAATTATCATATCCGGTTCTCCCAGCTCACTGACGCTGGAAACATAGACGAGACTTATCTGTTCCATAGATTCCAATACTGCAAAATCAGTAAAATTAGAAATTCTGGGCAGCTTTATCACCGCTATCTGAATGGGGCCTTTTCTTCCCGGCCGAAAAAACCGTTCGGTAAGACTGTCCTCTTCCTCCAAATCCACCTGCATATAAGGCGTAACGCCCACCACAGGAATTCCTGTGATCTCTTCGATCATTGCCACTCCCGGATCCAGAATGCTTTTATCCCCCCGAAATTTGTTAATGATCATCCCTTTTACATATTTTTTCTCTTCATCCGTAAGCAGCATCAGAGTTCCGGCCAGCTGGGCAAACACGCCTCCCCTGTCAATGTCCCCTGCCAGCAGTACCGGAGCATTTGCCATCTTCGCCATTCCCATATTCACAAGTTCATCCTGCTTCAAATTGATCTCTGCAGGAGACCCCGCCCCTTCAATGACAATCACATCGTTTTCCCGCTCCAATTCCTGATAGGAACGCAGAATATCCGGTATCAGCTTCTTTTTATAAGCGAAATATTCCCGGGCTCCCATGGTTCCCAGCACTCTCCCATTGACAATTACCTGGGAACCTGTATCATTGGTGGGTTTTAGCAGAATCGGATTCATCCGCACCGAAGGCTCCACTCCTGCCGCTTCTGCCTGCATAACCTGAGCCCGGCCCATCTCCAGTCCTTCCCTGGTAATAAAAGAATTCAGCGCCATGTTCTGTGACTTAAAGGGCGCCGTACGGTAACCGTCCTGTTTAAAAATTCTGCATAACCCTGCAGTAATCAGACTTTTGCCCACATTGGACATGGTTCCCTGCACCATAATTGATTTTCCCATCTTTCACCTCTTCTATCTTTTTACAAGCTGAAAACCGGAGACCTTCTTCCTGAAAGTCTCCGGTTATTTATGTATCCTGATTATTTTAATCTAAATCAGAGGGCAAAATAAACTTCCCGATCAACTCATCCAGACAAATTGCCTGTGCAGACAACTGCTCACTGGTTGCAGAAGATTCCTCTGCAGTAGCGGAATTGGACTGAACTACTTCAGAAATCTGATTAACGCCCTGCTCTGCCTGTTTCATTGCAACAGCCTGATCCGCTGCCGTACTGCTCACTGCCTTGGAAGAAGATGCAATCTTTCCAATTCCTTCCACAACAGTTCTGATTGCCTCAGACGCCCGTTCCGCCGCTTCATTTCCTTCTGAAACTTCTCTGATTGCGCCTTCAATCAGTTCTCTTGTCTCTACAGCCGCAGTAGAACTCTGCTCCGCAAGCTGACGAATCTGATCTGCCACTACGGAGAATCCGCGCCCTGCTTCACCGGCTCTTGCCGCTTCAATGGAAGCATTCAAAGAAAGCAGGTTCGTCTGAGATGCAATATCCTCAATCTCGGAAATAATATTGCCGATCTTCTGGGACGCCTCGTTAATTCGTTCCATTGCGGCTACCATCATCTCCATCTCTGTACGGCTGCGGTCCGCCTCATCTGCGTATTTCTGAGCCAATTGATAAGACTCCTCCGCTTTCTCAGCCGCCATTTCGATATTGTCGGTAATGGTCATAATGGTTGCCTGCATCTCCTGCACTGCGCCGGCCTGCTCTGTCGCTCCTTCTGCAAGGCTCTGGGAAGCCTCTGCCAGATTCGTGGAGCCGGCGGAAACCTGTGTGGATGCCTCATCAATAGACTGAATGGTGGCAGCCATCTGTTTCTTCAGTTCACGCATGGAATGCAGAATCTGTTCAAAATCTCCGGTGTATCTGCTTCCGTCCTCTGACCGGACGTCATAATTCGAATTCGCCATTTCCCCAAGCAGGCGTTCCTCATCCGCAATTACAAAGTTCAAAGTCGCCGCCATATCCCGGGCTACGGCTGTCATCTCTGCAATCTCATCCTGTGTGGACACTTCCGGGAATGGAGAAGAAAGATCTCCTTTTGCGAAAGATGCCAGACGATCCTTCAAATGTACAATAGGAGCTGCAATGTCTTCTGCAATTGAAGCGCCCAGATGCAGCGCCAAAAAGATAGAGCCGATAATTGATGCGCCCATCACAACCACTAATACAATGCCCAAAATTGAAAGCTGCCTTGACAATGCAGACCCCTTTGAAACCTTAATCTCCATGATTTCCGTCAGGTCGTCATAAATTTCATTGTACAGTGGAGCCAGCTCACCCATTGCCAGTTCCTGAGCCTGTATGCACTGCTCCTGATCGGTAGTTGCGCCCAAATCCATAATCTGCTGTTCCAGCGTCCAATAGTCTTCCAGCTCTGTCTGAATCTCACTGTAGATTGCCTTGTTCTCCTTGGTAACCATAGTGCCTTCCAGACCTGCAAATTCTTTCAGAAACTCTTCCTTGCACTGTGTATGCTGCTCTACCATCGAATCAATGGCCCCCTGCTCTTCATATCCGATGGTCCCGCGCAATGCGGATCTGGCATCTGCAAAACTTGCCATTGCCCGTCCTACATCTCCCTGCGCAAATCCATAATTCGTCAGCGCACTGGAATAAAGATTAGATACGACAATCAGCATAACTACGCCAACCACTGCTACAACCGCCATAATAGCTGAAATTAAAGTAAATGATTTCTTCAGCCGCTCACGGATCTTCATACTATTCAGTTTTTCCAACATAATCCTCTTCTCCACCCTTTTCATTTTGTCTGATATTACAATTATATATGCTTATAGTCTACCTTATTCTTGCTTTTACGTCAATATTTTAGGCAAAATTTAAATAAATTACTCAAACTTCCCACACTGATTCAGGAAATAAAGCCTTAATAAATGCAGGCTGAGACACAAACCAGTTGATCAGTTGCGTTTTTACTGCATTTGTGATCTTAATCGCC
>JAETSX010000023.1 GCA_021769425.1 Eubacterium sp.
TTATAAGGGTTGTAGAGAAAACGATTTCCTTTTTGGTGGAATCGTGATTCCCACAAAAACGGATTAGTGATTTCCATACACCGGACAGGTGATGGATTTCACCCCGGATTATTCAGTGGTTGAAAAAAGGCTTCTGAGTGAGGAAACAGATGAGAAGGGAAATTTATCCCAACTCATCTGTTTCTTTTTAGTAGGAATAGAGCGAACCTTGACAATTTCATACCCATTCATCAGGCACATTCCTGTTGTTATCGTGAAAAACGTAAGCCGCAATAGCCGGTACGCCAAGACCCATACGGGCAAAAGCAGCAAAACCTTATGAAAAAAAGATATGTCTTTTGCGTTAATTCCAGCCCGTTTTGACGAGCGAAAAATATCAGGTTATAACTGTCAGTTTGCTGCTGGCAGGGCGATAACAGGCAACAGGCACAATGATACTCCTGTCTAGTCATAAAGTCGTGCGTAAGTACTATTTGGGTATATAAACGCCGCAACAAATGAGGGCAGCTCGGAGAGATCCTCGGAGGGGAATTTTCCCGTGGAGCTGGTAAGCAGCCAGCCGCCTGATGACTTCCCTTTGCCTGCCATAAAATCGGTTATTTCGGATGGCAGGCAGGAGAGCCGGGGTGTCGGGGACAAATAGGCTGTTTTACTTAGCAACTTTTGTGGAGGATAAAATATGTCAGGAAAAATTTGTAGGGGTGAAATGTATTATGCAGACTTAGACCCCGTGATAGGTTCGGAGCAGGGTGGTGTCCGCCCTGTCCTCATTATACAGAATAATATAGGGAATTTATATAGCCCCACCATTATTGTGGCGGCGTTGTCGGGAAAAGTGTCAGAAAAGAACAGACTGCCCACACATTACAAAGTGAGAGCATATGCAGGGTTGAAAGAAGAATCCTTAGTGCTTCTGGAACAGATACGGACGCTGGACAAACAACGATTGCGTGATTATATTGGAAAACTGGACGAAGTGGATATGGGGCAAGTAGACCAGTGTCTTGCGGCCAGCTTAGAACTGAAGCTGACATGAAGAATTGCGTTATATGTTATTCGGTTATATCCTTATGGCCTTGTAAGTTATTGTATGTTTTGAGGCTCATGTATCAGTACATTCAGGCTATAGGGAATATTAGGCAGGATATAGAAGAAAGGAAGTGTATGCCATGCAGAAAGCAGAATGTTCAGTTGTGGAAAAAGATATAAATGGGTGCAGTGTTGCGCTGTCCTTTCCGGCGAAACCAGTGGAGGGTGTAATTGAAAGATTGCAATCCATTTTGTCAAATGCATATAATGAGAGGGTGCAGGAGGATTTGACGAAGATAGTCAGCCCCAAATGCCAGTAAGAATGACAAGCCTTTGCGGGTAGTACTATAAACAGGCTTCTGGAAACAGGGATCAGACAGTGTAAATTACAGATTTGCACATTTGCGGCTGAATGTGTTTCTTCCTATAATAAGTACAGATGGATATCCATCTTCTGTACTTTGAAAATTTTATATAGTGCATCCCGTAGAAATTATATTACGGGAGGAAATAGCCAATGAAAAGAGTTTACACTTTGTATCGAGTTTCCACAAAAAAACAGGTGAATGTAAGTGAAGGGAATGCAAATGACATCCCCATGCAAAGGGGAGCCTGCCAGGAATTTGTAAAATGCAGGCAGGATTGGAAAATCGTAAAGGAATATGAGGAAAAAGGTGTGTCGGGATTTAAAGTGTCAGCCAAAAACAGGGATGCTATACTTGATTTGCAGGATGCAGCCTTGAAGAAAGAATTTGACGTTCTGCTTGTATTCATGTTTGACCGAATCGGTCGCATTGACGATGAAACACCATTCATTGTGGAATGGTTTGTTAAGACAGCAGGCGTGGAAGTGTGGAGCGTCAAAGAAGGAGAACAGCGTTTTGAAACGCATGTTGACAAACTGACAAATTACATCCGCTTCTGGCAGGCGTCTGGAGAAAGTGAAAAGACATCAATCCGTATTAAAACAAGAATACAACAATTAAAATTGGATGGCCTTTACACAGGGGGTGCAATGCCTTATGGATACCGGACAGTGCCAAGTGGGGTCAAGAACAGAAAAGGGCAGGAGCTGAAGAAATTTGAAATTGACCTTGAGCAGTATGTGGTTTACCGGAAGATTGTTGAAAAAACCATCAACAACGGAACAGGAAGTTATGTCATAGCACATTTTCTAAATGACCAAGGGTATAAGACTGCAAATGGAAAAAAATTTACCAGCATGGCAATCACAAGGATATTATCTGCACCATTGGCAAGAGGATGTACCAGTGAAGGGGAAACTTCTGATGCATTACAGCGGTTGAAAATCATCAGCAGGGAAGAAGCTGAGCAAATTGACGAGATATTAAGGCAAAGAGCGGCAGTTGATGAAGAAAAACGCCAGATTGCCATAAGAACAAAAGGAGAGGCGATGCTTTCTGGGAATATCTTTTGCTCACATTGCGGAGGCAGGATAACAACCACTCACCATAAAGACCATTATTTCCGAAAAGATGGAAGCGAGTACCTGAAAGATGTATTGAAATATCGCTGTTACCACAAGGCGAACAAGCTTTGTGAATGTGACGGACAGACGAATTATATTGCGGCAAAGGTGGATGAAGCAGTCAGCCAGATTATGCGCCAAGTATTTGAAAGTATGGACGGTGCGCCAGAAGAGGAAAAATATAAGGAAATCCTGAAAAAGCAACAGGCAGCCCATATTGCGGGCAGGCGGAAGATTGTATTTGAATTGGATAAGAATAAGAAGCAGTTGGAAGCCTTGCAGACGGAAATCGGGAAAACTTTGTTAGGTGAAAGCCTTTATACTCCAGAGGATTTAAAGGAAGCAATTAGTGTGATAAAAACAAAAATTGCAGAAGGAAGTAGGCAGTTGGAAAAATTGGACAGTGAAATGAGCCAGAAAAAAGAAATGATTGAGGCAGTCCTTCCGGCCTACCGCCGTTTTAAAAGCTGGGCAGAGGAATTTGACACAGCAGACCTGGAACAGAAAAAAATGATAGCTTGCCAACTCTTTGACCGTGTGGAATTAGGAAAAGATTATAAGATTATCATACACATGAATGTCACTTATAAACAGTTCTGTTCAGAATTGGATATGGAACAATACAGCCCAAAGACTGCCTGATATAAAAATAATACTCCCGTTAGCAAAGTGCTTTTCATTGAGTTATTTCGAGGAAGGAATCTATTATGTTGTTTCAGTTATCTCAAAAGGGATAATAAACAGATGGATATAGAAATTATTTAATTTATAAAGATGCTTGCAATAAAAAGAGAGTTATGATTAGATATATTTATGACAGAATACAGATTACGGGTTGTTAAATTATTTTTCTCCCTGTTCGGTGTGCGATTGTAACATTGGTAGAGCACGCGGCTGTTAACCGCGGGGTTGTTGGTTCGAGCCCAACTCGGGGAGTTTGGGAAAACCCGCAGACATCAATGTTTGCGGGTTTTGGTCACATCGGAGATGGAGGAGAAGAGATTTGGAAAGGCAATGTACTGTTAATCGAAAAAGATAATCCGCAATGGCTCAATGAAATAGTTACACTTATTGAAGAATTTTATCAGACACTTGAAAATATGATTTTGTGCTGAATGGAAGAGTTGTATATTTTATTTGTTGCAAGAATAAATAGTTCAGAAAAAATTTAAAATATTTACGGGATGCACGAAAGAGAAGTTAGAAATTAAATGCGTGGCATTCCGCTTAATGTAACCCTGTATAAATTTTATATGGGGTTTCAATTTTTTTCGTTAGTCAATTGAAGATAAGCAGAAGATAGATTATAATATATAAAAGCAATAGAGTGAAAGTGTTGGGGTTGTCTGTTAAATAAGCATATTTACAAAATATCCATAAAGATTTATATAATGGTTAAATGAAAAAGAAAAAGGGGAAAGAACATGATAATATTAGATAAAATAATTTCTATTGATGAACTTGGTTGTTTAGAGGAGAAAACATTTTTTTCAGATATGAGTATGATGAAAGCGGTTGTCGATATTGACAGAGAAATTCTGGCAGTCAATGCAGAGCTTCATTCGGATCTTGAACAGATGCTCTTGGAAAATGGATCGAATCGGAGATATCTGTATGGAATTAACATTTATTATGATAATGGAGAGATAGAGTTTGATTCTTTGATTAATCCGCCAAGAAACAGAGAGTCCGGGTATCCACGAGTTGGAAGAGGAGTTGCTGATCCAAAGGCAAGAGAAAAAATTGTGGAGGTGGTAAATAAATGGATAAAACAGTAAGCTGGTTTGCAATGCCGATCGGGGTTCAGATTTCTAATGTTGGCAGTGAAGTACATCGCGCGATCAATTGGAAAAATAGAGGTGATGTGCAGAAAAGGAACAGCTTTTGTATGAAGGCAATCGAGTTTCTGGAATTAATGAAAAAAGATCCCAAAAATTGTTACAGAAAAGGTGAACTGGATTGCTGCATCGATGAACTAAAGGATTATTTAATGGGTGAAAATATTTATAATACAACCGAAGAACAATTAATCAAATATTATGATGCATTTCTTTGATAATTTTAAAGTTTATCGGTGTGCGACCGTGTCAATGGTAGAGCACGCGGCTGTTAACTGCGGGGTTGCTGGTTCGAGCCCAACTTGGGGAGTTTAAAGAAGTTTGCAGGAATTTAGAATTGCAGACTTTTTTGTCGTACGAAACTTATGGTTAATTCAAATTTTATTCAAGGAGAAAAGGGAATGAAACTGTCTCAATATGAATTTAAACAGATACAATCTTCAAAGAGCGGCGTGCTTCTTGCAGTTTTCGGGATGGTTATGATGGGTTTTGGAATCTATCGGGGAGAAATATCCGTAGTTTTAGAGAAAGCAATTAATATTTGTATGGAGTGTATTGGAATTGGATAAAGGAAAGAAAATTAAGGAGTCTAAGCGCCACGGAGTGCAAGCTCTTTGGGCGCTGCTTACCAACAGTTACTTGATTGGATTTTTCCAGGGCAAAATTTATAAAGGAAAATTAAAGAGTCTCTGCGTTCCCGGGCTGAACTGCTATTCTTGTCCCGGAGCTGTCGGCGCCTGTCCCATAGGAGCAATGCAGGCGGTTATCGGGAGCTGGAATTTTAAATTTGCATTTTATGTGGCAGGATTTTTGATGTTTATCGGTGCGCTGATGGGCAGATTTGTTTGTGGATGGCTGTGTCCTTTCGGATTAATTCAGGATTTGCTGCACAAAATTCCCTTTCGGAAAAAGATCGAGACTTTCAGAGGAGATCAACTGCTTCGGAAGTTGAAGTACATAATTTTATTGGTATTTGTAATATTGATGCCTATGTTTCTGGTAGATATTTTAGGGCAGGGAGCGCCTTATTTCTGCAAGCTAATTTGTCCGGTGGGTACATTAGAAGGAGGAATTCCTCTGGCGTTGCTGAATAAATCTATGCAAAGCGCTCTTGGCTGGCTGTATGCCTGGAAGAATCTGCTGCTGATTGGGACAATTATTTTATCTATTTTGATTTACCGCCCATTTTGTAAATACATCTGTCCCCTTGGAGCAGTTTATTCTGTGTTCAATCCTATATCCGTATTCCGGTATCGAGTGGATAAGGAAGCCTGTATAGACTGCGGCGTTTGTGCCAGGGTATGTAAGATGCAGGTAAATCCAATCGAAAATGCTAATCATCCGGAATGTATCCGCTGCGGCATATGCAGGAAATCCTGCCCGGTAAAGGCAATCCATTAGTCCTGCAAGAAATTTTTTATATTTGAATACGGACAAAGATGCAGGTATGATGTTACCGTTCACACGTCACTGTTCCGTGAGGCGTTTCCGCACATTTTGTGCGAAAATCCCGAGTTTTTCAGCGCGAAATCGCATTTTTTTGCGGTTTCTGTGCATCGCGAAGCGTGTTACTGATCACGGAGTGAACAGTAACGGTATGATAAAAGGATTATAAAAGTTTAGGAAAAAATGCTTGCATTTTGTAGAGAACTGTGATAATATTAATCCGTCGCTGAGATAACAGCGAGAAAGAGATAACAGTCAGGCTCCTTGGTCAAGCGGTTAAGACATCGCCCTTTCACGGCGGTAACACGGGTTCGATTCCCGTAGGAGTCATTTCATAGTTAATAATATGCCGATGTGGCTCAATTGGCAGAGCAGCTGATTTGTAATCAGCAGGTTATCGGTTCGAGTCCGATCATCGGCTTGTGTTGATTCAATCAACTTGGACCTTTAGCTCAGTTGGTTAGAGCAACCGGCTCATAACCGGTCGGTCCTGGGTTCGAGTCCCCGAAGGTCCACGCTATTAACTATGAGGAAATGGCCTAGTGGCTCAGTTGGTTAGAGCGCCGCCCTGTCACGGCGGAGGTCGAGGGTTCGAGTCCCTTCTGGGTCGTTATACGATTTTAGATTGTATAGTGATTGAGCATAGCTTTAATCAGTGATAAAATGGGATCTTAGCTCAGCTGGGAGAGCATCTGCCTTACAAGCAGAGGGTCACAGGTTCGAGCCCTGTAGGTCCCATTTGTGCCGGCGTGGCGGAACTGGCAGACGCGCAGGACTTAAAATCCTGTGGTGGCGACATCGTACCGGTTCGATTCCGGTCGCCGGCATTTGTTTAGTGAGAATTGTGCCATGAGAGTAACTGCAATACAATTTAGCCTGCCCTATAGCGGGCCGCATGGCTGTCCATACTATAAAGGCGTTAGCTTTCTTCACAGTATGCAGATATAGTTCATTGGTAGAACGCCAGCTTCCCAAGCTGGAGAGGCGGGTTCGATTCCCGTTATCTGCTTTACAGGCAGAAGCCGTAGACTTAAGGATTTCAGCATAATCGTAAGTTTACGGCTTTTTGTGTTTTTTATTTTTGTGCGGTATGGGGATAAGCGGCAGAGCGCCATGCAGTTTTCATAGCGTACAGACGGCAGAACAATTATCATCGATTTACAGGGAGGTATTTTAAATGATCAGGCATATCGTAATGTTTAAGCTGAAAGAAGCAAATGGAAAAAGTGCAATTGAGAATGCCAAAGAAGCGCAGGCTATGGCAGTTCAGTTAAAGGATGCAATACCCGCTCTGGAGAAGATAGAAGCAGTGTGCAATACTCCCCAGGCGGATCAGAGCAATTATGAACTGGCTTTGATTTGTGATTTTAAAGATATGGAAGAATTAAATGCGTACCAGACTCATCCGGCGCATTTGAAATTCGGAGAATTTGTAAGCCGGATTAGGGAGAGCAGGGCATGCATTGATTATGAGTATTGATGCGGAGTATGCACATAATACAGAGGTATGAGGTTGAAAAATCACAGCATATTCTGTGGGAATGAAATCATCTCCCGGCAGTTTTCAGGCGTCTCTGGAACGAATGGAGAAGGTATCTGCCAGAAGAAGCCAGTTTGCCCGAAAAAGCTGCATGATTTGCCAGTATCCCATACCGCGGAGCCGGTATTCTTCCACCAGTCCGAATTTGGCAGAAAGGCTCCTCACATCTTCAAACCATACTTCATGGGTCAGACCTTCTGAAAGATACTGAAAATAAGGTGACTGTGCAGTTTCGTCAAATTGTATGGCAGCATTATGCTCTATGGCGATCTGCACTGCCTGAATATTGCCGATGGTGGTAGCTTTGGATGCGCCCTGTACAAAGGGAAGGGTCCAGTCATACCCGTAGTTGGGAATGCCCAGATTGATTTTAGAAGCGGGTATTTTTGTCAGCGCATATTCTACCACTTCTCGGACTTTATTCAATGGCGCAACCGCCATAGGCGGCCCGTAAGTATAGCCCCATTCGTAGGTCATTAAGAGAACTGAATCAGCAGCTTCTCCCAGAAGGCCATAATCTTTTCCCTCATAAAGCAGTCCGATTTGCTGATCGGAAGTTTTTGGGGCCAGTGCAACGGATACCGGATATCCCAATTCATTGACGGCAGTCCGAATGTCACGTACAAAGTTTACAAAAGGAATTTTGTCTTCAGCAAGAATATATTCAAAGTCAATGTCCACTCCTTCAAATCCCCGTTCTGTTATTTGGGCAGTGAGATTCTCAATGAGCCGCTGCTTGGCAGATTCATCATTTACCACCTGGGAAATCAGGTAGTTGCTGAATTGCCCGGTGGGACCGAAAGGCGTTAAAGTCAGGATAGGAGCTGTGTCGGAAGATTTTGCCATAGTAATGAGAAAAGTATCGTCTAAAAGGGGAGGAATCAGTTCCCCTTCCGGGGTAAATCCATAGGAAAAAATAAATAAATCGGAGAGATAAGGCAGAGTTTGTTCCAATACCCATCTGCTGATAAAAGGATAGGCATATCCGCCGGCGGATACCTGATATTTGGCCGGTTCGGAGAAATCGGAAGTTTCCCGGGACAGAAGAAGGGCCTGACCTATTGCCAGAGGATAGGGATAGGGGATCTGATTGTTATAAATGATGGATTGGGCTGAAATGCCGTAAGCATCGGCGATGGTATCTACGGTATCGCCGGGTTGGACAATATAAATTTCCATAAAGATCCATTCCTTTTTTTTCAGATTATGAGGAGAGACAGGGAAACATTCATGGAAAAAATTTTTTCTTGTTTTTTTAGATAGAAATTTTATAATAGAGATAAAAGAATTTAAGTGTGTTGGAGAAATGATAATGCAGCCTGAGGTTAGGTGAGGGGAAGGATTTTTCAGGCCAAAAGAGAGGTGAAGGCTTATGAAAAAGCTGCTTTACGGCGCGGCATATTACGAAGAATACCTGCCCTATGACCGTTTGCGGCAAGATGCGGAAATGATGAAGGCGGCAGGGTTCAACATTGTGCGGATTGCAGAATCTACCTGGAGTACCTGTGAGCCAAAAGAGGGAGTGTTTGATTTTACCCATGTGACGCGGGTAATTGATGCTATGGATCAGGTGGGAATTGATGTGATTGTAGGAACGCCTACCTATGCAGTGCCGGCCTGGATGGTGAAAAAACATCCAGAGGTGCTGGCAGTTACGAAAGCGGGCAGGAATTTGTATGGACCCAGGCAGAATATGGATATTACAAATCCCGATTATTTGTTCTATGCAGAGCGGGTGATCCGCAGGTTGATGGAGCAGACAGCTCACAAGAAAAATGTAGCGGGCTTCCAGTTGGATAATGAAACGAAATCATACAAAACTGCCGGGGAGCATGTTCAAAAGGCTTTTGTGGAGTATCTGAAGGAAGTATTTGGAAATGATTTGGAGAAAATGAATCGTCAGTTTGGCCTGGATTATTGGAGCAACCGCGTTAACAGCTGGGAGGAATTTCCGGATGTGCGGGGAACCATTAATGGCAGCCTTGGTGCGGAATTTCAGAAGTTTCAGAGAAAGCTGGTAACCGATTTCTTAAGCTGGCAGGCCGGGATTGTGAAGGAATATAAGCGGGAAGATCAGTTTATTACCCATAATTTTGATTTTGAATGGCGGGGGTATTCTTATGGTGTGCAGCCGGAAGTCAATCATTTTGAGGCGGCTGAAAGTGTGACAATTGCAGGGGCAGATATTTATCATCCTTCCCAGGATTTGCTGACGGGAGAGGAGATTGCCTTTGGCGGGGATTTGATCCGTTCGGCAAAGGGCGGAAATTATCTGATTCTGGAAACTGAAGCTCAGGGGTTTCCAGGGTGGACCCCTTATCCCGGGCAGCTTCGCCTGCAGGCATACAGTCACATCGCTTCCGGAGCCAATAGTGTGATGTACTGGCACTGGCATTCTCTTCACAACGCGGTGGAAACATACTGGAAAGGGCTTTTGAGCCATGATTTTGCGGAGAATGCAGCCTATCGGGAGGCTCAAATCATCGGCAGGGAATTTCAGGAGATAGGAAGCCATCTGGTAAATCTGCGGAAACAAAATCGGGCAGCGATTTTGGTAAGCAATGAGTCTTTCACGGGGCTGGAATGGTTTCCCATTGACGCAGATCCGGCACATCCGGGCAAAACAGGTTATAATGACGTGGTGCGCTGGCTGTATAACCGATTGTACCGCATGAATGTGGAGTGCGATTTTATTAGTCCCGCCTGCAGGAAACTGGAACAATATGATTTGATTTTTGTGCCGGCCCTTTATGCGGCTCCGGAATCTCTGTTAAAACGGCTGAATAAGTATGTGGCAGAAGGCGGGCATTTGCTGGTGACATTTAAGTCCGGATTTGCGGACGAGTATGTGAAGGTGCGCACCCAGGTTCAGCCAGCCATTCTGGGGGAATGCCTGGGAGTGGAGTATCATCAGTTTGCCTTTCCCCGCCGGGTCAGGCTGAAAAGTGAATATTATCAGGGGCTGGATCAGCCGGTACATACGTTTATGGAGCTTTTAATTCCCAGGGGAGCCAAGGCGCTGGCCATCTATGATCATGAGGGATGGGATGGCTACGGAGCGGTTACCCGCAATCATTATGGAAAGGGGACTGCAACTTATCTGGGATGTATGACAGGGGAAGAAGCCTTGGATATTATTTTGAAGGATGTGTTGGCCTGCGCCGGAATTGACAGGGAAGAGGAATCCTTTCCGGTAATTGTCAGGAAAGGCAGGAACGATTTCGGGAAAGAAGTGATATTTTATCTGAATTATTCTCCGAAAGCGCAGACAGTTGTATGGCAGGGGAATAAAGCGGCCAGAGAGGGCAAAGGAGCCGAAGAAGGGCAGAGGAAGGAAACAGAAGGGTTCAGTAATGTCAGCAATGATGTAAAGGCAGAACAGGGGAGGAAAGCAGCCAGAGAGGGCAAAGGGGCCGAAGAAGGGCAGCGGCGGGAAGGAACAGAACTTATCAGCGGAAAGAAAATAAGACAGGGAGAAGTGTTGGAAATTGCTCCCTGGAATTTGGCGGTTTTGGAAGTGTAGGCGAAAAGGCAATGAGTAACGGTAGGGAGGAGACATACCATGGAGATGGGTAAGTTAAATACAGGACTTGTTTATACGAATGAAAAATGTATCGGATGTAACCATTGCATAGCAGCGTGTCCGGTTTTTGAGGCAAATTATTCGCTGAAACAGGATGGAAGAGATTTGATTTATGTCAACGGTGAAACCTGCATCCACTGCGGCGCATGTATTGATGCCTGTCATCATCATGCCAGAGATTTTAGAGATGATACGGAACAGTTTTTTGCAGATTTGGGAAAAGGGGAGTCCATCAGTCTTTTGGTGGCCCCGGCGTTTATCGCAAATTATCCCAGAGAATATGGAAAAGCGCTTGGATATTTGAAAAGCCTCGGTGTGAAACATGTGGTAAGCGTCAGCTTCGGGGCGGATATTACCACATGGGGGTACTTGAATTATATTACGAAACACAATTTTACCGGTGGAATTTCTCAGCCCTGCCCGGCGATTGTGGATTATATTCAAAAATATATTCCTGAGCTGATTCCCAAGATTGTTCCGGTGCACAGCCCTATGATGTGTGCGGCGATTTATGTGAAAAAATATATGAAAATCACAGATAAACTGGCGTTTCTTGGTCCATGTATCGCAAAAAAATCAGAAATCATGCGCCCGGAGAATCGTCAGTATGTGGCTTACAATATTACTTTCGCGCATCTGATGAAGCGGTTAAAGGGCGTGAATCTGTCTTCTTATGATGCTGTGGACGAATTGGAATATGGGTTGGGAAGCGTCTATCCTCAGCCGGGCGGGCTGAAGGAGAACGTAGAGCATTTTCTGGGAAAAGATGTGCTGGTCCGCCAAATTGAAGGGGAAAGCCATGCCTACCATTTTCTGAAAGGATATGCAAAACGGGTGAAAAGCGGCAAACAGCTTCCCTTTATGGTGGACGCTTTGAACTGCTCCAATGGATGTCTGCATGGAACAGGCGTGGAACCGGAGTTGGCAGAGGGCGACGATGTATTGTTTGAGATTAACAATCAGAGGAATAAGGCGAAAGCCGGTAAGCAGGACAGGAAAAAAGATAAGGCAAGTCCATGGGGAAAGCGGATTCCTTATGAGAAGCGTCTTGCTAATTTTAATGCTCAGTTTGCAGAATTAAAACTGGAAGATTTTATGTGCAGTTATCAGGATCAGAATATGGCGGCATCTGTCAGTGACAGTCAAATCAAGGCCGGATATGAGGAAATGAAGAAGGACACGTCGGAAAAACAGGGAATTGACTGCGGGGCCTGCGGTTATGAAAGCTGCCGCCAAATGGCAGCGGCAGTGGCCCTGGGCCTGAACCGGAAGGAAAACTGTATGCATTATGAGAAAAATGCACTGCAGGAGGAACAGGAGCGGATGCAGGAGTTTACCGATCAGTTAAAAGAATCTCAGAGACGGAAACAGGAATTGTATGAGGAAGTGATTGCTGATTTTCAGCAGATTAAGATTTCTATGAGAGAACTGGCGGAAGGAAATCAGGCGTCGGCACAGGATTCCACGAAAATTGCTCAAGCCGTTGGGGGAATGTCAGGCTTTACGGAGATGCTGCGGGGATCTATGAAACAGGTAGTGGATGCAGTGCAGGGGTATGATGTAATGAATGAGGATATTATCAAGATATCCAATCAGACCGGTATGCTGGCATTAAATGCCGGAATTGAGGCGGCCAGAAGCGGCGAGGCCGGAAGAGGGTTTGCAGTAATTGCCAACCGTGTGCGGGATTTGTCAGAACAGACCAAAGAAGCTGTTTCCACTGGAAGGGGACAAAGCGCGATTTTGCTGCCGGCGATTCAGAAGCTGGACACGGAAACCAGCCAGTTTGTACAGAATATTGAGAATATTAACGATGGAACTTCAGCTCTTGCGGCAAGCAGTGAGCAGATTGCCGCGCAGACTGAAATGGTGAATGAGATAGTCAACCGTCTGGCAGAGAAGATGAAAGAGGTTGTGGACTAAAAAACGGGAGGCAGAAACAGGTTATGAGAGAAAAGATTTACACCATCCCCATTCACGATGCATTTGCCCAGGATTGTGAGTGTCCGGTCTGTGCCATGTACCGGAAGTTAGAGGAAAATGCCATTCATTATACGATAGGTCCTGGCGCCAGCTACATGGAAGAGGATATCCGGGCCCAGACGGATGAACAGGGTTTTTGTCAGAAGCATTTGAAGATTCTTTATGAGTATCCCAATAAGGTAGGGCTGGCCATGATGCTGAAAACTCATATGGACAGGACCATAAAGGAACTGGAAAAGGCTGCAAAAGCGCCGCTTCCCGGACCGAATTCCATGTTTAAGAAGAGTGCGAAGCCTTCTTCACCCGTGATTGATTATATTGAAGAGCATCAGAAGAAGTGTTTTGTATGCGGCTATATTAACCAGACTTTTGAGAGTTATCTGAGGACAATTTTTTATCTGTATGAGCGGGAGGAAGAATTTCGGCAGCAGTTTGCCGGGGCTAAGGGATTCTGCACCAGCCATTATAAAAATTTGTTCGAACTGGCGCCGAAGTATCTGAATAAGAAATATCTGGAACCGTTTCTGCAGAAGCTGAATGAGAGGTATCTGGATAATTTTAAGCGGGTGCGGGATGATGTGGAGTGGTTTATCTGTAAAAACGATTACCGGTATCAGGAGGAGCCCTGGAAAAATGCAAGGGATTCGCTGCAGAGGGCTTTGACGAAGGTAGGAAGCATAATTGTTTCGGATGAAGAGTAAAGGAGGCGCAGAAAATGCCGAAGTGAGATTACTGGAACTGTGCAATATCGCTTGAGCAGATTGCGCAGTTCCTTTTTCTCACAGCGGAGATTTGACAACATATGCCGCCGTTTACATGCATCCTGGCTGGTGCAGAAGCTGGCGCATCTGGCAGATGCCTTTTTGCTGGGAGCTGATAATTGCATCCAGCACAGGCTTGAGCTGGGGGCAGATATCGTACTGCAATGTGGTTTTGGACATCTCGATGGCGCCCATATGGTGGGGGATCATTTCCCGGATAAAGTCAGGGTTGATCTGGTTGGTGTCCGGGGCGCATGACATTCTGGAAAACATATACTGCATGATCTGATCCATTCTGCGCTGATACAGGCACAAATCCTGGCTGCAGTTTTTACGGAGACCACAGGAGCATTGGATTTCCTGCATATGTTCGATGCTTTTGGTCTGTTCTGCAATAATATTGCACGCAATATCCTGCAAGGGAATATAGGTGGTGTATTGCAGCAGGTTCTGTGACATTTCGATGGCTGCCTGGTGGTGTGGAATCATCTGCATGATAAAATTGCTGGAAATGCTGCTTACCAGTTCTGCCGAGGTCATTCCCCGAATCATTTCGTCCAGAATACAGTGAAAAGTATTCAGATAATTTTTAGCGACATTGCTTAATTTACATGATGTCTGCATAGGAAAGCTCCTTGTAAATGATATCAGTTACTTTAGTATATGCAGAAAAAGCGGAGTGTTGCGGGGAAAGAAAGCGAAAAAAGAGGCTGTCAGGAAACGGACAGCCCTTTCTTTCGTCTTATGCAGAGAAGTTTACAATAGATATTACTCCTCTAAATCTTTTTTCACCTCATCTACCAGTGCAGCAGTGATAATTGCCATAGAATAAGCTTCATCTGCGGTACATCCTCTGGACAGGTCGTTAATCGGGGAATTCAGTCCCAAAAGAATTGGCCCGTAAGCAGCGAAGTTACCCATACGCTGTGCAATTTTGTATCCGATATTTCCGGCATTGATGTCCGGGAAAATAAATACATTGGCATGTCCGGCCACTTCATCGTTCGGGCATTTGGTGCGGGCTACACGGGGGGAAACGGCAGCGTCAAACTGCATCTCGCCGGAAATCGGCAGATCCGGACGCAGAGCCTTTGCCTTGACAGCGGCATTGTGCATCTTGTCTACATCTTCTCCCTTTCCGGAACCAAGGGTAGAATAGCTTAAGAATGCAATTTTGGGTTCAATACCGAACAACTGGCTGCAGTCGGCTGCGCTAAGGGCGATGTCTACCAGCTCGTCCTCTGTGGGCTTGATATTGATGGAGCAGTCAGCCATTGCAAGCACTTCATTTTCTCCGGTAGCGGAAGGACGTACCAGAATAAAGCAGGAAGATACGATATTCTTTCCGGGCCGTGTTTTGACAAGCTGAAGGGCAGGACGAACGGTGTCTGCGGTGGTATAGGTTGCGCCGCCCAAAAGACAGTCGGCATAGCCCATTTTCACCAGCATTGTTCCGAAATAGTTGCCCTGCTTTAAAATTTTGCGGGCTTCATCCATCTGCATGTTTTTGCTTTTTCTGAGTTCGCATAACAGCTCGGCCATTTCATCAATGCTCTCAAAATTATCCGGATCGACAATCTCTGCGCCGCGGATGTTGTAGCCATGTTCTTCTGCGGCGTCCTCCACTTCTGTTTTGCTGCCTACCAGTACGGGAGTCAGGAAATAAGAAGCCAAAAGACGTGATGCCGCCTCTAAAATCCTGGGATCGCTGCCCTCTGTAAATACAATTCTTTTCGGGTTCTTTTTCAGTTTGTCAATCATCATTCCAAAACCCTGCATGTTCCTATCCATAGTGTAATTCCTCCTTAAAAAAAATATTTTAAAAATATTCCTGAATATTAATTTAACATGTTTTTAAAATTTTTCAACCGCTTTGTGTGTATAAAAACAAATACAGTGTGAAATTTTATGTATTTTTTTAAAAACAGCATGGATTTTCGAAAAAAAATGTCAGTAAAAGAACATTGTCAAAAAATTAACGAGAAATATTTATAAAAATTTTATTTTATTTTCATTGTATTTTCTATTATAGATGCGTATAATGAACTCAAAACTGACCAGTCGGTCAGAAAATGAAAAGAACAGGAGGATAAAGGAATGCTGTCAAGATTCAGCGTGAAAAAGCCCTATACAGTAGTTGTGGGAATTGTGCTGGTGATTATTCTCGGCGTGGTGTCTTTGAGCAAAATGAGCACGGATCTGCTGCCCAGTATTAATCTGCCTTATGCAATTGTGATTACTTCTTATCCGGGGGCCAGCCCGGAACAGGTGGAGAATGTAGTGACCCAGCCTGTGGAGGCGGCTATGGCCAGTACTTCCAACATTAAGAATATCAGTTCCAATTCTTCCAATAATATGTCCATGGTAGTTCTGGAATTTGAGCAGACCGCAAATATGGATTCCATCACGGTGGAAATGCGTGAAAGCCTGGATCAGATCAAAGGATATTGGCCGGATACCGTGGGGAACCCTATTATTATGAAACTGAACCCGGACATGATGCCAATTATGATTGCGGCTGTGGAAGTGGAAGGGATGGACAGCCTGGCGGTCAGCGATTACGCGGATAAAGATTTGATTCCGGAGATTGAGAGTGTGGAAGGCGTTGCTTCTGTTACCGGCACAGGCTTAATAAAGGAATCCATCCGGGTGACCTTAAGTCAGGAAAAGATTGACGCGATTAATGCGAAAATCACCGCTTCCCTGGATGAGAAATTTGCAGACGCTGAAGACGAGATGAGTTCAGCGGAAAGTGAGATAAGCAGCGGAAAGAACAAGTTAGACAGCGGCAAGCAGGAGATGGCAAGCCAGCTCAGCGACGCCCAGAACCAGCTTAATGACAAGAAAATCGAACTGTTTCAGACAGAGACAGATTTGAATAACAAGCTGGCGGAACTGCGGGAGACCAAGAGCAGCACGGAACAGGGGGTTGAATCCTTAAAAGAGCTTAAGACGCAGGTAGATTCCCTGATAGACGGCAAGAAAAAACTGAAAGAAGGAATTGCGGAATTAGAAAAGCAGATAAAAACACTGGAAGATCAGTCCGGTCAGCTTGAGGATGGGCTTGCCCAGGCCCGGGACGGCCTTTCTCAGGTTCAGCAGGCATTGCAGCAGGCAGAAGAGGGGCTTTCTCAGATTCAGCAGGCAATAGAACAGGCCCAGGCAGCACAAATGCAGGAGCAGGCCGCCCAGCTTCAGGCTCAGGCAGAGCAATTGCAGGCTCAGATAGCCCAGTTAGAAGAACAGCAGGGGCAGCTGCAGGCCCAGATAGCCCAGTTGGAAGAACAGAAAGGAAAATTGGAAGATGGCCTTGGGCAGATGCGCCAGCAGTTGGAACAGCTTCAAGAGCAGCTTGCTCAGGTGGAAAACGGGCTTGCGGCAATCAAGAGTGAATTGTCTTCCCAGGAAGGCAGCTCTTTGAAGGCAGACGCTTCTGACAAACAATTGGCGTCATACATATCCGAATCCATCACTCAGGCGGAACAGGGCATTGTCCAGATTAATGGCGGAATAGCAGCCATTGAGACAGGGCTCCAGAGTGTGGCGGAAGGTAAGACCACCATCAATGACACTCTGGCTACGCTGAATCAGAGCCAGATTACCGGATCTGTGGATATGGGGAGCGCAGCGGCCCAGCTTGCCAGCGGCGAAGAGAAGCTGAAAGAATCCAAGGAAACTTTTGAAGACGCCAAAGAGGAGGCATATGACTCTGCGGATTTGAATAATATCCTTACCATGGAAACGCTGACCAATCTGCTGACTGCCCAGAACTTTTCCATGCCGGCCGGTTATATTACCGATGAAGGGGAACGGTATATGGTGCGTGTTGGGGATGCGGTGGACAGCGTAGATGCATTGAAGGATATGGTATTGATGGATCTTGGCATGGACGGCGTGGATGTGATACATATGTCAGATGTGGCGGACATTGCAGTGGTGGACGATTCTGCGGAATCCTATGCGAAATTAAACGGAAAGTCGGGAGTTATGCTGTCTATCGAGAAGCAGACCGGATATTCCACCGGAGATGTGGCTAAGCGGATTTATGATAAGTTTGAAAGCCTGAAAAAGAATAATGAGAATCTGGAAGTGTCTGTTTTGATGGATCAGGGAATTTACATTGACATGATTGTGGATTCTGTGGTGAATAATATGATTTTCGGCGCCGGTCTTGCGATTTTTATTTTGCTCCTGTTCTTAAAGGATATCCGGCCTACATTAGTTATTGCCGTATCTATTCCAATATCGGTGATTTTCGCGGTGGTGCTGATGTATTTCAGCGGCGTTACGCTGAACATGATTTCCCTGTCGGGCCTTGCTTTAGGCATCGGTATGCTGGTGGATAACTCTATTGTGGTAATTGAAAATGTTTACCGGATGAGAAGCGAAGGGCTGTCTGCAAGAAAAGCGGCGGTGGAAGGGGCAAAACAGGTCAGCGGGGCAATTTCGGCGTCTACACTGACTACTGTCTGCGTATTTGCGCCTATTGTATTTACCGAGGGAATTACCCGTCAGCTTTTTGTGGATATGGGCCTTACCATAGCATATTCCCTTCTGGCCAGCTTGCTTATCGCATTAACCTTTGTGCCGATGATGGGAGCGGGGCTGCTGAAAAAAACAAAAGACATTAAACATCCCTGGTTTGACAAGTTCCAGGAAGGGTACGGGGCAGTCTTGGAGAAGCTTTTGCATTTCAAGCCGCTGGTGCTGCTGGTGATGATTGCATTATTAGTTGTCAGCGCAAGAGCTTCCATGTCAAAGGGAACGGCATTTATGCCTGATATGGAAAGCACCCAGATGTCTGTAACAGTTACTCCGCCGGAGGATGCGGAATTTGAAGATGCCTGCAAGCTGGCGGATGAAGTGACAGAGCAGATTCAGACCATTGAGGATGTGGATTCTGTGGGAGCCATGGCGGGCGGAAGCGGAATCGCTGCAAGTATGATGGGCGGCGGAGGCGGCAATGATATCAGCCTTTACATTATTTTAAAAGAAGATAAGAAGCTGACCAATGAGGAAATTGCAAAGCAGATTACAGAATTAACCCAGGATATGGAAGGAGAAATCAGCGTCAGCAGCTCTAACATGGATATGGGAGCGTTGTCAGGAGAGGGAATCTCCATTCGGATCAAGGGACGTGATTTGGATAAGCTGCAGGAACTTGCCAAAGATGTTTCCGGCATTGTAAAACAGGTGGAGGGAACAGCAGAAGTATCGGACGGCATGGAAGAGACGGAGAAAGAATTCCGCATTACCGTAGACAAGGAAAAAGCGGCCAAGTACGGCATGACGGTGGCTCAGATTTATCAGCTTGTGTATGAGCAGATGGAAAATGAGACCTCAGACGACACCATTTCCACCGATATCAAGGATTATGAGGTATATCTGGAAAGCGTGGAACAAAAAGAGGCTTCGTTGGATTCCCTGAAAAACCTTACTTTTACTTATACAGACAAAGAAGACGGCGAAGAGCAGGAAATCTCTGTTTCGGAGGTTGCCAGCTTTGAAGAACTGGAGAGCCTTACCTCCATCAGCCGTGACGGCCAGGAGCGTTATGTAACGGTAAACGCAGCCATTGCCGAAGGTTACAATGTAGGTCTGGTGGGAAATGATGTGGAGAAGGCCCTGAAAGATTATGAAACGCCGGAGGGCTATTCTCTGGAGATGACCGGAGAAAATGAAACCATCAATGAGGCCATGGAGCAGTTGCTGCTGATGCTGGTTCTTGCCATCGCATTTATTTACCTGATTATGGTGGCGCAGTTCCAGTCCCTAAAAGCGCCTTTTATCATATTATTTACGATTCCCCTGGCGCTGACGGGAGGATTTCTGGCATTGTTCTTTACCGGCAATGAAATCAGCATTATTGCCATGATTGGATTTATCATGCTGGTGGGAATTATTGTAAATAACGGTATTGTAATGGTGGAATATATCAATCAGCTTCGAAAAGAAGGGATAGAGAAACGGGAAGCCATTGTAACTGCCGGAAAGACGCGTATGCGGCCCATCCTGATGACTGCCATGACCACAATCCTGGCTATGGTTACCATGGCGTTTGGAAATGATATGGGCTCTGATATGTCGCGGCCCATGGCAATTGTAACCATCGGCGGAATGATTTACGGCACGCTGATGACGCTGGTTGTGGTGCCCTGTATCTATGATTTGTTCTACAGCAATAAGAGCATGGTAGAGGAAGAGATATAATGAAAAAGGAAATCAGTAAAACAAGCGACGCCTGCCTGGAACTGGAGCAGAAATATCCTCCCAAGGTAAAGGCAATGTATGAGGCGGTGTTGGAGCTTTTTGCCTCCGGGCGGGAGCTCAGCACTCTGAAAGTGTCTGAAATTACAGCTCAGGCGGGAATCGGAAAAGGGACGGCCTATGAGTATTTTTCCACGAAGGAAGAAATGATTGTGGGAGCCATACAGTACGAGGCAGAACGGCATATTTCCGTTATTTATGAATTGATTGAGAATGGACAGAGTTTTCAGGAGATTATTTTTCAGGGACTGGATATGATGGAAGCCACCTGCAGAAAATACGACGGGTTTGTGCTTCTGGAAAAGATTATGCGGGATAATACCATTACGGGGAGCAGTCTTTTGAATGAACTGGAAAAACGGAAGGAGGACTGCCGTTCGGCAAAGCGTCCCACGGAGCGGCTGCTTCAGCTTGCGGCCGATAAAGGGCTGATCCGGGAAAGAGATGCCTTTAAGGTTTGGAGCGCCATCTTGTCCCAGTTTGTGACCTATGGCTTTTATCTGACCCATCAGTTTGTGTTTGATAACATAGAGCGTGAAAAGGCCAGGAATTTTATCTATGAAAATATAATTAAGCTGCTGAACTGAAGCTGAATTCCGGTTATTGTTCACTCCTGGGCCGTGCACCGCGCTGCACGGTCGCAGGCCAATACAGTATTGGAGCCGGAATCCGGCCTCTTGCCGTAAGGCAGCTTTTAATAGGCGGATTCGTTACTGTGAGCGCCATAGGCGTGAACAGTAACGAATTCTGCGAATTTTCTGTAAAATTTTCATACACTACTTGACATTTTCACTATTAGATTTTACAATGAACAAAAATCATGCGAAACAAAGGTAATGAGAAAGAGGAGTAGGCAGAATGCTCCTGTCAGAGAGAACAGTCCACTGGCTGAAAGACTGTTTCAGGAAGGTCTGCAGAAGGTAGCTTTTGAACCGGAAGGCTGAATGGGGCGGCATTTTGCTGTCAGTAAGTTTTCCCGGCCCATCCCCGTTACAGGATACAGAGATATGCGTTTCAATCCGGCGAGGTTTGCGCAAGGCAGCCGGAAGGACAGCATGAATAAAGGTGGTACCGCGTACAATCGCCCTTTACCAATTAGGTAAAGGGCGTTATTTTTTGGAAAAGGAGAACAATTATGAGTAAAGAATTAGCCAAAACCTATGATCCGAAATCCATTGAGGATCGTCTCTATCAGAAATGGGAAGAGAATAAATATTTCCATGCGAAAGTGGACCGAAGCAAAAAACCCTTTACCATTGTGATGCCCCCGCCCAATATTACCGGGCAGCTGCACATGGGCCATGCCCTGGACAATACCATGCAGGACATTTTAATCCGCTACAAGCGGATGCAGGGCTACAATGCATTGTGGCAGCCGGGTACGGACCATGCGTCCATTTCCACAGAAGTAAAGGTCATTGAATCCCTGAAAGCGCAGGGGATTGACAAGAAAGATCTGGGCCGGGAAGGGTTTTTGGACAAAGTCTGGGAATGGAAGGAAGAATACGGCGGAAGGATTGTAAAACAGTTAAAGAAAATGGGTTCTTCCGCAGACTGGGACAGAGAGCGTTTTACCATGGATGAGGGATGTTCCAGGGCTGTGCAGGAAGTGTTTATCAAATTGTATGAAAAGGGCCTGATTTACAAAGGCTCCCGGATTGTAAACTGGTGCCCGGTGTGCAAGACTTCTATTTCAGATGCGGAAGTGGAGCATGAGGAACAGGACGGGTTTTTCTGGCATATTAATTATCCTGTAAAGGGAGAAGAGGGAAGGTTTGTGGAAATTGCAACCACAAGACCGGAAACCCTGCTGGGGGACACTGCAGTGGCAGTGAATCCTGAGGATGAGCGGTATCAGGATATTATCGGCAAGACCCTGATTCTTCCGTTGGTAGGCCGTGAGATTCCTGTGGTGGCCGACCACTATGTGGACAAAGAATTCGGAACCGGCTGCGTGAAAATTACCCCGGCTCATGACCCCAATGACTTTGAAGTGGGCAAACGCCATAACCTGCCGGAAATCAATGTATTGAACGACGACGCCACCATCAACAGAAACGGCGGCAAATACGAGGGAATGGACCGATACGAAGCCAGAAAGCTTATGGTAAAGGAACTGGAGGAGCAGGGGCTTTTGGTAAAAGTTGTGCCCCATTCCCACAATGTGGGAACCCATGACCGCTGCAATACCACGGTGGAGCCTATGGTGAAACAGCAGTGGTTTGTGAAGATGGATGAATTGATAAAGCCGGCCGTAAAGGCTGTGAAAAACGGAGATATTGCCCTTTTGCCGGAGCGGATGGAGAAAATATATTTTAACTGGACAGACAATATCCGTGACTGGTGTATTTCCCGTCAGCTCTGGTGGGGGCACCGGATACCAGCTTATTACTGTGCAGACTGCGGGGAGCTGGTGGTTGCAAAGGAGAATCCCGGAATATGCCCCAAGTGCGGCTGCGCCCATATGACTCAGGATGAAGATACTCTGGATACCTGGTTTTCTTCTGCGCTGTGGCCTTTTTCTACTTTGGGCTGGCCGGATAAGACAGAGGAATTGGATTATTTCTATCCCAATGATGTGCTGGTTACCGGTTATGACATTATTTTCTTCTGGGTCATCCGCATGATCTTTTCCGGTTATGAGCAGATGGGAGAGAAACCTTTCCATACGGTGCTGTTCCATGGGCTGATCCGGGATTCTCAGGGCAGGAAAATGAGCAAATCTCTGGGCAATGGAATTGATCCGTTAGAGGTTATAGAAAAATACGGCGCAGACGCGCTGCGCCTGACTTTGATTACCGGAAATGCGCCGGGAAATGATATGCGTTTTTATTGGGAGAGGGTGGAATCTTCCAGAAACTTTGCAAATAAAATATGGAACGCTTCCCGTTTTATCATGATGAATCTGGAGGAGGGAGCGCTGAGAGAGCCGGCCTTGTCTGAGCTGGCAACGGAAGATCGTTGGATACTGTCAAGTGTAAACCGGCTGGCAAAAGATGTGACGGAAAACATGGATAAATTTGAGCTGGGAATTGCAGTTCAGAAGGTTTATGATTTTATCTGGGATGAATTCTGTGACTGGTATATAGAAATTTCCAAGACGAGAATTTTTAAGAAAGATGAGAATCCGGAATCTGCCCAGGTGGCTATGTGGACCCTTAAGGCCGTTTTGATTCAGGCATTAAAACTGCTCCATCCCTATATGCCGTTTATTACAGAGGAAATTTTCTGTACCCTTCAGGAAGCAGAGGAGACGATTATGCTGTCCCGGTGGCCGGAGTACAGAGAAGACTGGAATTTCCCGGAGGCAGAAGAGGCTGTGGAGCATGTAAAAGATCTGGTAAAGGGAATCCGCAACACTAGGGCGGAGATGGAGGTTCCCCCCAGCAAGAGGGCGAAAGTATTTATTGTAACGGAAGAAGCGGCTCTTGGCGATATTTTTCAAACTATGCAGGAGGCTTACAGAACCTTAGCCGGCGCCAGTGAGATAAAGGTGCAGCAAAGCAGGGACGGGATCGGAGAAGATGCTGTTTCCGTGGTTATCCCGGGGGCTGCGGTATATCTGCCGCTGGAAGATTTGGTGGATTTTGAAAAGGAAAAAGAGCGGCTGCTCAAAGAAAAGGAGCGGCTTACCAAAGAACTTTCCCGCTCCAGGGGAATGCTGTCAAATGAGAAGTTTATGAGCAAAGCTCCGGAAGCAAAAGTGCAGGAAGAAAAGGAGAAACTGGCCAAATACGAGAAAATGATGGCCCAGGTTCAGGAGCACTTAGTACAGATGCCTTAGAAAGCAATCCTGGAGTTACTGTTCACTCCCCAGCTAAACACTAGTTGTTTGCTGGGGCCAATGCAGAATCGTTGTCAAGAATCCGGCATTTTGCCGCAGGCAAACTTCTATATATCTGGCATTAAATAATTGCCAGATATATAGCCCCTCCGGGGGGGATGCGCACTCACGCGAATATGTATATGCCGCAAAGCGGCCGCGCTCGGCGCAGATGGCAATAATTAATCGCCATCTATATAATATGCCGGATTCCGTTACTGTGAGCGCCGTAGGTGTGAACAGTAATATCCTGGAAATTATTTGTTCCTGTATTTTGAATAAATATGTTGAAATAAGACGCAAAAATTGTTATTATAATATATATAACTTTATTTCGCAATAAATTCCAGGCAAGGGGGAATCTGTAATGACAGCTTTAACGAAGAATGAACCGCAGGTAAGAGTCAGTCATGACAACATGCAGGCGTATCTATACTTACCGGATCCCGTATTGGAAACTTATGAAGAAAGCGATATCAGAGAAGCGTTGCAGAAAAGCGGTGTGGTATATGGGATTCAGGAAGATAAGATTTCGCAGATAATAGAGAGAAGAATGTACAATCAGGAAGTGCTCATTGCCCAGGGAGACACTCCCAAAGACGGCGTGAATGGCTACTATGAGTACAAATTTGACGTGAATTTCAGCAAGAAGCCGGAAGTGCGTCCTGACGGTTCTGTAGACTATTGGAGCATTAAAATGGTAGAAATTGTTACTGAGGGTCAGGAGATTGCAGTATACCATAAGTCAATTCCCGGAGAGGACGGGATGACGGTGAAGGGAAGGCCGGTGCTGGCCAAGCGGGGAAGGGATTTGGTTCCCCTGCGGGGCAAGGGGTTTGAGCGTTCCGAAGACGGCCTCAGCTATACTTCGCTGATGGACGGCAAGATTGAGATGAATAACGAACGAATTACGATTCTGCCGGTATATGAGGTAAACGGGGATGTGGATCTCTCCATAGGAAATATTGATTTCCGGGGAGATGTTATCATTCATGGCGGAATATGCAGCGGCGTGTCCGTGAAGGCCACCGGAACGATTACAGTGGACGGTGTGGTAGAAGGCGCCAAGATAGAGGCAGGCAAGGACATTGTGCTCAGAAGCGGCGTCATGGGAGCCTCCAGGGCAGTAATTACCACAAGAGGAAATATTTCAGCTAAGTTTTTTGAATATACCAGGGTACATGCCAATGGCTCAATTCAGGCAGATGTGTTTTTGAATTGTCAGGTGTCCTGCGGAGAGAGCATTCTGCTGGATGGAAAGAAAGCCAGCATTGTGGGCGGAGAAGTCGGCGCTATTCAGGGAATTGTGGTACATACTCTTGGCAGCGATGGAGAAGTCAGAACCCAGGTGAGAATCGGGAATGATTCCTCTGTGAGACGGCGGATCGGCGTGCTGCGGAATAAGATTGAAGTGGAGAAGGCCAATCTTCAGAAGATTGAGGATGGATTAAAGATTCTGAAAGATGTTAAGAATGATCCCAGAAGAACCGATCTTCTGCGGGTGAAGATCAGAGATACAGCGCTGTTGGCAGAGGATACCGCAGAACTGGAGAAGTTAGAGGATCAACTGGAACGGGCCAAGGGCGGAAGCATACGGGTTAACGGCCATGTTTATCCCGGCGTCCGGGTTGAAATTGACGACCTGGAGGTGCATGTGAAGGAAGAGCAGATCCGTTTGGAATTCATAAGGCAGATGGATAAGATTATTATGTGCTCTATCTGATTTCCTTTGGCGCCGGGAACAGAAGATACCATGCTGCAGGTGAAAAGGTGCATAGGGCTTCACTGCAGATTCGGACACAAAAGATATTATAAGCCATACAGCAGCCATTTCGTGAATGAGATGGCTGCTTTGTAATGCATACCTTCAGGAGAAATGAAAGGCCGCACAGCAGTTTTCTGCGCTGGCAGGAAAGTATTATTCCGGCACTCGAAAATTGTCGCACGAAAATTTTGAAATATGGAAAAAATATCTGGATTTCAGGGATAGGCTATATTATAATAGGTGAAGTATAAAGAGGTGCAGCTGGATGAAGTCTTACGAAGAAACGGTAAAGAGTATTTTGGAGATTCCAAGGTTTACCAGTAAAAATACATTGGATCACACCAGAGAATTTTTAAGAAGGCTGGGGAATCCCCAGAACAGATTTCTGGTGATTCATGTGGCAGGAAGCAACGGAAAGGGCAGTGTATGCGCTTTTCTTGCCAGCGCGCTGAAGGAAGCCGGGAGGAAAACCGGTCTGTTTACCTCTCCCCATCTGGTAAATATCGAAGAGCGTTTTCAAATCAATGGAAAGCCCTGTGAAAGGCAGGAGTTTGTGCAGGCAGCAGAAAAAGCAGAGGCAGCGGCCTTGGAGATGGTGCAGGAGGGGCTGCCCCATCCTACGTTTTTTGAGTATGTGTTTGCAGTGGGGATGGTGATTTTTGCGGAAAATCAAGTAGAATATGCCGTGCTGGAAACAGGAATGGGAGGGAGGCTGGATGCCACGAACATAATCGAACATCCATTGCTTACCGTCATTACTTCCATCAGCCTGGAACACACTGAGATTCTGGGGGATACCCTGGAGAAAATTGCAGCGGAGAAAGCGGGAATTTTAAAGCCGTTTGTCCCGGTAGTGTATGACGCTTCTGTGCCGGAAGCGATATCCGTGATCGAGAAAAGGGCAGATTTCCTCCATTGCCGGAAGCATCCGGTCAGGACAGAGAAAATTAAAATTTTATTAAACACAGGAAAAAAGATTGATTTTTCCTATGATTCTGGTTATGATGTTACTGAACTTTCCATTCCTTTCGGGGCGCCTTATCAGGCGGGAAATGCGGCAGTGGCGCTGGAGGCGTTGAAATGTTTAAAAGTGACAGAAGAGATTTCTGAGGAAGCAGTCAGAAACGGCATAGCCAGGGTAAGCTGGAAGGGCAGAATGCAGAAAGTGCAGCAGGATGTATATTTTGACGGGGCCCATAATCTGTCAGGAATTGAACGGTTTTTGGAAGCAGTGAGGCAGATTACGAAGGAATCTGCTGTTTTGCTGTTTTCTATGGTAAAGGAGAAAGATTATATTCGTACTGCCCGGCTGCTTATGGCAGAAGGAGACTGGGAGGAAATCGTGATTACAACTGTCCCGGGAACCCGGGGAGTGGATTGCAGAGTATTAGGAGATGCATTCCGGAATTACCAGGCACAGACGGACGGAGCAGTAAAGATTACAGAAATAGAGGACAGAAAACAGGCGTTTGCACATGCGCTGGCGGTGAAAAAGCCGGGGCAGAAGCTTTTCTGTGCAGGGTCTTTGTATCTTATCGGCGAATTGGAGCAGATGACAGGAGGTATGCAGAATGATTAATTTTGAAGAAGAATTGAAGAAATTTAAACCCAGCCTGGAGGTAGAAGAGGCGGAGGATGCCATATATGACAGGGATTTGACTGATATGACAGATATCATGCAGGAGATTCTCAGGGAAGCAAGACAGCAGAGATAAGGAAATTTTTTGGAAAATAAGAAAGGAACTCTATGGATTCTTATAATAAAATTATTCGTGTGTCCAATGCATTGTACAATGATGGATTGGAGAAAGCAAAGGTGCGGGATTTATCCGGCGCAATCCAGTCTCTTCGGAAAAGTCTGCAGTATTACAAAGCCAATACCCAGGCTAGAAATCTGCTGGGGCTGATTTATTACGAAATGGGCGAAGTGGTGGACGCCTTAAGCGAGTGGGTATTGAGCCGCAGCCTGGAGCCCAAGGGAAATCCGGCGGAGAAATATCTGGAAGAAATACAGTCCAATCGTTCTCAGTTAAATGCCGTGAATCAGACCATTAAAAAATACAATCAGGCCCTGCTGTATTGTCAGCAAGACAGCAAGGATCTTGCTATTATACAGTTGAAAAAGGTGCTTTCCATGAATCCGGGGCTGGTGAAAGGATATCAGCTTCTGGCATTGCTGTATATGGAAGAGGGCAAGTATGAGCTGGCCAGAAAAGAATTATGGGCCGCAACGGAGATTGATACCAATAACGGCACTACCCTTCGGTATCTTCGGGAGGTGAATATTCGTCTTCAGGAAAGCCATTCAAAGCTGGGGCGCAAAGAAAAAGAGGAGTCCGCTTCTTACCAAAGCGGCAATGATACTATTATACAGCCCACGAATTTTAAAGATAACTCGGCAGTTATGACGATTCTCAACCTTGTGATAGGCGTAGGGATTGGAGTGTTGATCACCTGTTTTCTGGTAATTCCGGGAATTCAGCAAAACGCAGTATCCAAGGCAAAAAAAGCAGAACTGGAAGCAAATGATTCCTTAACCACCCGCAATCAGGAAATTAAGAGTCTGGAAAACCAGATTGAAGACTTAGAGAAGCAGATTAAGGATCAGGAGGATGATTCCAAGGACGCCCAGAAGATTGTGGACAGTTATGAACAGCTGATTGTGGCTTATGATGCATTTGCCCAGCAGAATATTCAGGGGGCAGGGGATACCATTGCCAATGTGGATCCCAAATTGCTAGGGAGCCAGGCTAAGGCAATCTATGACAATTTAAATACTCAGGTGAATGAACAGTATATCAATGCTGTTTATGCACAGGCAGAGCAGGATTACAACGGCAATCGTTTTCCAGAGGCCATTACAGGGCTGGAAAAGGTAGTGCAGGCAGAGGAAGATTATAATGACGGGTATGCCATTTATTATCTTGCCCAGTCTTACCGTCAGACCGGAGATATGGCAAATGCCCAGAAGTATTATCAGAGAATGGTGGAGCTTCATCCCGGCACTTCACGGGCCAGACGGTCTCAGCAGTATCTGGATGAAATGGCGGCGCAGCAGCAGCCTCCGCAATGATATTCTTGTTGGGGCACACATAAGAATAAAAGAATACAGTATTATACAAAAGACGTCTTAAGAGAAGGCGTCTTTTTTCATTAATAATTAAATGCGGGCGCTGATGGCCGCTTAGGCAGTATGCTTATGCGCCCTGCTCATTTAGAGCGTTGAAAGGAAGCGAAAGGAAGGAGAATTATGGAGCACAGATTTGAAAAAGAGTGTGGATGCCTTGTAATCCGGATGCCCAGGGAGCTGGATCATCATCAGGCAGAAATTTTAAAGGAGGAAGCGGACGGACTGATTCTGAAATATCCGGTGCGCAGCCTGGTATTTGATTTTTCGGATACCTGTTTTATGGACAGCTCCGGCATCGGGGTGGTAATTGGAAGGTGTAAAAATGTGCGTTTTTCCGGCGGATATGTCAAAGCAGTTCATTTGAATCAGCAGATACAGCGGATTTTCAGGCTGTCCGGGCTGCAGAAAATTATGGAAGTGGAACAGGAAGAAGGATAAGGAGGATTCTATGGAACAGATAAGAAATGAAATGAAAATGGAATTTCTGGCGTCTTCGATGAATGAAGGGTTTGCCAGAATTACGGTGGGAGCCTTTGTGGCGGAGCTGAATCCGACCGTGGACGAGCTTGCAGACATTAAAACAGCCGTCAGCGAAGCTGTTACCAACTGTATTATTCACGGATATGAACAGAAAGAGGGAAGCATCTGGATTCAGTGCAGCACAGGAGGGCAGCAGGTGGAGATTTCTGTGGTGGATACCGGAAAGGGAATCCGGGATGTGGAACAGGCCAGGGAGCCATTGTTTACCACGAAACCGGAGCTGGAGCGGTCAGGTATGGGATTTGCATTTATGGAGGCGTTTATGGATGAGGTGGAAGTGGTCTCCCAGCCAGGCCAGGGAACCTGTGTCACCATGCGCAAAACCATTGGAAAAGGGTAGGGCATGTTATGCATGGGGAAGATATGCGCGGACTGCTGGAAAGAGCGCAGCAGGGAGACAGAGAAGCAAGGGAGCAGATGATCCGGAACAATATGGGGCTGGTCTGGAGTATTGTACATAGGTTTGCCAACCGGGGCTATGAACTGGAGGATTTATTTCAGGTGGGAAGCATTGGACTGATGAAGGCCGTTGACAACTTTGATCTGTCCTTTGAAGTAAAATTCTCTACTTATGCAGTTCCCATGATTACCGGTGAAATCAGGCGGTTTCTGCGGGATGACGGCATGATCAAAGTCAGCAGAAGCCTGAAGGAAAATGGCGCGAAGGTCAGGCAGGCCAGAGAAAAGCTTCTGGCAGAGCTGGGGCATGAACCTACCCTGCAGGAAATTTCAGATGAAACCGGATTTCCCAGGGAAGAGATTGTCATGGCGCTGGAAGCAAACGGAGAGGTGGAGTCCATTGACAAGACATATAAGCCTGAGGAGGGAAAAGAGTCCTGCCTGGCAGATCGGATTCCTCAGAGAAAGGACAGCCATGAAATGCTGCTGAACCATATGCTGTTGGAGCAGCTGTTGGCAGAGCTTGGAGATATGGAGCGGCGGCTGATTGAGCTTCGGTATTTTAAAGATAAGACCCAGACCCAGGTGGCCGGGGAGCTGGGCATCAGCCAGGTGCAGGTCAGCAGGCTGGAGAAACGGATTCTGATGGGGATGCGGAACCGGCTCAGGTAGGCCGAAATATTATAATGTAAATATAGCAATAAGTTCATTAGCCATCCAGGGAATTGGAGAAGACTTATATTCTGGTTCTCACAAACGCAGAGGATTATCCAGACAGCCCCTGATTTCTTGCATAAGGTGAGTCTATGGGATATTTATGGAGAAATTCTCCCAGATTCCCACCGGGATATCTTCTCCGAAGGAATATTGTTCCACCAGTTCCTGCTCTATCTGATATACAGACACCATTTTCTTGGTTGGATCCACGATCCAGTATTCACGGACGCCTGCGGTGCAGTATTTTAAGAGTTTTATCATATAATCCCTGGCTTTGCTGCTGGGGGAGACGATTTCAATTACCCAGTCCGGGGCTCCGTGGCAGCCTTTTTCATCCAGCTTGGAAGTGTCGCAGATAACAGAAAGATCCGGTTCTACATAATTGATCCTGTCTTTGTTCAGAAATACAGCAAATGGAGAGGCGTAAACTTCGCAGTTTCCGTGCGCTTCTTTTATATGGCTGTAAATAGCGCTGTGGAGATAGCCGGAAATTTGCTGATGTGTCCTGCCGGGAGGAGCCATATAGTAAATTTGCCCGTCAATCAGTTCGGCCCGCTTTCCCTCAGGCAACGCATATATATCGTCAATTGTATAAATCAATTCGTTGCTTAATGCATCCATAGAGTCACCTTCTTTTTCTTTTATTATACACAATTTTCATTTTGCTTGCCATATTCAAATTTCTTTTTATCGATGAATAAATTCTGGATAGCATGGCATACTACTTCCAAAGATGGAAAAAGGATGTGAGAATATGAATCGTAGTCATAGCGCCATTTATCGGATTTGCCTTCTGGTTGTCGTGATTCTCACTATTGCAGGAGGTATTTTCTATTATGTGAATTATGTGGAAAATCAGACCACGGTAACAGAAGGAACTCTGGTAAAACATAACAGTAAGAAATGCGGAACCGGTATGGAATTGTTTGAGAGTATAACAGCGGCGAAAGAGCCGTCAGGAGAGACTGCCCAAAGTAGCGCTGAGGATCCGTCAGGAGAGGCTGTCCCAAACAGCGCCGAAGAACAAGCAGGCATGGGAGAGGCGGCGGTAGAAAGTTTTCGGCCCTTTGGGAATCCCGTAAAATGCGCTTAGGACGGAGGGACGTATGGCAAGTTCAGACACCGTATATTTGAAAATTGAGCAGAATGTGCTGGTACGAGAGCCTTCTGTGACCCTTAAAGATATTGCGAAAATTACTTCCACCAATCAGCCTCTGATTAATAAGTTAAAAACCATGAAGGTGTATACCTTTCACACTCCGGCAAATCAGAGCAGGAAGAAAAAACAAGCGGAAGTTTTTTCCGTTATGAAAATCATTGAGCTGATTGGACAGGAATTTCCCAATGTGGATGTTCAGAATATCGGAGAAAAGGATTTTGTTCTGGAGTATGAGCCGAAACAGGAGCCCAAGTGGCTGCTTTATCTTAAAACGGCAGTTTTGTGCGTGTTGATATTTTTCGGCTCTGCATTTACAATTATGACCTTTAATAATGATGTGGGCGTGGGAGAAGTGTTTGCAGATTTCTACCAACAGGTTATGGGCACAGAATCCAATGGATTTACTGTGCTGGAAATCTGCTACTCCATCGGACTGTTTCTGGGAATTATGATATTTTTCAATCATGTGGGCCATAAAAAAATTACCCATGACCCCACCCCGATTCAGGTGGAAATGCGTACCTATGAAAAGGATGTAGATTCTACATTTATTGAAAACTGTGGAAGAAAAGGAACCAGTAATGATGTGGATTAAGCAGGTGTTTTTGGGATTTATCGGGCTGGCAAGCGGTTCTGCAATTTCTGCGGGCGTATTCAGTTTTATCATTTCTATCGGCGTGGTTCCCAGGATTATTGGGAAAAGCCGTACTGCGGCAGATATTATCGCTTATGAAAATGCGGTAATCTTAGGCGGGACGGCAGGAAATATTTTTTCTCTGTTTCACGTTCAGGCGCCTTTGGGAATTTTGGGCGTGTTGGTATTCGGGCTGTCTGCCGGAGTTTTTACCGGATGCCTGGCGGTGGCTCTGGCGGAAATTCTCAACACGTTTCCCATTATGTTCCGGAGGTTTGGCATTAAGGAAGGATTAAGTTTTATACTGTTTTTTATGGCTTTGGGAAAGGCTGCGGGCGCACTGTATTTTTATGCAAATCATATGCAGAAAATGTAGCGTCTGCCGCTGAGTGTCCAAGCGGTATGAAAGTATTATATTTCAAAGTATTATATTTCAAAGGAAAGTGATTTGCCTGTGAGAATATTTCGGACAGACGGTAAATCAGAGGAAAGGAAGGTCAGTTATGGCACAGGAAACCATGGAACAGAAAGAAAAGAAAAATCAGGAATATAATGAGTATGTGAAGCAGGTGACTCCCACACATTCCCTTCCGGCGAATATGTTAAAAGCGTTTCTTACAGGCGGAATCATCTGTATTCTGGGACAGTTCATCTTAAACGTTGCGGTGAATGCCTTTGGACTGGACAATGATACTGCAGGAAGCTGGTGCAGCATGATTCTGGTGCTTTTGAGCGTGCTGTTAACAGGGCTTAATATATATCCCTCTATTGCCAACTGGGGCGGTGCAGGGGCGCTGGTGCCCATTACAGGGTTTGCCAATTCGGTGGCGGCTCCGGCCATTGAGTTTCAGAAGGAGGGGCAGGTGTTTGGGATCGGGTGTAAGATTTTTACCATCGCAGGGCCGGTGATTCTGTATGGGATCTTTACAAGCTGGGCGTTGGGACTGATTTATTGGATTGGGAAGATAATGGGAATTTTTTGAAGATTAAAAAATAGTATAAGGTATAAAAATTTATTTTTCGTCTATACTACTTTTAAACACAGAAAGAAAGGGGCGCAGGGAATGGAAAATAAATATGATATGCCCATAGGTCTCAGTTTTCAGCTTGGGCTGAATGAAAAAGCATTGTCTGTCTATGCAAAAATGGATGACGAAGAGAAAAAACAGGTAGTTGAGGCTGCCAGAAACGTGACTTCCAAGAGAGAAATGCAGCAGCTTGTCTCTGGATTGGAGCATAATTTTGTGTAGCCGAAGCGAAGTCTGTTGGGAATTGATATTACTCCGGCGGTTAAATATCGTAGAATTTTACGTAGGATAAATTTTCATCTGCAAGGCGGAAGAATGAGTTGCAGCGAGGGTTACAACGATTGATGACAACGTGGCAGATGGAAATTTAGACAAGTAAAAACTGCGGTATTTAACCGCCGGAGTAATAGGATGGACAGGAAGAACAGAGTGGAAAACCGGTATCGCCGTTTCGGCGTGTTGCCGGTTTTTTGTAATATTAAGTTAAAAAAAATCTGTAAATATTGTTATAGTTATAGTACAATGGTAAAAAAACACAGTTTTTGCATCATGGGGCGAGAAATGATATTTATGGGCCGGAACAAGAATAAGAAAAGACAAAAGAGACAGGGGGATTTTTATGGAGAAAAAAGACAAAGTATACAGGAGCCTGGATTTATATACGCATCTGCAAAAGGGAGAAATTATCTGTAAAGCAGAAGAAGCTGTGAAGTTTGGGGTAAATGAAAAAAGCATTCAGCGGGACATTGAGGATATTCGGGATTTTCTGAAAATACAGATGGTGGAAGAGGGACTGGAGAATGACATTATTTATGACTATGACAAGCGGGGATATCGGCTGCAGCGTTCGGAAGCAATGAGTTTTTCCAATGAAGAGGCTCTGGCTATTTCAAAAATTTTACTGGATAGCCGTGCATTTACAAAGATGGAAATGACGGAGATGTTGGATAAGCTGCTGAAACGTTGTGTTCCGCCGGAAAACCGGAAAATAGTAGATGAATTGATCGCGAATGAGCGTTTGCACTATATCGAGCCTCACCATAAAAAGGTGTTTATTGATAAAATGTGGGAAATCGGAAAGGCAATCCGGGAACATAAATGCATTGAAATTACATATGAAAAATTGAAGGGAAATCAGAAAGTGTCCAGGAAACTGCAGCCCTTGGCAATTATGTTTTCCGAATACTATTTTTATCTGGCAGCCCATATTGAAAATATAGACAGGGAAAAGGAATTCCAGGTTGCAAATGACATGTATCCCACCATTTATCGCATCGATCGGATCTGCCGCCTTAAAGTGTTGGAAGAATATTTTAAAATTCCTTATAAAGATCGCTTTGAGGAAGGGGAATACCGGAAACGCATTCAGTTTATGTATGGCGGGAAGCTGCAGCGGATTGAATTCTGGTATAAGGGACAGAGCATAGAGGCTGTTCTGGATAAGCTTCCCACAGCGGAAATCATTAAAGAAGAGGAAGGAAATTACCTGGTTCGCGCCGAAACCTTCGGCAGCGGGATTGATATGTGGCTTCGGTATCAGGGGGAAAATGTGGAATTGGTGAAAAAATTTTAGAAATTTTTGGAAAAGGACAGATTATGTCCATGGCGGTTTGTATAATGGAAATGAGACAGAAAGGGAGCCTGCACTCTGATCCGGTTCTGGAAAATCAAAATTCAGGAAGTGTTTTTCAGGAACTCATCTAAAAGCTGCAAAAATACTTCCCTGGATGAGGGCGGGAGAGAGCGGTATTTTTGAATGAGAGCGAGTTCGGTATGGTTTAAATCCGTTGGGTGAACTTCTTCAATTTTATGGGGGCAGGAAGAATGGCCAATCAGGTAATCCACGGACACATCGAAAAAATCGGCAATGGTTTTTTGCATATCAATATCGGGTTCAGTGATATGGTGTTCGTATTTATAGACAGATTGCTGACCTATGTTTAGTTTTTCTGCAAGAGACTGCTGGGTGAGCCCTTTTTCCAGTCTGAGTTTTTTTAAATTGTCCATGGTTTGCACTCCTTGCTCCTTCAGTTATTCGATACGTTTATTTTAACAAGAATAAAATTAGAAATACAAAACCAAAAAAGAGTTGAATTTAAAACTTATTTAGATTAGAATGCAAAGTGAGAGTTTTTGTTTTATCTGAATTGACGGTAAAATGAGAACAAGCGGCTGAGCTGCGGAATAAGAGCCTTTGCGCCCGGTGCGAAGGTTTGCAAAAGAGATTAGTGACAAATATACTGGGGGTAAAATGATGCAGTTTGTAAAAGGCATGAGAGACAGAATTCAAAAATATCTTGATGAAACAAAAGTTTTTGCCGTTGAGATGGAAGTTTTGGGCAGCGCAACATATGATTGCTGCTGCTTTGGGGTAGATGATAAGGGAAAATTATCCGATGAGAAATATATGATTTTTTATAATCAGACATCTTCGCCGAATCATGAAATTAATTATATGAAATCAGGCCATAAAAGCATATTTGAGATAGATTTAATCAGGCTGCCTGACAAAATAGCAAAGCTGGTGTTTACGGTCAGTATAGACGGCGATGGAACAATGGCGGAAATGGACAGGTTTTGCCTTAAGCTGAAACAGAACAACGCAGAATATATATCCATACAGAATACCAAAGCAGATTTTGCAAACGAGAAAGCAATTATATCCACGGAAATATATCAGAAGAATGGTTGGAGAATTGCTGCAGTATCCAGTGGCTTTAACGGGGGATTAAGTTCACTGCTGACATATTTTGGCGGCGTGGAGGAAAAAGCGGAAAAAGAGGCGCGGCCTGAGAATGCGGCAGAGAATCATCAAAAACAAAATGAACCTCTTAAGGCAAGTATGCTGGAGGAGACAAAACCAACGGCAAAGGAAGAGAAAGCATCTGGGGAAGTCAATTCGCAGGAAGTATTTAATTGGAAAAATGCAGGTAATAATCCGACAAGAATAGGATTTAAATATAATCCATATGTGGTTGAGTCGATCATCACAATTGATGGAAAAGCAGTTGAAGCTCCGAATAAATTGTATGATTTTAGAAATGAAAGGATTCAGGTATGGTTAGAACAGCTAATGCCTATATTGATAGATTTATGCAATGACAGTTTCTTTTGCATAGAATTTTATGGACTTAGGCTGGATTATAATGATTTGTATGAAACAGTAAAGGAATTTTGTCTTGCACATTCCGATATTGAAGTTTCACTTGTCTTTACGGAAGCAAGAGGGTCGGAAGACAGGCTGAATGAGCTTCAAAAGCTTTTTGAAGAGATGCAGGAGGAATGTCCGTTTGAAGATTTACGGACAAAACAAATTCAGGATAATTTCTATAGCGCAATTAGTTCTGAATTCGAGGTGAGCGTGATTGCGACAATGAGTTCCGGCAAATCAACTTTAATTAATGCTCTTCTGGGAAGAGAATTAATGCCGTCAAAAAATGAAGCTTGTACTGCAACGATAGCGAAGATCAAAGACAGAAGCTCCGGGACTGAATTTGATGCAGAGTATAGAGATAAAGAGAATCAGGTATTGGGTACCTATACGAATTTGACCCTGGAAGATATGGAGGAGATGAATGCGAATCCTGATACAGCCTATATAGATATCGTTGGAAATATTCCGAATATAGACTCCACAGGAATACGTCTGGTTTTAGTAGATACTCCCGGGCCGAATAATTCCCGGACTGAGGAACATAAAAATCATACGTACCGGGTGATTAAAGAGAAAACGAAACCTATGGTATTGTATGTGCTGAATGCCACACAGCTTCAGACGAATGATGATTACACATTACTGGCTACGGTTGCTGAGGCTATGAAAGTGGGAGGAAAACAGTCAAAAGACAGATTTATTTTTGCAGTAAATAAGATTGATCAGTTTGATCCGGATAAAGAATCTGTTCAGGATGCATTACAGCATGTGCGTGAATATTTGGAGAAATTTGATATAGAGAATCCTAATATTTTTCCAACATCGGCGGAAACTGCTAAGGTTATCAGAATGCATCAAAACGGCGCCAGGCTTACGAAAGGGCAGAATAAAACGTTACATAATTGCAATGCATTTATTGAGGAACAGCAATTGCATCTTTCAGAGCAGGCAAGCTTGGGCAAAAACAATCTTCAGAGAGTGAGAACTGCCATAAGCGCCGCGAAGAAATCAGGCGATATTTGTGGAGAGGTTCTGTGGTATACCGGAATACCTGCCGTGGAAATTGCCATAAATGAGTACTTGCAAAAGTATGCATATACTGCAAAAATCAAAGCGGCCGTTGATGCTTTTAAGAAGAAGGTCGAAGAGAAAGATATGCATGCAAAGATGATATCTTCCATCCAGAATAATGAGAGTTCTAGAAATGAAATACATCAGCAGCTTGAAACGATCAAAGACATACTTGCGGAAGGCGAGGAAGCGAAAAAATTCAGGAGCCGTATCGAAGCTTTGGACATGATGAAGGATGCTAAGAAAAGAATCCGGGAAGTCAGGGCTAAAATATCGAAAGAACTGAATCCTTCTGTTGGAAAAGGCGCAATGACGACATTGGAAGTTCAGCAGATGATGATGAAGCTGAATAATACAGTCCTGCATTTGCAGAGTGATGTAAAGACAGAGCTAGAATGTATTATTAATGATGTTATTGTGGAAAATGCAAATAATATTATGAAAGAGTATACGGAGCATATTCATGGGCTGATACAGAGCGGAGTGATAAAGAATCAGCAGTATAATACAAAAAATGATGGATTTGGCATTGATTTTCTGGAAATGGATATTCCGAATGCCCAGGAAATCATTAATAGTTACAAATATGATGAAAGGTACGACACAGGAGAAGTGGAGTGGGTGGTAAATACAAACAAAAAATGGTATAAACCATGGACCTGGTTTGAAGAGTCCGGCCATAATCGGGCAATTTATGCAAACAGGGAAATGGTGGATTATTCGACTGTGGAAAATGAATATCTTACGCCGATTATCAGCAGCTTCAATGAAAATCTTGAAAGCGCCCAGAACACAGCTCAGGATGAAGCAAAACAGTTTAAGAAATTTTTTTTGAAGCAGTTGGATGATTTGCAGGATGCACTGAAGAAGAAAGTGGAAGAAAATGAAAAATTAACACGCAGTCAAAGCAGCATTGACGCAAAGATTGAGTCTGAAAAGGAAAAAATTGCATGGCTTGAAAAATTTTTAATGCGGTTAGATGGAATTTTGGAAATATAAAAAATGGAGGATACGATGGAGAAAATTGCAGCTTTAGAAGATGCTATCTCAAAAAAAAGCTTAGTTGGGATTTATAGCGTTTTTTATACGATAGCACATGGAGATCCGAATTTTTCAACAAATAAATTTAAGGATGTTTTTGCATATGTGAAGATGAAAAATATTACTGGATTGATGCAGGAGTTTGATGGAGAAGAATTTGAACCGGAAGAAAAGTGGGATGAGGATTACTGGGCGTTAATAGCATCTTCGCTGATAGATAATTTCTGTGAAGAAAGAATAGGGCATCTTGAGGCCGTCGGTAAAAAGGTGTATCCGGTGAAAGCATCAGAAGAGACAGAAAACTTAAATAAAATCACAGCGGCAAAAAAGGTGCAGCAAAGCGGAAAAGGAATGAAAGCAGCGTCTGGCGGGCAGGGGAAAAGAATGATTTCAGAAGAGACAAAAAAGAAAGTGCGAGCTAATCATGCGGATCGGGTTCATAAAAGAGATGGCTTATTGAGCAGGATATTTGGTTCAGGATCAGGGAGGTAAATATGCCGGAGCAATTTCAGACGCTTGAGCAAAGCCAGGAAAAAGTAAGCGCAGCATTTGCTCAGGCGGATCACATAATAATGAGAAAGTATATGCCGGAAATATGCAACTATCCAATAAAAGACATTTCGGCGGAACTAGAGAATGTAAACATTAATAGCGTTCTTCGGATTAATCAGATCACGAAGATTGTTTATGATGCGGATGAGAATAATTTGGATAAACTTATGAATGTTTATCATTCAGTAGCATTGTGCGGCGGATCCCTTATCCATATTATTTTGAGTGATGGCAATAGCGTAGAGTATTATCTTGGAACCAGGACAAGCAATATAAATGAGATTTCTACATGCCAGTCGGCGCTGGCAGGAACTTTTGCAGGTAATTTTCCAGGTTCAAAAATAATTCAGCAAGACAAGGCGGGATTAACCGCTTGTCTGGATAAAGTATTCACATCTTCCGTACGTGAACAGAGCCCTGTCATCAGCGTCGTAAGCGGCATACCAGGGCTGCGAAGTGAGAATAATAAAGAATTTGTACAGGGAATGGAAAAACTGATTGATTCCATGTCTGGAAAAAAATATGCAATGATTACAATTGCTGAACCAGTATCTTCAGAACAATTGTTAGAATTAAAAGATAACTATGAAGAAATTTTTTCTCAGTTATCGCCATTTGCCAGGATTACACAAACATATTCAGAGTCAGATAGCAGCGCGCTTGCTGAAAATATTTCGGATGCAGTAACGGAATCAGTTGGGAATACGGTTAGCAACACAACAAATCAATCAAAGACCGATTCCATTGGGAAAAGCACTACAAAAAGCGCCAGCGTGATATTGTTTTCAAAAAACAGGGGAACAAATTATGGGGAGTCAAATCAAACAGGTTTTTCTCATAGTGATACTCAGAACCAAACAAGAGGAACCACTCAGACCAAAGGGACAACAGATACATTTACAACAACAACGGGGCAAACACTGCAGCTTGTAAGGGATAATAAAAGGGTAACGGACTTACTTCAGAAAATTGAAAAACAAATAGAACGGATAGAAAACGCAAAAGATACCGGTTTGTGGAGTACAGCAACATATTGTATCTCAGATGACACGCAGACATGCAAGACGTTAGCCGGAACACTGCAGTCATTGTGCAGAGGAAAGAAAGACACGGTGGAAAGTTATAGTATTAATACCTGGACTGACGCTTACAAAATAAAAAGCATAGAAGCGTACCTCAAAAAGATGGTGCATCCTCTATTTGAAATGAATACTGGAAATAAGCAGGTATATATTACGCCTGCATCCATGATAAGCGGAAACGAACTGGTGATTGCGGCCGGGCTGCCACAGAAAGCGGTCCATGGAGTTTCTATCAGTAAGATGGTTTCTTTTGCAAGAAATATTTTTATAGAAGACGGGCAACTTGAGACAGGGAATACCATTTTATTGGGAAATGTATATCATATGGGAAAAAGGGAACAGGCGGAAATTGAAATTGATGTGGAAAGTCTTGCTTCCCATATGCTGATTACAGGCACAACTGGCACTGGCAAATCAAATACAGTGTATCAGGTATTATCGGAAGCCCGGAAAAAGGGTGTCAGGTTCTTGGTGATTGAACCGGCAAAAGGTGAATATAAAAATGTATTTGGGAATGATGAAGATGTTCATGTGTTCGGCGCCAACAGTAAAATTACAGAGTTGTTAAAGATCAATCCGTTTTCGTTTCCGGATGAAATACATGTGCTGGAGCATATTGACAGGCTGATAGAAATATTTAATGTATGCTGGCCAATGTACGCTGCAATGCCTGCTATCTTAAAAGAGGCAATTTTGCAGGCATATCAGGTCTGTGGATGGGATTTGGAAAACTCAGAAAATATATTAAAGAGTAAGAACGTTTATCCTTCTTTTAAAGATGTCCAAATGCAGATAAGAAATATATTAGATTCGTCTGATTATTCTGAAGACAACAAAGGAGATTATACGGGAGCGCTGATTACCAGGATTAGTTCGTTGACGAATGGAATTAATGGCCAAATGTTTTCCGCAAATGAGGTGTCCCCGGCAATTTTATTTGATGAGAATACGATTATTGATTTGAGCAGGATTGGTTCTCAGGAAACAAAATCGCTGATTATGGGAATTGTAGTGATGAAGCTTAATGAATATCGAATGGGTTGTGCAAAGGGATGCATGAACCAAAAATTGAGCCATATAACAATTTTGGAGGAAGCGCATAATCTTCTGAGGAACACACAGGGGAAGGCTTCAGCGGAAGGGGCGGATGTGGCAGGAAAATCAGTGGAAATGATTACTAATTCAATCGCTGAAATGAGGACTTATGGAGAAGGATTTGTGATAGTGGATCAATCTCCAAATGCAATTGACATTTCTGCAATAAGAAATACAAATACGAAGATTCTCATGAGGCTTCCGGAAGAAAGTGACAGACAACAGGCAGGAAAATCAGCGGCGATGACGGATAAACAGATTCCGGAACTGGCCAGAGTTCCTAAAGGGGTTGCGGTTGTGTATCAAAACAATTGGTTAGAGCCTGTATTATGTAAGATTAATAAAGCAGAAATTACGGAAAGCCAGTATATGTATCATCCGTTGAATGGGGGCGGGGTTAACCGTGATGCAAGGCGGATGATTGTTATGATGCTTGTGGGAAACAGAATGGATGAGTGTTTAGATATCGCAATAGATTTAATAAGAGATAATATTGAAGATATGAATTTGTCGTCAGAAAGCACAATTATAATTTTGGATGCGATTGAGAAACTTGAGAATGGGGTTGTTCCAAGCATTCTGGAAGAGGAGTCATTTGAAAAGTTAAGTGAATTGGTATGTGAGTTGGTGAAGTATGACAGATTTAAAAATGTAATTGCATCAATAGACGAAGTGAACGGGATTCAAGAGAAGGTGCATAATAATTTGGTATCAGTCATTGGCGAACTGTCAGTGGAGTTGGAACTGGCGATCACGCAATGTGTCATGCGTAAAATGGTGAAAGAGGATAGAGGAAAGGTGTCCCTTTATTCAAAATGGCGCCGGTATGCAGTAGACAGGCAGAAGAGGGGGTGTAAGTGATGGTAGGTGAGATTGTAAAAGCGGTTGCTGAAGTGGCAAAAGAAACATCGAAAGAGATGCCGAAAGAAATAAAGAAAATTGTCAAAGAACTGGATACCCCCCTGAATGCTTCGGAAGTTAAGGAAACAGGCGTTTTTGAAGAGAATGATTTTGAAGGATGGCTGAAAGAACTGGATAAGCCATTAAATGCGGAAACGGAAATTAGGGAGGCTCCCCAGGCAGAAGAACAGCCAAATTTGTTGGAAAGCGAAAATGCGCTTGAACAGGATGGTTTACAACATGAACCGGATGTAAATCAGGAATTGAAAAGCAAAGAAATTCACAGTCCAGAGGCAGGTGACAGGCAAGGTGGAAGATTCGGAGATATCTTTAAAGAAGGAGAAGGCGACAAGATAGAAGTTCATCATATGCCTGCAGACAGTGTTACAGAATTATCACGGAATGATGGCCCTGCAATACGGATGGATAAAGCGGATCACAGGGAAACGGCAAGCTGTGGAAGTTCCCGTGAAGCCAGAGAATATAGAGAATGCCAGAAGGACTTGATCGATGAAGGAAAATTTGACGAGGCTGTGCAGATGGATATCGACGATATCAGAGAAAAATTTGGCGGCAAATATGATGATGCGATTAATGAAATGCTTGCGTATATTGACGAATTAGAGGAGGCGGGAAAAATATGATGGAATGGAATGTAAATCCGAAAAAAGATATTAACGGTATTGAATTTGGGATGGACAGAGAGTCAGTACGGAATCAGTTAGGAGAGCCTGTAAAGGAATTCAAAAAGTCTAAATTCAGCAGGAATACAACGGATGATTATGGTGGATTCCATGTGTTTTATGATGCGGGAAATAATTTTGAAGCGGTTGAGATTTTTGAAGGTACAGTTATGGTCGAAGGCACAGCGCTGTTTCCCGGGACATTCCAAAATATACTGGATTATGATGAATCCTTTGAAAAGGAAGATGACGGCTGCGTCAGTGTCAAACTTGGAATAGGCATATATGCACCAGAACAACGCATAGAAAGCATTTTGATAGGATGCGAAGGATATTATTAAAAATATAAGCCGTAAAGGGAGAGATTGATGTTAAGCGGATTTGAGATAAATAATGAAGAGATCATCCCAGTTTGTGTAATGGCGACAATGAGTTCTGGCAAATCTACTTTTTTAAATGCTGTTTTGGGAGAAGAGATATTACCGGAAAAAAACGAAGCTTGCACGGCAAGGGCGCTGGCTGTTATGAATAAGCCTGGCATGGCAAATGCAAAAGCATATATACGAAAGAATGATGGCAAGAACTATGCTGTTGATATATCTTATGCCAATACAGTTTCTAAAATAAATTCTGATGAAAACGTATTAGACGTTTTGATTGTAAAGGATATACATACATTAACGAATGTAAGAAGAATGATTGTGTTGTTTGACACACCAGGCGTTAATAATTCAGGGGATTTGAGGCATGCAGAGAGAACAAAGGAGGTTCTTGAACGTTTAGAGAAAGGGATTATCGTATATCTTTTAAATGCCACACAGTTAGCTACGAATGATGATGAATTGCTTCTTCAAATGGTGGCGGGACATGTTAAGAAGCATAAGGATGTAAAGGTGATTTTTGTCCTTAATAAAATTGATATGTTGGATGAGGAAAAAGAGAGTATCCAGAATACAATGGAAGATGCATCCCAATATATTAAAGAGCATGAAATAAATGAGTTTTCGATTTTCCCATTGTCAGCATTGTCGGCAAAAGTCTTTAGGCTGAAATTAAATGGAAAGAGCTTAACGAAAGCTGAACAGAGGCATTTAAATCAGTGTTACCAGGAATATCAGGACGAGAGTAAGAGTATGCTCAGATTTGTGCATTCTTATCATCAGACAGGTGAAGAATATGTTGTGAATAATCAAAAAGTATCAGAATATGCATTGCGCAGAGCCATTGAAAATACTGGAATTGTGGAGATTGAGAAGGAGATAGGAAGATTAATCATGTCTTTGGAACAGCAGCTTCCTAAAAATATCAATAAACTTAATGAATATTTTGAGTTAGAAGGGGTGTATTCTCGAAAAAGGAGGGCGAAAAATCTGGCAAATTATAATGGTAAAATAAATTGGATCTGTAAGAACTGCAAACAAATTAATGGCATGGAACAAATATGTCTATACTGTAAGGCACCCAATATAAAGTGGAGAACCATGTTATAAATATATGCTCAGCTTTAAAAAGTTTATAACAAATGTGGATCTTAATTATATTTAAGGAGGTAATGACAATGGCAATTAATTTATCAAAAGGACAAAAAGTTGATTTAACAAAAGGGAATCCAGGGCTTAAGAATATCATGGTGGGGCTTGGATGGGATGTAAATGCATTCGATTCAGGCACTGATTTTGATCTTGATGCTGCGGCATTTATGCTTGGGACAAATGGGAAATGCCCAACAGATAAGGAATTTGTTTTTTATGGAAATTTATCACATCCAAGCGGTGCTGTAAACCATATGGGCGATAACCTTACAGGTGAGGGAGAAGGTGATGATGAGCAGGTACAGGTTGATTTATCGAAAGTACCGGCAAACATTGAGAAAATTGCATTTACAGTGACAATATATGATGCTGAAACAAGAAATCAGAATTTTGGACAGGTTTCTAATGCATTTATTCGCCTTGTGGATGAGTCAAACGGAGCGGAACTGATTCGGTATGACCTTGGAGAAGATTTTTCAATTGAAACAGCGGTAGTTGTAGGAGAACTTTACAGAAATGGCGTAGAATGGAAATTCAATGCCATCGGAAGCGGATTCCAGGGAGGACTTTCAGCGCTTTGCGGACACTATGGCATTGAAGTGGCATAAGAGAAAACCCATTGAAGGGAAGGCCCATTGAAGAAAGGGTATGGGATATGAACGGCTTTAGCTGCATTATGTAACAATGGTAAAAAACATAGAACAGGTGATTAGATATGGCTATTAATTTACAAAAGGGCCAAAAAGTAAATCTTGAGAAAAAACCATCTGCAGGTCTGGGGGAAATTTTAGTAAACTTAAATTGGAATTCAAGACCTGTGAAAAAAGGTTTTTTGTCGGGTTTTTATAATGTACCCATAGGCGTGGACACGGAAAGTTTTTAGTACCCCTCATAATGGACATATATCTCAATCCTGATTCTGTCTATCCATCTGATTGGACACAGGATGCTATGGCTCAA
>JAETSX010000024.1 GCA_021769425.1 Eubacterium sp.
GATACCCCATATCACTTTATACTGGTGAAGTGTCTAAGCTCTACAAAAAATAGGCAGGGAATTGTGCTGCTTCACCAAAAATGTTCAGAAAAAATGACCACCCAGCATCATATCAGCACTGAGTGGTCATTATCAAATTATTTTTCTGAAAAAAGCAGGACACAACTCAATAGAATCCAACTGAACAACAAAAGACGTTTGCTAAATCGGATTTTACTTCTTAATCTTACTGCTCAATTTTGCCTTGCTCCATGCACTATACAGCGTTTCTTTGCCAGATTTCTTGTAACTGCGTATCCTTACATAATATTTCTTGCCCGTCTTCAGCTTTGTAAACGTGTAAGAAGTCGTTGACAGGTTCTTGGATTTCACATTCTTCCTGAAGTTCTTATCTGTGCTTATTTGCACCTGATACCCTGAAGCCATCTTATCCTTTGCCCATTTCACGGTTAATTTCTTGCCTTTCGCTGTCTTTGCTGATTTTTCGGACGGCTTCTTGGGGCTTACCTTGATGGTTACTTTCTTAGATACCTTTCCTGCCTTGATGGTTATGGTTGCAACTCCAGTGTTTTTGATTGTTACCTTGCCTGTATTCTTATCTACTGCGGCAATCTTTGGCTTAGAGCTTGTAAAGGTCATCTTGCTCTTGGAAGTCGCATTGATTTTGAATGGCTTTGCTCCATATGTCACCTTGTAAACAGTTTTCTTGCAGGTAATCTTGGAATCCGGCTGTTCCCCTGCTTTTGCTATCGTAAAGTTTACAGATTTGCTTCCAGTATAATTGCCTTTGCCCGTTACAGTTGCCTTGGCCGTTCCTGCTTTCGTATTATTGCTGTAGCTAACGGTGTAATCTGTATTTAAAACTAAAGTTTTTCCATCTAGCTTCACCGATACAGACGGCTTCTTTGCTTTTCCATCATAAGTGTAACTGGTTTTTGACAATGTTACGGTCGCTTTGGAAATGTCAATCTTTTTCGGTTCCTCTGCTGCTTTCGTAATAGCGAACTCCGTTGTCTTGCTCCCGGTGTAATTGCCTTTTCCGGTCACAGTTGCCTTGGCTGTCCCCACATTTACATTATTGCTGTAAGTAACTGTGTAATCCGTATTCAGGGCTAAGGTTTTCCCATCCAGCGTTACGGTCACGGTCGGGGTCTTGGCTTTTCCATCATAGGTATAGCTGGTTTGTGACAATGTTACGGTCGCTTTGGAGATATCTATCTTTTTTACATCATCCGCCTTGCTAATGGTGAATGTTGCTGTCAGGGTTCCCTGATACCCGTACCCGTATATTGCTTCAACAATTACTGTGGCAGTCCCTACCTCGATATTATCTTTATAGGTAACGGTGAAACCTGGTTCCTTTGGAATAATTTGAGTTTCAGAATGGTTATCTTTTAAAATTACGGATGGGGTCTTTGGCTTTCCATCATAAATATAGTTAGTCTGTTCCAAGATGACACTCCAGTCAGCAGGAAGCATTGGAACGTTTACAGGCTTCCAAATATAAAATTCTTTCTCTATCTTACCTACATAACTTCCCCGGCCTGAAATAACTACTTTGGCAGTGCCTCTTTCCAGATTATTAAGGTAAGTAACGGTATAATCTGTATCAAGCACTAATACTTTTTCCACTAATTTGACAGTTACAGACGGGGGCTTCTCAGTTCCATCATATATATAGTTCTCTTCTTCCAGTGTCACATCAGCCGCGGAAATATTCGTAACCTCTCCAGACGATTCAAATTTTATTCCGTTATCCTTTGCAAATGTCTCCGCTGCTGTGCCAGTCAAGCCATGGATTACAAGCTCCTTACTGCATCGATCAAATGCACTTCTCCCAATCGCTTCCACACTACTGGGAATTGTTACGCTGCTTAAGCTTCTACAACCATAAAATGCACTGCTCCCGATACTTTTCAGTCATTCTTTCTGAATTAAATTTTTCTCGTCTAATCTTTGCAGCGGAAAATCTGGCATGCTTTCTGCCATAAGTTCTGCTTCTTCCATATCACGGTTCTTAGTATTTCTGAAAAAAGCGGCACTGATCCGCATTGCATTCCTTTGCCATCTCTGATTTCAAATTTAAATGAAACACATGCCCCGGCTCCTGTCCGCAGCCGCCGTAAACTGAAAAGGCACATTTTTTTCCATAAATATGTCTGCCAGAAGAAGGGCATGACCCGACAGGGAATCTCCTGCCGCGGCCATGATAAATGTCGGCGGAAACTGCCCCGTTACGCAATTTCCCTAGTCGCCTTCCTGAAACATCTTCCTCACTTTATCGCTCATCCTGGGCATGCCTGCTCCGCCTTTCCTACTGTATATTAATTTACTAACCCTTTACTGCCCCGCCTGTTAATCCTTCTACAATCTGTGAAGAAAACAGGAAATACACTACAATAATCGGAACCAGCGTAATCATAACCGCCGCCATGGACTCGCTCATATACCTCATAAACTGTCCAATGTACCGGTAACTGGCCAATGTCAGCGTTGTCACATTTTTATTGCCCAGAATAACCATAGGCATATAGAAATCATTCCACTGTCCAATGGATGTAATCAGCGCCATAGTAAACATTACCGGTTTGCAGATCGGAAGTATAATATGAAAGAATACCCGCAAATCACTGCAGCCGTCCAGTCTGGCCGATTTCTCCAATGCCACAGGGATTGTGCGGAAAAATTTCTGAAAAATCAGGCAGGACATAGATATGCCTGAAATATATACCAGAATCAGGCCAGCCAAATGGTTTAAAAGCCCCATATTCCTTAGAATCAAAAACAACGGTAAGATCGTAACCTGTATCGGCACCATCATGCCTACCATAAAATAACTGGACAACAGTGTCTTTCCCTTAAAATTATATCTTGCAATTCCATAAGCCGCCATCGATGACAGCAAAATACATCCGGCTGTCCCACAAACGGTGAGGATCACACTGTTTTTCAGGTAAAGCAAAATATCCGTATCAAACAGCACGGAAGCATAGCTGGACAATGACAGCGCTTTCGGCAGTCCAACAAAATTCGACACCAAATCCCCCTTTGTTTTCAGGGAATCCATCAATGTAATGCCAACCACAAAAATCGTAATAAAACTATAAAGAATCAGGATCGACGATATGATCCAACGGGCAATTTTTCCTTTTACAGAGAGAACTTCGTGCCCGCCCTGTGAAAAATCCTTGTCTTTTCCCTTTCCTGCCATCCATTCTCCCTCCTAATTATCGTATTCAAATCTTGCAAGAACTTTATTCTGGGCAAAGGTAACAATCAGCATAACCACAAACATAACCAGGCAGATTGCCGCCCCCGAATCCCAGGTCTGATTTTCCATTCAGGCCGCTTCCAAATGTATACCGGTAGAATACCGTATTTGCAAAATCAAGGCTTCCGTTCACTCCACCGTTGGAACCGCCCAAAATATATGGAAGATCAAATACTGCCAATGCCCATATAGTACTCATCGTAATAATAGATGCACAGGACGGCAAAGACAACGGAAGCAGAATGTGCCAAAACCTCTGCCATTCCGTACACCCGTCAATACGGGATGCTTCCATAACTTCCTGAGGAATATCCATAAAGTTAGAGTAAAAAATCATAATACCGGAACCGGAACCCTGCCACAGCACAAGAAGAATCAACAATTTAAAGGCCCAATTCGGATCTCCGAACCAGCCTCTTGCCGGCAGGCCGATTTTGGTCAGAAAATCATTTAAAAAACCGATATTCGGATCAAAAATCAGTGTTGCAAAAAAACTGACAATCGTAGAACTGATTACATACGGAAGAAATACCATAAATTTAATATATTTATGCGCCGGTATTTTAATAAAGAGAAAATATGCAACCAAATACTGAAACGGCGTAATAATCAGCCACACGCACAGCAGATATTTCATATTATTTTTAATTGCGTTGAAAAACGTGGGCGCAAACCGCTCGTCTGTAAATATTGTGATAAAGTTTTTTATTCCCACAAAGTTGATGGAGCCCATCCCAGACCAATCTGTAAATCCCAGGAACAGGACATAAAGAATCGGCGCTACTACAAATATCGTATACAGGATGAAGCCAGGCGTAATAAAAAACAGATAATTTCTATTTTTCTTCATGGCAGTCCTCCTATTCCATGCATGCTGCAATCTCATCCATGAGCTCATCCACCGTCATTTCCTTGGAAAAAATTTTCGGAAAATCATCCGCCCAGAGGTTTGACGCTTCCCCGCCCTCTGAATAGGAACTTAATACATTCTGCCAGCTTCTGTATACATTTCCTTTGCCGCTCTCGGAAATTTCTTTTGCAATCTCGGAACTGGCCTCAATCTCTGTCGTTCCGGAAACTGCCCCCTGTGACTGCACCCAGATTGTCTGAGCCTCTTTTGTTGCACAGAAGTTAGCAAACGTCTTAGCTGCTTCCAGATTTTTTGAATCAGCGTTGACACTGTATCCGCAGGATGCTGTTCCCACAAGCCCTGTAGTTCCATCCTCAGAAGGAATTGCAAACGCCCCGAAATCCAAATCCGGGTTATTCATACTGAATGTTGCCGCATCCCAGGAACCGGCAAGGGTCATCGCTGCTTTCCCTGTGGTAAACGCAAGGCTTTGATTGCTGCTGTCAAGCACACCGAACCAGTTATCCCCAAAATACCCTGCATCGGCCCATTCCACCATCTTAGCCATTGCTTCTCTTGCAGGCGCATCGGTTGTTTTTACAGAATAATCCTGTAGGCCTGCACTGTATTCCGGATTATAGGTTGCCAGAATCGGTTCGTAGGCAAACAGCATGCACCAAGAATCATATGCCTGGGATAAAGGCGTAATTCCTTTCCCTTTTATCTCTGCCAGCAATGCTTCAAACTCACTGAAAGTACTTGGAATCTTCCAGCCATTTTCTTCAAACATGGTTTTATTGTAATAGCAGGTACGGGTATCCATTGTCATTCAGGGTACCGCATAAGCGCCTCCGTCCACCTCTACCAGTTCCATAGCGCTGTCAGGAATAAAGCTAAAATCTACATCATCTTTTAAATCTGCAAGAGCGTTATTTTCAACCAGATCCGGAAGAGTTGATGTTGCTGTTCCATTTGTCCAAAACAAATCCGGGCCTTCCCCTGACTGAATTGCCGTTTTCAGCAGATTATCGTAGTCTCCGTCTGCTTTGATTTCATAATCAACTTCAATTTCCGGGTATTTTTCATTAAAAGCTTCAATAACTCCCACAACGCTGTCCTCAAAACTGTAATCGTGATATCAAACAGTCAAAGCCCCAGACACTCCATCCCCGCCCTTATTTGCATTTGAATCAGCATTTGAATTTGAATTCAAATCCGCTCCGTTCCCGCATGCTGCCAGGGATAATGCCATACATCCTGCAAGCGCTGCCGCCACTAACTTTTTCATTACTTTTTCCTTCTTAACTTTGAAGGTAGTGTCAACTTTATACGTCCAAAATCGGCTCAACCTCAGTAAAATTAAGGGTTTCAGGGTCTATGAGCCTTTACCTCCCCTTTCTTTGGCTTGGGCGACCCAAATTTTACGTCGGGAACCCAGTCAAGGCCGGGCTGAAAGCCCGTTAAATTCAGCCTTGAAATCTGCTGTCTCCTGCTAAGCTTCCGTTTCCTGTTTATTTCCTCAATTACTTCTCATACAGGAATTTCTCAGGCAGTTCCACTTTAAAGTCTGCTGCCAAATCCCGGAAGTTCTGCGGCGTGATGGTCTGCAGCTTATCCGGCCGCATAGACAGCATTTTCACAAGTATCTCTGCCGACTTTTCCACGGTATGCATCAATCCGAAGGTCAAATCGAAGTCCTCACCGGAACAGAACATTCCATGGTGCGCCCAGATGGCCACATCATACTGCTTCATCAATTCACTGGTTGCAACTGCGATATCGCGGCCGCCCGGTACCATCCATCCTGCCACGCCGATTCCTGACGGAAATACAACCGGGCACTCAGTGGCCATCTCCCACAATTCTCTTGTAAATACTTCATCACTCAAAGGCAATACAAAGGTAAGGGCAATCACATTCGTGGTATGGGCGTGATAAATCACCCGATGGGCTCCATTTGACGCCGCTTTTTTCACCTCATGGTTCATCAAATGGCTTGGAAGCTCGCTGGTGGGCCTTCCGCCATTTACCAGCCCCCAGCAGATGCGGTAATTCTCTCCCTTATCGTCCAGTTCAATAATGCATATGCTGTCCTCCGGGTCCAGAATAACATTGCGGAAATACTTGCCGCTGCCTGTCACCGTGAAATATTCTCCTGCAAGATCTGGCACGCTGGTTCCAATTTCTTTCCACTCACCTTCCATGCTGAAATATTCCCTGACTTCTTCCACTTCCTCGGCTTTCATGCGGTAAGACAGGTTGCCTCCATTTCTTTCATGCCAACCCTGCTCCCATCCATCGTTACACATACGGATAAATCCCTGTACAAATTTTACATCAGTAATACTCATTCTTTTTCTCCTTTATTCTAAAATAATTCCATCTGTGCCGCTGCATTGCAGGCTTTTGCGCGCTGGTGCAGCTTTGCCGCTGCATGGCAGGCCTTTGCGCGTTGGTGCAGCTTTGCCGTTGAATTGCAGGCCTTTGCGCGCCGGTGCAGCTTTGCCGCTGCATGGCAGGCCTTTGCGCGCCGGTGCAGCTTTGCCGCTGCATGGCAGGCCCCTGCGCGCCGATGCAGCTGTACATCCAGAAAACATTTACCTTGTAACAACATCCACCGGCACATGAAAAATTTTTGCAACCTTTAAAATTGTGTCAATGTGCCTTCCTGCCGCCGCAGCCATATGATGTGTGGGCCCTGCTTCACTCCATCTGTTGCAGAATTCTCTGGCGCCGCACCGAAAGCGTGTCCGCATATTGGTATCTCCGAAATTAAAGATTGGCCCAGCCTCATTGACTCCCTCAGCCGCCACAAACCTGAAATTGCCGTCCCGATCCTGAGTAATTCCCAAGTAGGTAACCGGACCTAAGTGCGGATAGAACTGAGTCAGATAACCGCCGCCGGTTTTCCCATGGAACACAGGCACAATCTTCATAGTAGGCTTCTTTGCTGAAATATCAGCGTCGCCGGAACCGCTGTGGCCGATAATGCAGATGTCCTCCTCAAAATCAATGGAGTACATTTCCGACAGCTGTCCTGTTCCGGAAATTGTCTTTAGAATACTCATGGCCATAGCCACCTTAATATCGCCTTCCACTGCACAGGCAACCCCCTGCTTAATCAGCATGGAAAATGCAGGAATCAGCATGCTGTCTAAAACGCCCGCCTTTCCCTGGGCAAAGCCGTCGTAATGAGAAGCAATAAACGCAATCTGCTCCGTCTTCACCCACTGTTCGAAAGCAACCACATATTTTGCCATTTCCCAGACTTTTTCAATGGCGCCGCCGCCCTCAATGTCAAAGGTGTCAAGAATGTCCTGAGCTTTTGCGCGGACAGCAGCTTCATCTGTAATATCATCGGCAATGGACCACATCTTCTCCCAGTCAAACTGCTTGGTGTAAAGAAACATCCTGTGATAGAGATTGGTTTCATCAATATACAGGTCCATCATGCCGGGATAAGGACGTCCGATCTGCGCCAGATTCGTATCCCGGAACCGGCGGCGCACCTGAGCGGCACGGCACCAGTCCTCAATTTCAGCCTGTACTGCCGGATCTCCGCCTTCCGCTACGCCTGTGATGACAGCATGGCTCTTACCGGCCCGCTCCAAATCTGCCACCATCTCACCCACAGCGCCGCAGGCATACAGCTGGCCAAGCCATGTGGCAGTATCGGTATTTTCATAATCAGGCGCCTTTTTCTTCTGGATGTTCACCAGTACCACCGGCACATCCAGATCCCGAACCGCTGGAAGCATATTATAAGAAGTTGCGTAAGTAAGAAGCTGCAAAATCACAAGGTCAACATCTGCTGCGCGGAACTTGTCGCCCACCGCCTGGGCCAGCTCTTTTGTGGTAACGATGCCTCCGTCCACAAGTTCCACCGTCGTTGGAAGCATCTTTTTAAACGAGTCATACTGCGCCTCGAATTCCGGCTCCAATGACGGAAACTGCGGCAGATATGCCCCCAGAGCAATAGAAAAAACTCCAATCCTTGCCTTGGTATCTACTAACATGATAAATCCTCCTTTTCCATGATATCATTTCTATTGGCCGAAACTGGACAATCCAGAAGCCCGGTTTGTGTGTGAAAGGGCAATCCGGAATATCCGTCCGTTTCCAACAAGGTCTTTCCTAAAACAAAGTGGACAAGCCCATCTCAGCTCCCCTTGCCCCTCAATCCCCCGGGGATTGCACACTTTGCGCGCCGAGCACGGTCGCTTTAGCGACATCATACCTCTCGTGCGAATACCTTCGCTCTTGCGCTCCAGCGCCAACTCCATCTTATACATCAGCCAAACTTTTTTATCTCAAAGGACCTCTTCACACAATCCCTTGCCTCTTTTAAATCCCGAAATTGTTTATTGTAAATCATCTGCACCAGCAAATTCCCAATGGCTGTTGCCTCCCCGGGGCCTGCGCATACGGTGCGCCCGGTATATTTTGCTGTCACCTGGTTCAGATACTCTGCATTAGAGCCGCCGCCCACCACGTAGATACAGTCATATTGCTTTCCCGTCATCTCTTCAATCTGCCGGATGGTATCTCCATAGCATTTGCCAAGGCTGTTATAGATAACCGCCGAGGTCTCCCACTCATCCTGGGGCGCCTGCTGCCTTGTTCTTTCACAGTAAGACTTCACAGCTTCCGTCATGCTCTCAGGCGCTAAGAACATGTCATCGTTGCAATCCACAATGGATGCAATCTTCTGTTTCTGCGCCTGTTCACAGATATATCCATAGGAGCGCTCTTCTGCAAATTCCTTTCGGACAGACTGGATCATCCAAAGCCCCATAATATTTTTCAGATACCGGAACCGGTACTCATAACCTCCCTCATTTGTAAGGTTCCGAAGCCTGCTTTCCTCTGAGCAGTCCGCTTCCAAAAGCTCCGTTCCCATCAAAGACCAGGTACCGGAACTGATATACAGCGCATCCTCCTCTGTAGTCGGTATAGCGGCTACGGCAGAACCCGTATCATGGGTGGCAGGCAGAATCACCTGACAATCAAAACCTACCTCATCCCGGATCTCTTTGCGGAAATTTCCCACCAAAGCGCCCGGACGGCTGATGGTTCCGAATATCTTTCTGGGATATCCCAGCATATCGATCAGTTCATAATCCCAGTCCTTTGAATCAGGGCTTACCAACTGTGTGGTGGTGGCATTGGTGTACTCTGTCCGCTTCTCCCCTGTCAAAAGAAAATTGAAATAATCCGGAATTAGCAGCATACTCTCTGCCTTTTCAAAAAGCTCCGGCTCCTTCTGCTTTACCGCCATCAACTGATAGATTGTATTAAATATCTGCTTCTGTATGCCGGTGCGCGCGTACAAATCCTTTAATGAAATTTCCTCATACACCTTTGCATCCATCCCATTGGTCCTGTCATCCCGGTATCCATAGGTTTTTCCAAGAATCCGGTCACTTTGATCTAACAGCACATAATCCACAGCCCAGGTGTCGATCCCCATAAAGGACGGCGTCTTTCCAAGCTCCCTGCACTTTTTCAGGCCCTCTTTTATCTCATAAAACAGCGCATCCACATCCCAGCAAAGGCTTCCGTCCACACGCTTCATGCCATTTGGAAAACGGTAAACCTCTTCCAGCCGGAGCTTTCCATCCTCAAGGCTTCCCAGCATATGCCGTCCGCTGGATGCGCCGATATCCACAGCCAGATAATATGTATCCATCTTTTTTCCTCCTTTTCCTTTCCCTTCCGGCTTCCCTGTTGCTAAAATCATTTTAATCTGTTTTCCAGTGCAAAAAAAGGTCTTGATATTCTAAAAAAAGGGACTTTATTTGCAAAACAGCATCCCAATGGCAAATCACCGTCCAAAACCGTTTTGAAAGATCGCCGAAAAGGATTGATGTCATCTGCAGCCCAGTATATAATAGAAAAAGGGTTAATAGAAAGCATCTTCCAAAGCAAAGGAGGAATCCTTATGAACCATGCATTATTGAACAAACTGCGGAAAATAACCCCCGAAGAACAGGCCATTTTAGACGGATGCTTTGACATCCAGAAAAATCTGTATACCGGCAAAAAAGACTTTATTATTGACAGCCGGCTCCTGTTATCCAAAGGAAAACTGATCGATGTCCGTCCCCACACCAGATTTGCACATTTCCCCAGACATCGCCATAACTATGTGGAAATGGTCTATATGTGCAGCGGAAGCACCACTCACACGATTAATGATACAGACAGAATTATCCTGAATGAGGGAGATCTGTTATTCCTGAACCAAAATGTTACGCAGGAAATAGAAGCTGCCGGAGCAAATGATATTGCCGTTAATTTTATCATCCTTCCGGAATTTTTCGATCATGCCTTCCACATGATCGAGCAGGAAAACGTACTGCGGGACTTCCTGATTTCCACCTTATCCCAGGATACTTCCCTGACCAGCTATCTGCATTTTAAAGCCAGGGACATTCTCCCCGTGCAGAATCTTCTGGAAAACATGATATGGACATTGATTGAGCAGAAAACCGCCACAAATACGATCAATCAGATCTCTATGGGCCTTTTGTTTCTGAACCTGTCCGCATTTGCGGAAAATATCAACCAGAATTATCCGAACCAGTATGAACAGAATCTGGTTTTTTCCGTATTGAAATATATTGAAACTCATTACAAGAACGGGACCCTTGCAGACATTGCAGATGAATTGAACCAGGAGACTTACTATATCAGCCGCCTTCTGAAAAAACATACCGGTTCTAACTTTAAAGAACTCTTACAGCAGAGAAAGCTCCAGCAGGCTGTTTACCTGCTGAAGCAGACTCCTCTTACGGTTGACTCTGTCATGGAAGCAATCGGGTATGATAACAGCAGTTACTTTTACCGGAAGTTCCGGGAAAAGTATCACTGCACGCCGAAAGAATACCGCCGGCGTTTATTCGAATAAATACCGGAACTTTTCATTTTTCCTGTAAAATTTCCGCAGCAGGTAAGTTGGAGTGCAGCTCCAGGCATGGCAATAGCTGTTTACCATACTGGAACCGTAAGGAGATTCATATTTATTATAGGGATTATACAGTTCCCAGAAAGTATCCGCCCCATCCCGGATCATTTCGCCCCAATACCGTTTCATCTCTTCCAGGGCAAGTTCCTCTTCCCCGCAGCGAATCAAAGCGTCCATATAGTGATGATACATATAAGGGGTCACCATACGGATTCTGGGATTCACCTGCATGGTATGCAGCATCAGCTCCCTGCTCTTTTCCCTGTCAAAAACCCTGGCCAGAACCATCCAAACCTGTGTGACCCAGGAAACCTGCCGCTCTTCTCCGCTGACAAACATTCCCTGCCCTTCATCCCAGAACACATCCACAGCGGCTTGTTTCAGCCTGACCATCCAGTTTTCCAGTTCCTGGGCTTTCCCCGGCTCTCCCATCAAGTAAGCCAACCGGATTCCATAGCGTATGGCGTAAATCAAAACCGCCTGGGCGCCCGCCTGTTTGTTCAGCCCCTCTCCCCAGTCCAAAAAGCACCAGAAAGCGTCCCTTTGATCCACAACCACATATCTGTCGTCCAGCATGGTATGCAGACAGATGTCAATCTGTTGGATTGCCTGGGGATACAGCTCCCGCAGAGTCTCTTCATCTTTGGAAGCTTCATAGTAATCTAACAGGGCGGGGCAGAAAAACAGCGCATAATCCATCAGATAGGTATCATCCACTTTGAAATCCGGTTCATGGAAGAAACACGCACCCATGCGTCCGTCCTCAAAGGTCATGCCGGCAAAAAGGTACAGGCACCTTTTCACCATATCATAATTTTTAAATGTTACATAATTGGCCCTGGCCTGCAGCCTGAGATCCCCCAGCCACAGCCGTTTGTCCCGTTTCACCCCATCCTCAAAAACACTCTGCATACAATCCATCAGCGTTTTAATGCTGACGCGGTCCATCTGGTTCAGAATCTCTTCTTTTGCCCCTAAAGGTTCCACCGTATCCATCTCCGCCGCTGAAACATAGTCGCAGGATACATTCCGAAAAGCCAGGGCATACTTGGGTGAAGTGTCCAGCACTTCTATCTGCATATACCGGAATGCATACCGCCGCGGCATGGCCACAGCAGCCGGCAGGATGTCAAGATGCAGATATTCTTCCTGAATCCAGGATTTGCTGAGCCATCCGTCATAGGCGGCGGAATCCTCCAAAAGCTCCGCCGGAACCTCTGCAAATTTCACCCTCAGATATGCCGGCGCATCATAATGGTTTCCAATGGGCGCCGCCGTAAATGAGACATATCCCACCTGATGGTCGCCGAAATCTAATATCATACTGTCTCCCTTTGAAAATGTCTGTTTTGACAGTGTGCCTGCATCTGTCGTTTCATGGACGATGCATTCATGGGAAGGCAGCTCTTCCACCCGGACGATACGTTTTGGCTGGATTACCCTTTTATTCAGCACTGGTTCCAGAGCTGCTGCCTTATCCAGAAAATCCTGATTTGTCTTTGTTTTGAAATTTTCTATAATACTGTAAGATGCCATTATTTTCCTCATTTCCCAATCATTTATGCTGTTAATTCCCCAGCAATCCCCGGCAGCCAGAAAGTCCTTCCTGATGATTTTCTCTTAAGACTGTCCGTTTTCTGAGCGTCTTTCATTTATTTCTTTTATGATCTGAGGATGAATCTTATCCAGATTATAAAAAAGCATCACCACAATGCACCCAACCAAACATATCATCGGAATGATGCAAGTCGCCACACGGATTGCCGCCACTGCGGATTCCGTCTGCACCTTTGCCGTTCCGTCATAACCGCCCCAGGTCAGCACATACCCTACTACGGCCGTTGCTGCAGCGGATGCCAGTTTATTGACAAAACCGCTGATTGCCTGCTGTGTCCCGGCCAGATTTTTGCCGTTTTTCCACTCTCCGTAATCCACCGTATCCGCCAGCATGGAGAAAAACAGGCACTGCCGGAATCCCATGCCAAAGGCGCTGATCACCACTCCTGCCATAATCATCGGAATAGAATTATAGGCAAAAAACAAAACTGTAAAACCAATGAGCTGAATGGCTGCCCCAAGATTTTGAATATCCCGCTTGCATATTTTCTTATTCAAAGCAGGCGTAATCACCATAGAAATAATTGGAACCAGCGTCATAATGCTTAATGCGGTGGAGGTATAATTTACATTCCCTACCACATAAGTAAAATAATAGGCAAGCGTTGCAAACATTCCCAGATACCCTACAAAGAGGAAAAACGTCATCCCCAGCATCAGCATATACGGCTTATTATTCACCACATATTTCAGGTCATGGAATATATTCGAATTATCCTTTGCCTCCAACGGAGGATTGATTTCCCTTACACAGGCCACACAGATCACCATAATAACAATTACCATAATTCCAAACACAATATTGGTACGGAAATACCCTTCAGCGTCATCTCCATTTCCCAGCTTTGCAATCAGGAATAACGCCATAGAGGCTGACGTAAGGGAACCTAGGGTGGAAAAGATAGACCGGGAGGTTGCAAGCTTGGTGCGTTCCGCCGGGTCTGCCGTCAAGGTCGGCAAAATGGAACCCATGGGAATATTAACCAATGTGTAGCCAAAGGAAAACAGCATATAAGTCAGCGTAGCATAAATCATTTTTCCTGTCGTTCCAAAGTCCGGAACCTTAAACAGGAGAATCATCCCTGCCGCAAGCACCGGGGCGCCGAACAGCATATATGGCCTGTTGCGCCCTAATTTTGTATGAGTCCGGTCCACACATACGCCCACCAAGTAATCTGTGAATGCGTCAAACAGTTTCGTTCCCACAAACATGCCCGCAGGTGCACCTCCCGCAGCGCACGCTCACTGAGCTGTGAATTTGTGGTCATACGTTCAAATTCCTGGTCATTGCAGATATAATGCTTTAAGGTTGCCGCCACCCCCTGGCTCTGCAGTCCCTGAATATAAGATCCTGCCAGTTCACCTGAAACAACCGGATCTTCACTTAAATATTCAAAGTTCCGTCCGCACAGCGGATGCCTCTTAAGATTTACGCCCGGACGGAACAGCCAGCTTACCAGTTCCGGATTGGCACGGCATTCCAGCGCAAAATTCACCCCTGTCTCATAGGCCAGATCGGTATCCCAGCTCATGCCAAGCGCCGCCGCGGACGGAAATGCCACCGGATGATATTTCCCATCTCCTTCGACAGGTTTTCCGGACCGAAGGTAATCCTCCCCGTTCCTGGGATTGTCCTGGGGAACATTTCCTTTTAACCCAAGCCGTTCCACCCTTCCAAAACTGCCTTCCTTTTGTGCGCAAAGTTCACATTTTTCTTCCAGAGTCAGCTGTGACAGAATTTCTTTTACTTTTGTTTTCATGTGGCCCTCCTTTGAAATAATTTTGATACTTTTATTATAAGTGTTTCCAAGTGAAATCCAATAATCATATATGATATATTTAATTTATAATTTTTGATATATCATATTGTTTTTGATTGAATTATTATACTGTTTTTGATATAATTAAAAATAATTTCCAAATACGTGATGCTTTGCATCATATCCTGAAACACCAGTTTCTTATAGGAACTTTCTATCTTTGGATACGGACGGAAATATCGGATTGCATTTTCACACACTAACCGGACGGCATTCCTGTGCATCAAAACATAGATTGTTTTCTGTACTGGACAAACAGAAAAATAGAACAAAAGGAGCAGCGCTTTCTATGGAAAATTACAGAATGATTATGAAAACACTGGAAGAGTATAATTCAGCCGAATTATTTTACAGAGAATATTATTATGCGAAGCATTCCGCAAACCCAAAAGCTCTGGAATCTTTCTTAAGCAAGCATTCCAAAGAAGAAATCCGGGCGAAGAACTTAATCTGCCCGGAATTATCCGGATACGGATATGAGACAATCGGAGAACGCACCCTATACAAGCTGGATTCCGCCCACAACATCCGCATTGAAAAGCACAACCGGTATTCTCCCATCTATCTCCACGAACATGAATATTTTGAACTGTTTTATGTATTGACCGGTTCCTGCACCCACTTTATCAATCAGGAAGAATCCGTGCTCCCCAAAGGGTCACTGTGCTTTATTTCACCTTATTTTAAACATAAAATAGGGGTATTTGACGACAGTATCATTCTGAATATTTTCATTCAGCGGAGTACCTTTGACGATATTTTCTTTAATATGATACGCTCCCAGAATATTCTGTCCCAATTTTTTCTCAGCAGCCTGACTGCCACCTCCAATATTTCCCATCTGCAGTTTTTGATTGATGATGAGGAACTGGAACAACTCCTTCTCTCCATGATTCTGGAGGAAGTAGTGGAAGATGAATATACAAACAGAATTCTCAACTCTCTGATGGGGGTGTTTTTTACCAAGCTGATTCGGAAATACGGACGAACTGCCCTGATTAAAAAAACGAACCAGAATATTCCGGAAAACGGACAGGATATGCTGGCCTACATTAATGACCAGTACAAAACGATTACTTTAGAAAAACTGGCGGAACATTTTAACTATTCTGTAGAACACTGTTCCAGGCTGATTCGGCAGGTGACCGGACAGACCTTTACTTCATTTTTGAGAAATATCAGGCTGAGGCGGGCAGAAACATTACTGCTCACCACCTCATCCAGCATAGATGAAATCAGCTATCTGGTAGGGTACGAGAATTCCAGCACACTGATTTCCCTGTTTAAGAAGAAATTCGGCATGACGCCAGGGCAGTACCGGAAACGGAATTAAGCCGCGATAGCCCGGGCAGTACTGATTATTGATGATGAAGAAATGATATTATCCATGCTGGAAAAGTGTTTAGAAGAAAAGTTTTCCGTATATACGGCGGATAACGCCAAAAAGACATTGGAATTTTAGTTGGATGAGAATGCAGGCGGTTATGTTTTGGATATAGATAACAGCCATATTGCATGTCAGCCTTTAAGCATGTGGGATCATACCGGCTGTTCCAGTTCTTATGCCGCCATGATTGGTTTGCCTGCTTTTCATATTGCCATTGGCATTGAGGCAACTGCGGCGATATATAACCGAAAGAAACTTTGGACGCCAATTACTGTCCTGAAAGGATATTTAGACTATTTAGAGAAAAATAGTCCACAGGATAAGCTTACAGAAGATATGCTTTTGGGTACGGTGTCATCTAGGCAAGGGGCAGTAACCGCCTACCGCCTTCAGGAGTCACTGCATTCTGAGAGCGCCTGGGAAAATTTAATGAACGGTGCAATATGTACTCTGTTCGGAGCCGGAATAGCGGCGGTTCTTGCAAAAAAATGGGGCGAAGGGAGAATGTCTGCAATTTTGGCCATAGAGGATGGCCGGGCAGTAAATCGAAATTTAGAGAATCTAAAACAGTTCTACGATATGGGAGTCCGGGCATTGTCACTTACATAGAATGCACATAATTGCTTCAGAGCGCCGAATTCTGCAGATCCAACAATTATGAAGGAAGGACTTACGGAATTTGGCAAGGAGGCTGTCGCGTACATGCAAGAGTTGGGAATGCTGGTGGATGTTTCGCATTTGTCCGAGGGGGCTTTTATGATGTGTGGCTGATGTGTGTAAAAAACCTTTTGCCGCTACCCATTCAAACTGCATGGCATTAAGCCCCCATCAAAGAAACCTGACAGATGAACAGCTGCAGATACTGGGAAATACCGGGAGTGTGGTAGGGAATGTAAAGAACCGGATTCGGCGCTCCATATCAACCTGCTTTCTGATTGATATGGAGCGCTTTACGGCATTCAATGAAGTCTATGCCAGGTGCTGATGGCAGATATGGATAAACGCGGCATAACGGCCCTGAGAAAAAATGGCTCTGTCAATTCACAGGGAGAGAGAAGACAGACTGTTCTGCGCCAGGATAAAGAGCGCTGCTGCTGCCGATAGCAAACAACATCCTGGTATCCTTCGGTATTCCGTTCATTGCGGATGTCTTGAAGGAGTCTGTTTAAACGAGTATTGGCAATGGTTTTCTCCAAAGCGGCGCTGATACAGTTTGTGTGTGATGCGCCTACTTCAGCGGCATATTTTTGATAATCGGTCTTGTTTTCATGAAAAATTACTCCGGCGGTTAAATATCGCAGCAGATTACGCAGAACAAATCTTCATATGCAAGGCCAAAGATTGAGCTGTAGCGGTAATTATTATGTGACGTATCCTATCTGCTCAATACCTCTTCAGAGAATCTGCCGCTGTGTTGTATGACACGCTATGAGAAAATCTATGGGACAGACAGCGAAAAACAGGTAGTTGAACGCTTTTGCCGTGAGGTGAAAATGGTAGGGCTGCTTCAGGTTTTACGCCAGGAATTTACAGACAGAGGCGTTAAATTCCGTGCAGTATATTGGAAACCAGAAACTTCTATATAATACAACAACGCAGGAACAATTTGCAGCCAATACATTGCATTGTACAAGGCAGTTACACTATTCATTAAGCAACGAAAACAGCATTGATATTGTGCTATTTGTCAATGGGATTCCGGTTGTTTCGATGGAGTTAAAGTGCCAGTTTACAGGACAAAGCGTGGCAAATGCAATTGAGCAGTATAAATTTGACCGTAGGGGAAAAATGCAATCTTTGTGTTTAAAGAACGTGTGCTTGTTCATTTTGCAGTAGATTTGACACAGGTTTATATGACTGCACGCTTGGAGGGAGAAAAGACTTATTTTCTGCCATTTAATGGCAGATCGGGCTTATCCATAAATGCCCCGGAACGGCATAAAAATAAAAAAACGTGGAAAAACGGTGTCTTTTGTGATATGTTATACTTAGAAAAACACTTTTAGAAAGTACGGGAGCTCAAATGGATAAAAAGAAAAATACAAATATGGAAGTAAAAAAGAAGAACAGAAACGATGTTTTTCGCTATATATGCAGAACCGGAATGGTGTCAAATCCAGACATATCCTATGAACTGAAATTAAGCCTCCCAACAGCCACGCAGATTACCAAAGAATTGATAGAACGGGGGCTTGTGGAAGAAAAGGGAGAAATGGAATCCACCGGGGGAAGAAGGGCGAAAGCGCTGGCTGTGTCTGAGAATGCCGGGAAAGCGGCAGGGCTGGATATTACAAAGAACCATATCAGCATGGTTCTTACAGATCTGACAGGCAGGATTTTAAAATACGAACGGATATTCCTGCCATATGCTCCAGGGGATGATTATTATCTGGAAGTTTGCCAGAAGCTGGAACGTTTTCTGGAAGACGGCGGATGCGGCAAAGAGAACATATTGGGAATCGGGATATCATTACCGGGAATTATGGATTTGGATCAGGAATTAGTGGCAGATTCCCATGTCCTTGGAGTGAGAGAGCTGCCATTTTCTGCTGTAAGCCGTTTTTTCCCATATCCCTGCCATTTCTTAAATGATGCAAATGCGGGGGCGTATGCGGAAGGAATCCGGTCAGAAAGCATGGAACGATTTTTTTATCTGTCCCTGAGCAATACGGTAGGAGGTGCGGTCTACAGCAATGGAAGGCTGGAACAGGGGCGGAATTTCCGATGCGGGGAAGCGGGGCATATGACGGTTGTCCCGAATGGGAAAGCCTGTTACTGCGGAAAGTATGGATGTCTGGATGCCTACTGCTCTGCAAAGCGTCTGACGGATGGGAGAGTGGAGGATTTTTTTGAACGGCTGAAGGGAGGGGAGCAGGAGGCAGTTGGCCTTTGGGAAGAATACACTTCTTATCTGGCCATAGCAGTGAATAATATTCATATGGTTTTAGACTGTGATATTGTTTTGGGAGGTTATGTGGGAAGCAGTATGGGCGAATTTATCCGTGATATCCGGGATAAAGTGTCAGAAAGAAATACATTCGCAGAAGACAGTTCCTTTATCAGAACCTGCAGCCATAAAATTGGAGCGGCTGCATTGGGGGCGTCATTGAAAGTCATAGAGGTGTTTATGGAACAGGTATAAAGATTAAAAGGAAGTTAAGGTTTGAGAGATTCCAGAGATGGAATCTCTTTTTTTGTGTATTTTTACTAAAAACAGAATTAGAGTTTTAAGCAAAATGATGAAAAAATGTATGATTTTAGATTTAGTATTGACAAATTTCACTTGTATGAATAAAATAATATACATAATAAAACTATTTAATAAAGTATTAAATAAATAATAAAAGAAAGAGGAGGAATTTTTCATGGAAGGAACAATGAAAACTGCTGTTATGTTGGGAATCGGTAAGATGGGGTTTGAAGAGAGGGCGATTCCGACGCCCAGGGACAACGAGGTTCTTGTAAAATTAGAATATGTAGGCATCTGCGGCAGCGACCTGCATTACTATGAAACAGGAGCAATCGGAGATTATGTTGTAAAGCCCCCCTTTGTGCTGGGGCATGAACCGGGCGGTACGGTAGTGGAAGTGGGGAAGGATGTGAAGCATCTGAAGGCAGGCGACCGTGTTGCGCTGGAGCCGGGAAAAACCTGCGGCCGCTGCGAGTTCTGCAAAACAGGGAATTACAACCTTTGCCCGGATGTGGTATTTTTTGCAACGCCTCCGGTGGACGGTGTATTTCAGGAATATGTGGCCCATGAAGCGGACCTTTGTTTTAAATTGCCGGATAACGTAAGCACTCTGGAAGGAGCTTTGATTGAGCCTTTGGCGGTAGGTTTCCATGCAGCCATGCAGGGAGGCGCAAGGGCAGGACAGACAGCGGTGGTTATGGGGGCAGGGTGCATTGGCCTTGTAACGATGATGGCGTTAAAAGCAATGGGAGTATCCAGAGTCTATGTGGTGGATATTATGGAAAAACGGCTTCAGAAAGCATTGGAGCTGGGCGCAGACGGAGTAATCAATGGGAGCCAGGCAGATGCGATGGAAGAGGTAAGAAAACTGACGGATGGAAAGGGATGTGATCTTGCAGTGGAAACAGCGGGCACGCAGACAACCACTGTTCAGACCATCCATATGACGAAAAAGGGTGCAGTCATTGTTCTGGTCGGATATAGTAAGAGCGGGGAAATGACGCTTCCTATGAGCCTTGCGCTGGATAAGGAACTGACGTTTAAGACAGTATTCCGTTACCGTCATATTTATCCAATGGCCATTGATGCAGTTGCGGCAGGCAAAGTCAACCTGAAAGGCATTGTAACGGATGTATTCGGGCTGGATGAGGCGCAGAAAGCTATGGATTACAGCGTAAACAATAAGGCGGATATTGTGAAGGCCGTTATCCGTATTGCAGAATAGCCAGGTAAAAAAGACTTGATACTGCGCCTCCGAAAACTACAGAGGAATGATCTGCATGTACTTTTTTACGGCGGGGGAAGCGCCGGTTCCATTTTATCTGTTTTCATGTCTGGCGCAATTTTTCTTTTCAGGGTTTAACACGGCTATTTATGCGATTGTGCCGGATTGTGTGGAGTATGGAGAATGGAAAACAGGGCTTCGCAACGACGGTTTCCAATATGCGTTTATTTCATTGGGAAATAAGTATGAATTTGAAAATGCAGGATCGCCCTTCTGCTTGTTTGGGTACCGGAAATATTTTCTCGGAAAACAGAAAATATTTAGCCTGTCTTAAATGTGCAATGTTATAATTAGAAAAACAGACGGAGGGAAAATCAATGAGAATTTTGATTGCGGAAGATGATGCCAGATTATTGAAATCTCTGCTGCATATTTTCGAAATAAATAAATTCACTGCTGACGGGGTATCTACGGGAACGGATGCGTTGGAATATGCACTGTCCGGAGAGTATGACGGGTTAGTTCTGGATATTATGATGCCGGAAATGGACGGTATCATGGTATTAAAGAAACTTCGGGAGAAAAATATTACCACGCCGGCGCTGTTTTTGACTGCAAGGACAGAGGTTTCTCAGCGGGTAGACGGACTGGACGCCGGCGCAGACGATTATTTGCCGAAGCCCTTTGCCACGTCAGAGCTGCTGGCGAGGGTACGGGCTATGCTGCGGCGTAAGGAAAATTATATGCCGGATCTTCTCACCTTTCATCAGACGACACTCAATCGGTCAACTTACGAAGTTATTTTTCAGGAGACGGCCCGGCCGCTGAGCGCCAAGGAATTTCAGATAATGGAGATGCTGATGGAGAAACCGGGCATGATTATCTCCACAGAACAGTTTTTGACTCATATATGGGGCTGGGACGCCAATGTGGATACCAGTTCCATCTGGGTGCATATTTCAAATCTCAGGAAGAAACTGGATAATATTAAAGCGCCGGTTCGGATCCGCTTTGTGCGGGGCGCCGGATATATTCTGGAGGCGGAATCATGATTTATCATCTGCAGAAGAAAGTAATCCGCATTTGCGGGATTTCCGTATTTCTTGTATTTTCCGCAATCTTTGCACTGATTTTCAGTATCAGCAAAAACCAGTTAAATCAAACAATGGATGCGCTGACAGACCGTATTTCTGAAAATAATGGGGTTTTTCCGGAATTTGACGGGAACAGGCCATTTCCGAAAATGGGCGGAGCGATACCGGATTTTATGACAGAAGAAACGCCTTTTGCCACCCGTTTTTTTACCGTTCGGTTTGATGAAAAGGGAAAAATTGCAGAGACAGACATCAAGTCCATATCTTCGGTCACAGAAGAAATTGCCGGACAGTACGGCACAGAGGTTTACGAAAAAGAAAGAGAACGGGGCTGGATAGAGGATTACCGGTATAAAATGTATGATGCAGATCAGGGAAAGACAATTGTATTTGTGGACGGCAGTATGAGCCGTTTCATGTTTCAGAGATTGCTTCTGGCAGCAGGCGCCGTTCTTGTAGTCAGTATGGTGATTATCTGGCTGGCTGCGGTAGTGTTTTCCAGACGTGCAGTAAGGCCAATGGCAGAAAGTTATGAGAAGCAAAAACAGTTTATTACGGATGCCAATCATGAGCTGAAGACCCCGCTGACGCTGATTCTTACGAATTTGGACATTCTGGAAGCAGAGGTGGGAAAAAATGAATGGCTGTCGGATATCCGGAGCGAGGGTGAGAGAATGAACGCCCTTGTAAATCAGCTGGTTATGCTGGCGAGAATGGATGAAGACAGATCAAATATGGATGATCAGATATTTTCCCTGAGTGATATGGCGGAAGAGGCAGTTTCAGAGTTTCAGATGCTGGCAGAATCCAAGGGAAAACAGCTTGCAGCCCGAATAGCGCCGGGAATCCGGTATCGGGGAGATGAAGCGTCGATTCACAGAGTAATATGGATTCTGTTGGATAATGCAGTAAAATACTGTGATGAGGCCGGAAAGATTAATGTTATTTTAGAAGAGAAAAAACATCCGGTTCTGTATGTGGAAAATACATATGCAGATGTTGGAAACATAGAATTGGAGAGATTATTTGACCGGTTTTACCGGGAAGATAAGGCAAGAACCTTTACCGGCGGTTTTGGAATAGGTTTGTCGATCGCCAAGGCCATTGTGAAAAACCACAGAGGTGAAATCAGCGCTTATAATAAGGGAGGAAATTATATCGGATTTAAAGCGCTTTTAAAATAATGAAGAATCGGACAGTCCCCTTAGGGAAGCTGATGTGGGCTTGCCCACTTTGTTCACAGATTTATCACCGTTATCTTTAGTCTGCCTTTAGCTTCATTTCTTAAAATGAAAGGCGTAAGGAAAAGAAGTAAGGAGGGCTATTATGATCAGGGTGGAACATTTGACAAAATATTATGGTGATTTTATGGCGCTGCATGATTTGTCTTTTGAAATTGAGGAGGGTCATGTATATGGGTTTTTAGGGGCAAACGGTGCAGGAAAATCCACCACAATGAATATTATGACGGGGTGTCTATCTGCTACGGATGGAAAAGTCAGCATTGACGGGTACGATATTTTTGACCAACCGGAGAAAGCGAAAAAGCGGATGGGTTATCTGCCGGAACAGCCCCCGCTGTATATGAATGAGACGCCGGCGGAATATCTGAAGTTTGTTGGTGAGGCAAAGGGACTGAAGGGGACAGAACTGCAGCGGCAGGTAGAGGAAGTGATGGAGCAGACCAATATCGGATGCATAAAAAACCGCCTGATCTCAGCACTTTCCAAAGGATACAGGCAAAGAGTGGGGATCGCCCAGGCATTGCTTGGAAATCCCAAAGTGATTATTCTGGATGAGCCAACCGTAGGGCTTGATCCTATCCAGATTATCGAAATCCGGGATTTAATCGGACAGCTTGGACAGAACCATACCGTTATTTTGAGTTCTCATATTTTATCGGAAGTGCAGGCAATCTGTGAAAAGGTGCTGATCATTGCTCAGGGAAAACTGGTTGCTTTTGACGCGCCGGAGAATCTTGAAAGACTCATGCTTTCCTCCAATCAGGTGTCCTTTACCGCGGAAGCCTCTGTGGATGAGGCGGCGGAGATTGTGGAGCGCATGGAGTTGTCTGCGGAATACGAGGTTGAAAAAAGAGAAGATGATGCGGTAAGTATTTGCGTGAAAGTGGATTCAGACGATGTCAGGGATGTCTGCAGGCAGATATTTTTTGCTTTTGCAGATCAGGGAAAAGCGATTCTTGAGATGGCGGCAAAGAAGGCGAATCTGGAGGATGTGTTTATCGAACTGACAGAAGGAAGCGGGGTGGAAGAAGAATGATTGCCGTGTGGAAACATGAACTTTCAAATTATTTTCATTCCCTGACCGCATATATTTTTTCAGCATTTTTGCTGGCGTTGGTAGGGTTGGGCGCCATGCTTTACAATATTCAGTCGGCAGTGGCAAATTTTGAATATGTGCTGAGCTTTGTCAGTCTTGGATTTGTGGTGATTGTTCCGATTTTGACGATGCGTGTGGTTGCAGAGGAGAGAAAGCAGAAGACAGATCAGCTCTTGTACTCCCTTCCGCTGAAAACAACGCATATCATTGTGGGAAAGTACCTGGCGCTTTTAGCTGTGTTTCTGGCGCCCCTTTTGATTGTTTCGCTTTATCCGCTGATTTTTGCGCAGTTTGGCGAAGTTTATCTTCCGACCTCCTATGGTTCCCTGTTTGCATTCTTCATGATGGGAGCGGCTTTGCTTGCCGTTGGCGTATTTATCTCTTCCCTGACGGAAAATACAGGCTTTGCCGCAGGCATTGCCATACCGGTTATTCTGCTGAACTATTATAGCGTCACGCTGGCCGAATATGTATCTTCTACCGCATTGGGTTCTGTAATTGCCTTCGTTGGCCTGGCGGCGGTTTTTGGGTTTGTGATCCGATATGTGACGAAAAACCATAAACTGGCCTATGGAATTTCATTTGGGCTGTGCCTGGCGGCGCTGGGCGTATATTTTTTGGACAGTTCCAGATTTGAAGGGCTTCTGCCGGATATTATGACGAAGTTATCACTGTTTGAACGATTTTACAAATTTGTCAACGGCGTGTTTGATCTGACGGCAATTATATATTATATTACAGTGATTGTATTTTTCCTGTTTTTGTCGGTCCAGTCCCTTGAGAAACGGAGGTACAATTGATGAAGAAAATAATATTGCCAAATAAATCGGATAAGGGAAAGCAGGGCCGGATTGCTTTTATGGGAGGTTCTTATTCTCTGGCGCTCACAGGCATTGTGCTGGCGATACTGATTGCAGTTAACGCTTTTGCCGAGGCGCTCCCGGCTGCGTTTACTCAGTTTGATATTAGTTCCACTAAGCTTTATTCCATTACCAGCAATACGAAAGCAGTGGTAAATGCGTTGGAAAAAGATGTGACAATTTACTGGGTGGTTCAGGCAGAGGAAGAGGATGATGTGATTGAGAACCTGTTGGCTAAGTATGAAAGCCTGTCGGAACATATTGAGGTTGTGAAGAAAAATCCGGATGTATATCCCACATTTACCCAGCAGTATACTTCGGAAAGCGTGCCGAATAACAGTTTGATTGTGGAAAGCGGGGAAAGCAGCCGCTACATCAGTTATAATGATATTTATGTGACAGAAACAAATATGTCATCCTATTCCTATGAAACGTCTTTTGACGGGGAGGGAGCGATTACATCCGCGATTGATTACGTGGTCAGTGAGGACCATCCGCAGCTTTATGTAACGGAGGGACATGGAGAGGCTGAACTGTCAGAGGTATTTTCCGAACAGATCAGGAAACAGAATATAGAAGTGACCAGCTTTACTTTATTGAATGAGGATACGGTGCCAAAGGAAGCTGACGTGGCGCTGATTTATGCGCCGTCCAGCGACATTTCCCAGGAAGAAAAGGAGATGCTGTCAGAATATACAAAAAATGGGGGAAAGCTGATGGTGCTGGCAGGCCCGGCAGAAGAGGGAACGCTGACCAATCTGTACAGTATTTTGGGTGAGTATGACATTGAGACGGCAGAGGGCGTTGTTGTGGAGGGAGACAGAGAACACTATGCCTTCCAGCAGCCTTATATATTGCTGCCCGAAATGGCAGAACATGAGATCACCAGTCCGTTGACGGAGGAGAATTATTATGCCATCATGCCGATTGTACAGGGGATGAAAGTCAATGACGCCTCCGGGGCAGTCACGGCGCTTTTGAGCACGTCGGATGCGGCATTCAGTAAGTCTGCAGGATATGATATTTCCACATATGAAAAAGAGGAAGGAGATGCGGATGGGCCTTTTGCGGCGGCGGTATCCGTTGACTGCGGAAATGACGGTCAGATTATATGGTTTTCCTCCTCGTATTTCCTCGACGAGATGTATAATTCCTATTCCTCCGGCGCTAATCTGGATTTGGCAATGAATGCTCTGTCTTCCATGATTGGAGAGCGGGAGGCAGTGGCCATCCGAAGCAAATCCTTAAGCTATCAGTACCTTACCATAAATGAATCTACAGCTTCATATTTAAAAATAATCATGATCGGCATATTCCCGCTGATGTTCCTGATATATGGCATTTACGTGATTATTAGCAGAAGGAGGAGGCAGAATGAACCGGTCTAAAAAAATATATATTTTGCTGGCTGTGCTGATTGCGGTGTCCCTTGCCGCCTTTGGCGTCAGCCGTTATGAACAGCATAAGGAAGAAATCAAAAACAGTGATGAAGTGATACTGGAATTGAAAGGCGAAGACGTAAAATCCCTTTCCTGGGAATATGAAGAAACGGAGCTGGCTTTCCACAAGGAGGAAACATGGATTTATGAAGGTGATGAAGATTTTCCGGTAGATGAAGATAAAGTGGATCAGCTGCTGGGAGTGTTTGAGTCTTTCGGAGTTTCTTTCATCATTGAAAATGTGGAAGATTATGCCCAGTACGGACTGGATGCCCCGGCTTGCAGCATCAAGATTGAAACAGAAGACAAAACATATGAAATTCTTCTGGGGAATTACAGCGCCATGGACGAAGAACGGTATGTATCCATCGGAGACGGCAATGTATATCTTGTATCCAGTGACCAAATGGAATTCTTTGAACTTGAATTGAAAGATATGATAAAAAACGACAAAATTCCGTCTGTAGATAAAGCGGAGGAGATTGTATTTGCAGGCAATGAATCTTACAAAATTGTTTACCAGGAGGAAAGCGAATACACTTACAGTAAGGAGGATGTGTATTTTGTAAAAGAGGATCACTCCTGTCTTCCGCTGGACGCTTCTGCCGTGGAAAGATATCTGTCAGCTGTCAGCAGTCTGGACGTCAGCAATTATGTATCTTATCACGCAGAGGAAGAAGAGCTTGCCGTTTATGGACTGGATGATCCGGAACTGCAGATAACCGTGCAATATCCGATACAGAAGGAAGAGGGTGAAGAGGAAGAAATGGAATCCTTTGTGCTGAATCTGTCACGTTCTGCGGAAGAAAAAACAAAAGAGAAAGACGATAAGGAGGAGCAGGATCCCGTGCCCGCCTATTTCCGGGTGGGCGAATCACAGATTATTTATGAGATCACTGAGGCAGAGTATGAAACACTGATGGCGGCTTCCTATGATGACCTGCGGCATCAGCAGGTTATCTGGGCAGATTTTGCAGATGTGTATCAGGTGGATATTTCACTGGATGGACAGGATTACACTTTGACATCAAAGGAAGAGAAGGATGAGACGGTTTGGTTTTACTAGGATAAAGAAGTGGATATTGCAGACTTCCAAAGTGCGCTGACCATGCTTACGGCGTCTGAATTTACCGATAAAAAGGCCAAAGAGAAAGAGGAAATCAGTCTGACCGTTTTTCTCAATAACGAAAACTATCCTAAAATTCAGATTGGCCTGTACCGGCAGGATGGAAGCAATTGTATCGCAGTTGTGGATGGAATGCCGGTGTCTCTTGTAAACAGAAGTTATGTGGTGGATCTGGTGGAGGCTGTCAATGCCATTGTTTTGAATTGAGGCCGCACGCCATAGGCATGAACCGTAACGCGGGCTGTGAATGCCGGTAAAATTGTTAAAAAACCTATTCCATCCAAACAGCCGTTGGAGTATAATAGATAAAAGATTCATTAATACGGCTAAGGAGGTAAATATGGGCTGTTTGGGTAACTTGATATGGTTTTTATGCGGTGGAGTATGGCAGGGAATTTGCTGGCTGGCTGCAGGACTTTTGTGGTGCATTACGATTGTGGGGATTCCCATAGGAACGCAATGTTTTAAGTTTGCATCTCTGGCATTCTTCCCCTTTGGAAAAGAAGTGGAATACGGCGGAGGAACAATATCCATTCTTGCAAATATTTTATGGCTGCTCCTAAGCGGAATTCCGCTGGCCGTGTCTGCGGCAGTAAACGGCATATTATTATGCTGCACCATCATAGGGATTCCATTTGGAATGCAGTGTTTTAAGATTGCAAAGCTGGCTCTGATGCCCTTTGGGGCAATTGTGCGTTCCTGAAGGAACGGAAGGCATTAGACCCGGCTGACAACGATATAGAACAAAGCAAGTATAAAATTGCTTTTTCTGCACATTCTATTCCGGTAAATATCAAAAGATTGGAAAAGAAAGGCGGGAAATGATTATGGCAGCAGACTTTAAGCAGAGCGAAACGATGAAAAACCTGATGCGCGCATTTGCCGGAGAAAGCCAGGCCCGGAACCGCTACACCTTTGCAGCAGGTCAGGCCCATCAGCAGGGGCTTTATGTGTTAGAGCAGGTTTTCAAGTTTACCGCAGACCAGGAAAAAGAGCATGCGGAAATATTTTATAACCAGTTGAAAGAACTGGCCGGAGAAACCATTGCCATTGATGGAACCTATCCGGTGGATTTAAGCCCCAATATGTCAGAACTGCTGAAAATGGCACAGCACAATGAATATGAAGAACACGACGATGTGTATAAGAATTTCGGAGATAAAGCGCAGGAAGAGGGATTTGGCAAAGCGGCCATGAAATTCCATAAGATTGCGGAAATTGAAAAGATGCATGGAGATCGCTTCGGGGCATTTGCAAAACTTCTGGAGGATAACCAGTTATTTATCTCTAAAGTTGAGACAAAATGGATGTGCTTAAACTGCGGATATGTCTATGAAGGGACAGAGGCGCCCATGACCTGTCCGGTATGCGATCACGAGCAGGGCTGGTATGTGCGTCTGGAGCTTGCGCCCTACTGTGAAAGCTAAAATTTTCGCAGTTCATGCAGTCATTAGAAATTATAACGAAGAGAAAAGCTGTTGGAAAAGGTTTCCGGCAGCTTTTTTTTAAAATATAAGAAATTTCATGATTTTTTCACCGGCATATGTTAAAATACGTTATTGAACAATAGAAAAACGGTTATTGGAGGTTAACGAACAATGAGAAGAAAGAAATATTTCGCCATTGCGCTGGTATTGTCAGGAGCCATGGTATTTTCTGCCGGATGCGGAAGTACGAAGAAGGAAGCGGAATCATTTGTGGAGGACAAGGCGGATCAGGATGCTGCAGGAGAAGATTCCGGGGAAAGCGCCGGGGATGCAGCAGAAGCAGGCGGGGCAGAAACAGAGAATAATCATGAAGACGCATTGAATTTTAAGGCGGAAGATTATGTGAAGCTGGGCGAATATAAGAACTTGAAGGTGCAGTATCCGGTGCCGGAGGTATTGGAAGAGGATGTGGAATATGCCATTCAGGAACTGCAGGATGAGAATAAGGAATACCGTGAGATTACAGACCGTCCGTCCAAAGAAGGAGACAGCGTAAATATCGACTATACCGGCACACTGGACGGAGAAGAATTTGAAGGGGGAAGCGATACGGATTATGAGCTGGTGCTGGGTTCCGGAGATTTTCTGGAGGATTTTGAAAACAGCCTCATCGGAAAAAATAAAGGGGAGACCGTAACGTTTCCGGTAACTTTTCCAGAGGAATACTTTGATTCTGAGGTGGAGGGAAAACAGGCGGAATTCACCGTTACCGTTAATAAAATCAGCGAGGTAATCGTACCCGAATATACGGATGAATTCGTGGCAAAAGTCACAGATTATAAAACAATAGAAGAATATGAGGAATACATCAGAGGGGATCTTATCAGCGCTGCCCAGGAGGAATCTGTTTCTGCGTCCGGAGAAGATGCTCTGGCTCTGGCAGTGGAAAATGCAGAGATAGACGGTTATCCCCAGGAACTGTATGATTTCTATTATGATGAAACGATTGCAGGGTATCAGTTCTATGCATCTTTGATGGGAATGGAATATGATGAATTTTTGGAACAGATGGGAGAAGGAGCTGTTGAGGATGCGGCCTTAGCCCAGGTGAATGAATATCTGGTGGTTCAGGCCATTGCGGACAAAGAAGGGCTGACGGTTACAGAAGAGGGATATCAGGAAGAAGCGGAAGCTCTATTGGAGGAATATGAGTATGATACCGTAGAGGATCTGGAAGCGGATTATGGGAAAACTTCTATTATCACTCAAATAGTCCGCAGCCGGGTAGTGAATTTCCTTTATGAGAATGCCGATGTGGAAGAAGTGTCTCAGGATGAATATTACGGAGAAGACGAAGAAGCCGAGGAAGAATCAGACGGCGAATCGGAGGACGGAGAAGAATCGGGCGACGGCGGACTGGAATTGGAGTTAGATGGGGAAGAGTAACCAATGAAAAAGAATGTTAAATTGACGCTGTTTGAATATGGAATGATTACTTTTGCGGCAGCGCTGCTGATAATCGGCGTGTACTTTTTTAAATTTCCAAATAATTTTTCCTTCGGTGGAGTTACGGGCATGGCCATTGTGATCAGCGCCGTAACCCCATTCAGCGCCGGGACTATTAACTTTGTAATAAATATGGCGCTTTTGGTTGTGGGATTCATATGTTTCGGGAAGGAATTCGGTGCAAAGACCGTCTATGTAAGCGTCCTGATGTCCTTAGGATTAAGCGGACTGGAAAGGTATTATCCCATGTCTCATCCTATGACAAGCGAGCCGGTGTTGGAGTTGGTATTTGCCATTGTGCTTCCGGCCCTTAGTTCCGCCATCCTGTTTAATATCGGGGCCAGCGGCGGAGGCACGGATATTATCGCAATGGTTTTAAAAAAGCACAGTACGGTAAATATTGGGACTGCGCTGTTTCTGGTGGATCTGATGATTACCGTGGCGGCATGCTTTATTTTTGACGCTGCAACAGGCCTGTTTTCCTTCTGCGGCCTGATGGCAAAGTCCCTGGTGATAGACACCGCCATTGAAAACATTAACTTGTGCAAATATTTTACAATCGTCTGTGATGATCCGGAACCGATTTGTGATTTCATCCATGAGAAGTTGACCCGCAGCGCAACTATTTTTGAAGCGGAGGGAACATATACTCATCATAAGAAGTATGTAATATTAACTGTGATGAAGCGGGGACAGGCGGTACAGCTTAGAAATTATATCAGATGGAACCAGCCTGGAGCGTTTATGATGATTACAAACAGCAGCGAGATTATCGGCAAAGGATTCCGGGGGCTGAATTAACCGTGGCAGGGCAGGCTTCGGAACACAGCCTTTTGCGTCAGAAAAGGAGGTAGGAGAGGATTATGAATATATTAAATTATCTGGCAGCCGCATTGAGCATTACTGCAATTATGACCATCATTCCCTTTATTCTGGGTTACCGGAATAAAGGGAATGAGAAGAAGCAGAAATATTACTGGAAAATGAGCTGTCTGTTCGGCGGAATTACTGTGGTGATTGGCGCAGCGGCTTTGATTTTGATGCTTCCGTTTTTTTAAAAGCGGGCTATTGCTGTTGTTTCCTTGAGAATGAACACAAACTTTCCTGTTACCGCGAAGGCTGTTACTGCATCTCTGTAAGGATTTCCCAGATATCATCCATGGTATCCGCAATCCGTTCTGCACCATTCTGAATCAGGAATTCCCGATCCCTAAATCCCCAGCTTACACTGATACAGGGAATTCCCGCATTTTTTGCCGTGGCCAGATCCACATCAGAATCCCCCACATAAACACAGGACTGCGGCTGGGAACAGAGTTCCTTCATAGCTGCAAATACCGTATCCGGCGCAGGCTTTTTGGCAACTTCCGGTGATTCTCCTATTGCGGCTGTAATATAAGGCGTAAAGAAATCTTCGCAGAGCCCTTTTACTGCCAGGTCGAATTTGTTGGAAACCACTGCCAGTTTATAGCCTCTGTCAGCGGCGTTTTTCAGAAATTCCATCACGCCGGGGAATGGCCGGGTGCAGTCTTTTTTGTGAAGCGCATAATGCTCCTGAAAATCTTTCAGGCAGTTCTCATATTGGGGGAAATCCCGCCCCTGAGGAATGGCCCGTTCTATCAGTACGGCAACGCCGTTTCCAACCATCTGGCGCACGCTTTGTTCTGTATGAGCAGGGAATCCATAGCAATCCATGGCATAATTTACGCTGTTTGTCAAATCTGTCAATGTATCCAGTAAAGTTCCGTCCAAATCAAAGATAATCGTATCAATTTTCTGTGTCATATGATCGCTCCTTTGTTCATTTTTTTAACATATAAACAGTTACCATTTTATACCTGCCAAAAGAAATCTGCAAGAAAAATCTTTGTGCGTTTACAGAGGATTTCCGGTGTGATAAAATGTATCCAGATGCTTTTTATTTACTATGAAAGTCTCTGACTTCCATAGTAAGGATGGCCATGCGGCCCGCCAGACGTTAGGCTGAGCATGATGAGGGTTTACTATGAAAGTCTTCGGCTTCCATAGTAGGATGGCCATGCGGCCCGTCGCACGAAAGGCTAAGTATGATGGAGGTTTTATTGGGAAGGAGAGTGGTAACATGTGGGAAAAGGTTTGGAAACAAGATAAAATTGCTTATGGCGGAGACTATAATCCGGAACAGTGGCCGGAGGAAACCTGGGAAGAGGATATGCGGCTGCTGAAACTGGCGCATATAGATACCCTGACGATAAATGTATTTTCCTGGGCGGCTCTGCAGCCTTCCGAGGAAGAATACCGTTTTGAGAAGTTGGACAAGATCATGGAACTGGCAAAAGGAAATGGAATGAAGGTCTGCCTTGCCACCGGCACCGGGGCTCATCCGGCCTGGATGGCGAAGAAATATCCGGAAATTCTCAGGACAGAGTTCGGCGGCGTCAAACGGAAATTCGGCGGCAGACACAATTCCTGCCCCAACAGTTTGGTATATCGGAAATATTCCGTAAAGCTGGCGGAACAATTAGCACAGCGGTATCAGAATTATGACAATATCATAGCCTGGCACATTTCCAATGAATACGGCGGGGAATGCTATTGTGACAATTGTGAGAAAGCTTTCCGGGTGTGGTTAAAGAAACGGTATGGAACGCTGGAAGAGCTGAACCGCGCCTGGAATACTTCATTTTGGGGACATACTTTTTACGACTGGGATGAAATTGCGCTGCCGGATACCCGCAGCGAGCATATGGACCTGGAACGGACCATGGCCCAGGGCATCAGCATTGATTACCGGAGATTTAATTCCGACAGTATCTTGGAGTGTTTCCGCCTGGAATATGAGGCGGTGAAAAAATATACCCCGCAGATTCCGGTAACCACTAATCTCATGGGCGCTTATAAGCCGCTGGATTACCGCAAATGGGGAAAATATCTGGATTTTATTTCCTGGGACAACTATCCCTCCAACGAAGACTCCGTCAGTAAGACGGCTTTCCATCATGACTTGATGCGGGGTGTGGGAGCAGGAAAGCCATTTGTGCTGATGGAGCAGACTCCCAGCCAGCAGAACTGGCAGCCCTTTAATGCACTCAAACGCCCAGGGGTGATGCGGCTTTGGAGTTATCAGGCCGTTGCTCACGGCTCCGATTCTGTTTTGTTTTTCCAGTTAAAGCGCAGCATCGGCGGCTGTGAGAAATACCACGGAGCAGTCATCAGCCATGCAGGGCATGAAAATACCAGAGTATTCCGTGAGGTGGCAGAATTGGGACGGGAACTGGAACAGCTTGGAGGAGAAATTCTGGGTTCTGTGGGAACGGCAGAAACAGCGCTGATGTTTGACTGGGAAAACTGGTGGGCAGTGGAATATTCTTCCGGGCCAAGCGTTGATTTGAAATATTATCAGGAGGCGCTGGACTATTATCAGGCATTTCACAGCCAAAATATTCCGGTGGATATTATAGGGGAAGAGGACGACTTGTCCCGCTATAAACTGATAGCAGCGCCGATATTGTATATGACAAAGCCCGGCGTGGATGAACGTATCCGGGAATTTGTCAAAGGCGGCGGTATCTTTGTGGCCACTTATTTCAGCGGATATGTGGATGAGAATGATCTTGTCATTACCGGAGGATATCCGGGCAGGCTCAGGGATATCCTGGGAATCTGGGTGGAAGAAAGCGACGCGTTGCCCGAATATATGGCGAATCAATTTATATATGACGGACAGGAATATGAAGCAAAAATCCTTTGTGATATCATACATTCTGAGGGAGCTGAAATTCTGGCGGAGTATCAGAAAGATTTCTATCAGGGAACGCCGGTGATTACCTGCAATTCCTTTGGAAAAGGACAGGCGTATTATGTGGGAACTCATTCCGGAGCAGAGTTCTACCGGAAGTTTCTTGGGGATATCTGCAAAAAGAATCAAATTCTGCCTGCAGCAAAAACACCGGATGGAGTGGAGGCTGTCAGGCGGGCCCGCGGGAAGGAACAGTATCTGTTTTTGTTAAACCATAATGAGGAAGCCGCAGAAATAAAGCTGCCGGAACCGGCGGTGGAATTGCTTACCCAAAGAGAATATCAGAAAGGGGATGTTCTGACGCTTCCGGCTAAAGGCGCAGCCATTATGAAAGACCGGTAAGGGACGGGACAAAGAATATCAAAAAAGGGATGTTCTGACGCTTCCGGCTAAAGGCGCAGCCGTTATGAAGAGCCGGTGAAAGCCGCAAAAGAAGAAGCAGCCTGTGCTGCGGACATAAGTGAGGTGTATTAAATGATTCTGCTGAAAGCAAACAGCGAGTTAACAAATATATTCAGCCGAATGCTGAAAACTATGGATGTGAATGTAGTATGGACTGGGAATATCGTAGTATTGAACAATTTCCTGATTTTGTCAGGAAAGGTCAGATCATTGATTTTTAATTTTGATAACCGGAAGATTAATACCAACGTAATTGAACTGCCGGACAAAGAGGAAGATATGGAGCCGGTGGCTGATAATCAGACCCTTACCAACGTATTGAATATGACCTTGTATGCATTTGGAAAATGGGGCGCCATCCGGGGACTTAAGGTGGATAAGGATTACAGTCAGTTAAATGCGTTATTTTATGCGATTTTAAAGGATATGAGAATCATACCGGGATATCGGGACGATAACTTCCGCTTTTACCGGGATAATATTCAGATGACCTTTGAAGAGGTGGTTCAGGCAGCTATGGAGGAAGGAAAGCGTAAGCCCCAGGAAGTAAAGGAAGAGAAACAGGAAGAGGAGTCCGAGGAAAAAGGGCTGGGTCTGTGGCACAATGTACGCTGGAGCCTGACGAAATCCACTTTCCATAAAAGTGAAATTTCGGCATACGAACGAAAGGCTTCCCGTGTTGGAAATAATTTCTATATAAACGGCTATCAATGCCCGGAATGCGCAAGGAAGCTGTATATGGCGATTTATCCCCAGGGGAAAGAATTTCCCATTGAGACGGAAGAGGGCAGAGTGTATCTGGCCAGAAGCTATACTTGTGACAACTGCAATCTTTTCTATACGCCAAGGCCCGGAAAATTACTTCGGGAAGGGGATAACTACACTATGAAATTCGGCGGCGACCGGGACGCTTACGAGGATTACCGGGAACTGCTGGGAAGAAATGCAGAACGGACTTCCAACTGTAATTTTAATGAATTTGCTTCAAAAAGGGGCAAACACGCCATGCCGCCCATTGAAGAGGCATGTGCGGATATGGAACATATGTCAGAGGAAGAACTGCATAACATAGAAGAAAAGATCGATGAAAATTTCTTCCCGCTGATGCAGGCAGAGCCTTACCGTGAGAAAATCCAGGAACTGCTGAAAGCCAGAAAAGAAGAGAAAAAGAAGGAAAAAAGACCAAAACAGCAGCCAGACTCCTCCGGTCAAACGTCACAGGATTCCGGTACAGACTCCCCCGGACAGGCAGCACAGGGTTCCGGCGCAGACTCTCCCAGGCAGACGTCACAGGGTTCTGGTGCAGACTCCCCCGGTCAAACGTCACAAGGTTCCGGTACAGACTCCCCCAGACAGACAGCACAGGGCTTTAGTGCAGAATCCTTTGGGACAACAGTGCGGGAAGCCGGAGCATCCATGCAGAATTCTGGTTTGGAGTCAGCCGGACGGCCTCAGAATCCCAATAAGGAATCGGCCGGGCAGATGATACAAAACGTTCCTTTGGAATCTGGACAGCCGTCACAGGATTCCGCTGCGGAATCAGCCGGGAGGCCGGCTCCGGCTTCCGATACAGCTTCCGCAGGGAAGAAAGAGAAGAAAAAAGGACTTTTCGGAAGGCGGAACGCCAAAGATAAATCAGAAGGAACCAGCTTAGGGAAAGAGCAGGATGTTTCCACCCAAGGAGCCGCCTTAGGGAAAGAGCAGGATGTTTCCACCCAAGGAACCGGGAAACGGGAAGATCCCAGAGATCCCAATGGAATTGAGGCAGAGCTGGAAGCGGAATTTGCAGAAAGCAATGGAACTATGTCCATCAAAGAGAAATACGACGCCCGAATGCGGAAGCTGGACCGCATGTCCATGTGGCAGTTACGGAGACTGCGGGAACAGGTAAGGGATGACGAGCGGCTGGATTGGGTGGACAAAGAGAAATATGAGAAATTGCTGCGGCAGGCCGCCTATCAGAAGGGAGCCGAAGAGGTGCGCCAGAAGGCGGAATATGCCATGACCCAGTCATACGCAGTGATAAAACGGGTGATGGACGAAATCGCCCAGGCAGAATGCCCGGAACTGATTAAAAAAGAGATGTTAGAAGCCCTTGGAGAAGTCAAGAAAAAACGCGGCCAGGAGGAAGCGGCGGATTTGATTGCCCGGGTGCCGGAACATATGACTAGAAGCCAGTACCGGACGTTCCGTGATAAACTAAACCAGTATGACGGAGAGGATATTTCCGTCTATAACGAGGTGCTAGAAGGCGCAAGAAGGTTAACGGAGAAGCGGGAAATCGCCGCAATGCTGAAACGCGCGGCGGGCAGTGACCGTAAGGGACTGATGCAGATGCTTGCAAAACTTCGTGAGGATGGTTTCATGCCGGAACAGGCGGAGCCTGCCATTCAGGAGATAGAGGACAGAGTAATGGCAATGGACCAGAAAGTTATTGACAAAATATGTCCCAATATCCCCCTGATGTCCTTTGACGAAGCGGCCGGCGCCTATGAGAAAATTGAAGGCGGAGTGTTCTTGCCGGAAATCAAAACCAACACGCTGGAAATGATTGACAAGCGCCTGACCAAATTAAAAATGGATGAATGCGGGCTGCTGGTAGAGAAACTCAAGGACGCATTAAGCGGAAGAATCAACAATATGGAACGGCTTCATTTCTATGAGGCGAGAAAAGTTATGCGGGGCGACTGGGAACCAAGAGAGGCCCAATTGGCGGCAAGGGCATTAAATACCTATGCCCAGGAGCGGGATCGCTATGAATATCCGATCCTCATATGTGATTCTTCTGCCAGAAAAGACGGCAAGGACGGGTTTATCCTGACGCCGGACCATATTTTTTACAACAGCATGTTCAGCAGCGAAATGATCCCCATCCGCGCTGTAACAGGAATAGAAGGAAATACCGGACTTTTGTCCAAAGGAATTTATGTGAAACGGGGGAATGGAAAGAAAACGAAGATTCCAGGAGGTATTTCAGCCAAAGAGCTGAAAGAATTTGGGGAGGTTCTGGATGAATTTGTATCTTATCTGCAGGAAAAACCGGAGTCCAGAAGCATTGCTTATCTTTCTAAGGAAAAGCATGACGTAAAATGCTGTTACCGCTGCGGGTATACCTACCGGGGAGGAAATACCTGTCCTAAGTGCGGCAATCAGGCGAATCAATAAGCGCCGGATAAGCTGGGATATGAGAATTGGCGTTCTAAAAAGATACGGGAAGAAGATGCAGGAATATATGCAAGATACAGGGGATAAGTATGGAAAGATTAATGATTGGAATCTGTGATGATGAAGAAATTATATTAAAGACGCTGCACGGCCTGGTGGAACAGGCCGTCAGAAAAACTGGGCTGGAATTTGAAATTCTGGCCTTTTCTTCTGGGGAAGCGTTGCTGCAGCGAGCCAAAGAACTGGATATTGTTTTTTTAGATATTGAAATGCCGGAAATGGATGGAATTGAAACCGGCAGAAAGCTTCGCCGGAGCAATTCAGAATGTGCAATCATTATGGCTACCGGAGTTGAAGAACGGTATAAAGAGGCATTTCATGTCCATGCGCTTCGTTTTGTGACGAAGCCTTTTGATTTATCAGAAATAGATGAGGCAATAGACGCTTGTCTCAGAAAGCGGATTGGGCTTAAAACTGTGGAAGCGTACCAATACAGGAAACCCTATCAGGTGCGTCAGAGAGATATCGCATATGTGATTTCTTATGGCAGCTATGTGGAATTGATGGTGAGAGGGAAGCGATTTCGGAAAGAGGCTTCTATGGAAGAGATGGAAAAGATACTGGAGCCTCAGTTGTTCTCCCGTGCAGATCGGAAGTATCTGGTGAATTTGGGGCATGTGGATGATTATAAAAATGGGATTGTTACAATTGGGGAAGAGAAGATTAAGGCGTCAAGGCGGAGGAAGAAAGAGTTTGAACGTGTGTATATAGAATTTGATTTGGAGTATAGGGATAAGCTGTGATTTTATACCCGTGAGGGAAATCATTTGCCAGAAGATTGTTCATAGCTTTGAGGAAAAAGCAAATGATTTGGCAAATAAGTATGCTCGTGAGTATAAATAGCAAGGGACTGTCAGCAGATGATTTCCCGGCAGTTTCAAAGGGAGGGAGCAAGGATGGCGGGGATAAGAATATGCGGTTTTATTATTGAATTATGTGTGTCCACATCACCATTGATACACTCTAAAAACTATGCACCGTGATTTTACACGGGAAAGAAATTATAAATACATTTCCTAACAGCCGACTATTTCTTAATCAATACATGGTATTTATCCATAAAATGTGGTATACTAAAGATAATCTTGAATTGATTGGAGGAATTTTTATGACGGCAGAAGCGGCTTGGGATTATGCCATTGGCATGATTAAGGTAGATGGGCTTGAACCAACTGAAGACTTTAAGAAATATATCGAACTGGAAAAATCTGGTCAAGCCACTACAGAAGATTTAAAGAGGTATTTGGACAAGAAATATAAGGCGAAGCAGGATGCTTGATCCGTATGTGTATTCTGGGACAAATATTCTTAAGAATGTCTTGGGTATTCAAGATCGGCAGACGCTGGATGATGCGGAGGCGGATTATGTTTCCCTTCGTTTAAGGGAGCTTGCGGAGAATCCCTTAGAGGGAAACTATGATGTCGCCCATTTGACCAAAATGCATAGATATATCTTCCAAGACATTTATGAATGGGCTGGCAAAATCCGCACAATCAACATAGAAAAAGAAGAGCCGGCGCTAGGCGGTTTGTCCATAGAGTATTCAGATAAAACAAAAATTGAAAATGATCTGTCTAAAGCCTTAAAAAAGATGGTATCGCGTCCTTGGGCTGACTTGTCCTTAGATGACAGGGTAAAATATTTTTCGGAAGATTTGGCGGCGGTATGGAAAGTGCATGGTTTCCGCGAAGGCAATACCCGGCTTGCTGTAACTTTCTGCTGCCAGTTCATTGAAGCGCAGGGAATCCCCATTGACCGAACAATTTTTGAGAAACACAGCACATATGTCAGGACTGCACTCGTCGCCTACTCGGCAGTATTCCACGACTTGGGGGATTTATCCAAGAAAGAATACCTAGAGAGGATAATCTGGGATTCTATAAAAAATGGCCCATTATCTGGCGGGGAATAATTCTAAGGGAAACTTTTCATTATGTATGAAATATATCAATAAGTATAAAAGGCCTGCGGGATTCCGCAGGCCTTTAGCTAATGTGCTCGCAATTGATGCGTATTATAATGTGCTTTATTTTGTTTTTTCCGGCATAGGGACAGGGATTTTCGTCCCATCCCAGAATTGGAACTCAAGTATCCTGCTAGGGCGTACTGTCACAGACTCAGCCATGGAATGCCATAAGTCAAGGTTAAATTCCTCCAGAATATTTCCACATTTCCGCAGGTCATTCAGGCAGCGGCGAATTTGTTCCCTCTTGCCGGCTTGCGCCAGAATTTGTTTTTGCAGGTTGGAAATCTCTTCCTCGGCTTTTCCGCATTCCGCATCCAGTTCAGAAAACCGGCGGCTGTATTCCGCTTGGTCTTGGATCTGTCTGGTGTTTTCCTCCATGTAACGGCGGAGGTTGTCCATCAGCCCATCATGCTTTTTATTTTTCTTCCTCCTTCCATTTCTGCTTAATGATCGCTAACTGCTTTTCCCGCGCCTTCTGCTTCATCTTTTCCGTCCAGCTTTCCCGGCGTGAGGGGTTCTGCCAAGCGACTTCCTCCGTGCGCCCGTCATGGAAGACATAGACTAAAGCGTTATGTCTGGGTGCTTGTATTTCTTTAATCTGCTGGAGCAGCATTTCCCGGTCCCATTCTGACAGCCCTAATACTTCTGATGTTTTGGCGGTTAGGATATTTTCTGGGATCTGCTGGGAAGGGCAGGCATCCTTTCCGATGGTTTCAAAAAGTGAGCAGGACCATATGGGCTTTGCATATTTAGTGTTCCTGTTCCTGATCCGCCTACAGAAGCCCCTGCCGCACTGGCCGCAGCGGATTATGCCGGTAAACAGATAAGGTTCTGGCGATGTTTTGGGTTGCGGGGCCTTATCTTTACGCCGCTTTATTTCTTCCTGCACTTTCGCAAATGTATCCCTATCAATAATGGCTTCATGGCAGCCCTCCACATGGTACATTGGCGGCTCCCCATGATTCCTCGCCTGCTTTTTGCTGATGTGGTCTGTGCGGTAAGTTTTCTGCAGCAGAAGGTCTCCGGCGTATTTTTCGTTGACCAGCATGTCATGGATGGTGGAACCCTGCCACAGGCTGCCGGTTTTAGTGGGGACTTTCTGGCGGTTCAGTTTTTTGGCGGTGGCGCGTTTTCCCAATCCTGGCAGGTAATCCGCAAAAACCTGCCTTACTGTCTTGGCTTCTTCCGGGACTGCCTGCAGCGTGTTGTTTTTATATTTGTACCCATACATATCAACATAAGTAGGGCAGCCTTGCTCAAACCGTTTCCGGATGCGCCATTTGACATTTTCCGAAGCGGAGCGGCTTTCCTCCTGCGCAAAGGAGGAAAGGAGCGCCAGCATCAGCTCGCCGTCCGTGCTTAAGGTATGGATGTTTTCCTTTTCAAAGAAGATGTCGATGCCGAGCAGCTTAAGTTCCCGGGCGGTTTCTAAAAGCGTGACTGTATTGCGTGCCAGACGAGTAATGGATTTGGCGATGACCATATCAATTTTCCCATTCCGGCAGTCTGCCAGCAGTTTCTGGAACTGGGGGCGGCTTTCCTTTGTGTCGGTCATCGCTTCATCCGCATAAATTCCGGCAAGCTCCCAGTCGCCGCGGCTTCCGATCAGGCTGTTGTAATAGCTGATCTGGGCGGAGAGGGAGTGGATCTGCGCATCCTTGCCAGAGGACACGCGGGCATAGGCTGCCACCCGTTTCCGCCGGATGGGCTGTGCATTCCGGCTTTCTATTTTGGTTATTTTTCTCATATGATACCTCCGTTTCTGGGTTCCATTCCATCTGTCACTCTGCCTAAAAATGCAAGTGTCAATATTGGGCAGCGCTGCCCTAAATCTGGTGGCATGCCCACCGTAAAGTTTAGGGAGCCCATAAGAGGCTCCCTGTTAAAGCGCTACAGCTTCCGCACCCGGAAGGCGCCATAGACGATGCCGAGCCCGGAGCCATTATCCCAGCTGATGAATATTGTCCCCGTGTCATCGACCGAGCGGACAGCGCCCCTGTCGCCGGGTTTGAGATGGCTGTATGGGTCGTCCTTCTGGATCAGCTCCACGCGGCTGCCGATAGGGTACATTTTCCTGATTTTCTCCACTGTTTCCCGGCTGGGGAAGCCGTTACTTGCCATAAGCATCACCTCCGTCTGTTTTTGGCGGCTCATTTTCTGTAGTTTCTGTTTCTATGGGCAGGGGGCTATCCAGTGTTTCATCTGGCGGTAGGGCGGCAGTTGCCGGGTCTGGCGGGATTGTGGGGCTTTCCGCCTTCCGGACCGGGGGATGGCCGGACTTCCAGCTGCTGTTCCCGGCGAGGTTCTTAAGCAGGATTTTCCGGGCGGTTTTGTATTCATCGCCGATGAACCCTAAGCGGATCAGAAACAGGCGCATGGTGAACTTAGCGTTCTCGGCTGGTTTTTCTGTTGCAGTCACCCGTCTCTGGTTCTTTGCCATGTTACAGATAGCAGCAGCTAAGCGGCTGTAAGCGTCAGCTTCTCCATCAAGCCCATGGAGTGTAAACCATGGGAAAGCAATTCTGCCGTCAAGTTCTGCAACCGGTAGACTGTCAGCCCCAAGAGCCTGTTTAAGCAGTGTCTCCTTGCTGGCTATGATTTTCTTGAGCTTCTCCCGTGTTTCCGAGGTAAACCCCGTGTCGGGGACTTCGACTGTAAAAGCAGTGGGCGCATCAGCATCCGGTTCTGTTTCTGCGGTTTCGTTTACAGTGTTTTCGTTTGCCCCGGTTCCACTGGCAGCGGCTTGCGCTGCGGGTTCTTCTGTGCCGGTTTCCTCCATGGCGCTTTCCTCTGTGACAGTATCTTCCGAAGTTACATTTTCTGCCACGAAGCCCCGTTTCCGTAAGCCCTCAACTAGCGCTGCCGCAGATGCGGGATGGGTATTGCTGCCATATGACAGCATGCCGTCTCTGTCTACGGTATAATCCCCGATTATGTAGGAGAAACTGGGCGCGCCTTGGTATACGGCGGGCGTGTCCAGCAGCTGGCTGACAGCTTCAATCAGCGGTTTTCTGTCGCTGCCGTGAAGATTGTAATTATATTGGAAGTCCATATATTTTTCGCTCCTTTCGTTTGGTTGCACACACATCTATCACTCAGGCTGCTGATTAATGCAAGCCTTGTTCTTCTGGGGAAATATGGGAAAATGTGCGTTATTCATGCATTGTTGCATTCCCGGTCAGGATAAAGTTTATATATTCCTTCCGGTGCTCTTCCAGATAAATTGCCAGCTCATAAAAGCCCCTCCGGTTGGCAATCACTTGTACGGTTTTCCAGTCAAACATATTGGTTTCTGCAGTTCCCCGGATTTCCAAAATCTGTTCCTTTACGGTATCAGTCATGGCTGCCACCTCCTTCATATTTGCTGGCCAGATGCGCCTCCCATACGGAATCAAGCACTGCGCGGCGCAGGATCCTGTCATCAAAGCCGGCCTCTCCATAGCCCTGCCTTATAGTGTCAAAGTAGCTGCGGGAAGGCGTGCCGTATGGGTGGCGGGGCTCATTCATGATGTAAACCATGGCCTGCACCCGCCTGCCATCCACCATTATCCGCAGCGTTTCTTTGCGGTACAGGTGGGGATAGCCCTCATAGATGTCGAGGCTGCGCTCATCACTGGGCGGCAGCTGCCAGATGAGAACCGGCGCTTTGCTGCCTTTATGTTTCTCAATCGTTGCTACGGCGGCGCCTCCGCCCCGGAACATCAGCCGGTAGTTATGTAAATAAACTGCTTTTACGGTTTCGGCTGTCGGGCAGCGTCTTGCCATCTGCCCCAGATTGAGGTTGGAGCCGTAGGCGATATAGAATCTGTCTTTTTCCGGATGGTTGTTTTTACTCATGCGTTCTGTCCTCCATTCCCTGTATTTCTGGCGCCCACATGGCTCCGGACATTCTCTCTGGAACCGTACCGCCATGCGGCGTTGCCATTCAAATGCCGGTACAGGTGCTCCCGGCAGCTTTTAAACTCGTCACCGATAAACCTAATACGGTTCAGCCATACACGCATGGCGAACTTCTCGTTTTCTTCCTGCACCTTGCGGCAGCTGGCGCTTTTCTGGGTCAGCGCCTGATGGTTCAGGGCGAGCGCCAACACGATATATGCCCGGATTTTCCCGGTGTGCAGCGTCCCATTAAACCCCCGAAGCTCAACCGTATGGTTCCCATGAAACAGGCTGTGCAGGTTGAGGAAGTGGTAACGGCTCGTGTTGTAATGGCTGGTGCGGTTTCTGGGGTGTTTCTCATACCAGATGGCCTCGATCTGCTCAAAGGTTTTGGGCTTCTCTTTGTTCAGCCGCTCCACCAGATAGGCGTCCATCTTCTTGCAGTAATGCATCCGCTCCGGCGCAATCTGAAGGGCCTTATAGAGCAGGTCATTGTGCGCATAGATGATGTTGATGAAGTTGCGGACGCTTCTTGGCGTATGGCCAGAGCCGTCCAGATGGATGTGGATGCCGCAGGAATGGTTGGAAAACCCTCCGGCTTTGCGGAGCCTCCTTGCCAAAGCCTGCACCGTGTCAATATCTTCCCGGTATAGCAGGATGGGGCTGACCAGCTCCATGCTGTAACTGCCATCCGCGGATATGGTCCTGCGCCCCTCCTTTTTCTGGCAGAGGATGCTGCCGTCGTACATGAACTTCCAAATCCGCCCATCAGGGGCTTTGACCTTCTGGGTGTCATAATAATCATTTGCGGCGGTAAGTGTGCCGCCCAAGAAATGCGCAGCGGTCCCTGCCGCTTCCTTCCGGGTAATCCCGGTAAACTGGAATTACAGAAAGGAGTCAACGAAATGAATATCAGCATGGAAGAAAAGAAGAAGGAGACTATTGGCAGAATGGAATCATTAGAGCTTAATGGCGCGTTATTTCTCAATTCAGTCAAAGTGGAACCGTTTACATGATGAGGCCACCCTCTGGCAAATATTTCGCTCTTAATAATCACGAATTAGAGAGAATGCGTCATTTTGAACGAGAAAATAATGACATGGTGTATGCAGTAATTCGTTCTTTCTTAGAAATTGGACAGACGAGCCCTCTTATATTAGATTCGTATCTCTTTGTAAGTGACATTTCAGAAGAATGGGAGATGGAACGAGAGGAACTGAGGGATGGAGAAACGATTGCTTACATAGTTAACTGGAAATTTTCTGATTGCTCTGAACTCAGTTATATTGGTATTAAGAAATCACAGAACGGTAGTTTGTTCCGTATTTGGTAGAGGAGGTATTTTCTATGGCAAAAGATTACGGAGAAATCAGAACCAGCAATGGCCGAAAATTAGCTGAACATAAGTATGATGGCCAAATCCATATTATGCAGATACTGACAAAGAATGTACTGACTACGATATTGCTTTTCCCGGACGGAAGTATTGAAATCACAGAAACTCAGCAGCATCCAAAGAACTAATTTTATATTGGTTCAAACAAAAAACATAATAATCCAACCCACTAGACCGCTAGACGGCAGTATGGAATATCTGAAATTTAGATATTTTACTGCCGTCTTTTTGTGTCTTGTGGAAAAGACCGGCGGCTCCTTGCGGGTTACCAACAGAAAGGAGTTCCTATGTCAAATTATGATGAGGTCAAAGAATTGAGGTACACGGTGTGCAAGTACAGGAAGAAAAATGTGTCTATGAGCCGGAAAATTGAACGGCTCTACTGGAACGAACATAAAAAAGTGGAAAAGCAAACACGATGTATAATAAACGGGAAACCTTGTGGACTTAGAAATAAATGCAGCGAGTGCCCAAACATGCATGACAAGGCACTGCAATCGCTCGAATTTATAACATGGGACGATCAGGTTTCCATAGCTACATTGTCCGCCGAGGACGAAATAATCAGAGCAGAGCGACACGAGGCGCTAATGAAGGCTCTATCCGAGCTGGACGAAATGGATCAGGAAATTCTTGATCTATATTATTATCACAAAGATTGGTCTGAATACAAGATTGCGTGCAAGATAGGCAGATGCCAAAAGACAGTTAATGACAGAAAAACTAAAGCTCTTGAAAAATTACGTATAGCTCTGGAAGATTACCGTGACACTATTTTCTAGCTACAGGTTTATCTTCCCACGAGAATGTTTTGAGTGAGAAGTATTGTTTTTATCGGAAGACCTTTATGCTCAAATAGATAGCACGGTTTTGATTGCAGAATAGTGTTTGCTCAGCCAACTCAAGAGATGAATGCAATCTATTCTAATTACATAGCCCCGCCTGCTCGCACAGACGGGGCATGGTTTTATTTGGTGGTAACTTTTTTGGATTTTGACCAACTGGAATAAAGTTTGGTGGTCTTTCCATTCAAAGAGACATTTTTATATGTACGAATTCTGACATAGTATTTTTTTCCTTTCTTAAGCCCACTGACTGTCTTTTTGGTCTTATTTTTACTAACGGTAGCTACACTAACTTTACTATTTCTAAATCTGCTATCGGTAGAATATGCAAGTTCATACCCCGAGATTTGATTGGACTGCTTTTTCCAGCTCACCAAAAAGCCTTTTCTTTTTGATTTTATCGAAGTTAATTTGGTGGACTTTGGATATATGGTAAACTGTTTTGTTTTTGTCCCTTTATAATTACCCTTAAACGTAACGGTGACGTTATATATTCCCGTATCTTTCCGTTTTCCACTATATGTTACCGTGTAGTCCTTATTTTTTTCTAGTGTCCTACCAGAGCGGTCTTTGACGGTGACAGCAGGGCTATAAATTTGGCCAGTATAGGTATAAGAAACTTTTGCTAGACGGATATCGCTGATAGCATATATCGTTACATTCTGCCGGACATATCCACATTTTGTACATTCTTCTTTTAACGAGCCGTCGTTGTTTTTGCTGGCTGGAGTCAGAGTAGTGTGGTAACTATGTGGGCAAACTACGGACACTGTACACCTAGCTGTTTCCTCGCCATCTACAGTTGTAGCAGTAATAGTAGCTTCCCCAACCGAAACCGCCTTTACCACACCGTTTTCTACCGTTGCTACGGATGGGTTGCTTGACCGCCAAATGATGGTTTTGTCCGTGGCATCATTTGGCAAAATAGTGGCCGTGATTTTTTGTTGTGAGCCGATATTAAGCGTGAACCGGGATAGATTGAGGGATATTGAATCCACGTGGATTGGCAATACGGTAAAGGTCTGAGTTTGTGTCCCTTCATAATTACTAATAAAATTAAGCGTAACCGTATGTGTTCCAATGTTCGCAGTGTTCCCGGAGTAGGATACAATATAATCTTTTCCGGCTTCAAGGGTATTACCTTCGTCATCAGTAACGGTGACATCCGGCTGATGTTCTTCGCCATTATAGACATAATATATCTGAGATAGTTCGATATCGTCTATTCTTGGGATACGAGTCTCAATTTTTTCGCCACATTTGGAACATATTTTGGTGATGTACCCCTCTTTTCCCATGTTAGCTGGGGTGATGCTGGTCTGATAGTTATGTTCGCATCTTACAATAACCGAGCAGGAGGCAGTAATTTCGCCATCTGCAGAAGTGGCAGTAATAGTAGCTGAGCCAACAGACAGCGCTGTTACCGTTCCTTCCTCTACTGTCGCTACGGACGGGTTGCCAGACTGCCAATTAACTGTTTTATCAGTAGCATTGTTAGGGAGAACTGTCGGAGTGATTGTTTTTTGGCTGCCGGGCTCCATTAACAAACTGGTCGGATCAAGGGAAATTGAGCTGACATTTATAATCGGCTCTTTGTAGCTGAGGGTGAGGTAGTAGGGTGTATTGTTTGTATACAGCTGTCTGACTGCAAAATAATAATCTCCCCCGCCTAAAGCAATCTCCGTTGAGCCAAAGTACATATCTCGAGAAGCACTGTAATTTTTTTGGATTTGATTTTGCCTATCTATAGATCTCCATACAATGTTATCCGGATCAGATGTAGGATAAATAACAAATCCAGAAGATACTGTATACCCAAAATATTGCTCGGAAAGTGATTCTATATAGATATTAAGTAACCCATTTTTAGGCATAGTAAATTTATAAATATGCCAATAATGCTTGGCAGAACTACTTGTTTCCGTCAAACCATAATAATCCCCATCTTTGATAGAAGCACTTACAGCATTACCTAAAGTAATCGTTTCCTGCGCATATTCCAGCCAGCCCGCAGCATATGCTTTGTCTGGAAAAAGTGCGATACCCGACACTAAGATTGTCAAAGTTAGTATGATAGAAATCAGCCTTTTGCTGATACGACTTTTTACTTGCATAAGAATACCTCCTAGTTCATGTTATATATTCTTGGAAACTCACAGCTCTTAAAAACACCGTGTTTCCAAAGTACTTCTTTTTTCTTCACCTTCGCTTTCTCAGCGGGGCTTTATTATTTTCTTATATTTCCTCTTTACAGGCGCTCGAGGACATATACAGGCGATAACTTTGGCAAATCTTATCATTCGCAAGTATAAGAGGAAGATTACTCATAGTATGGATTTTTAAATATGCCATATTCGTCTCCTTTTCGCACATACCCATACAGCCCTCTATTTATGATGCAAATTTCATCACAGTCCATTCCTATAAGCATCTTTCCGTTTGTATCAAAAACACCATATTTCATCCCGCCATCGGCCTGCTGCCCTACAACTGACAGACCTTCTGTAAATGGCGTCATTTCGTCATACTGTATCGGAATGACAATTTCCCCATTTCGGTCTAAAGCGCCGTATTTATATTCCCCTTCCTCCTTCTTGCCTACCCTTGCTGCGGCGTTGTTGAAATCATCCGCCATGTCATATTCTGCCGGTATTACTTCTGTTCCGTTTTTATCAAGAAAGCCCCATTTTTTTGACTCTCCCTCTCTAGTTTTTGCCAATTTCGCAAGTCCATTGACATATTTAGGAACAGCATCGGGCGTACCCATACACCATTCATCTGCCGGAATTACAACATTCCCCTCCCGGTCGAGGAAACCTACCTTCCAATCTTCCATAGAATCCCCCTCCTTTTCCACTTTGGCTACAAGCCCTTCAGAAAAAGGAGCATAAGCATATTCTCCTAGGGATACAAACGGAATTGCTTCTTTCCCCTTTGTGTCAATATAACCTTCTTTAGAACCTTCTTCAGTATCAATCTGCGCCTGAAACAGTCCTTCCGCATAATCGTATATCAAACTATACTTAATCGGGATCACGACCTTTCCCGTCGTATCTATATATCCTTGCTTTGACCCATATTGCACTCTTGCGATTGGATTTTTAAAAGAGTCTGTTTGATCAAAATAAGTTGCTAAATTATATTCTAAAGGAATTACTATTTTTCCCATCTTATCAATATAACCATATTTTAATTCTTCATATGGGTTTCCACCATAAAGCGCTTCATCATATTTCGCTACAAAAGCTAGGCCATTTAAAAAGCTCCCCGCTTCATCATATATACATGGGACAACCTCCTCCCCGCTTGAGTCAATGTAACCATATCTTATTTTTCCGGTATTATCCCTTTTTCCTACTTTTGCCAACCCGTCACTGAAATTGGAAGCATCATCATATTCAAATGCAATCTTCTCATTTCCTTTCCGGTCAATGTAACCAAGCTTCATGTTCCAACGCTCATTATTTCCTGCAAGAATTAATTCACCGTTGCTGTAATTGATATAATCATATGTATTCCGGAAAATCTTCTTCCCATTATCATCAATAAGACCATATTCTTTTACTTCAATTTCGTAACCCATGTCTTCTGTCGTTTCAGATATCAATGCCAGAATTGCAGTCCCAATTGTTTCAGATTCTGTTGTGTGCATGCCCCCAGATTCTGTTTCGATCTCCAGTTTAATCGACTTTTGCGGGATGATCCCGGGTTCCAACCAAACAATATCTAACTTCTCTACCGGCTTCATTTCCACAGCAGACGATTCCGTGATGTTGCTGCTTGGCTCTTTATCCATCCGTTCATCGTCTTCCGGCTCTTCATCAGCCGTTCCGTCAGCCGCTTCATTGTCAGCTGGCTTTTCGTCATTTAATTCGCTGTCATCCAACTCATTATTTTTGCCATTATTGCCGTTTTGTGTTTCATATGTCGGCTCTTGCATTGTATTGGATGTCTCATCATGGCTTTTACCACATCCTATCAACAAAAAACTCATTATTATCATCAAGAATTTGATTGTTTTTTTCATGCTGCCTTTCCTTTCAATTACTATTCAATCCGCCTTAAACTTGCTCCTGCGATTTCAATATTGTCATCATCTATGATATTGACGGTCTGGTTTAGGCTTTCCCCTAAAACACTCGTGATATCCAAAACATACCTATCATTCTCTTTATAAAAAGCATATGTATCATTCGGACTGTAAAAGTTACAATTGTTTCCGTCAAATATAATAATTGCTCCCGGCTGTGCCTGCCCGAATCCACTTTCGCCAACGCTTTTCCATTTACCCATGATATCGTAAGAATCTGGAACAATGTAAGAATTAGTTTGGGATTCTACATCTGATCCTGTACTGCCAGATGCTTCTTCTTCATACCCATATGTATCATCCTCATAATCGGAATCCGTTTCTTCAGACTCTTCATAGTTATCTTCCTCATAATCCATATCCGTTTCTTCAGACTCTGAATCATTTTCCCATGTATCCGTATCATCTGCTGTGTCAGAAACACCAGTTCCACACCCACCGAATAATACACTAAGCAGCAAAGCTACTATATAAAAGTTTATTTTTCATATGTTTACCTCCTTCGTTAGATACTCTCTCCAGTCCTTTTCTGTTTTGCCTATATAACCTCCATTTTGCGTCAGAGGTAATAAGCATTCCCCATACTCAGAACAAAACTTAGCGCTCTCTGGAAACTTTTTCAACAATGAATAAATACATTTTGACAGCAACACTCTTCATTCAGGAAATTCAATCCACGGCTTATTTACTCAAACTTCCCACACTGATTCAGGAAATAAAGCCTTAATAAATGCAGGCTGAGACACAAACCAGTTGATCAGTTGCGTTTTTACTGCATTTGTGATCTTAATCGCCTC
>JAETSX010000117.1 GCA_021769425.1 Eubacterium sp.
AGCGATTTATGATTTGGGAATTCTTGGAGGAATGAAAGGCGCTCCGAGCGATGGTATGCCCGGAGCACGTTCAATTTGGCAAGGGTTAGAGGTACTATGCTCATTGCTTGCTTATCAAAATTACCTTGTATAAATATGGGTCAAGTTAAGAGCAAGCTGCGGGGTATCAAAAGACCAACCTCGCTCTGCTCGGTATTAGCTTGCTACGCAGCAGAGCTGCGGGGAATTAAACCCTAATTTGGATTAAATGCACAAGCGGGGCAATCTCCTTCGTGGAATATCCCTGCATTTTCAGCAGGACGATTTGTAACGTGCGCTTGTCCACCGTAAGTAAGGCAAGGTACAGGGTTTCGTTCTCAATTTCGTCCAGTAAATCAGAAACAGACCTTACCTCCGCCTGCTTCTCCCTGTCTGCCATGCCCTCAAGGTATTCTCCAAAGTCGCTCGTCCATCGGTAAAACCGCCTGTTGGAATTGAAATCCGCCCTGTCGTCTGTGCGGATTCGCTCAATGACCGCTTCATCAACGCCGTACTCCCGCAGCACCTTTTCCTCGGCTTCTTTCCATATACGCCATTTCCTGTCCTCCCGTCCGTGGTTGTATGCCATCCTTCTTTTCCTCCAATCGGGATTGATTGAGAGGGCAGGAAAAGCCCCCTCATTTTCCCAAAGGAAAAAACAAGGGGGGGGCTGAACGCCTTAAATTTTGTTTTCTATTATCTTTTTCAGTTTCGCAAGAATTTTGGCTTTGCGTTTGTTTATGACGCTCTGTGTCACGCCTAACCGCAATCCAACCTCCCGCTCGGAAAGTTCTTCAAAGAAGATTGCTTTTACCAATGCCCGCTCTCTGTCCGACAATAAGGGCAGGGCGGCTTTCAGCCTGTCCACCATCACCGCATGGACAACGGTTTCCGCAACATCCACCGCTTCATCAACAACAAAGTCAATCACGGTTCCCTCGCTGTCTGTAAAGCCGTCTAGTGATAACAGGCTGTGTTTCGTGTCCAGTTTTTTCAGATAACGCCACCGCTCTTTATCCCGATAGAAATCTGTATACTGTTCTTGCATGACTTCAAGCAAACAGCCTTGAATGGGGATAAACAGCTTGTCCATATAGCTCTGGTCGGCTTGCCTGCGATGGCAGAAATCCTTGTAGGATAATTCCACATAGCCGCCGCTTTCTTTGATATATACTTTTCTTGGTGCATACTTCACTGCATTTTCCTCCAATCCGAATTTTTGAAGATGTAAAAATCCAGATGGAGAGGGCGGAGAGCGGCAATGAATACCAGAAACAGCCCTGCGGCGTATTCCGATAAAAAACGACAAAAGAAAAACCGCAAAGGCTCTGTGACCTCTACGGTTATAAGAGATACATATTCTGTTAAGTGGAGATTCTACTTCTAGTTTCATGGTAAGAAGTAGCGTTGCATGGGCAGGGATTTTTTTGACAGGTAAATTATTTCTGCCCTGTTAAATTGATATTGCTTGTGTAACATAGCGGCATCCTCCATATGCCGCTAAATTTCACATATGTATTTTCTAAAAATATAAATGAAGCGGCAGCTCTAAAAAGAAAGCCACCGCTTCATAGGCGTGTTGGTATATCTGCTGTACGACGGCTTTTTTTCTTTTGCCACTATGTGGCAATGCCGTCGTGCGGCAGTCGTTATTCTTGTGTTACGGTACAAGTGCCAGAACTTGCTTGTACCTCTTTGCTTGACTTTGTGTGTTCATCAAATTCTTTCTGACTGTATTTTTCAATACCTTTCAATGTTCCGTATCCCGAAGCATTTGGATTTGCAAAGTCACGGACTGTATATATATCTATTGTGCCATCCGTACTCTCAAAAGTGCGTATCGCCCCTTTAAATTTCCCTCCCGTTAGACTTTCTCCGTTGGAAGTTAATACATCCCGACAAAAACGTACCTTTTCGTCACCCAAATACCACTGATTTTCTTTTGGTTCATAAGTAACCCCAAAAGATGCGTACTCCTTTGCTATCTCTTCAAGCTCTTTCGTAGAAACCGGCTCTCCAGATATTGCACTGTTTGAAGTTGGGTTTTTGATGGCATCTACATTACGGGCGGCAAATTCTTCTTCAGAAAATTCCTTTAATCCTATTAATTTCCCACTGGAATCAAACGAACCGTCATCAGAACAGATAAAACTGTTTAAGTCACGGACAGCATACACATCCACCACACCGTTTTCGTTGAAAAAATCTCTGCCCGCCTGTCCTCCCTCTGGTATCGTATAATAGTCCTCAAACCATCGAACCAACTTGCCGTTATATTCCAGTTCCCTTTTTTCAGCATTGTAGGTCATTCCAAACTGCTCATAAGGCTTAAATTGTTCCTCGTAGGAAACATCGGTATCTTCTGTACCATCATAGGCAGCAACAGGGAGATTTGAATCGGACACATTCGATTCCTGCGGCGAATCAGCGCCTATTGTCGAAGTGCCGCCTTGTGTTGCCGCCGTACTGCATCCAGCCAAGCCTCCCACAATCAATATGCCGCAAAGGGCAGATACAAGATAAATTTGTCTTTTCATATAAGCACCATTCCTTTCTTTGAGTGTACCTAAATGATAACAGCCTTCTTTGTGATACATTTGGGAATTATTTGAGATTTATGTGTAGTTACAAAAATGCGGCAAGCCTATCGTAGACCTGCCGCATATATCGGTGTAAAATTTTATGCTTATATAATTTGTGGAAGTTTAAAGAAGAATTCAACGCCATTCTCCGTGTTACGGACATTACAGCAACTATTGTGTTGCTGTAAAATTTTCTGCACGATATAAAGTCCCAGACCGCTTCCTCCTGTCTGGCGGCTTCGGGATGTATCAACCCGATAAAATGCTTCAAACAATTTAGGAATGGTTTCCTCTGGAATATGTGTACCATGATTCTCTATAGAAAATAAATAGTTGCTTTGCTGTTTCTGAACGGTAATATTGATGACAGCTTTCGGTGGAGAATATTTTACAGCGTTTCCTATTAAATTTGAAAATACCTTTTCTATAAGGATTTTATTGGCATTTACAATAATTGGTTTTGAAGATGGAAAACTTATTTGTAAATCTTTATCCACAATCAAGTCCTCTGTATCAGACAGATACTTTCGTATCAAAGGAACACAATCAAATGTCTCTTTTTTAAAATCAGAAACGGATGTCTGCAATCTTGAAATCGTCAATAAATCATATACCATAGATTCTAAAGTTTGTGTAACTTCTAATGACCTCGAAAGATATTTTTCCCTGTCTTTATATGTCCCTATCCCCAAAAGCATGCCCTCTAACTGTCCCTTGATGATAGTAATAGGCGTTTTCAGCTCATGCGATGCGGCAGAGAAGAAATCTATCTGTGCCTGTTCCAGTGCCTTTTCCCGTTCAATATCTGCTTCCAGTTCTGCATTGGCTTTTTTCAAATCCGTCAATGCTATCCGTAGATTTTGCGATAGCCCGTTAAGGCTTTTTCCCAATATTCCAAGTTCATCCTTCCTCTGCTCATTCACCTGCCATTCAAAATGTAAATCAGACATTTTCTCTGATACACGGCTGATTTCTAAAACTGGCTTTGTAATAATTCTGGAATACAGCCATGAAGCAATAAGGGAAATCGCAAAAACAACAATTAGGAGCAAAGGGAATATGCGTAAAAAAGACTGTTGTAGTTCAGCGATTTGCCCTGCCTTTCCATAAACAATAAGCATATAGCGGTCATCACTGCCCAAAAATGAAAAATAATAGTTACTTGATAAGACAGGATTACTTTCATCCAAATCAGCATCTGCTGATTGTGCGACATTTGCCCCATAGCTATCATAAAATTGTTCCGTAGGCAGCGTTATCAACATACCAGAACTATCATATAATTCAACAGAATTTATTTCCATATTCTGGATAAACTGGTCAAATAAACCTCCACTATCTGAAAAAGCCACTTTCTCTAACTCGGAGATAAATTCTTGTATCTGCTCATCCAAAAAAGTGTTTAATTTATTTGAGTATGTCTGCGGCATTAGCCAAGCCAACAGACCAAATACCAACAACGATATGCATAACAGCATCATGGATGTAATGATAAAAACTTTTGCAAACAGGCTGCTTCTAATTTTCTTTATCAATTTTATATCCCACCCCTCTGATTGTCTGAATAAAGTCTATCCCTAACTTTTTCCGCAGATTTTTAATGTGCGTATCAATCACACGCTCATCTCCATAAAAATCATATCGCCAAAGCTTATCCAACAGGTTCTGCCGTGTCATTATACGCCCTTGGTTCATTAGCAATTCCCGAAGCACCTCAAACTCACGCTGTGTCAATTCATATCCTTTTCCATCTATGACTGCGGTATAGCTGTCTAAATCCAAAATAAGATTTTGGTAACAGATTGTCTGATGTTCGTCATTTTGCATGTGGTAGCTGCGTCTTAAAACAGCCGCTATTTTCCTTACCAAAACAGGCATTGAGAAAGGTTTCGTAATATAATCATCAACCTGCAAATCTAATCCCCGTATCTGCTCTTCTTCACCGTTTAACGCAGTCAACATCATGATAGGAATTTGTGATTGCTTGCGTATCAATTCACAGACAGTAAACCCGTCAATCTTAGGAAGCATAATATCCAACAATATCAAATCGAATTTCATGTTTGCAAAAATACTGATTGCTTCCATGCCATCATTTACAACGGTTACTTCATAACCCGCTTCCTGTAAAAAGTTCTGTAGAAGCTCCCCAATATCAAAATCGTCCTCAACAACTAAAATTTTTTGCATGATGCCACCTCCACGATAAGCATAACATAGTATTTTGTGATTAAAGTGTAGATTCCCTTTTATTTTGAAAAACTTTTCATGGATTCTGCATTTATTATACTTGTTTACCCAAACGGTATCAATCCAACAAACCCACTCCTTATACTAACCGAAAGAGAAAACGGCAAAGATTTCTCCCTGCCGCCATTATCTCTTATGCGTAAATAATTTCCTTATTCACAATCTCCCTCGCATAAGCCTTTATATTATTGAGCTGTCCTGTCCATTCTAAGGCGTTTTCTGCCTTTAGTTGTTCCGTTATGTCTTGTGCCTGTTTCATGCCCTCTATGAGTCTTTCAAAGCGTTCCTGTGCCTGTCTGTCAATGTCGGCAAGATAGGCGTTGAGTTTGCCGCTTGTGAGGAGATTGATGTATGTAACCCTTCGGCGCTGCTTCAGATAGTCCAGATGCTGCCGTCCGAATAAGCCAATCGGCTGTTCTTTTTCGAGTGGTAAGGTGAGGCAGGGGATAAGATAATCCCCCTGTCGCATAAATTTACCGCCGGTTTTTTCAAAAATTGTTTTCTCCATTGTTCGTACCTCCGTTCATTTTTCTTTCGGCATATCAATCCGCTCTATTAAAACATCTTTCCTTTTATACTTTACCACCTGAACCAATAAAGGCTTTGCACCGCTGAAATTCTTAATGCACTCCGATACACAATCATTCTTGTTTTTGTCCTTGTCTTTTTCTTCCTTTAATTTCTGTTCCCAATAGGATTTATCCGTTACCTTATCCTTATCCTCGTTTTTGCTACCTACTCTTTCATCAATCGTGCTTTGGAACAGCTTCGAGATTGTGTCGGAATAAGCGCCGTTCTTGTTATAGGTCTTATCAACACCTTTTGTTCTCGCCGCCGCACTGGAAATAGCGGATGCTTTCTGCGAAATCTGGCTGCCAAAAGAACCGTATCCGGTAAACAGGGATTTTAAAGTAAAGATATTGTCAAACTCAATTCCGCTTTTCCCTAAAGCTGTCTTTTTCTTCAGGGCATCCTCGTCAAACTCCAGTTTATTGCCTTTGCCGACAGTGATGCCTGCTTTTGAGAGCAGGTTGCCTGCCTTTTCCGTTATGCTGGTCATCCACGCCGCATTGCGCAGAACATTCTTCGTTTCTGAATTTCCCGCCTGTTCTACCACATAATTGTAATCGTCAACAAAGGTTTTGACCGCCTTTGTGATTGCATCCCAGTCATAATCCTCGACCTCGATTTTTTCTCCGTTTTCTCGTCCTTTTTCTTGAATTTCTTTTTCTCATAAAGCGAGGCATCACCCAATGCTTCCGCAGACTTTTTCAGCGAGTCCGCACTGGAGCGCATCAGCGTCAGTGTTTTGGAAGAATCACCGAACTGTGACAGCTTATCCGCATCCTGCTTCGCATAATAAGCCTTCATCAGTTTTCCATAGCTTCCGTTTTTAATCATGACATAGTCCGACACATTGATTCCGCCCATGCTATTATCAATATAGGAAGCGCCGCCGCCAAATAACGAAGAATAATCCATATTTGTGTTATATTTACTTGCATAGTCGCTGAAGCTGTTAATTTCTGACATAAGCCTTACCTCCTTTACAAGCGGACATCAACATGGGTATAAACTGCTACCTGTGCCGCCGGGGCTTCCGGAGCGGCTATTTCAACAGGCTGTATGTTCTGTGCCTGTGCACCGTTATCCTGCTGCACATTCTCTATATTTCCCGTCTGTACATCTGTACCTGATATGCCATCCTGCGCTTTCTCTCCTTTTGCACCGCTGTCTGCTGTCTTTTCGGTCTTGCCTTCTGCCTGTGCCTCTTTTTCCTCTTTTGCATCAGAAGCTTTCTTCTCAGTGCGTTCTGCTGCAGCAGCTTCTTCAACAGCCTTATTAGCCTTTGCAAGTGTATTCATCTGTGAGGCTGTTGCATTTACGGCTTTCTGTTCCAAATCTGCCAGCTCCGCTTCCTTAGCCTCTGTACTTCCGCTCTGCTTGATTTCTGCCTTTAAAACATTTGCTCTGCCCTTCATCTCCGTTGCCACGCTGCCCTGCACCTTTGCCTGCTTAATGGATGTGTCTGCAGAAATCATTGCCGTCATGCTTGCTTGGGAAAGTTCGGCATTTTTACTGCCAGACTTGCCTCCCTTTGTTCCGCCCAGCATATCATCCATAGATGTTCCCTTTGCCTGTTGTTTCTCTTTTCGCTGTTCTACCTGATGCTGCCTTAACTGCATATTCAAGTCACTAATCTGCTGCTGTATCTCCTGCCGCTTTTTCATCTTTTCCTCTAATGTCATTTCCTCATTAGAAGAAAGTTCCTGCAACTGCTTCTGTGCATTGGCAATCTGGTTCTGAATGTTCCGGCTGTAAGAATCCGTTGCCTGATTCATCCCCATCTGCCCCATCTGTGTGTTCGCTCCGTTGATACCGTTAATTTTCATAGTAGTGTCCTCCTTGAAAAAATTTTGAAATCCGTTTCATATATGAGAAAATCCTAATCTCTATCAATTCTATCGAATTATCATTTGTACAAATAAAGCGCCATGTCGTGAACCGCCCTCATTCTGTTGTGAACCCCTTACACAACTTGAAGCATAATCCCTACCGTAACCTCACTCCCATTTTGCTCAAATGACAAGTCTCCCATATACTTCTTAGCCACCCTGAGCATATTCTTTAAACCGATCCCATGCCCGCCGCCTTTTTTTGTCGTGTACGGCAGTCCATCTGCCGGATTGGTAAGAAGTTTACCCTCAAAGCTGTTGCTGATAATCAGCATAAAAATACTGTTCTTGAGAAATGCCTGAATCCTGATATATGGCTTTTCCCCATTTACAGACTCCATACAGTTATTCAGCGCATTATACAAAATCACGCTGATGTCAAAGGCATCCAGTTTTGTATTTTCAGGATAACAGAAGCCGCTTTCAAATCGGATTCCACGCATCTCGGCTTCTTTTTTCTTTTCTAAAAGAATCATATCCGTAATTGGATTTCCTGTCCTGATCTCAGGTGTAAGTTCCTGCCATTCTATTTTCAGCCTCTCAAGATATGCCGAAGCCTCGGCGGTGTTTCCTGATCCCATCAGGTGTTCTATCATCTGGATATGGTTTCCCATATCGTGACGCAGGGAACGGATATCCCCATACAGCTTTTCAATCTCCCCGATATGCGTTTTTATAGTATTTATCTGGCTTTCCAAAAGCTCATGTCCGGACTGTTCTTCCTGTGATGTTTTCCAATTCTGAAATATAACGGTTATCACAAGGACTGCTATTACGGATATCAGATAGTATAAAAAACAAAGCGCATCATAAAATCCCGTCATTTTGAATTGGACTTGGTAAAAATGGAAGATTGCATAACCGGCTACCCCTGACAGAGACGGCACGGTCAGCATCACAAGCTCTCTTCTTTCCATATATCTACCCTTGCTTTCATACGCCCTGTTGACCGCCTGGGCAGATAATAGCAGGAGCAGAAAACTAAACAGTATGCCCAGAATCCTCACCGCCACATACAATCCGTAATGCAGCCAACCCAAAGCTGCTATCTCTGGGTTTAAAAGAACAATATCAAAAAAATGGTCTATGATTCCTGCCATAGAAGTGGACAGCCAACGCAGTGAAAAAAAAGTAACAGACAAGAATATCTTTTGGTTGATATTGCGCCTGTCCTCTGCGCACATCACGGCAAATGATGCTAATGTGCCAATGCAATATGCAAGGATATTGTCTATCTGGGGCGGCATGATGTACAAAACCGTCATTACCACACCATACACTGCGCCTGCCTTAATCGCTTTGCTTCTACCCGGCATATAAGGCGATACAAATATTCCAAGACATATGCCCGTAGCAACAAGCTGCACAATAATTGATACATAAGACGTAATATTCCAACATAATTCTACCGGACTCACCTAATCTCCCTGCCTTTCCTCTGGTTATATTTCAGATATTGTTTCACAAATTTCGGATAATTCTGCTTTGCAATCAACGCTGTCCCATTTTCCATAACAGCAGACACAGCATCATACCTCAGTACATACTTAAAATGAATCAGATATGACCTGTGCGGTCTGAAAAAATCCTCTCCAACTTTTTTCTCCAAATCGGACAGTTTACCGTAATACTCCGTATCGCCGTTTATAGTATGAATGATGACCTTGCGGTTGAACACTTCCGCATAGATAATATCCTTAAACAGTATTTTTGTATGGACTCCCCCTGCCTGTATCATCATGTAGTCCCCATCATCCCCGTCTCTGCCCTTATTCCTACGTCCGATTTCCAACAATGCGTTTTCAAAGACCTCATCGAATTTACCATCGGATAAAGGCTTGACCAAATAATGAAACGCCCCTACGTCAAATGCCTGAAAAACATATTCCGGTGCTGACGTAACAAATATGATGAGCGCATCCCTTTGCTGCCTGCGGAAAAGCCTTGCTGTTTCCATACCATCCATCTCTGGCATTTGTATGTCCAGAAATAAAATGTCCGCCTTCGTATTGCCTTTCAACAGCTCCCTGCCGGAAGAAAACTGTTCTATTACTGCAGAAGGAAGCATTTTCTTTACTTTTTCCTCCAACAGTTCAAGCATAAATGTCTCGTCATCACAGATTGCCACGCAGATGGCATCTCTTGCGGATCGTGCATCATCATCTGTCCGACCAATAAAGTTCTCCATAGGTTCACATCTCCTTTATGTAAATTTCCTGCAATCAATGCCAGATGACAAAAAACAACATTGCTTATATTATATCGTAAAAACTGTTTTTGTCTGATACGGTAAGTTGTGAACAGACCTTGTTTTGTTGTAAATATTTTTCTTAATGAGGGGGAACACCTTGCAAGGACACACATAGCCGATTTAGGAAAATGAAAACTACCGTGTTAAACATATTACCTCTGCATCATGGAAATGTGCATAACTGGCTATGAAACTATGGAAAACCCCATTCACAGCCTGTGAAAAGCAAAAGCAGCTTTTCCACATCCTGCAAACAGGGCTTCCCACAGTTTCATAAACGCAGCCAGTTATACGACATTTCCACAATGCTTGCGCCTACGGAATCCATCTCCCAATCTATCACTTTTTCAAAGACACCTTTTACAGCTCTATTCCCGCCATTCTTGCGAAGTAAGTTTTCTGCCCGATAAGTTCTGACTGTTTTTCTTCTGGCAGGCTCTCAAAGACGCCCTTATACCCCTTTTCCAAAAACGGAGTGTCCTTTGCCAACAGATACAGCCTCATATCAAGCCATTCCTGCCATAATTCCTCAAACAATACAACGCTGTCCGTGAAAGTAGCATCTTCCTCAAAACCATGCGGCGGCACATAGTATTTCAGCATAACAAAACCGTATTTCCCAACATCAACTACCACAATATCTGCCATTTCATACAGTTCTGTAAACGCATCTACCACTTTTTTACACTTCTTTCGTTCTTCCTCTGTGATATAAACCTGTTTTTCCATATTGATTTACCTCGTTTCTTTTATGATTTTACCATGTTTATCCGATAAGGGCTATCTACATACACCAGATTATAACTTTGCTTATTTTTCCCATTTTTCACTTTACTCACAATTCACACCTGTTACTGCTGTTGTAAAAAATGCCATGTTTCTACCTCTTTCTTTCTAAAAAATTTTTTGTCTGGTTTCTGAAAGAGTTTTTCGTGTAAAATGCCCTGCCTTATGGTAAGATAAAGACAGGGCAATCCTTTAGGAAGAACCCTGCGGGCATCCGGCATATTCAGTTTGGCGATTGGCT
>JAETSX010000025.1 GCA_021769425.1 Eubacterium sp.
ATTTTTGTATATTTTCACACAATAAAAAAGAATTATTATCAAAATCTATCAATTTCAGGAATCCATTTGGTTCCTGTCTTTTTTAATTATTCCAAAACTAAAAGCTAAATCTCTGCAACTATCCTTCTTCATGATGAAGCTGTTTCTGCACCTTCAAAAACACGCCTACAATTTCCGGATCAAAGAAGGCGCCGCTGCCTTCTTCAATAATTTTAAGGCTTTCCGCCTTCCTATCGCCGTCCGTATTTTGCTTTCCTTCCAGCAAATCATCATAAATATCTACAATTGCGGTAATTCTTGCCGACAATGGAATATTTTTCCCCTTAAGTCCTTTCGGATATCCGCTGCCGTCCCAATTTGCATAACGGTAGCGGGCAATTTCAATCGCCATCGGCAGGAAACTGTTCTCGGAGGTACTGGCATGCACCTTCTCTAAAATGGCTGTCCCCTGTTCCACATGACGCTCCAAGACTTCCGGATCCTCAGTCTCAAATGAATCATGATCCACATGAATTCTGCAGGGCGTCTGAATCTTTCCAATATCATGCAGCCGGGAAGCCACCTCTATAGTATCAATAAAAGCCTCTGATATTTCTTCGGAAAATTCCGGGCTAAACTGAAGACTTTGAGCCAATAATCGGCAGTTATATGCAACATTATCCAGATGATGGACCGCTCCGGCTCCCTGTTCTTCGCCCAAAGCAGCCAGAGCATACAGAATATTTTTCTGCTCCTCTTCAATTCTCCTGGCCTGGCTGCCGATGACACTGTGCAGACGGCGGTTGCTTAATTCCAGTTCCTGCTGCATCTCATAAAGCTTCAAGTGGTTCTTAACCCGCATGGTAACTTCCGTCACTTCGAATGGTTTTCCGATGTAATCCACAGCGCCTAACTTAAACCCCCGTACTTTATCTTCACTGGAATCGGCTGCTGAAATAAAGATTATGGGAATATCCCTGGTAATGGGATTCTCTTTCAAACGTTCACAGAATTCATATCCGTCCATTTCAGGCATAAACACATCCAAAAGAATCAATTGAGGCAGACGTTCTGCAATCAGCTTTGTGGCTTCACTGGCGCTGGATGCGCACCTTGGTTCATACCCCATCTCCAAAATAATATTTTCCAGAATCATCAGATTTGCGTCCACGTCATCCACAATCAAAATCTGGGGCGTTGCTCCGGCTCTTTCCATAATTTCCATACTCACATTCCTCCGACGTTTTCCTCAAACAACTGTTTCAGATTATTATACTGTTCCACTGCTTTCTCATATTTCTCTTTGCGGACATTCATTTCCAGCCGGAACGCAGCTTTTTTCACCTCCTGAGGCGCTTCTTCCACCAATGCTTTGATATTATGGGAAAAAGTTTCCGCCTTGTCCCAGGCCCCCACTTCCAGGCAAATAATCAATTTCTCCATCTTGCTGCGCAGTTCCTCTGCATTCTCCGCAGTTCCGAAATGGAAAATTTCCCCGATATTGTCAAACTTAGACATATCCTGATTCTGATTGATAAATTCAAATTGTTCCCGGACACTATTCTCTTCTTTTTTATTCTGGGCCACATGCAGCCGCACGGAATAGGAAAAGCTGCTGCCCTTTCCTTTTTCGCTGTCCAGATGTATGCTGCCGTTCATCAATTCCACCAACTGTTTGGTAATGGCAAGTCCCAGACCTGTACCGCCGTATTTTCTGGTAATGGAGGCGTCTACCTGAGAAAAACTCTTAAACAGCTTATCCTTTTCTTCCTGGGAAATTCCAATTCCCGTATCGGAAACCACAAAGAACAATTCAATCTCGTCATCAAACTGCACTGTTTTAGTTACTTCTATATTAATATATCCTACGCTGGTAAATTTTACCGCATTGGACAGAAGATTGTTGAGAATCTGCGTCAGACGCAGTTCATCCCCGATGAGAAATTCGGGAATTAACTTATCTATATTTACCATAATATGTAAACCCTTTGCATTAATTGCAGTAATATTTGTCTCTACTGCATGATTTATCATCTGGTAAAAATTAAATTCTTTCTGCTCCAGCGTAAATTTCCCTGCTTCCAATTTGGAAAAATCCAGAATATTATTGATAATGGCCGACATATTCTCACAGCAGCGGATAATAATATCCAGCGTCCGCTTCTGTTCCACGGTAACGCCCGCTTCCAGCATATTCGTCACATGTCCCCGGATTCCGTTCACCGGCGTACGCAGTTCATGGGTAACATTTGCCACAAATTCATTCCGTACCTTGATGGTCTCCTCCATCTCTTCTTTCATCCGAACCAGCTTCCGCTCCGTTTCAACCCTTTGCGCAACATTGATTGCAAACAGCAGATTCTGTTCCCCCTCCACAATTGTGGTCATGCATACCGGAAAACAAGTGCCGTTCTTGCGGTACATCATACTCTCTCTCATGGCTGCCATTGTATCCAGCAGCATACCGTCCTCATACTTTTCCTGCTGCAGTTCTGTGGGAAACAGCTCCAGAAGACTGATTCTTGTCAGCTCTTCCCCATATCCCAAATCCTTTTTTGCCTGACTGTTGCCATACAGGATCTTTCCATCCCTGTCAAACCTTAATATGATCTCCAAAGCCACATCTGCAAATCGGAAGAAATCCTCTTTCCGAAGCGTCTCCTGTTCCATAGATTCTGCTCCTTCCCCATGGCTCTTCTGCCATTTTTCTTTATTTTTAGTATACTTTTTTCAATTTTTCGTGTCAAGTAAAAAACCGAGGCTTTTGAAAGATTGAATTCTTTCAAAAGCCCCGGTTCCATGCGGATGACAGGAATCGAACCTGCACGGTCTCCCACCAGATCCTAAGTCTGGCGCGTCTGCCAGTTCCGCCACATCCGCCTGTATACATCCCTGCAAAATCTTCATCTTTCACAGTAAACCCCACCATGATTAGCCTGTCGTGCGACAGACCGCATGGCCATCCAAACTATGAAAGCGTCAGCTTTCACAGCAAAAATAGTCACGGCCCGTCAAAGGGCCTGCTAAACAAAATGACAATTTGCAGAGAAAATCAGGAATTCCTGAAAACAGAAATTCCTGTTCATATACCAATGAGACATCGGGGATTCGAACCCCGGACAACTTGATTAAAAGTCAAGTGCTCTACCATCTGAGCTAATATCCCATATATAGCTGGGCTAGCTGGATTCGAACCAGCGAATGCAGGAGTCAAAGTCCTGTGCCTTACCGCTTGGCGATAGCCCATCAGTTTGGGCGCGTACTCTGCAGACAGCCCTTAAATTAGGAAAAGGTGGATACAGGGATTCGAACCCTGGGCCTCCAGAGCCACAATCTGGCGCGCTAACCAACTGCGCTATACCCACCATGGTAATCACAGATCCGCTTAAGCATCTGCGTAATGTGCTCGAAGGGATTCGAACCCCCGACCCACGGCTTAGAAGGCCGTTGCTCTATCCAGCTGAGCTACGAACACACAAAGCGGGTGATGGGAATCGAACCCACGTGTCCAGCTTGGAAGGCTGGTGTTCTACCATTGAACTACACCCGCATAGCGATCGGGGTGACAGGATTCGAACCTGCGACCTCCTGGTCCCAAACCAGGCGCTCTAGCCAAGCTGAGCCACACCCCGATGGTTATCCTCCGCGTTAACCGTAACGCAAGTTATATTATATGCGAAACATTTCCAAATGTCAACAACTTTTTCCCTTTTTTTCTATTAATCTTTTTCTGTCCCTGCCAGCTTCTTTTCCTGCAGCAATCCGCAGCAATCCGCAGCAATTCGCTTTCTGAAAATTTTACCGTATCCTTACTGCATTGACGTCACTGCAGATACTCAATATAAAAATGCGCCTCTCCTTTTTCATCAATCTCCATCACCGCATAAGAGGGACGGCGCCCCTCCTGCCTGGGATAGGAAACGCTTCCGGGATTTAATGTGACAATTCCTCTGCTGTAATCCAGGAGAGGACGGTGGGTATGCCCGAACATCACAACATCCATTCCCCGCCCCACAGCCTCTTTTTTCAGATCCTCCACCCCCATAGAGACATAATAGTAATGTCCATGGGTAATCAGAACCCTATATTTTCCAATCTGCAGTTCTTTTTCCCGATCCAGATCAGAAAAGAAGTCGTTATTTCCCAAAACAATTTCCATGGGGCATCCAGCCAGTTCCGCCAGATAATCCTCGTACCCTTCCGAATCCCCCAAATGTATCATCAGGTCAATATCCCTTTCCCGTTCCAGAATCTTTTTTAAATTCTCATGTTTCTTATGTGTATCGCTTACAATCAATATTCTCATAACCCATCCCTTATCTGCCTGCTAATCTCTCTTTCATAACTCAACCTTATCTGCCTGCTAACTTCTCTCTCATGGCGCGGAGCGCTTTTCCCCGGTGGCTCAGCTGATTCTTCTTCTCCCGGGACAACTGAGCCGTGGAACACTGGTATTCGTCTACATAAAATATGGGATCGTAGCCGAAGCCGTTTTCTCCCGCAGGCTCCCAGCCGATATACCCCTCTATGGTTCCCCTTGTCACGCAGGAAGTTCCATCCGGGAAAACCGCTGCAATGGCGCAGACAAACCTGGCTGTCCGTTGTTCCTTAGGCACCCCTTCCAGACGATCAATGAGATTCTGGTTCTTAATCTCATAAGAAGTATTTTCCCCCATATATCTTGCCGAATAAATGCCCGGTTCCTTATTCAGATAATCGATCTCCAGCCCGGAATCGTCTGCCAACACCACCGTATCCTCCTCCCGAACGCTTTTTGCAAGAGCAGCGGCTTTAATCAGGGCGTTTTCTTCAAACGACGTTCCGTCCTCCACAATATCCAATTCCATGCCAGCTTCCTTCATGGAGAGGATTTCCATGCCGGGATCTGCCAAAATTTCCCGGATTTCCCTCATTTTATCCTGATTTCCCGTAGCAAATATAACTCTGTCCATTTCTCAGCTTCCTTCCTATATTCTATTCCGTATTCTTCCTCTGATTCCCAGATATGCCCGTGAGCGAAATCATTTGCCGACAGATCTTCACAGATTTGAGGAAAAAGCAAATGATTTGACAAAATAAGTATGCTCGTGAGTATAACGGCAATTTCTCCATACTTTCCACGACTATATATTTAATATCCTTCATCCAACGCGCGCAGAATGGCGTTATAAATTCCCTGAGCCGCGAGCTTCTGATATTCCGGAGAATTCAGCTTATTCAGCTCCGTCTGGTTTGTCATAAATCCCACCTCGATCAAGGCCGCCGGAACCTCGTTATTTCTGATAATATAAATCCCGTTGCCATAAGTCAGTCCATTATTTTTGCTGGCCATGGAGCCTGTGATTTCTTCCAGGCAGATCTGGGCAAGATGCTTGCTGCTGAGTCCTTCACTGTCCTTTTCCTCATCATACATCACTTCTGTGCCGTTATAATCAGACATCTGTCCATCCGTGGTGGAATTGCTGTGAACGCTGATGAAAAAGTTCGCGCCCGCTTTCTCCCCAAGCTGCGCCCGCTGTTCAAAAGTCGGATTATTGTCCTCTGTTCTGGTATAATATACGCCGATGTTTTGGTCATTTTCGTCCAGAAGTTTTTTCAGTTCCAACACAATGGACAGGTTGATGTCCTTCTCCATAATCCCCTGTTTAATGGCTCCCGGCGCGCCGCCGCCATGGCCGGCGTCAATCACAACCACCTTATCATACACCTGTCTAGGCGTGAGAAAATTCACATACAGAAATCCGTTTTTCACTGCGGTCTTCACCTCGTAAACAGCGTCCATGGTAATCTCAATCACGCCGTTTTCCATATACAGGTCATTGATGTAGTCGCTTCTTCCCAACAGGGGATGATTGCTGAAATAATCCTTTTCCACATCAGGAATCCGAATCGTAATCAACTGCTTTACATAATCATTTTCAATGGCAATCTTATCTTCCGTCATTCCTGCCGGAAGTTCCAAACGAAGCTGATGGCGGAATGCAATATCCTCTTCCTCCTCCGCCTGCTCCGTATAATAAGCCAGCATCTGAAGCTCCGACATCTGTTCCCGTTTCGCTTCTCTTTTATTTACCACAGAAAACTGCCCTAGTATCACCACTGCCCCTGCGATTATCAGGGTGAAAACCGCTGATGACAGCTTCAGTATTTTTTCTTCCATTATTTTGTACCGTCTCTTTCGTCCCGCTTTGCTAGTTCTTAGAAAATATCTTGTAAAACGGCTGCAGATATTATGGAATATTCTTTGAATACACCTTCAGGCACAAATTACAATCCTGCTTATCCTCTGCGCTTTCCCATTTTTTGCCTCCGGAACTGATATAGCCCTGCCCATCGGACAAATCCACATTTGCCGTCATATCATCTGCCGCATATTCAATTGCCAGGGGATGAACCGAACCCGGAGTGGTGATACGCAGCGCCACTGCAAATTTTTCTCCCTGCTCCACCTGGCATTCTTTCTCAAATTCCACTGTATAATAACCTGGATTAGCCAACACCCCGCTTGCCACCTTCACCCGTTCTGCCAGTGAATCCGTATTTTCAAAATCATTTACCACGTACAGCTCATAAGAAGTCTCTTTGCCGGTGGCGTAAAATCCTGCCGCCCGCAGAGTTTCCGCTGATTGGGCTGTATACACATTTGCCCCATACACGCTTTCCTTATTATAGCCCAACTGTCCCACCCAGCCGCATAAATCTGACTGATAAATATGATCATAATTATCCGTTTCTTCAATTCCGGTGTAAATCACGCCGTGGCTGCCGATGTTTACGTCATAATAGGAAACGTAAAATACGCCCTTTTCCCCAAATTCTTCCCCCCAGCTGTTCTGACACAGGAAAGCCCCGTCATCCTCCACTTCCAGATTGAAATTTTCTTTGGGAAATGTATCATCCCAACCGATAATCATAATTTCATGATTGGGCTTCTCTGCCCCTGCATAACAATAGGCATATGTTTTGCTGTTGTAATAAGGAGAATAGGAGCCGGCGTCTTCCAGCGCACTGTAAATAGCCGTCTGCACTCCGCCGTACAGAAATACAGACTCCTTGATCTTCTCAAAATCTTTACCGTCCAAAAGCTGGATTTCCTGTACATGCTTTACCGGCTCCAGCTCCTTTGCAGAAACGCCGTCTCCGTATGGGTCGTCTTTCTCATTGACCGGTCCCTGCCAGGCAGTAAGGTAAGCCATTCCCATCGTATATTCCCCGCCTTCTGCCTGCCCGCGCACAAAACCATTCTGAAGGGTCATATGATCCGGCGAAAGTTCCCATTCCTCCTCCGGCATCAGAGCCGACTCCATGGCAGAAAGGGCCGCAAAAGCCCAACATGTCCCAAAAGGCCCCTGATTCTTAATCTTAGGCGCCCGCTGCCTGTTTCGCAGATCATATTGCAAAGGCAGGATTCCGCTGCCCTTTGCCGCATCAACGGCTATGGCCTGATTCTTCTCACTATCCCAGTTATAATTAAAATTCAGCTTTTCCGCCACTGTTTTCGCCGCTACATAGTATTCTCCGTCAATATAAGTCATAGGCGATGCAATTTTTTCCTTTTTGCCATTCACCTGAACTTTATCCTCTTCCAACTGAAAAGCAATGACGTCGGAACGTTTTTCCAGCACCAGCTTCTGTTTCTCATACAGATGGGCGCTGCAGTGAAAACTGTCTCCCAGGGCGGACAGGGGGATCATAAGATTCAGGTTCTGATCCATGAAAATCCCATGTTCTTTATTGGTCAGCTCCCGGTTATCCACAAGCAGCTTTAAGGTCTGCTTATTGATGCTTTCTGCAATCAGGGGATTCCAGATTTCCGCTTCCAGCCTGGCCCCGCGGAAGCTCTCCACCTTTTCATTCTTTCCTCCCAGACCGGCAAATTTAAAAAACACCGCAAGCATAAGGATTGCGGCCATGATTATGTACTTTCCCCACTGCCTCACCTGTCTGCCTCTTCCTCTCTGTGCTCTGTATGTCTGCTTCGTTTCGGCGGCCTGGGCCCCTGAAACTGGTAAAAATATGTTTTCAGCATTCCGTTGTAAATCTTTCGGTTTTTATCCGCTTTTCTTCCTATATATTTCTCAGCGTCTTCATAACCGGTCAGCAGATAGAAAGACCAGCTGTCCAGCCGCCGGATGGCTTCCCCCAGTTCTCCGTATAGCCCCGGAAGCGCTTCCTTTTCTTCCATCCGTTCTCCATAAGGCGGATTGCAGATGACAAATCCGTATTTTTTCGGATGGCTTAACTGGCTGACCGGCCTCTGCTGAAAATGAATCATATGATCTACCCCTGCCCGCCGGGCATTTTCCCTGGCAGCTTTCAACACTTCCCCGTCAATATCATATCCCTGGATATCCGTCGCTGTCTCCCGCCGGATCAGGTCTTCTGCTTCCTCTAGGCCCTCATGCCACAATTTGCGTTCGATCAGATTCTCCCACTTCTCTGCGGTAAATCCCCGGTTCATTCCCGGCGCAATACCTGCCGCCATCATAGCCGCTTCTATGGGAAAGGTTCCGCTGCCGCAGAAAGGATCCACCAGAATCCGATCCTTTTTCCAGGGAGTCAGCAAAATCAATGCCGCAGCCAGTGTTTCTGTCACAGGCGCTTTGCTCGTCATTAACCGGTATCCTCTTTTGTGCAGGGAATCTCCGGAAGTGTCAATCCCCACTGTCACTTCATCTTTCATCAAAAATAAGCGCAGCGGATACTCTGCACCGGACTCCGGAAACCACTCCATATGATATTTTCCCTTCAGCCGCTCCACCATTGCCTTTTTCACAATGGACTGTATGTCTGAGGGACTGAATAATTTACTCTTTACGGAAGACGCCTTGGCAACCCAGAATCTGCCGTCTGTCGGAATATAATCTTCCCAGGGAATGCTTTTGATTCCCTGAAACAGTTCTTCAAATGTTTCCGCATGAAACTGCCCCGCTTTCAACAGCACCCGCTCTGCGGTGCGCAGGAAAATGTTGGCCCGGCAAACAGCCTCTTCATCTCCCTCAAAAGTCACTCTACCGTCTTCCACCCGGATAATTTCATATCCCAAATCATATATCTCTCTTTTTAAAACCGCTTCCAGCCCAAAATGGCAGGGCGCAATCAATTCAAATGTTTTCATTTCTGTCTCCGTTTATGCCCGTGAACCAAATATTCTGCCAACATGTTCTCATTATTTTAAAAATTCTTAGAGTACCACTTCTTTCCCCTCCGAAACAAACAGCCGGAAGGCTCTAAGAATATATTATCTTCTCACCTCCCGGCTGTCAATCATTTTATTGTTTTTGCAGGACAGTATTCATGCCGCCCACCAGCGTTGCTGTCCGGTAGCCTTCCCGGCTCAGTTCCTTTGCCGCCATCAGGCTGCTGGAACCTCTGTCACAGTATAGGAGGTACAGTTTATCCTTGGGCAGATATTTCCGAAACATTTCCAGTTCTTCATAAGGTATATTTCTGGCTCCCTCCACATGAATGTCTTCAAACTCCTCTTTGCTGCGCAAATCTATTACCCAGACATCGGGGCGTTTCCGGTATTCATTAAATTCCCGAATGCCAATTGTCTGAAACTCCATAATCTCACCCCTTAAACAGAATATAAAACAGATTACCGGAAATCACTTTCCGGTAATCTGTTTCTACATTATTATATTATGCAGTTTCCTTCTTTTTGACAATTATCTCTCGTAAGAATCATGGCAGTTGGAGCCGCTCTCATTGCTTGCCTTATTGCTGGATTTGTTCTGAGAAGAAGAATTCTTTGTGCTATTCTGGGAATATGCATTCTTTGTGCTGTTCTGAGAAGTTGTATTCTTCATATTTCCAGCTTCGTTGGTTCCGTTTGTACTCTTGTTCTGCATATTGCTGTTTTTTGCCATTTTAGTTTTCCTCCTAATTCTTTACTGCTTTCATAGTATCTGATAAAGAGTCTTTTTTTATGCAGAAAATTAATTCAAAAATTTTTTAAATTTTTTTCATTTTCCTCTTGCTTTTTCTGACAAGCTGTACTATAATAGCATTTGTAAGGAGGATTTCACCTTATGAAATTTTTCTTACTAAGTTATACCCCTTATTAATTATTTATACTCCCCTCATGAAGAGATCAGTGGCTCCCCCGCTGGTCTCTTCTATTTATATTAAAGATATTAAAGTTACACCTATTACGGAGGTATCTATGCCATACAATATACTGATTATCGAAGACGAACCGGACATCAATCTTTTATTAACCAGAATCCTCACAGCCGCCGGCTATACCGCAGCCCAGGCTTATTCCGGCACAGAAGCCAGGCTTTTGCTGGAAAAAGAAACGCCGGATTTAATTCTGCTGGATCTTATGCTTCCGGGATTGTCCGGGGAAGAACTGCTGCTTGAAATCCGTGAAACCATGCACAATGACATTCCTGTGCTGATTCTCTCGGCCAAAGGCTCTCTGCAGGACAAAGTAACGCTGCTGACTGCCGGAGCCGATGACTACATCACCAAGCCTTTTGAACCGGAGGAGGTCATCGCCCGCATTCAGGCGGCCCTCCGGCGAAGCTGCAGCTTCAAACGCTCCCCATCCCTTTTATCCTGCAAGCATCTTACCCTCTGTCCTGATACCCGAAAAGTCCTGGTTAACGGCACAGAACTTTCTCTGACAGTAAGGGAATTCGACCTGCTGCATCTTTTCCTGCAGACGCCGGATAAAGTGTATTCCAGAGAACGTCTCTATGAACTGATCTGGAAAGGCGGTTATTACGGAGAAAACAACACGGTCAACGTTCATGTCAGCAATCTGCGCAAAAAAATAAAAGCCGCAGACCCCGAAGAGGAATACATACAGACAGTCTATGGGATAGGCTTTAAACTCTGTGAAACTTTATAACTTCTTTATAAGTTCTTTATGACTAATAAAACACGGAACCCTTATGATAATGGTACAGCATTCTTCGTTTCCTACAGGGAAGGCAGCATGCCGGCCGCAGATTATACTCAAGAGCATGCTTATTTGCCAAATGATCTGCTTGTTTTCTTGAAGCAGAGAAAATTTGTTGGCAAATCATTTCGCCCACAGGTATTACTCCTACGTAAAATTCTGCGATATTTAACTGCCGGAGTAATATAACCGAAACGGAGAATCATTAAGAATACCCAACAGGGAGGAAACGCAATGCAAAGAACATATGTCATAGAGACAAAATCTGCAACAAAATCCTACGGCTCCCTCCTGGCCCTGGATCGGGTCAGCATCCATGTAGCGCAGGGGAGCATTTACGGACTAATCGGCGACAACGGAGCCGGTAAATCCACTCTTTTAAAGTTACTGGCAGGCCACATTTCCACTGACTCCGGGGAAATCCTGCTGTTTGGAAAAAGCGGTGAAAAAGATCTGAGGCGCTGCCGCAGGCAGACAGGAACCATCATTGAGCAGCCGGGATTTTTCCCGGGAATGACTGCAGAACAAATGCTGGAATATTACCGCATCCAAAAAGGCGTGCCCGGCAGAGAAAAAGTCGAAGAAACCTTAAACCTCACCGGCATCTGGGAAAAACGGAAATGCAAATGCAAAACCCTTTCTCTGGGACAGAAACAGCGGCTGGGCCTTGCCATTGCCTTAATCAGCCAACCCCAGCTGCTGATTCTGGATGAGCCCATCAATGGATTGGATCCCAGCGGCATTATAGAATTGAGGAGCCTGTTCCACCGGCTGAACCAGGAAAAAAATATCACAATACTGCTCTCCAGCCACATTCTGACGGAATTGCAGCAAACCGCCGACACCTTCGGATTTCTCCACAAAGGACAAATCTTAGAAGAGCTGCCTGCAGAAAAACTTCTGGAAAAATGCAAAACCTATCTGACGATCCTGGTAAACGATCCGCAAAGCTATATGGCTCTGCTAGATCAGCAGACGGCCAAGGATTCCTGCCGGGCGCTTCCGGATCAGAGCATTGAAATTACAAATCCCAAAAGGGAACCGGAATTCTACAGCCAGCTTGCCGCAGAACATGGGATTCTAATCAGAGGCTTAGAACAGCGGCATGCTTCACTGGAAGAATATTTCATTAATTTAAAGGGAGGCAAACAATGACAAATTATATCAAAAGCGAATGCTACCGCCTATTCTACACCAAACCCATATATCTGACTGCCCTGATTTTATCCGGCCTTACCTTCTTATTCAACCTGGTTCTCCGGCTGTTTGATCGCTATACCCCGGACTTTGCCTATGCCACCACCTCTTTCTCCTATTCCAATCTGGTGGGACAGCCAATGCTGTACTGTGTCGCGGCTTTTCTCATTGCGGCCATCTTGTACGAAGGAGAAAATAAGAACGGCACCAAAAAGAACAGTATTGCCTATGGAATTTCCCGCACAAATCTGTTTCTGGGAAAATGCCTGGTAAGCCTGTTTGCAGCATTTTTAGTTCTGATCCCCGTTATGGCTGTTTATGCAGGCAGCGCCTTATTGCTGCTGTCCAAATATGGTCCCGTCACCCTGCAGGATCTTCTGATGGAAATCCCTGCGGTCTCTCTGGTTGCCGTCTCTGCGGTGGTTCTGGGCATTTTTATGCTGGAGCTGTTTGAACAGAGTATTTTCGGCATTCTGGCATGGTACTGCATCCTGTTCGGCATTCCGAAAATCCTTTTCCTTCTGAGCATAAAGCTGGAATTTCTTCAAACTGCCGCGCTCTGGATGCCCGCCAATTTTTTCACCAATCTCGGACACCCAAACATGCAGGTCACAACCAAAACCTGCATCACCGTCTGGGACACCGGGGCTGGTATGGAAAAATGCCTGATGGCCGGCGCCATTGGCATTCTTCTGTTCGGCCTATGGGCCATTGCTACTCTTCGGAAAAAGGATAATTAAACGGACAGCTTCATTGCCGCGGAAAATAGTAATGAAAAATCTTACGAAATGGAGGCCCTATGTTCTATATGCTTTTTGCCCTCCTGCTCCTTGCAGGCGGATATTTTGCTTTTCGCTGTTTTCTAATGAAACATGCGCTGAGGGAAGCCCGCAGGGAACTGCTGGAAATCCAAAAAGACCTCAGCCAAAATCAAATTCTGCATCTGGCCGCGCCGGATCATGATTTGGAAAAATTGCTGCACACTGTCAACTGTATGCTGGAAGAACTGCGCAGAGAACGGCAGAATTATGAGAAACGGGAGAAACAATTCCAGCAGCAGATCCAGCAGATCAGCCATGACTTACGAACGCCTCTCACGGTCATTCTCGGTTACTTAAAGTTTCTGAAACAGGCTGATGAATCCGAAACTGCTGAAATCCTTGAAATCATTGGACGAAAATCCCATGCCATGGAACATCTGGTATCTCAATTCTATGATTTCTCCCGTCTAACTTCCCAGGATTACAAGGTGAAGTTGCAGCAGGTGGATGTCTGCCGGATTCTTCGGGAAGCGCTTTTGGACAATTACCACATACTGGAACAGTCACAGATCGTTTTGGAACATGCGCTGCCTGAACGTCCGGTTCCGGCGCTGGGAGATCCCCAGGCGCTGGAGCGGATTTTTGACAACCTGTTTCAAAATGCCGGCCGCTACGGAACCGGATGTTTGAAGATCTCCTTACAGGAGCTCCCTGAAAACATCTGCATCCAGTTTACCAACGGTGCCAAAAACCTTACGCCCAAAGACGTTCCACATCTGTTTGATCGCTTCTATATGCAGGATTCTGCCAGAACCAGCAGCGGCACAGGGCTGGGACTGACCATTGCCAAATCTCTGGCTGAAGCCATGAACGGCTCCCTGACTGCCTCCTGTTCCGGCTCTGATGCCGCAGAACCCTCGGAGAACCTCATGCTCACCTTCACGTTAACCTTAACCATAATTTAACTTTATCCCAGGGAGAATATATACCCGTGAGCGAAATCATTTGCCAGAAGATCGTTCATAACTTTGAGGAAAAAAGCAAATGATTTGGCAAATCAGTATACTCGTGAGTATAACATATCTTTATCCTTATAAATCATAGAAATCTTTATTTACCTGCAGCTCCTCAGTAATGACGCCGCCTTTCTTCTGATACCGGTCATACCACAGCAGCATGTGGCGGGCTTTTCGATCCTTTAATATTTCATATTTCTCAAACATTTCCCGGTACATGGGGTTTACTTTCAGTTCCGCCCGGATAGCCTTATTGAACGGACAGTACCGGAAAATAATATCTCTGGCCACTTTGTTCAGGCGGAAGCTGCCCTTGGACTCATAGCGGATCCAGCTCTGGTAATCCTTTACAAATACCTCCCGGTAATTATTCTTGGATTTATAAAGAGCATTCTTTACTTTTTCTTTGGCGTCCGCAGACAGGTCATGGTTCTTCCGGTAATACTGGATATAATCATTGTATTCGGAAGTCAGAGAAGCCTCTGTGATATCATTCCAGCGGACGCCCTGAATCTTCCGGCACATTTCCCAACGGAACCGGCCGCATACCTCTACCATCAGCTCTCCTACATCCGATGCCGTAAGTATGGGGAAAATAAACCTGGCCTGGGTGTCCTTCTTGATTCCCGCTGTCTCCTGCCACATCATGGCTTTGCTTCCCGCATTGGGCATTAATATAATATAAGGAATCACTTCCTTCTGAATCATTTCCATATTGACTTCATGTTCCGGATCGGAGAATCCCACTTCGCGGTAAAACAGAGAGAAATCAATCTTACGGATTTCGTCTAAGGCTTCATTGGCTTTCTCCGCCGTTACCAGCATGTGCTCCACCGATCCGATGATATCATCTTTATACAAGATGGGACAGAATGTAGAAATTTTCCCATAAGTGGCGCGGTTGGTAGAGACAAACATATTCTGCATCTCGAACTTTAACTTCTCCTGATTGTCTTTCGCCAGCAGAGGCACCTGAGCCGCCGTAATCTTGCCGGTCTTCTTCTGTTCATTCAGGTAACCGGTGTAATCCATGTCAAATTCATTCCTGGAAGGTTCATTTTCGCCCCGGTAAACGCTCATCAGCCACTCATATATGGTATATACATTGCTTGCCCTGCAGCGTCTCATATGGCCTGCCGCCTCAAAGAGACTGCGAGTATTCTCCTTGCCTGCCAGCTCTTCGTCCATAAAACCGAAATTCAAAAACATTTTCACGGAAGTAGGCATATAGCCTCCATCCAGCGAATGGAAAAAGCACAGTTCATATACCGCATAAAAATCATCGGTAATTTTCCGGCGGAGCCTGCGCACATCATCTGTGGTGGCAAGCATATCCGGCAGATTCTTATATTCCTTAAGAGAAGATCGGAAACTCTGCGCCTTTTCCTCCCGCCAGCCGGAATATTCCAAGATCTCAGTTAGATAATCAATTCCCTCTTCGTAAGGCTCTGCGATTTCTTCCTCTTCCTGACTGCCGCTTTCCGCCTGGGCAGTGAGGGTAAAATCATAATTCTCATACTCTGCTAAATTCGAACTCACCAATTGTTCCGGATAAAACCCGATTTTCCTTGCAAATTCTATTAATTCAGAGATTCTCTGCTGTACCGCACTGATATCTGCGCCGGTATAAGCCGCCTTTTTCGCAAGTTCAAAATACATTCGGAAAAGATTTTCCGAAGTCCCTGACAGCAGAAGGTCTTTATGGTCTCTCAGATAACTTTTTATCACTCCCACCAGTTCCATGGATTTTCTCATCCAGAACACTGCATTGGAAATAGCCCCTGTGCCAATCACATAATCTCTTGCCAACTGCTGATCCAGTGCGGCCAGAGGCAGAGCAGACATCCGCTCATAATACGCGCCCACCCAGGACTGAATCGGCTCTTTGATCGCAACCGGCGCAAGAGAATTGATTCCGGCCATCTGTTTCTCCGGCATTCCAAGTTCCCCGCACAGCTTCTGATACTCTCCGAAACTCTCTGAAAGAAAACGATAGAACTCTCCGGCTTTCCTGTAAAATGTATCGTACCGGCGTATCATCATGTCTGCCTGATGGGCAGCGCCCATGGCAAACACCGCCACATATTTCTCATCTTCCGTAAATATCTTCTTATAATCTTCTACCGTCCGATAAGGAAATGCATAAAGCATACAATCGGTTTCCGCCACATACTCACACACATAGCTGTCAGAAAGGCTCTCCGGCAGACCCACAATGCTCCCCGTATTCATACGAAATTCATCATTCTCTGAAATTACCCGGACATTGCCCTGCAATATAACAAACAGCCCCTTAAGCCTGTCTCCTCTTTTTAAAAAATGTCTTCCCTTACTTACTTTTACTGTTTCCATGGCTTCCTCCTGTGTCCAATCTATCGTCTATTCCCCAAAAACAGTGAATACAGCAGCCAGATCAATATAATCGGCACCATAACCGGCAGCAGAAAAGCCACCACATTGGCTACAACTACAATCAGCAGAATTGCAATCAATACCAGCAATAACTTCCCATACCAACTGTTCAGCTTAAATCTCCCGAAACGCACATCCCATCCATCCTGCTGGGAATAATCTGCCCGGAACCCTCTGTCTGTGCCTGCAGAACTGTAATCCTCCGAATAATACTGCTTTCCAGATGCCCCTGGCTTGTCTGATGTATCAATCAATGTCTTTGCGATGAGCCTGGGATTTCCCAACTGAGCCGTTACTTCCGCTTCGCTCTTTCCTTTTCTGGACTCCTCCATAATATAATTATCATAAAATCTCAGATTCTCATTGACTGCCGACTGATCCATCTCTCCCTGCAGCGCAGTCTGCAATTCATGTAAAAATTCCTTTTTTGTCATGAACGTTCTCCTACTTGTGTGCTTTCTGTTTTATCCAATATTTTTCCAACTATCTGTTATTCTATCACACTATGCTCTTTTTTTCATCACATTTCCCAAATTTTTTTCAAAAAATCACTTGACAAATTCCGGAAACAGGAGTAAGATTATAAACGTTCCAGGCGAACATTTGTTATGTGTGTGTAGCTCAGCTGGATAGAGCACTTGGCTACGGACCAAGGTGTCGGGAGTTCGAATCTTCTCACGCACGTAGAGAATCCCTTGAAGACGAAAGTTTTCAAGGGATTTTTTTATCAACAAACAGAAACCTCATGATTGATCTCTTCCAAATCTACCATTCGGCTGCAAACACGCTCTGCCAATGCCCGGTTATGGGTAATTACAAGCATCCCCATCTTTCGCCTCTCTGTCTCTTCCAGGAGAATCTGCCAGATTTGCGCCTGTGTAATCACATCCAGCATAGCGCTGATTTCATCACAAATCAGAAATTTTGTCTCAGGTCCCAGTATCCGGGCAATGCAGAACCGCTGCAGTTCCCCGCCGGACAATTCAATGGGCCACCGCGTCATCCAGCTTTTCTCAATTCCCATTCTCTGCAGCAGCTCCTCATCCGGATTCCAGCATTCCCTCAGAATTTTTTCCATTCTCCACCGGGGATTCACCGCCTGTTCCGGGTGTTGGCCAATCATCTGGACAGGGCAGAAGCCCTTCCGTTCCAATGGCTTCCCCTCCCATAAGACCTCTCCGTTTCCGGGTACTTCATACCCTGCCAAAATTCCTGCCAAGGTGCTTTTTCCGCAGCCGGAAGGTCCCACCAGAGCCACCCGCTCCCCAGCTTCCACGCTTAGATCTACGTCCTTCAATACCCAAGGGGCATTCTTCCGATATCGGAAACTGATATGCGCTGCCCGAAGGGCCGGCTCTTTGTAAAACTTTTGCATAACTCTACCTCTTCTTTCCAATTCGTGTTCAAAAAGTCCGCTGCCGGCGCTGGTTCCAACACCCTTCCGTCGTAAAAAACGGCAATTCGATCCGCCATCTGCAATGCCAAATCAATGTCATGGGTAATGAGCAATACCCCGCATCCTTCCTCCGCCAATTCCCGGAAATTATGCAGCGTCTCCCTTGCCAGCGACTCCTGCAACCCCGGCGTAGGCTCATCTGCCACAATCAGCTTCGCTGAATTCATCACTGCGCCGGAAATCAGCACACGCCTCGCCATGCCGCCGGACAGCTGATAGGGATACAGATTTGCCACGGATTCTTCCAATTGATACCGGGCAAACACCTGCTTCATTTTTTCCTGACGTTCTTTTTTCTCTCTCCTGCTGCAGGGACCGATCACCTGCCGGCCCACTTTCATCAAAGGGTCCAGATACTTCACCGACTGGGGAATAAAAGAAATCTCCTGTCCCCTCAGTTTTTTCAAAGATGCTTCATCCAGCCTCTGGCCGCAGAATTCCATGGTTCCCGTCACTCTTGCATTCCCTGGCAAAATCCCAAGAACCGCATGAGCCAGCAGACTTTTCCCGGAACCGCTGGAACCTGCCACTGCCACAATTTCCCCTGCATTTACCGTGAGAGAAAGCTGGTGCACCATCTCAAATTCCCGCCGGTTCAATCCTCTGTCATACATGGTAAAAGAAACAGACAGATCCCTTATGGTGAGAACCGGTTCTTTTTGTCCTTTCATTTTCCTTCCTCCCAAATCACGATTCATTTCCGCTGTTTGGATTCAGCAGACGTTTCAGGTTTTCCCCTGCCGCATCAAACAGCATCACAGCCGCAAGAAGCATCAGCCCCGGAAAAACTGCCATCCACCATTTTCCTGTGGTAATATGGTTCATAGATTCCGATAAAATCACACCTATGGCCGGAACCTCCGCCGGAAATCCAAAGCCCAGAAAGGTAATGGCCGCCTCATGCATAATGGCATGGGGAAACAGCAGAACCACGCCGATCAAATATACCGGTAGCACCTGAGGAAGCATATGATCTTTTGCCACCTGAAGCCTGGTCTTTCCCATTCGGTAAGACGCCTGCACATATCGGGCAGAACGAACCTGGAGCGCTTCTGCCCGTACCAGCCGGGTTAATTCCGGCCAATGGGTCAGCGCCACCGCAATCAGAACGCCCCTGCCGCCTTTTCCCATCATAAACGAAACCAGAATTAACAGAATCAAATGGGGAATTCCCATGCACAAATCCACGCACCAGTTGACAAACCGATCGACCACGCCTCCCTGCAATGCTGCCGCCACTCCTGATATCAGGGCAATTACGGAACTGACTGCCGACGCCAGAATTCCCACTATAATGCTGTTGGAGAGCCCCTTCACGCTCCTAAAAAACATATCCCTGCCCATATAATCCGTGCCGAAAGGATGTTCCAGACATGGCGCTGAAAATTTTGCAGCGTAGTCTACTTCATAGCATTCCGGACTCATGAGCAATCCTGCTGCCAGGATAACCGTTAAATACAATGCGGCCGCACCCAGGACAAACAAGGTTTTTCTTCTCCGGTTCCAAAATGCCTCTGATTTTCCGTTCACAAGAAATGTTCTTCCTGATTCTGTCATGACCGTACCCTTTTCTTTCTGAAACACTTTATCATTCATGGGAAATGCCCTCCCTGATCCTGGGATCTACCATGCCGTACAGAATATTTGCAATGAAATTGCCTGTAAATACAAAGACAGCGCTGAATATGGCAATTCCCAGAAGCAGCGGCACATCCCCGCCAAGGCCGGCCGCAGTCACTGCGCTTCCGATTCCCGGGTAGGAAAACACGGTTTCGGCCAGGGCAATTCCGCCGAACAGCTCACTGAAAGAGGCAAACTGCACCGTAATGGCCGGAATTGCAATGTTTCTGATTCCATGGCCTTTTATCATCTGCTTTGTGTCCTCTCCTCTGGCCCTGGCATACAGCATAAATTCACTGCCCAGAACTTCCAGCAATTTCTGCCTTGTATACAAAGTGATTTTTCCGATGCCCAGAATGCTTAAGGTAATGGAAGGCAGAATCAAATGATAAATCCGCTCTCCCAGCGTCACCTCCGAGGCCATTTTCCCCATAGGCGCCGCTAAGCCAATGGGAAACCAGCCCAGATTTACCGCAAAAATACTGAGCATCATAAGTCCCACCCAAAAGGTTGGAGCAGACTGAAATACCAGGCAGATTGTCTTTATCACTTTATCCAATATGCTGTCCTGATGGATCGCCGCCGCAACCCCCAGAACAAACCCGAGAACGCCGGAACTGAGCCAGGCAATCAGCATCAGGGCCAGGGAATACCGGAATCGCTCTTTCAATACTGTCAATACCGGCTGTTTATAGACAATGGATGTTCCGAAATCCCCCCGCAGGGTATTGCCTGCCCATGCCAGAAACCGCTCCAGAGGCGGATCATTCAAGCCCCAGTATTCTGCAATCTCTTCTTTGGCATCCTCTGAAATTGTGGAGTTGGTTCCGATATAAGCTGTCAGAGGGTCTACCGGAGACTTTGCCATCATTAAGAATGAGAGGATGCTTATAGCCGTCAAAAGAGTGAGCATGCGCAAGGCCGGTAAGATAATTTTTTTCATGATATAGGAGATTCCTTTCCGAAAGTGATAGAATATAATTTTACTATTTGGGAACGGTAGGCAATTGAGACTGTCCGTTCCCGCGCAAATCTTGCAAACGTTCTGACAAACCTATCATTATTTGATTTTCCAGTCCTTCATATTGCAGATAATCGGAATTCCGTGGCCGTGGGGGTGGGGAATCTGGGTTTCTTTTGAAATGTCCAGTCTGTCACTGATGAAATAGCAATGCTCAATGTTGACCAGGTATAAATACGGATAGTCTTCTGCATAAATGTTTTGAATTTCTTTCCAGGCCGCAACGGCAGCTTCCTGGCTGTTGGCTGCAATGGCTTCTTCTATCAGGCTGTCTACCGTTTCGTTCTGATAGCCGCTGGGATTGCTGTAAGTTTGTGCGGCAAAATGGCCGGACTGGAACTGGTTGTCCAGTACCATGGGGCTGTATTGGCCAAATCCCCACACAACACTCTGGGTGTAAGATTTTACTGCAATTTCATCCCAGGTGGTTTGTTTTACCTCAATGGAAATTCCCAGCTCTTTTACATTTTCTGCCGCTGCCGCTGCCAAAAGATAGCGATCCGGTTCATCTGAGGGAGTGTAAACCTCAAATGCGCATGGGATTCCGTCTTTTTCCCGGATTCCGTCGCCATTTTCATCTGTCCATCCGCTTTCTTCCAATATTTTTTCAGACTCCTCTGTTTGAGCGTCTTCGTACCTTTCCGTATTTCCCCAGATTAAATTGTCCGTCCATCCTTCTGCCGGCCGGCCTATGCCGTTAAAGGCATTGTCGATCACTTCCTGACGGTTTACTCCAAGAGACAGCGCCTTTCGCACGGCCAAATCAGAAGTAACTGCATTTCCAACGGATATCTCCTCTCCGTCACCATTCAGGATCGTTTCCGGTTTCCGGCATGGAAGGCTGATATTTCTTACATCCATGGTCTCTAACTTCTCCATATGCATGCCCTTTATGGTTTCTGCCGCATAGGAAGGCTGCACCATCACCACATCCAACTGCCCGGATCTGGCATTGGAAAACGCCGCCTCATTGTCCATATCTACGAACGTTACCCGCTTAATTTCCGGCGTTCCTTCAAAGTAGTCTTCATTTGCCTCCACAATCAACTGCTGTTCCATATCATATTGAACCACTTTCCACGGGCCTGTCCCCACTGGTTTCTGATCAAATGCCGCACTGTCATATCCGTCGCCAGGCACAATTCCAAGCTGGGCAGTCGTATCCAGAAAAGGGGAAAAATGTTCTTTTAAAGTGAATTGCACCGTATAGTCATCCAACGCCTCTACTTTTTCCAGTTTAGACAAATCCACCTTCTCATTCTGTCCCTGATTAGCCATCACCGCTTCATAGGTAAACACCACATCTTCCGCTGTAAAATCAGAGCCGTCCTGGAAATGAATTCCCTGTTTCAGCTTATAGGTATAAGTCAGTGCATCTTCGGAAATTTCCCAGCTTTCCGCCAAATCTCCTTCGTATTCCGATCGGGCATTAACCCGCACCAATGCATTGTTGATAAAATCATATCCGTAAGCAAAACCGCCTTTCACCGGATCCAGGGAACCGTCCCAGAATCCATGACCCACGTAGCAGACAATACTGTCAGAAGAATCCTCTTTTGCTCCGCATCCTGCCGACAAACTGCACAATGCCAGCGCAGTGCAGCACAAAACCCATGCCTTTTTCCTGTTGCAGATACTTCTTATGTAAAATGCAGCATATCTTCGCAAAATATCTCTTTTTCCCTTTTTCATCTTTCTGACTCCTCTCTTTTCCTGCTGTCTGCCTTTTTATGTTTTCCGTATTCTGGCGCCTGATTCAGTGACTCCCCACCGTATCAGCGCCTGCTGTCCGTTTTATTACTCCTGTGGTTATACTCACGAGCATACTTATTTGCCAAATCATTTGCTTTTTTCCTCAAAGTTCTGAACAATCTTCTGGCAAATGATTTCGCTCACGGGTATAAATATCACAGCCGACGGAGATTTGGGCAAGGAAGATGTTTCCGTATTTATACTCACGAGCATACTTATCTCCCAAATCATTTGCTTTTTTCCTCAAATCTGTGAAAGATCTGTCGGCAAATAATTTCGCTCACGGGTATAACCGCCGGAGTAATATTTCGCATGCCATATTCTATCACAACAAAAAAGGGGAGGGAAGCCTCCTGGGGGGATGTTTTGCAGATACTGCAGCCGGCTAAAGGCAGCCACTCAAAACCGCCCTTCTCCATGCAGGCGGAACATTACAACATCCATCGCTCCTGTGCCTGGAAAAAGGCGGTTTCGAATTACCTGTGTATTAAATTTTTAATCATGTTCTGGTATGCGGTTTATTCTTTGTCCTGAAATAATGGGGTAGACAAATATCTGTCACCGGAATCCGGCAGCAGTGCAACAATTGTCTTGCCGCTGTTTTCCGGCCGGCCGGCCAAAATCGCCGCCGCTTTTAACGCCGCACCGGAGGATATGCCCACCAGAATCCCCTCACTTACCGCAAAGGCTTTTCCCTCTGCAAAAGCATCTTCGTTCTCTATTGCAATCACTTCATCATATACCTCCGGATTCAGAACCTCCGGCACAAAACCCGCACCGATTCCCTGGATCTTGTGGGGGCCCGAGGCTCCTCCTGAAAGCACAGCGCTTCCGGCAGGTTCCACTGCCACAATTTTCACATCGGGATTCTGCTCCTTTAAGTATTCCCCGACGCCGGTAATGGTTCCCCCTGTCCCAACGCCGGCTACAAAAATATCCACGTTTCCATCAGTCTGCTGCCAGATTTCCGGTCCCGTTGTAGCTTTGTGAACTGCCGGATTGGCCGGATTCACAAACTGCCCTAAAATCACCGCACCCTCGATTTCATTTCTCAGCTCTTCTGCTTTATCAATGGCTCCCTGCATACCCCGGGCCCCTTCTGTCAGAGCCAGTTTAGCCCCATAAGCTTTCAGCAAATTTCTCCGCTCCACGCTCATGGTATCCGGCAGGGTCAGAATTGTCTGATAACCTTTCGCCGCTGCCGCTGCCGCAAGGCCGATCCCTGTATTTCCGCTGGTGGGCTCAATAATGGTTGCTCCTTCTCTTAGGACGCCTCTCTTCTCAGCATCTTCTATCATTGCCAGCGCAGTGCGGTCTTTCACAGACCCCGACGGATTCAGATATTCCAACTTGGCTAGAATCACTGCACCTGTAATGCCCGCCTTCTTCATGTATCCGTTCAGCTTCAGTATGGGAGTTCCTCCAATCAATTCCAATGCGCTTTCTTTAATTTGACTCATGACTCCTGCCTCCATTTTTATTCTATTATTTCCTACTTATTCAATAGGTTTTATATGTTTTAGATTATACCTTACTGCATTACAATTGTCAATTCTTTTTAATCACAAAAATCTCCGGCTTCTCAACGCGAAACCGCATCTATTTGCCATTTTTTGTGCATCGCGGAGCGCTTTTATTTGATAGGAAAGCCATACACTTTAGTGCTTCACAGCAACAATGTCTTCCCTATCAAATAAGAAAAACCGTATCAGCGGCATTATCTGCCACCAATACGGCTCAATTCTTTTATTCCTAATTCAAATATTTCTGCAGTGTCCGCATACATTCTTTCAAATCAATCGGTTTCGCAATATGCGCATCCATGCCTACTTCCAGGCAATGCTGTGCATCATCCGAAAATGCGTCTGCGGTCATGGCAATAATCGGCAGCCCGTTATCACTCCGCTCCAGGCCCCGGATTGCTATGGTAGCATCGTATCCATTCATCACCGGCATACGAATATCCATCAGAATTGCGTCATAGAATCCAATCTCAGAAGCTTCAAACATCTCCAGACACTCTTTTCCGTTGACGGCCCGTTCAAGGATCAGTCCTACAGAACTTAAAATCTCACTGATAAACTCCCAGTTCACGTCGATATCTTCCGCCAGAAGAATGTGCTTGCCTTCAAAATCTATCTCAATCTCTTCACTCTCATCGGCAAAATCTTCACCCTCCATATATTTCTTCAAATACAGATACAGTGTAGATTTAAACAAGGGCTTGGAAATAAATCCTTCAATTTCAGAAGCGTCTACTTCTTCCTCTAATTCGCTCCAGTCATAAGCAGAAATCAGAAAAGCCGGAATCTTATTTCCAACCATCACATTCCTCATTTCACGGATCACTTCAATTCCGTTCATATTGGGCATCTTCCAATCCACCAATACAAAATCATAATCATTGTTCTGCAAATGCCTGTCTTCAATCATGCGGATTGCCTGCCGGCCATCCAAAGACCACTCGGTATGTACACCCAATTCCTGCAGATTGGCAACTGCACTGGTACACAGTTGTTCATTATCATCCACCACCAACACATCCCAATGGGGCAGCATCATATCTTTTTCATCAATTTCACATTTCTTCAAATCCAGCGTAATGTGGAATTTGCTTCCCTTGCCCAACTCACTGGTTAATTGAATCGTACCTTTCATCAAATCAACAATTGCTTTGGTAATAGACATTCCCAGTCCGGTTCCCATAATTTTAGCCACTTGATCGGAATTCTCCCGTTCAAAGCTGTCAAAAATCTTACTTTGGAATTCCTCGGACATTCCGATTCCTGTATCCTCCACTACGAAATGGGTACGGACATAATCTTCACCCACAGGAGATTCCTCCTGATACAGATGAACATCTATCCTACCTTCCTCCGGCGTAAATTTCGTTGCATTCGATAAAAGGTTCAGCAGCACCTGATTCAGCCGCACGGAATCACAGAATACGTCTTCCGTTTTGATAGACTGAATAAAAATATCAAAATACTGCCTTTTCGTTTTCACCTGAGGCTGCATGATATTTACGATATCATCCATCGCATCCCGCAGAGACATTTGATTCATATTAAGGGTCATTTTGCCGCTTTCAATCTTGGACATATCAAGAACATCATTAATCAATCCCAGCAAGTGTTTGCTTGACAGCTTGACTTTATTCAGGCAATCCATCACACGCTCCGGATCTTTGATATTCTTTAATGCAATCTCTGTCATTCCGATAATAGCATTCATTGGCGTCCGGATATCATGGCTCATACTGGAAAGAAATTCACTCTTGGCTTTATCGGAACAGATTGCCTTCTGCTTTGCAGAATTCAGTTCTTCCATCTGATGGATAGAAAACCGGAAATACAGCAAAAATACAATGGACATAGCCACTAAAATCATAACGGAAGATCCAACCATAATTCCTATCCGCTGAAGATCCAAAGCGCTGATAGGCGCATCCATGGCTTCCTTATTCATAACGGTAACAAGGTACCAATCATGGGTCTCCTTGATCGGCGTGCAGTATGTATACCGCTTCTCTCCATTGATGGTCACCATCTTCGCATAAGGTTCCCCTTTTTCCATAGCTTCCTTCAGTTCCGATATATACTCCTCTGCACTGCTTCTGTGATCCTTGGCTTCTGACAGAATCCGTTCAAAATAACTTTCCCGAAAAGCGTCTCCGCTGCGAATTACAAAATTGCCCTGGCTGTCAATGATATGCGTATACACCAGGGTATCTCCAGAATCCAAAAACAGCGCTTCCTTCAGATATTCCATAGGAATCCCGGCAATCAAAGCCACGCTCTTCCCCCCATTTTTCATGGGATACTCCGCTCCTCTTCCTAAAATGAGCATTCTCTCACCCTGATCGCTCATTCCCATGGCTACAATATTTCCATCTTTTTTCAAAGATTGAATGATTGAATCCTGAGAAACCGTTATTTGGCCGCCGTAAATGGTTTCCAGCTCTCCGTCTTCTGCGTACAATCCAAGGAATGTAAATTCTCTGACCTCTCCCCCAATTGTAAGATCCTCAATAAAATCTTCATTATACTCGGCAGAATCCGGCGGGGTCCGGCGGATCAAGCCTTGAACCTGCCCCAAACGCAGCCCAATGATTGACGTAAATTTCTGTCCCAATTGAGTATTCATTTCAGACATGTAGATTTCACTGATCTCATCAATGGTATCCCCTGTCCGCTTGCCCATAATCAGTACCAGCCCAATAAACACGACAACGCAGACACTGATTACACTGACAAAACTGTTCCTCAAAAACTTTCTTACATTCTTCTCCATCGGCTCCTCCATATTATGAATTATCTATGGCGCTTATGATTTTCTCCTGGACAGGCAGAATCTTCACGAGCACCTCCCTCGCTTCTTCCGGTTGTCCTTTGCGCAGCAGATCTACAATCTCACTGTACGCTTCATACACTGGAGTCACGGACAGATTTCCGGAAGCTCCTTTAATTGCATGGGCTTTTTCAATAATATCTTCATAATCTTCTCCGTCAAAATCAGGCTCAACGGAATAATTTTTCATCATTTTTGTAAAAGTCCCCAACATTTTTTTATAAATGGCAGTATTGCCCCCCAACCGCTTTACTCCCTCATCTACGCTCACGCCCAATTCTCTCAGTTCATCAAGTAGATTCATAAAACTATCTCCTTTTTCTCTGTAATTTCAATATTTTCATTGTAGCATATTTCAATTCATATCGCAACATGTTTGTGAATCGTTTATTTTAGGCATTTCCCTGGAAAACGCAGAAACAGGGCTTACGGAAAATGACTGGTTTCCCGCAAAATATACTGTGGTTCTTTCAGTATCACAGCCATATATTGCAGATAAACTTCACTTCCCTAAAGCCCTTTCACTTAAACTGTCACGCTTATTCTTCCTTTTCCTCCAAAACTATAGCCGTTTTGTTTTCATAACCGTCATTACAAGAAATGATTCAGGATTCCTGATTTCCAGAAACACACAGCGCCAGCGCAACCGAAGCCGCCGCACCGCAGAGCTTTCCGCCCATCAGAGCAGGAAGCATTTCCGGCTCTGTGCTGACGGTAAATCCCATATGAGCCGCCAAAAGGCTTGCCCCGTTTACCAGAAACGCCCCCACAGCCACTTTTCCTTTGGGGTCCATCTCATGATACATGGTAAAAACCGGCACGGGACTCACCAGCCCCAGAAGCATTCCGGTCAGACTCTGTGATTTCATCCCCATCTTTGCCCCCAGGCAGAGAAAAGGCTTCTCCAGCAGCCGGCTTAAAAACTTTGCCGCCGGAAGGCTCCCCAGCATCACTACGCCAATGGAAGACACCACGCCCATGGCATCTTCCACAGGAGCCATCCCGGGCAGCGGATTCCATCCGCAGAAGGATTCTGCGGCCGCCAGCATCAGGCCCACCGTAACCAGGGCGCGTATGCCTCCCGCCAATCCATAAAACCCTTTGACCATCTGCCTTGGTATTTTCCACAACCCCAGCAGAAGCAGCAGAGCCGCCGCAAATACAGGCAGATTCTGATGCAGGCACTCCCCCACAGACAGTCCGCACAAAAGCCCGCCGCACAGAAGTCCCGCCGGCATGCCGGTCAGCCCCAGCATGATTCCCCTGGCAAAAAATTTCCGGTCCTCCTGTTCTATCATTCCCATACCAACCGGAATTGTAAACACTAACGTACAGCCAAAAACTGCAGACGCCACAATGCCTGCATAGCTGCCAATCCGGCTGTCTACAGCCAATTCCTTTGCAAGCTGATAACCGCCCATATCAATGGCCAGCACGCTTCCGAACATGGACGGGTCCGCCCCGATCGCCTGATAAAAAGGGATTACCGCCCGCCCCAAAATGTCTGCCAGCGCCGGAGCTAAGCAGATCATCCCTGTCATGGACAAGGCCATTGGCCCTAAAAGCTGAAATCCTTCCTCGAACTTTTCGCCATAGCCCAGTTTGTTTCCAAAAATCCGGTCAATCCCGCCGACGATGGCTCCGACTGCCATAATTGTCATAAGTATCTGATTCATTGTTTTTCTTCCGCACTCTCTACCGTGAATCCGGTCATGTTCCAGGAATCATCCCGCTTCACCACTATCCCTACGGTTCCTTCTTCATCTGTAAACTTCCGAAACAGATTCGGCCCCATTTCATCCTTGAAATATCCAACAATTTCACCATTGTACAGAAAATGTGCGCCTTCCCGGTCATAGGACAATCCATATTTCTCATATTCGGAAAACTCCGCACTTCGGGAAATATTCTCCAGAAAAAGAACAAAAGGTTCCTGCACATCGCTTTCCCACACCGTTTCAGAATCTATTCCTCCAGAAACATCTGTCGGATTCTTCTTGGGCAGGGGAAGCAAAACCATACCTTCGGAATTAAATCGTTCTAAATCCGGCACCTTATCCGTTTCCGCCGTTTCTGTTCCCGCCAGACCCCTGTTATCACTTTCTGCTGTTTCCGTCAAACCTCTGCTGTCGTTTTTTTCTGTCTCCGCCAAACTTCTGCTATCGTTTTCTTCTGTCTCCGCCAAACCTCTGCTGTTGTTTTCTTCTGTCTCCGCCAAACTTCTGCTATCGTTTTCTTCTGTCTCCGCCAAACCTCTGCTGTTGTTTTCTTCTGTCTCCGCCTCCGCCACAGTATCCTTTTCAACCGTATTCTGCAGTGCAGAAGCGGCAAACAATACGGCCATAAACATCACCAGAATTCCAGATCCTGTAAGGGAACCAACGGTAAATTTTCTTTTTTTCATAATAGCAGCAATCCTTTCTTCCATTGCATTTTTACTGAATCCGCTTCCCCAGGAAACCAAACTGCTTTTTTGCTCTGCCAGGTTGATTAAAGACATGGCGTACGCCCGCTTGGAATCCTGTCCGAAACGCTCAATGACTTTTTCATCACAGGCCAACTCCAGATCCCGGTTTGCCAAAATCTGCATGATCCACACCAATGGATTGAACCAGTGAATGCATGCGGCGGACACAAGCAAAAACTTCCAAACAGCATCAAACCTGCGGACATGAATCAATTCATGAGTTAAAACAAACTTCATCTGCCGGGAATCTTCCCACTGAATCCCTTTGGGAAGCAGAATCACCGGACGCAGCACACCGTAAGTCATAGGCGTTACAATCAAATCCAGGCTGCGCACCTGCACCCGGCGCTTCAGCGGAACAGACTGTACACACTCCCAAACAGCCGGATCTTCCACTGGCAGTGAGGTTCGGAATATTCTGCGGTATTTCAGGTATGCAGTCAGATAAACTCCTGCACAGAGCAGCGCCCCACTCAGATAGAGAATCTTTAAAAGAGAAAATCCCGCACCGGCGCTGAGAGAATTCGGTTCCGCACTTACTGCTTCATTCCCGCTTCCTTTTGCAGCATTCTCTGCTTCTTCATCGGAACCGTTCCATATTCCATTCCCTGCTCCTTCACCGAAACCGTTCCATATTCCATTCCCTGCTCCTTCACCGAAACCGTTCCATATTCCATTCCCTGCTCCTTCACCGAAACCGTTCCATATTCCATTTCCTGCTCCTTCACCGGAACCGTTCCATATTCCATTTCCTGCTCCTTCACCAGAAAGAGAACTCCCGTCACCCTCTAATCCGGTAATTCCGGAAATTCCTGCAAGCCCCTCAAGCCCGTCTGCAATTCCGGAACTCTCCAACAGCGAATAAACGCTGAAAGGCGCCTCCACTGACCAGGGCGCCAGAAGCCGCAAAACCGCTGCCATCCACAGTATCAGAAAGGTATGCCTGGGCAGCCTGTTCTGAAACAGCCTGCGGGCTGCCAGTATCACCAAAATTAAAATTCCGCCGGAAACACTCATTTCCCACAACGTCATCTGCGTCACCTCATTCCAAATCTTCCACCAGCTGTTTCAGCCTGCAAATCTCCTCCCGGGAGAAATTCTTTCTGTTTAACAAAGCGGCAAACAATTTGTCTGCGGAGCCATCATATATTTTATTGATAAGCTCCTCCGTCTCCGCCTCCTGCACTCTTTCCTTGGGAATCAGCGCATGGCACATAAAGTTCGGCTCAAAACGTTCAATGGCTCCCTTTTTCATACAGCGCTTGATCAGGGTATACGTGGTGTTCTTGTTCCAGCCCACCTCATCCTTCAATACATCAGAAATATGCTTGGCCGTGGCGTCTCCTTCCCGCCAGAGCACATCCATCACCTTCAATTCTGAATCAAACAACTTCACTTCCATACATACCTCCTGAAACTACTGCAGTAGTCTATATATTCATACTACCACAGTAGTTTCACTTTGTCAATACTGCAGCAAACTTTCCATCCGTATCCAAAAAGTAGAAATCAGTGTTTCCTGGAAAAGAAATTCATTAAAATCTCTTTGATGTGGTTATACCTTCTGGCATAGGAATTTTCCACCCGAATGACCTGCAGGCCAAAGGCGCTGCAGATCTCCTGCTTCTGCTTCTCACGCTGCTGCAGAACTTCCTCTTCCAGATGCTCCCGCCCGTCCAGTTCAATGGCCAGCACCGGGACTTCTTCGGCTTCCTGCTTCTCATACACGACAAAATCAAACTGATCTGTATAAAATAACTCTTTTTGTTCCGGACGTTCCGAAAACAGCTCCTTAATATCCACTTTCTGCTGCACCAAAAAACGGTTCTGAGACAGCCAGATATTTTCCAGCGCATGGTTTAAATTCTTCAAAAAGGCTTCTTCTGTTTCCGTGGTGAAAGGCTTCACCCCAAGGGCTCTGGAATTAGCCTTTTTCTGGGTGACCTGAGACATTCCGTTTTGTCTGGCATACTGCACCAGTTCATAAAAATCATCCTCCCCATCCTGCTGATGCAGCCAGTTAAGATGCTTCATATCTGCCAGAATCACCAGCTTGTCCCTGGCGCGGGAAGTGGCCACATTGATGAGTTCTTTATTATTTTTCAGCCATTGGTACGTGCCCTGTCCGGTCTGTTCTGTAATGGCAGTGGAAAACAGCACCACATCTTTCTCATCCCCCTGAAAAGCATGGACGGTTCCGCAGTCTACATGAGTAAAACGCGCCTCCCTGGCTGCCTCTTCCAGCAGTCTCCTCTGATTTACAAAAGGCGTAATCACCCCTATGGTTTTATCCCGGTTTGCGGCGGCATAGCGCAGAACCGCCTCTACCTCGGCAGGCGCGGTATTCTTCCCATTGCTCTGGCTGTCTTTCACGTCAATATACAGCAAAGGCTCCTTCTCATCGCTTTTCGTTTTGATGCATAGTTTTTCATTGTAGTATTTCTTGTTGTTAAACCCAATGATTTTCTCATGACAGCGGTAATGGTAGTGAAGAAGGATTTCATCGCTGACCGCGTCACAGGCAAGAAAAGTTTTGTAAATGGAATTTTTCCGGTAGTCGTATTCATCGGAAATATTGTACTTTTTCCTTAATTTCTGATTGACCAGTTCCTCCAACTGAATTACAGGATTTAACTGCTGAGGATCTCCCACCAACATCAGGCTGCTGCCCCGGATCACGGGAACCAGGGACACCGCCAGATTGCACTGGCTGGCCTCATCCATAATCACCATATCAAACATGGGCGCAGGCTCTCCCAGCTTATGGGCAGAAATGCAGGTGGTGGCCACAATGGGAAAAATTTCCTGTAGCTTGCGGATGTTTTCTTTTTTGCTGAGATACCTGGCAAAATCCTCCAACTGCAGCTTTTTATTCTTATTTAAGATAATATTTTTCAGTTCCTCATGTCTGGGCAAATCAATTTTTTTGATATAACGAGCCGACGTGTAATACAGGTACTTTTTCAGTTCCTCCACATTGTCATCCAACAGAGAAAACGCCTCTTCTTCTGTAATATCCCCGGTTTTTTCAATTCTGCGCTTCACCTGCTCCATCTGCCTTCCCTGCAAATCCGCCTGAAAAGGCAGCATCTGAAAAGATATTTGCTGCTCATTTTCAAATTCCAGCACCCGATGAATAGTCTCTCTGCGTTCCTCCAAATCCAGCCGCTCCTCGTATCTGCGCAGCAAGCCGGACAGCCGTTTGGCCCGTTCGATACGGTCTTCCCGGTTCCTGTCCAGCGTGGATTCATAGACCTTGATTTTCCTGGTCTGTTCGTATACGCTTTTCATATGCTCCAGGGCTTCCTGCATTTTCTCATTGCTTCCCAGCCGCAGCGCCGGAAAGGGAATGCTGTAACTTTGGTATTTCATTCCCAGCAGCTTTTCCACCACCCCGTTGATGGGATGGTTGTTATAGGATGCAAACAGTACGGTTTTTTCATTGAAAAAGGCGGTGACTATGGTATTGATTATAGTGCTTGTCTTTCCGGTTCCCGGCGGCCCCTGGATGTAAGCCACCGGATATTTCATGGCGTTGTTGATTGCCAGGAGCTGATCCAGATTTACTTTCTGATCCGTCAGCACAATGGGATATGCTTTCCTCCGCACCGGCCGGCTGACCATTTCCCCGAAAAAAGCCCGGATGGGGGCAGTCACTTCCTCTCTCTGATACATCTCAATGACCGCTTCGTATTCCTTATGCAGATCCAGCAGAATATCCATGCCCAGCCCAATCATATACGGCATATCATCTACGGCTTGTCTGCCATGACGGAAGATGCAGTCCTTAATCTGCTCCTGGTTCTGTTCAAAATCCTTCAAAAGCTCATATTCCTCTGCGTCCAGATATTTCCGTATGTTTTCCTTTCTGCCTTCCAGAGTGTATTCGGTACAGATAACAATTTCCTCCTCCGGGTGCAGAAGCCTGCGTTTTACATCCAGCTGCAGGTTCCGGTAAGCCAAAACATACAGTCCCCTGGGCGTGTGAATGCTGAGCACATTCATGGCGAGCTGCTTCAGCCTCAGCTTGCCGTCCTTTTTCTCTCTTGTTCCATATTGAAAATATTTCACAATCATGCGGAACTGTTCTTCATTCAGGGGATAATCCTCTCCGTGAAAGCTCTCCCGGTCCAAATGGCGTATCAGTTCAAAATCCGAGTGATAGGGCACTGTGTCCAGGCGGTTGCACATTTCCAGATAATTGAGTATTTTCAGGTTGACGGGGCATTCAAACAGTTCTTTATATTTATGGGGATTCAGATAAATATCTCTGACCAGTTCCTGATTGACGGGACAGTAAGAGCCTTCCACAATACTGGAAGAAAGAATGGAATCCATGTAAATCACGTCAAAAGTCTCTGTGGTGTATCTGCCCAGGTGCAGGCCTTCCACTTTCAGCGTGCGTTTTGCCGGATTCAGATTGTAAATGCCGATCCAGTATTTTGAAATCTGGTTTTCTTTGTTGCGGTATTCAATGCTGAGCCATTTGCCCTCATGGATGGCCCTGAAAATGTCCCGGTAAATGGTGTTCATTTTGCTCTCCCTGCTGTTTGGCTTTTGATGTCTTTATTATATCTCCAAACAGAAAGGATGACAACAGAAAACAAGAGGAGCAGCTATGGAGAACGGACAAAATTTACACCTTTTTTATTTTGATAATTTGCAGATATTTGTTGAGTTCCCTTACTTTTTTGATATTTAACCGCCGGAGTAATACATCAAATGGCAAGAAAAGTCAGCAAAATCAAACGTTTCAAGCTTAATCAGCAGGCGCTAATTAAGGATTGCTGATAAATCAAAGGGGCTATCGGGAAACGGCAATTTAAAAGTTATTTTTGAACAGCCCCTAACCGAACGAAAATATCTTCCAAAGCCTGCTCCAGATATAAAACAATTTCTTCTGCATCTTCTGCATATCCCTGTACCAATGAAGCAATTGCCTTTCTGACCTGCTCCTTGGCTGCCTGAACTTTCGGCTGTTTCCAGGCATTCTGCGTCTTCCCGCTCTCCTCCTTTTCCTCCCGGGCTTTCGGCTGCTCCCATACGCTCTGTATTCTTCGATAATCCTCCTCGGTAAATTTTTCCTCCCGGGCTTTCGGCTGCTCCCATACGCTCTGTATTCTTCGATAATCCTCCTTGGTAAATGTATGCTCCGTCAGCGGTTTTTTGGCCATAACATGGCAGGCAATATCCCTTAGAACTATCCAGCAGAGATTCTCTGCCAGTTCCTCATACCGGCTGTCATACTTCATCAGCACACCTTGCACATACGCTTCAGGAAACGTATTCAGAAATTTCTGTTCCGCCCGGATGCATAAAATAAATTCATAGATTTTATCAATTCCTGTCTGTCCGGAAAGATTTTTCAGCACCGGATAGTCCAGTGTCAGAATGGTATCCTGGGGGCAGAATTTCATGTCATACCATTTGAAGAACTCCGGCAGGCCGCTAATTACCGTATCATGCAGGCAGCGATTGCCGTAATGGACAAAAGACGGCATAATCTCATTGTAAAGAGCCAGCGCTTTCTTCGCTTTCTCTTCCACCTGCAGCAACCCGGCCTCATATAGCTGCTGCGCTGTCATGTTCCCACTGGCAGCTGCAGTCTGGTTTCCGGATGCCTCCGCTTCATGAATACAATATTTCACAGCCTCCATCAACTGCCGGGCCTCCTCATAGGAGATAGAAGTGTGTTCGTAAGCAGCGTATTTTTCGGCCAGTTTGCCAACTACTGGCACAAGTTCTTCCATCGTCAGTTCCATGCGCAATTACCCCTTTCCAATCAAATCCTGCATTTATCCCCAGCAAAGCTCTTTCAAAACCTCAAAGTACACATCGTAATCCCACCTCTTTACTTCATCAAACCTGGCATATTCCCGGTAACCGTCAGAACTTTGATAGCCCTGATACCCTGCACGGATTGCCTGTGCAAAAATATTAAGGCACGTCCCCTCCAGATAGTCCAAATCTCCGTAACACATCAGTTCAAATTGTTCTTTCATCAGATGCAGCAATTCATCATCCGTAATCTCACCGCTCATCTCATTTTTATAGAGATAAAAAATTTCCTGAAGCCGGATAATGGTATCCACATAATTATTCTGATCAATAAAGTCAGAATCGCAGAATTCATAAATGATTTTCGGCGTAATGCCCTCACCAAATTCCACCCGCTTTTGTTCCCGCAGCGTATTGTTCTTCTCCTCCAGAATCAATTTAGCGTCCTGCTCGCTTAAAACAAGCCCGTACCGCTCTGCCTTCTGGTTTGTTTCAATCACTTTCCCCAGTTGCTTCTGCTGCTGTAATAAAACCATCCAATTTTCTTCCAAGAACAGCCCTCCCTACTATAGATTTAAAATTTGTGTCCTGTATTATACTCAAGAGCATACTTATTTGCCGAATCATTTCTGATTTTCTTGAACTAGTGAACACTTGCTGGAAAATCATTTCGCTCACGAGTATAACTTCCTACGGATAAACTGAAACCAAAATTATGCCCTTTTTTGCAAAAATTGTTTCTAAACGCCTAAAGCGGGCAATCAATGTTCCGATCCCCGGCAAAAACCGGAACCAAAGATAGAAAGTTCGCTCTAGTGTACTGTCTGTATTATATCTGGCGAAACTCCGCAGGATATTCGTTCATCGGCAAGGCGGATTTTCAGCGGCATAGCGGTGACTACGTCGATTGATGAGGGTCTGCCCCGCTTTATCGGGCACAACGCAGCAGATGGAAATTTAGACAAGTGAAAGGTACGGTTAATTAGTATGGATTATACTAGGTTCACTCCTAGGTCGTGCACCACGCTGCACGGTCACAAGCCAATACCGTATTGGAGCCAGAATCCGGCCTCTTGCCGTAAGGCAATTTTAAACAGTCAGGATTTATTACCGTGAGCGCCATAGGCATAAACAGGAACGGAATGATTATAGCATTGGGAACAGCCGATTGCCAGTCTTGAGTTTTTGCCGTTTTTGTGGTATAATATATACAGAAAGAAAAAGAAACGATACTTTGCCGTTTCTTTTTTTCTCTTTCCGTTATGATACAATTTTAATGTCCTGACTTCCAATCATTTCATAATCATCCAGAAGCATCATGAAAACCATCCTTTGGATTGTCATTATCTTTATCATTCAAAATTTCTGCAGAATAAACTCCCGGTAAATCTGATCCAGTGATTGTCATTATCTTCATCATTCAAAATTTCTGCAGAATAAGCTCCCGGTAAATCTGATCCAGTGTATCCCACTCCGCTCTCCTGTCATCTTCCATATCATCTGCAATCTGTTTCTGACGTTCTAATTCCTCCCGGATAAATTCTATGATTACCGGCATCTGGGGCTTTTGTTCCTTCTCATCTGTCAGTTTCTTTTTTTCCAGCAATTCTTCAATGCCTCTGCGCAGATGTCCCGGCAGCTCCATCTGCATTAAGTCCTCAAACAATACCGGCGGCGCAGCGCCATAAGTTTCCACATACCGGCAGGCCAGAAGGGGCCGAAGGGCATAAAAATATTTTTTATACCTGACCTGTTCCCCCTGCAGATATTTCTGGAATGTACTTTGGGCTGTTCCATAATAATGGTACACTGCCGCTTTTTTCGAAAAGTATTTCTTTGCTTTCTGGTAAATTTCTTCCCACTGTTTTGTCTTTTTATAGACAACCGGCGAGTTGCTCCACTCAAACAACGTTGCATTGCCCCGGTGAAACTGCGCCAATGCTTTTTTCAAATCCCATCCGTTGATATCCAGCACATCATCCAACTGCCATTCAATAACATCCTTTTCTTCCTTTAATTTCAGATAATCCCCTTGCGTTCTTGCATAAATAAACCGCACATCGTAATCACTGTCCGGGGAAGCAAAGCCCCATGCCCTGCTGCCGGATTCCACTGCAAGCAGAATTGTCACATTTTCCTGCTTCTCTATCTCCAATAATTTCTCATGCATTTCTTCTGAAATATTTCTCACGGATTGCCTCCTTTCCCCGTCCTGCTGCCGGAACAGTTTTGCTTCTGCTGTTATACCCGTGAGCGAAATCATTTGTCGACAGATCTTTCACAGATTTGAGGAAAAAAGCAAATGATTTGGCAATAAGTATGCTCGTGAGTATAAATAAAGATAACTTTTCATCTGCCGCCAGTGGATCGGTTTTGCATTAAAACTCCATTTTCAAACACGCTCTAGCGCCCGCTGATTGACGGATTCCACAAACGCTTCCACTTTATCCATATCCGGCTGCTCCGGCAAAACACTGTTTTGGGCCGCAGATTTCAGCCGCATTTCGTATTCACCCAGAATCCGGTAAAATTCCTCATCAAAGGTTCCGTCCTCTTTTAAAAAAACGCCGGATCGAATGTCCAAAAGCAGTTTCCTATCATCCACCCGATGGGTTTTTATTTGTCCTTGTTCCAGGATATCAATTGCCATCAGAAACAGGCGGATCAAATGCATGGCATGCTTATTCAGATGATTGTCGTCCTTCTTCTTATTGCGCTTGCCGATTTTATCGTAATCCCGGATGACATTATTCAGCGCGCTGAACATTTTCTGATAATCCCGCAGAGGCATATGTGTCTGGCTGGCATCTACAAAGATCTCCGTATCCATTCCGGCAGTCACTGCCTGATCCAGATAAAGATGTACTGTTCCGTACTCAAAATTGCCATACCGGCTCTGAAAATCCTCCAGGGTATTCTGAACCGAATTTAAAATATGCCGCTCCCGTTCCGTCTGGGGCATGGAATCTCTGGCAATGGCGTTCTGCAGCCTGCGAAGCTGTGCGCCGGCATATCCGCCAAAAGACTTGACCGCTCTCTTGGAAAGAAACAAGCTGCTGTTGTCAATCAATTCCTGGCCGATCCCGGTTTTTATCAGATACTGTTCCTCATCCAAACCCAGAATTTCACAGGTATTGGGATTGCATTCCAGCAGCAGCTTCACCATTTTGCGAAAGGAATAAATCACCGTATCCGTTGCAGAATCCTCGTACTGCTCAAAAGCTGTCATCCCCAGCAGATCTGAGCGCAGCGGCAGGGTCACTCCCCGAAAATCAATATCACTGTTTTCATTGCTGGTTCCATAAGCATAGCTGCCCCCTAACCCCAGTAAAATGATTCTGCCGCCCAGCCGGGGATTTGTCCGCAGAAAATCATATTCCGGACCCATCATTATTTTCTTAAAATCCACCTTCGCCACCTCACATCTGCTTGCTGCTTCCCATTATAACACATTGAAGCGGACAATATAAAATTAATTTTAAAAAGTATGATCTCCGAATGTTTCCGTTGACGTTAATTTTTTCCGGATTATTTTGCTTTTCCTCCCGCCGGCAGTTCCAGTTCCCTCTGCTCCACATTATTGGAGAGATACCGGAAGGTTCCGTCCGAAGAGGGCATCACAACGATTTCATTTCTAAAAGCAAGATCCGAATTGTAATCGGCCCATACCCCGTCCACATACAGGGTGATGCTCCCATCCTCATGTTCCACATAATCCACAACTTCTCCAAAGGGCGGGTAAGGAACGGCATATATCATCTCATGGGGATAACTTGCCGTACTTTCTTCATATCCGCATTTTTCCCGCACTTGCTCCAACGACACCGGGAAATAAGCAGTCATCACCCGCTCATATAACTCTGCCGGTATCCTGCCGCCCTCCGTTTTCAGAAATTCCCCGGTATCCATACGGTAAATGTCCTCAAACATACAGGGCATTAGAATATCTTCTGCATTGCCGCTGTCCCAGTTTGTCACAAGAACATGATAATTCCCATAGCTTAACCCGGATATGTATCTGGCCGTCAATTCTCTGCATTTGTCAGAAAGCGGCTTTACCCGCCAGCATTGGCGCAGGCTGGCATGAGCCGCCACATCCTCATAAGCATAAATCAGATACCCTTTTTCTGTCATCTTAAGTTCTGCGATATTGCTCACTAAGGTTTCTTTTATTCTGCAGGATGGGCTGAATGTATCCCGGAAAGATTCCTGGCTGTCTGTTCTGAAAAACTCCTGTGATAATTCCTCCCTGCCGCCCTCCGTCACGAGGCTATCTCCTGACGTATGCTCCATCTGCCATTCTACCCCGACGTAATATGTCTGCAAGCTTCCGTCTCTGTACAGAAAAGTTAAAGTCCCAATCAGTCCGTCCAGATTGATCTCAAATATCGTCACCACTGCCTCACGCTGCTCCAGATAGCGCTGGTAAAATTCCTCTGTTTTCTCATAATTTTCCATATTAGTATCCGCCGTGACGCTGACAAATCCTGCGTTTCCAAGAATTGCTGCAGCTTCCCTGCGCTGTTCGTCTGTAAAGTTTCTGATATAGAAATGCCCGGAAGGCCCCTCTGCATATTCCGCATTCTGGTACACTTCCCTCACCTGCTCTGCCGCCTCCAGCGCCTGATTCTGTAACTCTTCTTTTTCCGATTCTGTAAAGAGACACTGAGCCGCCTGGGGCAAAAGCCATACGGATGAGCCTGATTCATCATCTTTCTGACTTTGGGCCGGATTCCCCGCCTGGGGCTGTGACAATGTGTCTTCCTGACTTTGGGTAAGATTTCCTGCCTGAAGTTCCGGTAATGCGCCTGCCTGACTTGGAACCGGATTCCTCACCTGGAGCTCTGACAATTTTTCTTTTGCTTTAACGCTGCCTAAAATTTCTGCCGGAAGTTCCCAGAGCGTCTTTTGAAATTGGTTTTTTTTCTCCAATCTGACAAAATCCGAATGAAAAATGCTGCCTGCACCCGTCACTGCCAATAACAACAAGCAACATGCCGCTCTTCTGTGCATTTTTTCCTGCATTTTTCTTCGAAGCTTTCTTCCCTGCGTTTTTCTTTTTCTCCGTACATTTCTTCCCATGGCATCTATTCTTTTCCTCTGTGCACTTCTTCCTATGGCATCTATTCTTTTCCTCTGTGCACTTCTTCCCATGGCATCTATTCTTTTCCTCTGTGCACTTCTTCCCATGGCATCTATTTGTTCTCTCTGCACATTTTTTTCCATGGCATCTATTTGTTCTCTCTGCACATTTCTTCCCATGGCATCTATTCTTTCTCTCTGTACGTTTCTTTCCATGGTATCTATTCTTTCTCTCTGTACGTTTCTTTCCCTTTTTACCTTTCTTTCCATGCCCTTATTCTTTTCCTCCGTAAATTTTCTCCCATTGTTCCTTTGTCAGACGCTCTGCATGCCACCAAAAAGAATTATCATTTTCTGCCGAAATTCCTTCCTGCTGTACTTTTGTTTCGTCCGCACCAAAGTAAGAAATTACCTGATTTGACACATACTGAAAATCCTCCCCGGCAATCGGAGAATTCTCCCCGGCCATTGGAGAATTCTCTCTGCTGTTTGCTTCTTCACCTTTTGGGCCATATGATATGCCAACATTGTTGTTCTGAAAAACCGCTGTACTGCCATTTTGAGAATCTTCATCTTTTCCCGGGCGAATCACCGTTTTATGAGAAAATAATTTGGAGGTTTTTCCATCGGGATATACCGCATTGACAACCAGCGTGACTGTCCCGTCCTCATTGTTAGTATAACTTACTACCTCAGGGTATGGAATATCAGAATAATCAACCTCATAAAACCCCCGGGGCCTGTATTCATAAGCCCCATCTTCCGGAAAATAAGTAGTTTTGGCGCGAATCGCTTCCAGGCCTATATTAAAATGTGACAGAATTACAGTTTCAAATTCATCCTCTGGTATCTGATACACTTTCCCCGTATTTAAATTCTCATCCGCGGCATAAGGAACCGGCCTCTGATATAACTCTGGATAAAATACATCAAACACATCATATAACTCCAAAGCTCCAAAATCTTCCTGACTCCAGTCTGAAAGGAATATATTATTCCTCCCATATCCCACCGGCAAAATATATTTCCGGTTCCACTCCCGGCAGGTTTCGTCCAACGGCAGCACCCGCAAAACCGCATACTCCGGCTTATCGCTTAAAGTAAGCACATAATCTACCGCCGAAAAATATTTCCCCTCAAAAATCAAATACCCTTCTTTGGTAAATTGCCATCTGTCGGCAGGGTAACTTACTGTATCAATGTTTATTAAAACGCCGTTATCGTCATACTGACAGTATTCTCTGACAATATTAATTTTGCCTTCTTCCGTTTTTAAATCGAATTTCCGCAGGCCGTAATCAGCGGCCACAAGAATCGTCTGTTCTGCCGGTTCCTGTTTTTCCACCGCTTTACAAAATTCCAACACTTGTTCTGCATTGGTCATATTAATCTGATTTTCACTGTCTACGGCCGCATATCCCTGTTCCCCAAGCCATGCGACGATACTTTGCATGTTTTCCAGAGCGCCTGATGTATTTGTTTCCGCTGCTTTCTTGTATATTTCCTGGCAGAGTTCCGCTATATGCTCCGTTTCTTTGAACTCGTGTTCTTCTGTTTCCGATGATTCAGCGAGAATGTCTGAAGCTGTTTGGGGTTCTGATGCTTCAACGGAAATGTCCGAAGCTGTTTGAGATTCTGATGCTTCAGTGGGTACCTCTGAGCTGTTTGGGCCTTCTGATATTTCAGCGGGTACCTCTGGGCCTTTTTGGGGTTCTGATGCTTCAGCGGGTACCTCTGGGCCTTTTAGTTCTTCCTTACTGCAGCCGGCTGCCAGAACCCAAAACGCTGCAAACAATAAAATTTGTATGATACTGCTCCTTTTTCTCATAATAATCACATAGTCCTTTCACTCCGGCAACAATAGCCCTATATTTTCAGCAATATTGCCTCTGTCACATCTTCCGCAAATCTGCCAGTTCCTGTGTATCGAAATATAATTATTTTAAATCTTACATTTATAAGATTTCACTGTTTTTAATATATTACATCTGTAGGATATAGAAGTCAAGTAATTTTTTCCTCCAGCGCAGTTGGAAATTGTAACAGTTCAGCCTTCGGCCTCACTGTTACTGAATCCAGTCCATTGAAAGTTTGCCTTCCGCAAAGGGCTGGAATCTTGGCTCAATCTACACCCTCTCACGGCCTTTGCAGCAAGTGCAAAGGCCTGGACTGAACTGTTACTGGAAATTTTCTGACATATAGGAAAATTTATGTATAATAGAATATTTGAGAGGGAAATTCATACAAAGGAGAAAATATTATGCACAATTTACAAACACACATCAAAAATTATTTGAATTACTGCAATTCTCAAAAGCGCCTGGATGAAAAAACAATAAAAGCCTACCGCATTGATTTAAGGCAGTTTTCCGAACAGCTTACGGTTTCAGAAATTGCAGAAATTACGCCTCCCGAACTGGAAAAATATATTGCCGGTCTGCATCAGCAATACAAGCCCAGAACCGCTAAACGGAAAATCGCCTCTGTTAAGGCTCTGTTCCATTATTTTGAATACAAAGAAATTATTGATAGAAATCCTTTTAACCGAATGCAGATACGTTTTCGGGAACCCATGATTTTGCCCAAGACAATTCCATTGCGCACCGTCGAGCGATTCCTGGCTGCCATTTATCAGCAATGCCAAAAGGCCGACACCGAATACCAAAAAAGAAATGCCCTGCGGGACGCCGCTGTTGCAGAATTGCTATTTGCCACCGGTATGAGAATCTCGGAACTTTGTTCCCTGAAAACAAATGACATAAATCTGTATGACGGCACAGTGCTCATTTATGGGAAAGGCGATAAGGAACGGCGGATTCAGATTGGCAACGACTCTGTGATCCAGATTCTGGAAAAGTATAATAATAGCTTTTACAGGGAAATTCAGGCTTGCGGACGTTTTTTCGTAAATCAGGCCGGTAATGCTCTGTCCGATCAGGCGGTTCGGAGAATGATCAACAAGTACACTGCGCTGGCTTCCATAGAATTGCATATTACACCTCATATGTTCCGGCATACTTTTGCTACAAGTTTGCTGGAAGCGGATGTTGATATACGGTTTATTCAGGAAATGCTGGGGCATAGTTCGATTAATATTACGGAGATTTATACGCATGTGGCGGTGGAGAAGCAGAGGGATATCTTAATGACTAAGCATCCTAGGAAAGATTTTCGGGTGTAGAGAAGGATGAGGGCAATCTGGGTGAGGAGATTGCCTTTCTCCTTTTTAGGGGTAGGGATGGATAATCCACAGTTATCTGTCGGATTGGCGGGAAATTGGATGTGATCCGTTGAGATTAAAAATGAAAGAAATTTTTATATAGAAAATGGTATCTAAATAAAGGAGA
>JAETSX010000118.1 GCA_021769425.1 Eubacterium sp.
TGGCTCCTTTTGTAGGTTGTGAGTTTGGTCACTGATATTATACATAAAAAGGGAGGTTAATGCTCTTTTTATTTGTAACCTCCCATAAATCAAGATTTTTGGAACAAAAAATGAGGTAGTATTTTACACTACCATAAAAAGTAAGAGAGGATGGAGAATTAAAAATGAAAAAATATAAAAGTAAGATTGGGGTTAGTTTTGGACTGGTGGCCGTACTAACTGCTCTTATCCTTATAGTATCATTTGCCATAGCTATGAAAGACAATTATTCGACAGCTGAGATGGTGATACTGCTTATAGCTTATCTTCTGGGATTTACAGCATATTGCTTTTCTTTTATTTATCCTGTTTGTAATACGGAATATATCATACAGGAGAAAGAACTGTTGATAAAATGCGGACTTTATAAAAAGAAAATCCTACTTAATGATATCGTTGAAGTTATTCCCAGAAAATCTTTTGGAAGAGAACCGGCATTAAGTATGCAGCGGCTATACATCAAATATAGTGAAGGTCAGGGAATATACTCAATTGGAATTTCACCACGGAACATGAAAGATTTTTTAAAAAATGTCGAAGGATTTTCAAACACGCTTTAGTACTACAGCGAACTTTTGTTTTTTTATGGCAATATCAATCTCCCTGATTGAGGCATTTCATATGCCGGCAGGCATAGCTGTGATCCAGCACGTTCTTCCAGACGAACACTATGATAAGGGAGTAAGTATCAATGTATCCTTTACAAAGATAGCCATATTAGCCGGAACCGGCTTATCAGGATTGGTGTATATTATTAACTCAGCAGTGCAGAATTTAGCGAAGGATGTTTTGATGCAGCTACTTTATATGAAAGCCATGGGAAACGCTCCAATTACTATTTTTATAAATAGTCAAGGCGGGCATGTTGAAGCGGGAGACACCATTCACGATATAATCCAATATATTGATCTTCCAATTAATATGGTAGGCACCCGATGGGTAGCCAGTGCGGGTATCACGATCTATCTGGCAGCAGAGAAAGAAAAAAGGTTCTGTTTGCCAAACACTAGATTTATGATTCATCAACCATTAGGCGGCATCAATGGCAGAGCAACGGATATTGCAATTGAAGCGGAAGAAATTGTGAAAACGAGAAAAAGGATAGAAGCATTAATCAGCGCTGCAACAGGACAGCCACTGGAAAAGGTAAGCAAAGACGCTGATCAAAATTGCTGGATGGATACAAAGGAAGCAATAGATTATGGAATCGCATCAAGAGTTGTTGCAACGGCTGCAGAAATAGAATAGTTCATGATGGGCAATCTGAAAGGGAAAAATTTCTTGTCAAATTAGGAATGATGACGCATATGTAAGAGGAAACAATTTTTCTAGCAATCTTGTTTACGATCAGATGATGGTTTTCATCTTTTAAAATATGTTTCCATGTATTAAACAAATACTCTTTTTATCAAATCTCTGTACATTCTGCAACAATTCAATGTCCCTATATACTTTGCATTTTCTTAATAATTCAAATTGTACCATAATTATATTTCTCTGTCGATATTTAACCGACGAAGGTATTATGCAAATATTATCTCAAAAGCATATTGAAAAACATTTTTGCATATGCTATAATGCCAATAGGAAAAAAGGAATGAAAAGTCCACGTTGACGAAAGAACGAATCCCTAAACTGTATTGCAGTACAGTCTAGGGATTCTTCTTTACTTTTATACTGGCAAAGCGCCCAGTAGGTTATTTGTTGCTCTTGTCATCGCTGTCTAACCATTTGATGATGTAGTGGCAAGCTACACCAGCCGCAACAGCGATAAAAAAAGAAATGAAAAAATCCAACGCCGACACCTCCTTCCTGTTGCCAGGTTTCGGTGAGCAACGCAAGAATTGTAACATATTGTTTGATGTTATTCTATCTTTTTCTCAAAAGGATTTTCAATCAATGTTTCCTTTACAAAGATAGCTGTATTGGCTGGAACCGGTTTATCAGGATTGCTGATTAATTGGCTTGGAATAGGAACTTCTTTATTGATAGACAGCATGATATTTTTCGCGTCGGCATTCCTTATTATAAAACTGGAAATTCTCATTCCGGATCATAGCCCTGTGGGTAAGGGAATTGGCAAAGAGTATATTGTATCGCTGAAAGACGGATTTACGTATGTCTTCAGCCATAAGAATTTGTTAAATTTGTGTTTTTTGTGTATTTTAATTAATTCAGCGGTTGTTCCCTTTGGTGCGCTGCTTGCTCCCATTGCGGCGGAAATGTTTCAGGGAGATGCACAGATTGTTTCATTGTTAAGTGTCAGCGTGACTCTGGGCATCATTTGCGGCTCTCTGGCATTTGCTAAAATGCAGGAAAAAAGAAAGACAAACATTGTTGTTACCGTATGCGGGATTGTTTTAGGTGCATATTATATATTCATGGCATTAATATCAAGATATATTGCAAGCTCTGCAGTCCAGAAAGTTTTGTTGCTGATTGGTTCTGTAGTGATAGGCATAGCTTTGGGGCTGATGATAACATATGTGCAGGTAAAATTCGTAAAAGAGGTTGCCAAAGATTATATCGGGTGGGTTTCTGCAATTCGGTATTCACTTACATATGCATGTGCGCCGATTGTGTCATTTTTGCTTAGTGTAGCGTATCAGGCTGCAGCGGTTGAAACTGATTTTGTTTTTATATGTTCAGGGTTTATAATTATCTTTCTTTTTGTTTTTGCGCATATGGCTGCACACTGCAGAAGCTGTGAGTGAGGAGCGGGGATGGCAGGGATTTTGATTTGTTGTTTTATAATGGAGATCTGGAAATATCAATTGGGACTGCACTTTTTTTCACGGAAAATTCAGGAGAAACTGGCTGGCATTTGCGGGAATGGCACTGTATCTGGCATGGTATTTTTCTGGTTGTTTTTATAGCAACGGAAATTATGCCGACAGTTACAACATTAAATTATGCAAAAGATTATGTTCCAAATCCAAAATTTAAAATATTTGCCGGGATTTTGAGCGGAACTGCTTATTTTGCAACAGCAATGTTGGGAATTTTTATCATTTGCATAAAAATATACGGGAAATAAAATATTGGATGTTCTGATGAATTATTATAGTTTCGCCATAGATCAGAATACAAAATTAACAATTTCAGAAGAGCTGGAGCATAATCTTGAGATTACAGACACAGATTTATGCGTTGTTTTCGGAAACCTTTTGCAGAATGCGGTGGAGGGAGTAAGGGAACTTCAAGGCGGAGAGCAATATATTCAAATTAAATTGGAATAGCGCAGGGAATACCTGGGAATTAGAATGGAAAACAGCACTGTATATATGGAGAGAAACAAAGGGCGCATGGAAAAAATTTATGGAAGACAACAAAAAAGGACAAAAAGAATCATGGGATGGGGCTTTGCAATGTTCGGAAAACCGTTGAACGTTATCAAGGAATGTTTGAGGTTCGCAGGGAAGAGCAAAAATTTATTGCAAAAGCAGTGATGAGAAACAGAATAGGATGACCGTTTGAGAACTTATCTGACCATTTAATAGGTTGGAATTGTGACCCATAACAGTATCTGTTATTATTTAAATTAGAGGAGTGAGAATTGTTGTGGGGTGTTTTGATGTTAGTTCAATGCCTTAGCAGAATTTAAAATTAATTTTTCTACTCACCTAAAATATTTATAAAACTAAAGGTAATTGTTCAGAACCATCCTTTTTCAAAAATTAAATCTGGGTGCTCTGAGATTGTTTTTTGATTGCTTCATATTGTATTATAGCCCTGCTTATTGCAGTATCAACAATTTCAAAATGCCATAGGGAGAGACGGTTTATCCACAGATTCATAGCAAAACAGAAATGACAGAAATCTCTAAATTCATTGTTTTGCATAAATGAAAGCACTGGAATCAAAAGCGGTTCTGTACGGTTACAAAATATGAAAGCTATATGAGTACTCTCGGAAAGTAGATAGGTAAAGCTAAAAATAGAAGCTGTCATGCTCAGAGTCCAGACAGAGGTCTTTGACAGGAATATCCAGAGTAATGGTTATAAATTCCCGCAGGGGGACAATGGCGCTTACGCTGTCGTGCCTCCTGGCCTCCAGGAAACGGATATGCAGGTGCAGAACAATGCCGAGTTCTGCATTGTGTGGGCAGAGCATATATAGGGTATGCCCGAAATAGAAGGCATCCTAATCGCTGTTCCAACTTTAGTGTGTATCCGGGTCGGAGAAATGGCATTTGCAGAAACAGTGTGGCGTGTCATCGCTGGAAAGGGTAACACCGTCCGCCTGGATAAGCCCGTCCTATATGGAAGGGAGTATTGGAACGAGACGAAAAAGGGTGTTGGAGCCTTTCTCATAATGGAAGGGGAATTCCCCATGTTCCAGAGCGTAATCGGCCATAGTGTTCGTAATGCCGGAATGCTTATTGGGAAGAATCAAGGTGTGCTTTTGTCTTATGCAGGAAGTGCAAATATTCCTGACGGGACTGCCAGTGAATCAACATATGTGTGTTCTCCTTTGGTTAGGTTGAAAAGTGAACAGTTCCCCTTAACCAAAGGCTCTTATTTTTCATTGCTTTTTTCAGCAATGAAAAATGAGGCCGTACAAACTGGCAGATTTGTCAATAGGTATTTGAAAATTTCTTGAAAAAATATAAAAACTTGAAGGATTGCACTGAAAAGTGGGAGGTGAAGAAAAAAGGATGTATTCTGGAAAAGCAGTGTTTTCAAGAGCTGAGAGTTTCCGAGAGTACTCTATATAGAAAAGGAGGTGAATAATATGTTAGTGAGCAATTTGACCGAAGAGGAACTTCGCAAGATCGAAGAATCCATCGACATGACTGAAATTGACAAAGAATTAGAAAATGTTAATTTCCAGCATGATCCCAACTAAATTAGGGATTATTATGAGTCGGGTTCGAATCAGTCCGGCTCATAATTCGAGAAAAGCTATAGTAATCGCATTTTAATAATTGATTTAGTATGCCAATAGATCAGAATTAAAGAGTAAGTGCTCAATAAAATAATGGCTATCTTTTCACAAGGTATTCGGGGCTGTCGCACTAAGTAATTAGTGCGCAGCTCCTTTTCCGTAAGTAGGAAATAATCCGTATCTGTCAATTCATTTGTATTTCTGATACAATAACTTCAAATTATGGAGGTATTGCCTATGGATGAAAATGAACTTACGAAGACAGAACTCTGGA
>JAETSX010000119.1 GCA_021769425.1 Eubacterium sp.
GTTGCTGAAATCTTCTCTGCATCACCCTGAATACATATCAGAATATCGAGTGAAAAAGCGGCGTTATAGCTCCGCTCTATTTATCGTGTCATCAAATCAACTGTGAATGGTAACCACTTTTTCTTGGTCTGCCCTGTTTTCTATGCTCTAAGTCATGGAGAATGACACGCTTTAGCTTATCCTCTACGCTTTGGTACTGGTATCAGAAAAATGTACCTCAACTAAGTAGATTGTCTTATCAATCTTCTTTTGCAAACAGGACGTTAATCGCCCTGTGGTGTTGGTCTGAATGTTGTTGCCCATGTTCCTTCTTTTGGACACAAAAAAAGACACATGGTTTACAATTTTCTGTTCCATGCGCCTTTACGCTGTTATTTTGATATTAAACTGTTTTGCTGATTATGCTAACTGCATAATCTCGCTCTGTAAATCCTTAACTAAATCAAGTGATAACTCTGTGTAATCTGCTATGTCCTCCAATGACATTTTGCCTGCCTTAATCATACGAATAGCTGTTTTTCTTGCTTTATCTTGTTCAGCTTCATAACGCTCACTTTTGATATAAGACCTTATAACTTCTTCCTCGTCAAATAAACTCATCATAATTGACACAACCTCCTTTTCCCTGTCAAGCAAGTATTCCCTTAGTATATTTTTGTCTTTACAGATACGAATTGTTTCAGTAACGGTTTTTCTTGTTCTGCCGTAAAGTTTCATCTGTTCATTATACACTTTACAGAAAATAATATACTGATTGAGTATGCTGTCCGTATCACTCTCGCAAATTACTTTAACCTTTACATCAACAGCAGTATCAACTCCGTCAAAAAATTCCTTTGATAAGGATATTGTATCAGGAATGTTTTTTCGGTCACCTGTGTAAATTACATACAGTTCAGGTTTGGGCATTTTTACTTTCTTACTCTTGTATAGATTTTGATTGGTACGCTCTAAATAATCATGATATGTCTGCGCAAGATATAGTAATGCTCTAATAATAATATTCAACGTCCATAATGATTGTGCTTCCAACAGAATCATAAATTTTTCCCCTAAAAGAAAACCTAAATCATTATAAATCCCATCTGTCAGAACATTCTTAATCGTAATGCCTGTCAGTTCACTCTCGGTGGCTGTTTTGTCTTCTGGGTGGAGTGCCCTGTATAATTGCAACAGATATTTTTTAATCTTAAATAAGTCAGAAAATACACTGTCCTTGATGGTATATTTAGCTATTGTTTCTTCTTTGGGTACTATCTGTTTTGCATCGTCCGACACCTTATCACCTCGATTTCTTAAAATCTGTGGCACAAGATACGATATATCCTGCTCCTGTCACATTTCAATTATACAAAAAAACGCTTGTCTTTACAATAAAATTCACATTAAATTTCCTCCTCCCTCCGTTTAGTCTTGCTTTGTTGCCTATTATGCTGTCGGATATTCTTCTTAGGCGCTTTCCGCTGACAATCGGCAAATCAAGTCTGCCTTTGCGTTCCCTCACTTTCGCAATCATCTCCATGACTTCATTCTTCACGCTGACCGCAACATTTTTAATCTTATCGTACTGTGCGCTGTGAAGTTCCTGTTTGGCAAGCATGAGTATTTCTTTTGCCTGCTCCAATAGCATATTGTTCTTGATGATTTCCCGATTGATATTTCCCCTCTCGGTCTGTATGCCCTTGCGCTCTAAAGCGTTGGCAGCCGCCCCGATATGGATTGTCGGCTCTTTATCAATCCCTTGTTCCTTAAAAGAACGGTGTTCCCAACGAACCGCAATCCCTAACTGCTCATTGGTGGCATTGATTGTGTCGGCTAAATCTTTGCGCCACATTTTAGCGTTTTCTTTGCTGTTCCAATCGGCGCTGTCGGCGGTGTGACATTTCTATTGTTTCCTGTTCCGCCTGTCAACTTTCTGCTGTCCTGTCTTTTTATCAATTACTGGTATCTTTTCGCCGCTTTCGTCAAGGTCATAGATTTTCTTCTGTTTCGCGCCCCCATTCCCCATTTTCAGTGATAGGGCGCATGGTAAGCAGGACATGGATATGTAGGTTGCGCTGTCCTTTATCATTCTCGCTGTCGTGGATTGCCCAGTCCGCACACATTCCTTTGTCAACAAAATTCCTCTGCACATAATCCCTCACGACTTCCTCCGCAAGTTCATAACTCCATTCGTTGGGAAGTGACACTTTTAACATTCTCGCAAGCTGTGATTTCTGTCCTTTCTCTGACAGTTCAACAGCGTTCCATAAGGTGGCTCGGTCTGCGTATTCTTTGGGTGCATTGGGTGGGAGAGTGATTTCACTGTGGACTAAATCTTCATGGTATTTTGGGTGGTAGGTCTGCCCGTCATATTCGCTGACAAGAATGCTCCTGCTTATGTATGACGCTTTCTCAACTGCCGACTGCCCCTTGCTCCGCTTGACTACGGAGAAACGTGTGCTTGCCTGTTTCGTGACATTACCCATATGCAACATCTACATTCTGCCGATAAAATGGCGGGGCGCATGGATAGACTTTGTGGGCAGATAAAAACCTCACTTTGGCTTTTGTCTGAACGCAAAGTTCACTAAAGGGCAGCAAGCGCAGCTTGCGAAGGGGAATTGTCGTTTTCCCTTTTGGCTGCCGCAAGACAGACAACGCCCTCGCTTTCATTTTCGGCATTGGGGAGAGTGGATTGTGGGGGAGTGGTTTCTCGGCTTTCTGCTTTGATTTTAGATATATTCTGCTGACACTCCCTTGTCTGCAAGGCAACCGATAGGATACGGTTTAACTCGCCCTCGTCATAGTAGTAGCAGTCGGGGAAATACTTCACGATAATGCCGCCCATGATGTACTTGTGGTGGTTCTCGGCTTTGCGTTTCTTTTCGTTCTGCTTTTTCTTTTCGTTGGCTACGCGCTGTTTTGCCCGTTCCAATGCCTGCAATGCTTTTTCTAAGTTCCTGCTTGCGTCATTCTTGCTTTCAATCATTTTGATACCTCATTCTTTCTGTACTGTGTTGATAGTTTCTGAAAATAAAAAAGCAGCTGATTGTCTGTTAAGATAATCGCTACCTAAAGTTAAACAATATTCAGTTTTTACATCATTTTTCTGTTCTGATTTTCCCCGACAAACAGGAATTTATCTATTTTCCATAATCAATTCTTTGCACTTCCATTCTTCACCAAGAATACAATATTTTTCTGTTGTATCAAGAACTACATCACAACTATTACTGTTTTTCATAAATACATAAGCACTGACCGTCATCAGTATATGCTGCAAATTTATCAAATTGCGGAGTAACAATATAAAAATCCTCCAGCAATCCATCAACTTCATTAAGTACATTAGTTATAGCATCTATATATCCTTCATAAACCCAACCATCAGAAAGAATCAGATAAATCTTTTTATTCCAATCATAAGATAACCGTTCTTTTATTTTTGCGAGCATACATTCCCAACCAATCGTTTCACTAACACAATCTATCTCTTTCAGTTCCTGCCTAAAATGCAGCCAGCAATAACTTAGTTCAACTTTCGGGTACTTCTTATAATCTACAAATGCATAATAAAATCCATTTATAATCTTTTGATAGTTTGTCTTTGAATATTCATAAAACTGTTTTCTGTCAACTGATTTTTCCTTTATTATTTCTTCAATTTCAGTCCGAATCCAGTATTTCACAGGCTTATCTTTCAAAAGTTCTCTCCAATTCTCCATTTTTCGCCCACCTAAACAATCCCGATTTATCAAATTGTTCAATGTCATTATCTTACCACAAATGCATACACAATTCCATTAAATTTTCCTTAATCTTTCTTTGCCTTATTATTTGCAATCATCATCTGCCTTGTCCGTTCCCTCTGCTCTGTGCTGACTGCCCTCGGCTTTCGGTAGCTGATAAAAGACTTCGGAAAGGAATAGGTCTTAGATACTTCGTCCTGTCCTGTCAGCTTGTATGTGCCGGGGAAGTCAGCAACAAGAGTGTCAAGTTTCCGCATGACCGCTTTATCCCTTGTGTAGAGGGTGGCGGTCAGTTCCGCACACGTTTCTTCGGACAAGGCATTTAATTTCTTCAATGTGTCGCTTACTATCTGCTTTGTGTTGTTGTCCTTTATCTGCGGAAGAATAGCGGACAGGCTGGCGCACATTTCCGCTTTGCCCTGCTCCCCGAACTGATAGATTAAGTTGATTTCATCAACGTTAAAAGGTATCTGAAAATTTGCGCCCTCACATAAACGCTCCATGCCCACGCACTTATGGAGATTTCTTGTCAGTTGGTAATTATCCCTTGCTGTGATTGTTCCATGATTGTCGGTCTGCCTTACCTCAACTTCGCAATGGCTTTTGCTTCAACACAAGCCACTGGTATTTGTCACTCTCTTTGGTTAATACGCTCTGATGCGCATTGGAGTGTGTCTTGCTACGGATATATTTGTCGGCGGTACTGTATATTCCGCTTTGTCATGCTCATTCAGTTTTTCACTGTCCAAAAGAAAATAGAACTTTGCAAGAATCTCTCTGATTAACCCTGTTTTATCAACATAGTAAAAATCCTCTGAACGAAGTTTTCAAAATTTTCAATCCCCATCGGAAGTTTCTTTTTCTGCATCTTCATTCCTCCACGCTTCTTCCATGCCCATTAGCTGTTTTGCTGCCAGAGATTCTTTGCAAATACATTATAACAATTACGCAGCAGCATTTCCATAAGAAATTTGTAAAGGGCTGTCCAGAAAACGTAACTTGCATCATGCTCTCACGGAACCCGCAGTAAATGCGCAGATCTGCCTGAACTGCGGCATGCATTCAGCTCAAGATAAAACGAAAAAGCAGGGCGGTTCCTCCTTTGCTTGAAGGAAGAACCGTCCTGCTTTTTTTCACATTGAACTCTGAAATTGCTCTCTGCCTGATTAAAAATATTTCTAAAAACTTTTCCCTAACGATAACTCCGGCATTGCCTGATTCCGCTATTCGAATTTTACTTCTGCGTCTTCTTAAACCGATCCAGCATTGCCCTTGGAGTTGCGGTTGCGCGCTCATAGCGGGGGCATTCCACTCCATCAAAGCCTGCCAGATATTTTGCGATCTTTTTCAGCTCTTCTAAGTCATACCGGCTCATCATGGTAATCTCCTCCATCAATGGGGAACCGCCGCCGTGTACGCCGGCTACGCACTG
>JAETSX010000026.1 GCA_021769425.1 Eubacterium sp.
ATTTTTGTATATTTTCACACAATAAAAAAGAATTATTATCAAAATCTATCAATTTCAGGAATCCATTTGGTTCCTGTCTTTTTTAATTATTCCAAAACTAAAAGCTAAATCTCTGACAATTCTCTTATTTATACCCGTGAGCGAAATTATTTGCCGACAGATCTTTTACAGCTTTGAGGAAAAAAGCAAATGATTTCGCAAATAAGTATACTCGTGAGCATACATCAAATTTTCTTAAAATTTCTTTAACCTCTTGTTGAATCTTTCTCTTTTCGCTATACTGAATAGAGTTGACATTTTAAATTTTTGTCTATTACAGCCCCAAACCACAAGATGCACAGTATCTAATGATAATTTATTGCAAATAATATACACTTTAAGGAGACGATACTTATGAAAAAGAAACCTTTTATCCCTGTTCTGGCCTGCGCCATTGTTTTTCTCTGCGCCTGCGGCATTCTCGGCTTCCAATACTGGAACCTGGACAGCCGCTATCAGAGCCTGACTGCGGAAGCCGCTCAGTTAAAAGAGAATAACTCCGGGCTGAATGAACAATTAGAGGACAGCGCCGCCCAGTTGGAAGAAAAAGAAGAATACATAGAGGGGCAGAAGGATTACATTACCGAACTTTCCGAACAGATACAGGATCTGGGAAAAGATGATGAGGAAGAGGACGAAACGGAGGACTGGTACTCCTCCCATAAATCTGAAGAGGACCCTTATCCCACCCTGTATGCGGATAAGGACAATATGCCCGCTCAGTCCGGACAGAAATATGTCTACCTGACCTTTGACGACGGGCCTTCCGCCCTTACCCCGAAAGTGCTGGATTTACTGGACGAGTACAATGCTCACGCAACCTTTTTTGTGGTTGGAAAAAATAACGAAGAATACGCCCAATATCTGCCGGAAATCGTAAAACGCGGCCACACCCTGGCCCTTCATTCTTACAGCCACGACTATAACCAAATTTACCGTTCCGTGGACGCTTTTTTAGAAGATTATGAAAAAGTATACGACTGGGTGTACGAAGAAACGGACGGCTATTCCCCCTGCCTGTTCCGTTTCCCCGGAGGCAGCAATAACGGCTCTTCTTATGTGACACACAACATAATAAAAGAAATGAACCGCCGGGGATTCACCCATTTTGACTGGAACGTCAGTTCCGGTGACGGAAGCGACCTGACCACTTCCGAGAATATTATTGACAATATCTGCTCTAACGTGAAATATATTGAAAATCCTGTGGTTCTAATGCATGACGGTTCCGGGAAAAATGCCACGCTGAATGCTCTCCCCACGGTTCTGCAGAAACTTTCCGATGCAGGCTATGAATTCCGTTCCCTGGATCAGTATTCAGAACCGGTACAGTACCGTAAGGCAGAATAACTTTAGAACCGGTACAGTATACAGTACCGCAAGGCAGAATAAACTTCAGAACCGGTACAGTATACCGTACCGTAAGGCAGAATAAACTTTAGAACCGGTGCATGAGAAAACGCTACCTTTTCATGCACCGGTTTTTCCAGAAAGAAGAACCTGCCGTCTGATCTATATTGTTCTGTCTCTTTTCCTATAAATACTATGGCTTCATCCATTTAGAAATTATTGCTATATCCCTTTTATGCAGGACTTACTGCTCCATCTGTTTTCCGAGAAATCCGGCAGCCACCCTCGCCAGCTTGCTTTCCGTCTCCCCCATTCCGGAGCTTTCTTCCCTGTTATACATAACCACTGAGCCGATAGCGTCCCCCTCTGAAATAATGGTGGATACCACCTGCGACTGAAAATCTCCGGTATCGTCCAATGTAATTTTCACAAACCCTTTCTCATCTTTCTGTGCATAAAAGGTCTCCCGATCCGTAATCACATGTTCCAACTGCTTGCTGATTGGCTTTCCGTCAAAATCCTTTTTCCCTGCCCCGGCGGCCGCAATCACATGATCCTTATCGGTAATGCACACCAGACAGCCGCTGGTCTGGGCAAGGCTTTCCGCATACAGCCCCGCAAACTGCCCCAATTCCCCAATGGGAGAATATTTTTTCAGAATGATTTCTCCTTCCCGATCTGTAAAAATTTCCAGCGGATCGCCTTCCCTGATCCGCAATGTACGCCGAATTTCCTTCGGCACGACTACCCTTCCCAAATCATCTATTCTTCGAACAATTCCGGTTGCCTTCATAATAAAATCCTCCATTTACATATCATTTTTTCGCAATACTATTATCTGTAAACGGAGGCATTTTATACCTGACTTTTTAATTTCATCTATTCTGTTTTTTACCATAAAAATTCAAAGGAGCGGCAAGCTAAAACGCTGCCGCTCCCCTGAATAGCGCTCCGAAAGCCATGTAATGGCTTTTCTCTAAAACATTGCTAAAAACATAACTCTTACAGAACCTTCTCAATCTCTTCAATTACAATCTTCAACGCCTTAATCCTGGCATATTTCTTATCATTGGATTCCAGCACATGCCAGGGCGCATAGGCGGTACTGGTCTTTTTCATCATTTCATTTACCGCAGTTTCATACAAATCCCACTTATCCCGGTTCCGCCAGTCCTCTTCCGTAATTTTCCACTGCTTTTCCGGAGTATTCTGGCGATCCGTAAACCGGGCCAACTGCACATCCTTGTCAATCTGCACCCAGAACTTGATAATCACTGCACCCCAGTCTGACAATTCTTTCTCAAATTCATTGATTTCATTATAGGCCCTCTGCCAGTCGTTTTCACTGCAGAAGCCCTCCAGGCGTTCCACCATCACCCTTCCATACCAGGTCCGGTCAAAAATCGCCACATGGCCGGTTTTGGGCAGACGGTTCCAGAACCGCCACAGATAATGCCTTGCCTTTTCATGAGGTTCCGGGCTCGCAATGGGATGCACTTCATATCCTCTCGGATCAAGAGCTCCGGTAATCCGCTTGATATTCCCCCCTTTTCCTGCTGCATCCCAGCCTTCATAGGCTATTACCACAGGAATTTTCTTTAAATACAGCTTATTATGCAGCATTCCAAGCTTATCCTGCAGCTCCTTTAACTGCCGCTTGTACTCCTCATCCGTCAATGATTTATCCAGGGAAATCTCGGATAGTTTCGGCACTTTTTCCATTGGAAATACATTCTGCAAAAGGGGGACTGCCATGGCGCTGTTTTGCAATGCAGTCTCAATTCCGCTGACTAAGGTTTCCAGAACCTGCAGCTGACCCCATTTTTTATTTTTGGCATCCACGATATACCAGGGAGAAGTAGATACGTTGGTGTCGCTTAAATATTGGTCATAGACTTTCAGGCATTTATCATAATGCTTATTCTGCCAGGTATCATTTTCGCTGACCCGCCAACTTGTGGTTTCATTTTTCTCCAGCCCTTTCAATCGTTTTTTCTGCTCACTTTGACTGATGTGAAAGAAAAATTTCATAACAAGATAGCCATTGTCTGTCAGCTGCCGTTCAAACCGTTTCACACTGTCAATCCGTTCTTTATATTGTTTCTCCTTGATTTCTCCATGAAGACATCCTCTGGTTATTTCATCCATCCAGCCGGAATCCAAAAAGCAGAACTTGCCGGCTTCGGGAATTTTCACGAAATAGCGGTACAGAAACGGCTTGCGCTTTTCCTCTTCCGTTGGGATATCCATGGTGGCGACTTTGAAAAACCTGGGATCGATTTCTTTGATGATCTTTCCCAAAATACTGCCTTTTCCGGCAGTTCCCCAGCCTTCAAACAGTACAAACACCGGAAGTTTATGCTCCTTAATCTGCATCTGCTGCACAGAAAGTTTGGCTCTGGCCGCCTGCAGACGCTCCTCCAGTTCCTCTTCCCCCGGCCGTTCCGGCTTGTTCCAATTCTTTAACATACCTTCTCCTCCTTTTTAATTATTGTTTTCCGAAAAATCTGATTCTCTGTGACGCTGTTCCTCTGTAACTGTTCAGATATCTTCACTGTTACGTTCCTCTTCCTGCTCTATCATTTTCCACGGCCCTGCGCTGTCCGGATATCTCTCCTAATCAACCGTCAATATCTCACAGAAAATCTCCGTTCCCCCGATTCCAGCTCCATCCTGTCTCTGGTCACCCAGTCAATCCGGATATAGCTGTCCTGCTGCAGAGACTGGATAATCTGATCCAGAATTTCCTCCCTTCCCTGCATTTCCGCTTCCACAGAGCCGTCATAATTATTCCGGATCCAGCCTGTCACTCCGTAATGCTTCGCCAAATGGCCCGCCCGGAACCGGAATCCCACGCCCTGCACTCTTCCTGTAAATACCAGATGTTCCCGAATTATTTCCATCTTATAACAGCTTCTCCCATTCTTCCGGCTTAAAGCCTGTAGTGATGCCTTTTTCAGTTACCAATATGGGACGTTTCACCAGCATTCCGTCTGTGGAAAGCAGGTCATATTTCTCTTCCAAAGACATTTCCGGCAGCTTATCCTTTAATTTCATTTCCTTATACAGCATTCCGCTGGTATTGAAGAAACGTTTGATATCCAATCCGCTTTTTTCATGCCATTCCTTTAATTCTTCTTTGGCCGGATTCTGCTCCTTGATGTTGCGATCCTCAAATGCTGTCTGGCGTTCTTCTAACCACTGTTTTGCCTTCTTGCAGGTGGAGCATTTGGGATATTCAATAAATAAACATTCCATGATTTCCGCTTCCTTTCTTTACCCGGATAAACCGGGGTTTTCTTATTCTATTAATTTCCCTGTACCGCCGGTTTTTATTTCCTTACCTTATCAGCAATTTGTAACACAAAAATGCAAGGACAATCCCCAAAATGCTTGCGATATTTATCTTAACAGTCAATCCCAGGGTAAGAACCAAAGCCCCCAAATCCAGCACAAGCGGACTTGTCAGGCCAAATACCTGCCCGTAATTCAGCCAGCTCAATACAGGAATGCTTCCGCAGTAACTGCCGATGACTGCTCCCAGGATCAGCCCGATCAGCATGATAAAAATAACTGCCCAACTGCTTTTTATTTTCACAATTCTGTCCTCCTCATGTTCCTGCTCATCCGCTTTTATTTTAAAACAATCTCATGGTAAAGTCAAACTCTGAACGCAAAACAAAGCGGGCAAACCCACCCCAACTCCCCTGTCCCATCAATCTTGCCATACACTTTAGCGCCTCACAGCAACAAGGTCCTTCCTATGAAATAAAAAAACGCCGACATCAATCCCATTGCCGGCGTTTTTTTCAGTTAACATAAAAGCGGCTTCCCGCTAAATCAATCAAAATCTTCCAAGCATTTTCCCCTCCTTCCTCCTGCTATCCACAGCGCCGCCAGCATCTCCGCCAGCAGACTATACCCCGCCGCCTTCCAAAAATCATCCATCCATTCAGAGTCCGGCATTCCTTTGGAAATCCGAATCAAAAGCTTCATTCCCTCTGTCTTTTCCTTCCACAATTTAGCCCAAAATGAAAAATCAGACCATAAAGTTGGAATATAATCATCCGGAATCCGTACCCACTTTCCCAAAAGGAATATCAGCAGCGCCGCCAAAGCCAGAGAAAGCATTGCCGTCACAGCTTTTTGCCGCAGCTTCTCCTGAACCCGGAACTGGCGATACAGAAACATCCAGATAAAAATGCACACAGTTACCGGAATCGCCAGAAGCAGAGACCCGCTGATTCCCCGTAACAGTTCTGTATCCAAAACCTGCGCACTCAGGCTGTACTGGCCGGCCCATATCATCTGCAGATCCCGGATGGAGCTTTCCTTAGGCTTTTGTACCGTGATTCTCTGCAGCACAGAATCCGCAGAGGACTTTTCTTCCCCCTCTGCGGATGCTCTCTGGTTCTTGTGAGAAAGGCTGCCCGCCTGAAAAGCCACAACTCTCTCCTCTGCCGGAATTACATTTCTGATCATATAATTGTTTCCCTGGCAGAGAATTTCTTTTCCGATTACCTGGCTGCTGCCAAACAGCTCCCATGCCGTTTCTTCGTCTATCAGACATCCCTGTTCATCCTCCTGTATCGGAGTTCTGCAATCCGCAAACAGAATTTCCGGATTGCCGCAGAGAATCACTGCATCTGCACTGGCAGTTCTGGACAGTTCTTCATTGGAAACCGTAATATTCTCTTTCTGTCCCCAGATACAGAAATTCAAAGGCGTGCCCTGTTCCTTCTGTCCCTGTTTCCAAAGTTCGGCTGTCTTTTGGTTCTGTTCCGATATTTTCAATGCTTCTTCCACAGAAATTGGCTCTTCCAAATAAAACAGCACACTGTCCTTGGCCCAGAGCATACTGCACCAGGCAACGGAAGCCAGATAAAACAGAAGGAATCCAAGCCCGCCCACGCCTGCCAGAAACAGATATTTTCTATATTTTTTTATGCCTGTTTTCATGCTCTCTTCTTTCCCAGCCCGTTCTTCCATCCCGTCCGAAACCAGAATTTCCAACGGAACTAAAAAACGGCTGCTGTCTGTCTCTCTTCTTTCCCAGCCCGTTCTTCCATCCCGTCCGAAACCAGAATTTCCAACAAAACTAAAAAACGGCTGCTGTTTGTTTAAATTGTTTTTCCGCAATTCATCTGCTATCTCATTCTTCCATCTTCCTGACGCGGCTTCCATCTCCGATGCTTCTGCTGGAATTGCTGATAATCTCCTGTTCTGAGGTCAAAATCCCGTCTTCCAGCGCTGCATTGGCGCTGTTCTTATCCAGAACTTTTACTTCATAGCGTTTGGCAGCCAATTCTTTTCCCATGACGCCCTGCTCTTCCTCCATCACCAGCACATAACATCCATTCTGCTCCTCATGAAGAGCCTGAACCGGAATGACAGTGGAATAATTCTCTGACTTCTGAACAATTTCAATCTCTGCCCGTGTGCCTGTCTCCAATCTCCCATCCGGCATATCAATTACAATATCCAGCAATGTGGGATCTTCCTCATTTTCTGTCACACTGGTTACGGTATAATCGGTGATTTTTTCTTTGCTTCCGGACACGCTGATGTTAACCTGGCATCCTTTGCTGACATATTTCTCATTGGATTTATCCACCGAAGCTCTCAGACGGCTTCCCTGAGAGGTATCCGCCAGACGCACAGCCGTTCCCTCTGCGGTAAAATCTCCGGTGGTAATAGCAATATTTGTTACAACTCCCTGAACCGGCGCCGTAATCCGGCCTTCTGCATTTTTCAAATCCTGCAGTTTACCCAGAGCCAGTTCCTGCTGCTGGCTGGTAATCTCATTCTGCCTGGATGTGCTGTCTGACGCTGCCGGCGCATTTGCATCTTCCATGGCTCTTGCCGCTGTCTTTACATTTTCTGTCCGGGCGGACACTGCCGCTTCATAGGCTGCTTTTGCCTCTGCCGCCGCCTGTTCCAGCCGGACCTTCTCCGCCTCCCAGGTTGAACGTTCCTCTTCTGCGCTCTGCCCATTCCCATTTGATTCTGGCTGGCTGTTTCCTTCCTCCTGCCCATTCTCATTTGATTCTGGCTGGCTGCTTCCTTCCTCCTGCCCATTCTCATTTGATTCTGGCTGGCTGTTTTCTTCCTTCCGCTCATTTTCGTTCTGGCCGGAAGGGCTGTTTCCCGCTCCTTTCCGGCTTTCCTCCTGAGTGAGACGGCTGTTTTCCTCCCTTTTCTCATCTTCTTCCTGAGTAAAATGCCTGCCTTCTCCTGCACTCTGTTCACTTTCATCTCTCTGAGGGTCAGCCGCAGCGCCTTCTCCTGCATTTTGTTCACTTTCATCTTCCTGAGGATCAGCCGCAGCGCCTTCTCCGCCATTTTCTGCTGCGTCACCTTTTCCGCCTGTTTGCTGTTTTGTCCTGCTTCCCCCGGCGTCTGCAGCCGGCGGGCCCGCTGCCAGAAAGTTCTGCAATTCCTGCTCTGCCTGATCCCAGGCCGCTTTTGCCTGAGCCACCGATGTGTCCCCGTCAGCTACCGCCTGATTATAATCCTCAGCGGCCCTGGTCTTTGCCCGTTCCCGGTTCTGCTGCTCCACATCCCGGGAACTTCTGGCATCCTGATTCTGCAGCTTTGACTTCTCCAATTCCTGTTCCGCCGCCAGGATCTGTTCTTCCAGTTCCTCCATATCAACGGTAAACAACACATCTCCAGCTTCCACCGACTGGCCTTCCCGGACAAAAATTTCCTTCACCCGCTGTCCGCTCTCTGTATATACTGCAATTTCTTTTCCGGCTTCCACCCTGCCGCTTCCGTTTACCTTGTGGTCAATGGTTCCGGTGGTAATCCTTACCGTTTCCACCCTTGCCATGGACGCCCCGCTTAAGGCTCTTGACAAAATGGTAAACAGCAGCATAACGGCCAGAAAACCGCTGAATATTCCAAAAACTTTTTTCCTGTCCATTCGTCTGTTCCTTTCTCGGCTGCTTACTCTTTTACTGCGCCTGCCATAATTCCCTGTTCCAGATAATCCTGCCCGCCTAAAAATACCATCAGCGCCGGAAAAAACGTAACTACTGAAGCCGCAAAGGCCATGCCGGACTGATTCACGGATGTAATATCCGGCAGAAAAACAGATAAGGGAAACAGGCTTTTCTCTTTCAGAAATGTCAAAGGCTGTTCAATCAGGCTCCAGTATTCCAAAAATCCCAGAACCATAGCCGCAATAACTCCAGAGGAACCAATGGGCAATGCAAGATAGAGGAAAATCTGCCACTCCCGCGCCCCGTCCAGTCTTGCCGATTCCAGCAGACTGTCCGGTATCTCCGTAAAAAAACGATAGATGATAAATACCGGAAAGGTGGAGAATATCCCCGGCAGGATAATTCCCCACAGATTATCTGTCAAAGCCAGCCGGTCCAGCGCCAGATAATCTGAAAGCATCAATACCTGAAAAGGCAGAAGCATTAATATCATATAAATCAGAAAAAATCCTCTTTTCCAGGGAAATTCATATTTGGCAAACCCCCATGCCGCCCCGGTTCCCACCACAAGCTGCCCAGCCAGAACGCCGAAGGTGATTTTTATGGAGTTCCAGAACATTACGAAAAATTCCGGAGAATCCAGAAAAACTTCCACGTAATGGCGCAGAGTGGGAAAGCCAGGCAGCAGCGGAAAATCTGCGTACCCCTGTTTTCCTGAAATCACTGCTCCAAGGCAGGCTCCCAGTTCATCTTTTCCCATAAAAGAACCGGATATCAGGCAAAACACCGGATACAAAGCTGCAGACGCCAATAAAGTTAATATGCCCCAGAGAATCGCTTTTCCCATATGAACTGTTTTCAGCTTGCCGGCTATCTTACGAAATATCAGGTTTTCCAGCCAGTCTTCCTCTCCTGTCTCCCATTCTTCCAGAGCACACTCCTCAAGCTCCCTTTTGGGACTCTGTATTTTCCATTCGGATATTTTTTCTTCCATTTTCTTTCTCAACATCCTGCCACCTAATACTCTTTCCCGCTGTCCCAGGCTCTCTGTAACAGTAAAATCAGCCCCAGCAAGATTACGCTTTCCGCCACCGCAGCAGCAGCCATTTTATCAAAGGAAAATGATCGGAACCAGTTGTTAAACAAATGCTGCATCATATAAATGCTTTCATGAGGATAATCCCCTGCAACCAGATAGGACTCCCGAAATACCTTAAAGGAATTCAGAAAGGACAATACAGTAATTGTATACAGGGAAGGTTTTAAATTCGGCAGCGTGATTTTCCAAAAACACTGCCATTCCCCCGCCCCGTCCACTTTCGCCGCTTCATAAATATTTTCTGAAATTCCTGCAAGTCCCGCCATCCACAGTACAATATCATACCCGAGATTTTTCCAGATGTAGCTGACCACCAGTATCCAAAAGGCGCTGGAGGTGTTCATCCAGTCTTTTCCTGCCGCTCCCAGATTGGAAAGCCAGTGATTCAAAAGCCCCTGGGAATGAAACAAAAGCCGCCACACCAACGCAACAGAAACTGCCGGCAGCGCCATCGGCATCAGAAATGCGCTTTTGATAAAACTGCCGTATTTACTCCGATATAAAATCACTGCGCATGCCAGCGCCAGAATAATCAGCAGCGGAATGCAGAATACCGTAAAACGCAGTGTGTTTTTCACGGCCAGCAAAAATGCGGTATTCTCTGTAATGGTGCGGTAATTCGCCAATCCAACGAAGCGGTTGTCTACCGCCCCCAAAAAGGAGCGGCGGACAACATCTGCATAGGGCAGAAGATAAAATACCATCACCCCCAGAAAGCTGGGCAGTATCCACAGGAATCCCTGCCACTTTTTACGATCCCAGGCGCCTTTTGAAAATTTTTTCACTGTCCCATGCATCTGCTTTCCCTTTCCTTATTCTGCCAGATAAATATTTACCTTCTGCATAATGGCGTCCGTTCCTTCTTCCGGGGACAACTCCCCTTTCAGAACTTTTGCTCCCTGTTCCACTACAGCCTCTTTGATCACATCATCCTGCAATGCCGGAGTTGTCAGTGATTCTGCCAAATCTGTAAGCTTCTGGATTTCTTCCTCCGGCGTGGGAGTCATTGCATAATCCAGCATTTCATCCATATCCCCTCCGCCCGCTACCCCTACCAGACTTTCTTTGCCAGCGTATTCATGACCGTCGATCACGCTTTGAAAAGATTCCTTTTCCACTGGAAATCCACCAAACTGGGATATTTTCTGAGCCTCCGGAGAAAACAGGTATCTGACAAATTCTTCCGCGGTCTCCGGCTGGGCCGCTTTACTGCTGATTCCAAGTATCATGGCAGGCACAAAAACATTCTCCGCCTGCCCCGGCATCAGGCCGTAGTCTCCCCCCTCCAGCTTACTGTTTACCGCATTCATCATGCCGTAATCCATCCGTCCAAATAATCCTGTATTTACCTTAATTTTTCCAAATGCCAGATCAAAATCTCCCCAGCTTAAAGATACTTTCTGAAGTTCATTGACCGCTCCGTTCTGGCTGACAGACTGGTATACGGTCTCATCCAGCGCACTGCTGTCATATTCTCCATAAGCATTCTTAAGTTTTGATAAAAATTCTGTTATCTTTCCTGCATCCAGCGTTTTATCTTCCTTCTGCCATGCCGCGCCGCAGCTATACCAAAATTTCTCAATCAGCGATTCCGGATCGGTATTGGCTAAAATTCCCTGTTTGGCAGTGAACGCATCAAAATCCTCTCCCGGCGTATAGTACGCGCTGCTTCCCTGCGCCGCTGGAATCATAAATCTTGCCGGAACTGCGCAGAGCTGTCCCTGAGCGTCCTGGTAAGCAGTCAGAATATTTTCAAAATAACCGCTCTTATCTTCCAATACCGACGACATATCTTTTAAAATTCCTTTTTCGATATAAGTATTAACCGGCATACCGTCCAGGAGTATCAAATCCGGTCCCTTTCCTGCCATAATTTCTGTGGTCAGGGTTTTCAGGGCATCAGAAACCGTTGTGCCGTTTTCCTCTGACAATGCTGCCTGATAATTGACATATACATCCGTATGGGCTTTCTGGAAGCTGCTGACAGCCTGACGCAGTTCCCTGCTATTATATAAAGAATACACCTTCAGCTCTTTATCCGGTTTGGCAGGAGTATCTGCAGACCAGGTATATTTTAACAGCGCCATACCGGCTCCCGCTCCGGTATTCAAATCATTCGCCGCCACCAGAAGATTCTGCTCATCCAGCATCGTCAAAGCTGCAGGATAAAAGGCCGGAGCGCCAAGGGAATTCATAGCGCCGTCAATCAACTGTTCCATGACGCTGCCGCCGAATTTATAGTGGAACAAGCCTTTTTGGGTGAGATAATAAATGTTTTCCCCTGCATCCAGGCTGTCCACCGCATTAAAAAAACCACTTTCTGCCACGCTTTGCTGCAATGCATCCTCTGCCTGCTGCTCCCCTGTTTCTGTGTCATACACCAGAGCCTCCGTGCTTGTCACCACGAGCATCTTTTTCCCTGCTGCAAATACCTGGTGAGTATCTTCCACGCCGCTGAAATCGTAGGTCTGCTTCACACTTCCGTCTGCGGCGCTGATCTGGAAAATCTTATCCGTCATATCCGTTACCAGAATCTGGTCATTGCCCAGAAAACTAATATTTGTAACCAAATTTTTCACATCTGAAGCATTCAGGCCCTTGTCTTCCACACTGCCGGTGCTTTCTCCTGCTTCATCATCAGCGCCCTGCTCTGCCGCCGGAAGTTCAAACGGAACTGCGCCTGCGGTTCCCTCTTTGCTTACCAAACATAAAATCGGTTTGATTCCGCCGTCCGCAATCTGATTATAAACCCATACAGACTGTCCGTCGGATGAAAGAGCCGCATAATCAATATAGCCGTTCCCTGCATCCTGCAATTCCTCAGGGGCGTCAAAAGCCTTCTCCCAATTTACCCCGGAATCCTTGGAATCCCAGACCGTTTCTGTGCCGTCATCCGCATTTTTCCCTATAATCCGAATGGTTCCGTCATCCAGCTTCCTCATATCGTAAATATTGCCAAACACAATGGGCAGCGTCACGTCCTCCTCCAAAAAACGCCCCATGGCCTGTTCCCCGCCGCCTTCCTCACTGTTTCCTTCTGTATGGCTTCCTCCTGCATTTCCGACTGCGCCATTGTCTTTCCCGCCGCAGCCGGCAAGGCTTCCAAGAATCATTGTAAATGATAACAAGATCCCCGCTGCACGTTTTAATCTTCCATATTTCATTTTTCTACCTCCTTGCTGTCATCCTGATTTGGAATCTGGAAACAGGATATCACAGAAACCTCTAATCTTCCTCTAAACAACCCAGAAATTTTTAGAGATTATTTAGAGATTTTTGTGGTATATTTATTTTATAACTTTCCATTTCAAAAGGAGCACAAAATGCGTATACTAATTATAGAAGACGACAAGTCCCTGGCAGAAACCCTCCGTTTCCAACTGGAACGCAGCCATTTCGAAACGGACGTATGCCACGACGGCGAAGAAGGGCTGCACTTTATTGAGCAGCAGTCCCACGACCTGATTTTGCTTGACCGGATGCTGCCCGTCCTGGACGGTATTTCGGTTTTAAAAATCACCCGTGAGAAAAACATTTCCACTCCCATCATTTTCGTCACCGCCCTGGGCTCACTCAATGACAAGATTACGGGACTAGACTGCGGGGCAGATGATTATTTGGTGAAACCCTTTGATTTTGAAGAGCTGCTTGCCAGAATCCGGTGCATTTTAAGGCGGCCGCCAAAATGGGAAGGCAGCAAACCACTGGAATTGGGTGACATTTCCTATGACACTGACCAGAAAAAGCTGTGCTGCAAAGACGGTTCCTGTTCCCTTTCTGCCAGAGAAGGGGATTTGCTGGAATTTTTCTTAAGAAATCCGGGACAAACAATCCCCCGCGCTTCTCTGTTAGCCAAAGTCTGGGGACCGGATGCAGAAGTGGAGGACGGCAATCTGGACAATTATGTTTATTTTCTGCGCCGCAGACTCAAAAGCGTCCAAAGCTCCATACAAGTGAAAACCATTCGGGGAGTCGGCTACCGGCTGGAGATTTCCCACTCCCCATAACCCCCAGGCAGCGGCCTGAAACTTTCAATATCCATCCCGCCGGAGGTATCCGATGTTTCAAAAACTACACATACAGCTAACCTTGTTCTGCACTTTAATCTGCGGCGCGATTCTCGTTTTTATGTCTCTGATTTGCCTGTCCGTTTCCGAAAGGGAATCCAGAGAACGGAATTTTGCCGACTTTCAAATTAATGTTAATATGCTGGTAAACCACCTGGAAAGCCAGACTGTCATTTCTTATGCCTGGATCAGCCAATTCTGCACCGACACCCATTTTGAACTGGATATTCAGGATAATGGCTCCAGACTGGTATTTGATACTTTAAGCCCGGGTTCTCTGGATGAAGAACATTTTAACCAGGTGAGGCAAATTGCTGCGGCAGATTATGGTATCCTGGAAGAATCTGTCACAGCAAATTCTGTCCTTTCCATCCACGAGGAATTTGAACTGGCTGTCAGCGGAACAACCTACTATGGCGCAATGGTTCTGATCCCCAAGCATAGCGGCGTCCTGAACATTGCAGCGCTTTATTCCCTGACAGAGTTAAACAAAAGGATTCTGTTTCAGCGTTTTCTGTTTGCCGGAGCAGACATTTTCGGTATCCTTCTTCTGGGTATATTTTTCTGGTTTTTTACCTGGCGCATGATTCAGCCTTTGGCTGTCAGCCGCCAGAAACAGGCAGAATTTGTAGCAGCCGCTTCCCACGAACTCCGCTCTCCCTTAACGGTCATTTTATCCTGCCTGTCAGCGATGAAACAGGCTTCCCCAGCGGAAGCGGCGCATTTTTCAGAAACGATAGCACACGAAGGGCAGCGTATGAGCCGACTGATTGATGATATGCTGACCCTTTCTGGCACAGACAGCTCCCATTTTGCCATCCACAAGAAACCGGCGGAACTGGACACGCTGCTGCTGTCTGCCTATGAAAAATTTGAACCGCTGGCGCGGAAAAAAAGTATTTCGCTGCATATATCTTTACCAGAAGAATTGGTACAGCCCTGCCTTTGTGACAGAGAACGCATGGAACAGGTATTTGCAATCCTTTTAGACAACGCCGTCAGCTACACGCCCATGAATGGAAGTATTTCCCTCTCTTTAAAAACTTCATCGGACAAGCTGACGTTTCGTATTGCAGACAATGGAATTGGCATTCCGGATGAGGAAAAAGAAGCTGTTTTTGAACGTTTCTACAGATGTGATAAATCCCATAAAGATAAGTCCCATTTTGGACTGGGGCTTTGCATTGCCAGAGAAATTATTCAAATGCACCGGGGAAAACTGTGGATTGAGGATACCCCCGGAGGCGGCGCCACTTTTGTGATAGCGCTGAAAAAGCATCCCCACACCCTTTAACGTTTTGTTCTGAACTACGGGAACAAAGTTTATTATGAAAGTCTCTGACTTCCATAGTAGGATGGCCATGCGGCCCGCCAAACGGCAGGTTAAGCATGATGGGAGGTTCCTATGAAAGAACAAAGGGGCTGTCCGGTAGAAACACCGAAACAATCAGCTGAATCCGCCAACTTTCCGTACGTCTCTACCCCAACAGCTCCAGCATCTCTTCTTTTGTAAATTTCACCCCTTCGAACCCTTCGTGTCCCAATAACTGCTCTGCCAATTCGCTTTTCTTTTCCTGCAGTCTCAGGATTTTTTCTTCAACAGTGCTTTTGGCAATCAGCTTGTACACGGTCACAGGATTTTTCTGCCCAATCCTGTGGGCCCGGTCTGTGGCCTGGTTCTGCACCGCTACGTTCCACCATGGATCATAGTGGATAACAATATCCGCAGCAGTCAGGTTCAGTCCGGTGCCCCCTGCTTTCAGGGAAATGCAAAACACCGGAGCTTCTCCTTGCTGGAAAGAATCTACCAGTTCTGCCCGCCGCTCTTTGGGAGTCGCTCCCGTCAGCGTCAGGAACGGAATGTTTTCTTTCTGCATCCTCTCCTGCAGGATGGAAAGCATGGAGGTAAACTGGGAAAATAGTAGTATTTTGTGCCCGCCGTCTATAGCATTCTTTATCAGATCCATGCACATCAGCAATTTGGCTGACTCTCCCTGATAATTCTGATACACCAGCGACGGGTCACAGCAAAGCTGGCGCAGTCTGGTCAGCTCCGCTAATATCTGTATTTTCCCGGAGGCAAATTCCTCCTCCGTCTGCCCGTCCAGCATTAGTTTCATACGCTGAACATGGGCCGCGTAAAGCTTCTCCTGCGCTTCCTCCATCCGGGCAAATACTGCTTCTTCCAGCTTGGCGGGTAAATCTTTCAGCACGTCTTTTTTCAGCCGCCGCAGGACAAAGGGACGGATCATTTTCCGTAGGTGCCCTCTTTTTTCCTGATCCTGGGCTGTGACCACGGGAATCTCTATTTCATCCCGAAAACGGCTGTAAGTGTATAAAAATCCCGGCATCAGATAATCAAAAATACTCCACAGCTCACTGAGCCTGTTTTCGATGGGCGTTCCGGTCAGAGCCGCCTTAAACCCCGCCCGGATATTTTTCACCGCTTTTGCCGCCCTTGTATTGTGGTTTTTAATATACTGTGCCTCGTCAATGATTTCATGCCGAAAGCTGTATCCCTCATAAAATTCCTCATCTCTGCGCAGCAAATCATAAGAGGTAATCAGGATATCCCGCTTTTCTGCAGAATCAATGATTTCTTTCCGTTCGGGGGCTGTTCCTGTAACAGTCACTGCATGCATTCCGGGTGCGAATTTCTCGATTTCGCTTTTCCAGTTATACACCAGAGACGCCGGACAGACTATCAGTGCAAATTTTTCCGTTGTCTGACCGTCCGTCCTGCATTCCTGCAGGCTATTTCTCAACTGAGACGCATCGCTCCGTTTCCCGCTGTCCAACCGGCCGTTGTCTCCCTGACCTGATTTTTCCTGCTCCGACAGCAAAAATGCAATCACCTGCAAGGTTTTTCCCAGCCCCATATCATCTGCCAGAATCCCGCCGAATCCATTGGCATGTAAGGTTTTCAGCCACAGAAATCCCTGTTTCTGGTACTCACGCATTACCTTTTCCAGAGATTTCGGGACCTCAAAATCATTGTCCTCCACCGTTTTCATGTTCCGAACCAGCGCTCTGAACTTCCTGTCCTTTGCTGCATGAAAACGGTTCTGATCTTTTAATTCTCCATCCAGGTATAAGGCCCGGTACTTTGGAAGCGAAATACTGCCCTGGTTCCACTGGCTGGCAGGAACCATAATCCCTTCCTGAATTCTGGAGAGGACGGCCAGCCCGTCTTCTTCCATACTCAGGAAATCCCCGCTTTTGAGTCGGAAAAACTTCCGTTTCCGCTGATAGGAAGAAAGGATCTCTATCAATTCCGAAAGGGGCATATCCTCGCTTTCCAAGGTCAGCTCCAGCAGTTCCCCCTTTAAAGACACCCCCACGGAAACAGAGGGTGATGGGTTCACCTGAATGGATTTCAAGGCATCGCTGACGAAGATATTTCCAACTCTGGCCAGTTCATCTATCCCCTCGGTCAGCAATGCATATAGTTTCTCATCATCCCCCTCAAGAACCATCTGTTTTTTCTGGAAATCCAGATTCTGAAACCAGATGCGCACCCGTTCCCGCTGCTTTAATTCCGCCAGCTCATCACGGTTCTCGATCATACGGGGCTTGTCAAAAATATTGTATTTCAGTTCTTCATAGCGCACATACATTTGGCAGGTTACCGTCTGCTTATCCGGCGCATCCAGGTAAATTTCATACTCCGGCTCCGGCGGCAGATATTGTTTCTCCTGAAACTCATACCGCCTGATTTGATAGTGCCGCTCCAGCACCGGCAGCAGCTCCCGGCAGAATCCAGGCAGTTCCCCCTGAGACACAAAGCATTCACGACATTTATATTCGCTCATGTACTCCCAAAAAGGACGGATTTCCCGCGCCTGCTCCATGGGTATCCGGTAAATCATGCGCTCTTTCCACAGATATCCATACCGGCTGCCGAAGGTATACAACACTTCTTCTTGTTCCAGAGCTGCCCCGTCTTCCTGCCCACGGATAGACAGCAGCGGCTGATACGGCTCGTCGGAAACACGGCACATCTGCCAGGAAGCATAATTTGTTTCTACCTGAAATTCCTCCGTTCCCACAGCCTGAAAAAATTCATCCATATTCCCGCTGTGGATGTGGACATACCGGTTATCCTGCTTATAATAATAGTTCACTGTCTGCCTGTTTCTGCTGCGGTCTTCGGCCGTCAATACAAGAAACTCCGCCAAGGCCCTGCCTCTTTCCGTAAATACTTCCGGAATATGATAAAATTCCAGGTCCTTCCCATAGGAAACCAGGTCGCCGCGCCGCATGGCATTGGCAAAGGTCATGATATTTTTCAGCACATATTTCCGCCTGCCCCCGATTTTAAATTCGGCCCGGGGCTGTCCGTAGCTGACAGACAACAGAGGAACGATGTCTATGGTTCCTTTTAATTCCGCCTGGTGAAAAGCCAGATGTTCTTTCTCTTTGTACTGGCGGATCAGGCGGGACAATCCGTAACTGCTGCTGCGTCCCGGCGCAATGCCTTTGCTGGCAGAAGAACCGGTGGACAGAACTTTTCCATTTCGCTTTTGTGTATCATTTTCTGGTATTTTTCTATCCATTTTTGTCTCCTGCTTATGTTGGCTGGTTATAGTTATGAAGAACTGGGTGAGGGCTGTTGGAGGGACCAGAAGGGTGCCTCACAGCTTTCTGCGCTGGGGGTGCTGGAAGAACCATCAGGGCTCCTCACAGCCTTCTACCTTAATGAAAGTTCTTATGTTTTGGGCTGGGTCCCTCCTCATGGTAAGCATCAGGGCTCCTTACAGCTTTCTGCACTGGGGTGCTGGAAGAACCATCAGGGCTCCTCCCAGCCTTCTACTTTACGGATACTCTTATGTTTTGGGCTGGGTCCCTCCTCATGGTAAGCATCAGGGCTCCTTACAGCTTTCTGCGCTGGGGGTGCTGGAAGAACCATCAGGGCTCCTCCCAGCCTTCTACTTTACGGATACTCTTATGTTTTGGGCTGGGTCCCTCCTCATGGTAAGCATCAGGACTCCTCCCAGCCTTCTACTTTACGGATACTCTTATGTTTTGGGCTGGGTCCCTCCTCATGGTAAACCTCATGGTAAACTAAACTACTTCTTTCTTTCTTACGAAGAAGGGTTTTGTATCGGCGCCTTTGATTTCCTTGCCCTCTGAAATCTTTACCTTTTTATCGGTGATGACATATTCTGCATCTACGCCGGCTTCAACTATGGTATCCTGCATCAGAATGGAGTTTTTCACCTTTGCACCCTTGCCGATTTTCACTCCGCGGAACAGGATGCAGTTTTCGATTTCGCCTTCGATAACGCAGCCGTCAGCTACCATTACGTTCTTAGCAGAAGAACCGTTGACATAACGGGTGGGGTTATCATCGCGGATCTTGGTGTAAATCGGATTTTTGCCGAAGAGCTCTTCCAGATTTTCATCCTCTAACAGCCTCATATTCTCGTCGAAATACTCTTTCAGGCTGCCAATGCGGGCTACGTAACCTTTATATTCATAAGCATTTACTTTCAGTTCATTCAGCTGAGGCATTAAAATATCACGTTCCAGATATAAGCCGCCTGCTTTAAATGCTTCATTTACCAAATCAATCAGGTGTTCTCTTTCGAATACATACACATTCATGGAGAAATTCTGTATGCCCGACTCCTGAGGATTGATATGTATCCTCTTCACACGGTTCCCATCCAAATCAAGGGTGTAGTAATTTCCTTTATTTAAGTCTTCCGACATTCTAATGCTTCGCGGAAGTTCCTCTTTTGTATAAGCAATTGTGGCGTCCGCCCCGCTTTCAATATGTGCATCCAGCAATGCCTTAAAGTCAAAATTAAACGCAATATTCGTATCTGACATTACCACATACTTTTCTTTCTGGGCTTTCAGGAATCCCAGAATACTGCCAAGCATTCCAACCCGGCCGGTATATATTTCCATGTTTTTCTGGGCATAAGGCGGGAAAATATTTAATCCGCCGTTCTTACGCGACAAATCCCATTCACGTCCGGAACCCAAATGATCCAACAATGAAAAATAGTTTTCACGGACTAATACGGTAATATTGTCAATTCCGCAGTTGGCCATACTGGAAAGCACAAAATCAATCATGCGGTAACGGCCTGCAAAAGGAATAGAAGCCATCAGGCGTTCGCTGGTCAGTTCAGGTACAAGTTTATCATAAGCATTGGGGAAAATAATACCCAGTGCATTGGTGTTGCTGGTATTCATCATCGTTTATCACCATCCTTTACATTATCGCTCACCATCGCATCCGGCCCGATTACAGCATCATCGCCTACATAAACGCCAGGTCCTACCGTTGCCACGCCTGCGGATTCTCCTTCCGGCATCTGTCCCACTACGGCATTCTGCCCAATAATTACATTTTCAGCTATGATGCAATGCTTTACTTTTGCACCGGCCTTGATGATAGAATTACCCATAATCACAGCATCTTCCACTTCGGCGCCCTCTTCTACCCTTACACCTGCAAACAGGATGGAATGCTTGATGGAGCCTGAGATATTGCAGCCGTCTGTAATCATGGAATTTTCCACCGATGCCCCTGAATTGATTTTATGGCCGGTCATACCGCTGTTTCGGCTGTAGATCTTCCATTTCTCATCAAACAGGTTGATTCCGCTGTTTTCCGGATCCAGAACTTCCATATTTGCTTCCCACAGGGAAGAAATGGTTCCTACGTCTTTCCAGTAGCCGCTGAACCGGTAAGCATACATCTTTCTTTCGTCTTTTAAAAGGTTTGGAATGATATTATTTCCAAAATCGTTCTCTGATTCAGGATCTGCTTCATCTTCTTCCAGATACTTTTTCAGGATATCCCAGTTAAAAATATAAATACCCATGGACGCCAGATTTGATTTGGGCTCCTTGGGCTTCTCCTGGAATTCTGTAATCTTATCATTTTCATCCGCAACCATCAGTCCGAATCTGGATGCCTCTTCCCACGGCACCTCCATTACCGCTACAGAGAATTCTGCGCCCTTTTCCTTATGGAAACGGAGGAAATCGCTGTAATCCTGTTTACAAATCTGGTCGCCGGAAAGGATAATCACATATTCCGGATCATACCGTGCAATAAATGAAAGGTTCTGGTAAATTGCATTTGCCGTCCCCTTATACCAGTCGGAACCTGACGCCTGCTGATAGGGAGGAAGCACATGAACTCCGCCGTACAAACGGTCCAAATCCCACGGCTGCCCGTTTCCAATATACTCATTTAAAACCAGTGGCTGGTACTGCGTAAGAATACCTACCGTATCAATTCCAGAATTTACGCAATTTGACAGCGGGAAGTCAATTATGCGGTATTTCCCGCCAAAGGGAACGGCTGGTTTTGCCAGCTTTTGGGTCAGCGCATAAAGACGGGACCCCTGGCCGCCGGCAAGAAGCATAGCTATCATTTCTTTACCCATTTTCTCTCTCCTTTGCTTTTGATAATTAATTTTGGTTCCGGGGCTGTTCAGACGCTGCAGTTTCTATATTAACCAATCAGTTGAAAAGTCCCAGGCCCATTGTTATTATTGTACAGGATTATAACTTTTTTGTAAACAAATTATTGCAATTTTACCATAAAAACCCTTTATTTTTTATTGTATGCACTATTTTGACATTTTTTTCTTATATTCTTCCATTAAATTCACAGTTTTCACTAAAAATCCTTCATATATTCCGTCAGATCTGCCTCCACAACCTCTCTCTCCTCATCTGCAATCCATTTGGGTCCGAACGATCACAAAATAATCTTGCAGACTGCTTTTTGCCCGTGTAAAATAAAACCAGCAATCATCCGTCTTCTGGAAGCCGGACCCTCCGGCGCCGGCATCCGCATCCAGGCAGAACATCTTCCATCTGCCAAAACACAAAGGAGGTTTCCCCATGGAAAACGCTTATGTATTAGAAATTTCCGATTCCAAGTTCAAGGATCTGTTCCTCTGTTTCTGCGGCTATGCCCAATGCGAGCCTCTGCACAGCTTCGGTCCTGCCGCCCGCCCCAATTATCTCATCCACTATATTATGGATGGGAAAGGAATTTATCAAACCGGAGAACATAAATTTCACCTGGAGGCAGGGGAAGGCTTTCTGATTGAACCGGATGTGCTCACTTACTACCAGGCAGACAAAGAACGGCCCTGGAGCTACCTCTGGGTGGGTTTTTCCGGCAGGCATGCCAGAGAATATTTGGAAGATTTGGGATTAAACAGCCGGCAGCTTACTTTCCGCTCCAGCCAGGGGAAAGAGCTGAAACACCTGATTCTGCAGATGATGAAATGCCAGGATGATTCCGTCACCAGCCAGTACCGACTCCAGAGCCTTTTGTACGGCTTTTTTGAAATCCTCTCCCGGGACGTGTCAGCACAGGAGGAAATGGAATCCATGGAAAATTTTTATGTGGACCGGGCCATCAGCTACATCCGCAACAACTATTCCGCCGATATTAAAGTCACAGACGTTGCCAACCATTTATGCGTCAACCGCAGTTATCTCTACAAACTTTTTAAAAATTCCCTCCAGATGTCGCCTCAGGAATTCCTGACTAAATTCCGGATTTCCCGGGCAAAGGAGCTTTTGAGCATCACGAAATTGTCTATTGAAAATGTTGCATTGTCCTGCGGCTATCGGGACGCCCTTGTTTTTTCCAAAGCCTTTAAGAAAAATACCGGATGCGTTCCTACCGCTTACCGCAAAGAACATCTGAAAATGATTCAGAAAAATCTGAAGGAAAACCAGGAACTGCTGGAAAAATTAAACACGGAGCAAACCTTCCGGAAACTTCACCAAAAATAGCGGTAAGATGTTCAAATAATTAAATCAGGAAACATTTTAACTGTTTACGGCAACAAAATATGCTACCTGCTTTTCCCTCCTCCAAGTATAATATAGCTAAGTTGAGAGAGAAACATGTGCGCACAAATCTTCTCACTTAATATTTACAACAATAAGAGAATATTGGAGGATATTATGATGAGTAAGGAAACAACAAAAGCTGCAAATCCAACTTATAAACATGTATCGGCACGGGAAAAGTACTGTTTTGGAATCGGAGCAATCGGAAAAGACGCCATTGTAAACCTGGTAGGAGCATTTCTGATGCTGTATTTTACAGATACGCTGTATCTGGCCCCGGCGTTTGTAGGAGTTTTATTCTTTGTGGCGCGCATCTGGGACGCAGTTAACGATCCGGTCATGGGAATGATTGTAGACAACACCAAATCCCGTTACGGCAAATTCCGCATCTGGCTGATTGTGGGCACGCTGCTCAACTCTGTGGTATTTGTGCTGCTGTTCCACAGTTTCAATTTGAAAGGAACCGCCCTTTATGTATATGTATCTGTAATGTACATATTATACGGCATGACCTACACCATTATGGACGTGCCCTACTGGTCCTGGCTGCCCAATTTGACTAACGACCCGAGAGAACGGGAAAAAGTATCGGTTATTCCAAGATTCTTCGCCAGCCTTGCCGGATTTTCCGTGGCGACTTTCGGCCTCTATGTCATCCACAGCCTGAACCGAATGGCAGGAGAAGAAAACCTTTACGCAGAGCACGGCTACACCGTATTTGCCATTATCATTGCAGTAATTTTCATTGTTACCATCGGAATAACCGTCTGCAATGTAAAAGAAGAATCCACCCTTGGAAGCAAATCAACCAAAACCAACTTAAAACAGGCGTTTACCATTATCTTCCAGAATGACCAGTTAATCGCATTTATCGGCCTGCTGCTTACATTTAATTTATCCACGCAAATTGCAAAAAGCTTTGCTGTATACTATTTCAAAAATGTATGCGGAAACGAATACCTGTACTCCATTTTCGGATTTGCAATCGTCGCTGAAATGCTTGGACTTGTGGCATTTCCGAAAATTGCTGAAAAAATCAGCCGTGAAAAAGTATATTTTGCCGCATGTTTCCTGCCGATTCTCGGATTTGCCCTGCTTGGGGCGTTCGGCTTCCTTGCACCGAAAAATTCCGTATTCGTAATTATAAGCTGTGCCTTTATCTTCTTTGGGTCCGGCCTTTCCTTAGGCGTAACCACCTGCTGCATGGCCGATGTTATCGACTACGGCGAAGTTAAATTCGGAGTCAGAAACGAAAGCGTTACCTGTTCTGCGCAGACTTTCCTTATGAAAGCTGCCATGGCTGCTGCCGGCGGACTCTCCGGCGTGGGGCTTCAGATTGTAGGATACAACGCCAAGCTGGAAACCCAGTCTGCAGGCACAGTTTTCGGCATCCGCGTCATGATGATTGTGATTCCGATGATCCTTGCAGCAATCAGCTATATGATTTACAAACGCCACTATATTTTAAAGGGACAGAAAATGGAAGAAGTAACTGCCAAATTAAACGAGATACACAGCAAGCGGCATGTCTAACGACAGACCGAGCAAGATGAAAACTTTTATAAAACTGCCGGAAACCTGCGGCAGAAAAGGAGGTCCCCATGATTATTTATCATGAAAAAAGCAGAACATTCCACCTGCACAACGATTCCATCAGCTATCTTATGACAGTAATGCCAAACGGCCATATAGGCCAGTTGTATTTCGGGAAGAAAATCCATGATAAAGAGGATTTTTCCTACCTGCTGGAAACCTGTGAACGGCCCATGACTTCTTATCTCTACGAAAATGACAGAACCTTTTCTCTGGAGCATATCCGGCAGGAATACCCTGTATTCGGCACAACGGATTACCGCCAGCCCGCTGTGGATATCCGACAGGAAAACGGAAGCCGGATTCTGGATTTTAAATACCAGGGATATACCATCACAAAGGGGAAGCCCGCATTAGAGGGGCTTCCGGCAACCTACACAGAATCAGATGATGAGGCAGAAACCCTGACTCTGTCACTGAAAGATGAGATATCCGGCGTCTGTGCAGAACTTTTGTACACCATATTCCGCCAGGGCGGAATTCTTGCCCGCAGCGTCCGCCTCTGCAACCAGGGGAGCGCTCCGGTACAGTTAGAACGCGCCATGAGCCTTTCTTTGGATCTGCCGGACCGGGACTATGAATGGCTGCAGCTTTCCGGATGCTGGGCAAGGGAATGCCATATCCGCAAGAGAAATCTGGAACCGGGCATCCAGTCCATTGGAAGCATGCGGGGCAATTCCTCTCATGAACACAATCCCTTCCTGGTATTAAAACGGGAAAATACAACCGAACACCAGGGAGAAGCCATTGGATTTTCTCTGATTTACAGCGGTAACTTCCGCATTCAGGCAGAAGTGGACGCCCATGAAACCCTTCGTGTCCTGGTCGGAATTGATCCGGAAACATTCTCATGGAAATTAGACAGCGGCGAAAGTTTCCAAACGCCGGAGGCCGTTATGGTCTATACCGATCAGGGCTTAAACCACATGAGCCAGACCTTCCACAAACTGTATCAGCGGCGTCTGGCAAGAGGATACTGGCGGGACAAAGCAAGGCCCATTTTAAACAATAACTGGGAAGCCACTTATTTTGACTTCACAGAAGAACGTCTGGTGGAAATTGCCGCAAAAGCAAAAGAATGCGGTGTGGAACTTTTCGTATTAGACGACGGCTGGTTCGGCGCCCGCAGCAGCGACAAAGCGGGTCTGGGAGACTGGATCGCCAATCCAAAGCGTCTGCCCAGAGGAATCCGGGGACTTTCGGAAAGAATCGAGGAACTGGGATTAAAATTCGGCCTCTGGTTTGAACCGGAAATGGTAAACAAAGATTCTGATTTTTACAGGGCCCATCCGGACTGGATCATAGAGGCCCCGAACCGTCCTGCATCCCACGGCCGTTACCAGTATGTGCTGGATTTTTCCAGAACAGAAGTGGTATCTGCCATTTATCAGCAGATGTCCAAAATCCTGCGGGAATCAAAAATTTCCTATATTAAGTGGGACATGAATCGCAGCATTACCGAATGCTATTCCAAAGTCCTGCCCCCGGATCGACAAGGTGAGGTGTATCACCGGTATATTCTGGGAGTGTACGACCTGTATGAGCGCCTGACCAGAGAATTTCCGGAAGTTCTGTTTGAATCCTGTGCCAGCGGCGGCGGCAGATTTGATCCCGGCATGCTGTATTATGCTCCTCAAGGTTGGGCCAGCGATAACAGCGATGCCGTAGAGCGGCTGAAAATTCAGTACGGAACCTCCATGTGCTATCCCATCAGCAGCATAGGCGCCCACGTATCTGTCACGCCGAACCATCAGGTTTTCCGCAACACACCCCTACACACAAGGGCAAATGTGGCTTATTTCGGCACCTTTGGTTATGAGCTGGATCTCAACAAATTAACAGAAGAAGAACTGGCAGAAGTAAAAGAACAGATTGCTTTTATGAAACAGTACCGAAACCTGCTGCAATTCGGAACATTCTATCGCCTGAAAAGCCCTTTTGAGGGCAATGAAACCGTATGGATGACGGTAAGCCCAGATCAGAAAAACGCATTAGTGGGATGGTATCGGACCTTAAACTGCGTCAATGCCTCCTATACCCGGGTGCGCCTGGAAGGATTGAATCCTGCGTACTGTTACCGAAATAAAAACACCGGACTGTGCCATTACGGCGACGAACTGATGCACGCAGGGCTGATTACCAGTGACGATACGGCAGGCCAGGTTCCGGCAGACGCCCTGCCTCCCAGTGATTTTGAATCCAGAATCTATGTACTGGAGGTGGAAGAATCTTGAACGGCGAAAACAAATACACGCCTGTCCGGGTTTTTATGATGCTTGCAGGGATCCTGCTCATCGGCATGTGCGTGGCCTCCTATCGGATGAGCGGTTTCGGCGTAGATCCCTTTTCCTCTATGAACCTTGGGGTCAGCGGTTTTGTGGGAATGTCCTTCGGCACCTGGCAGCTTATTGTTAATGCAGTATTGCTGGTGATTGTCTGGTTTACTGTGCGAGACTGCATCGGCCCCGGAACCATAGTTAACATGGTATGTGTGGGATATACGGCAGATTTTCTCTGCTGGCTGTTCCTGGAACAGATGGGGCTTCACGTAACGGCGCCTCTGCGGATCTTCCTGCTGGCTCTCGGCACTTTATTCGCCTCCCTGGGATGCGCCTTATATATGTCGGCGGAAATGGGAATCGCCCCTTACGACAGCGTTGCCTTCATCATAACATCCTGCACTAAGGAGAGAATTTCTTTCCGTACGGCGCGGGTACTTTCTGATTTGGCAGTTATCATAATAGGAATTACTTTCTGCCTTTTGGCAAAGAATACTATTTGGGAGATTGTGGGCCTGGGAACAATTGTCAATGCCTGCCTAAACGGGCCGCTGATACAATTCTTCCGAGAAAAATTCGCAAAAATATTCAAAATACAATAGCGATTAAATGAACATTATCCATGCGGATACAGTCCCTGGCGCCATCCGCATTTTTGTACCGATGCGCCTTCCCCGGATATCAGAATATTTCTTTTGTCAGGCAGGCTTTCATGTGTTACAATAGGTCTGCCTGGCAGTTTTTGCTCCATCTCTCCGGCAGAGGATGCCCAAAAAGATTATGATACCCTAAGGAACTGTTCAAAATTAACTTTTAAATTTTGAACAGTTCCTAACCCAGGCATGAAAAAAAACAGACTTGCCAAACAGGAGGTTATTATGCCCGGATTTACCACACACTATTTATTCGGAGTTAACGCATATAAAAAATCAAATGCTTCCCCTTTGAAAAAAGTTATTCAGAAGGAGCGCAAAGCATACAGTTTAGGGCTGCAGGGCCCTGATCTGTTTTTCTATTTTCTTCCTTCCTATACCATCCACAAAAACAACATTGGTTCCGTAGCGCACACAGAAAAAACAAATAAGTTTCTCCGCCATCTGCTGGACAGCCGAAAGCTGTTTTCGTCCCGTAAGGAACAGGAAATTGCAGAAGCCTATATTGCCGGCTTTCTGGGGCATTACATTCTGGACACCCGCTGCCATCCCTATGTTTACTGGAAAACAGAATTCAGCGAAAAAAACAACGAATATCACGGACGCCATATGGGTCTGGAAACGGAAATTGACGCCAGGCTGCTGAAATTCTACCGGCATCTTCCTCCTTCCGCTTTCCAGCAGCACGCCACGATTGCGCTGAACCGCCTGCAGAAGCGCACCATTGCCCGAATCCTGCACTATGTATATGCCAGGACTTACCCGGAACTGGGCATTCTGCCCCTCACCATACGGACTTCTATTTTCTCCATTCAGGCCGGAACAAAATTCCTGCACGATCCTTCCGGGCAAAAAAAGAAAATCATCGGTTCACTGGAAAAATTGTTCTTAGGGCATACATTGTTATCCACATTAATTCCCAGCGGCAGCCTTTCTGTCCACAATGATCCCCTGAATCTGCTCCATGAAGAGTGGAAAAATCCCTGGGATCACTCTCTGGTTTCTACAGCTTCTTTTTTTGATTTGATGAAAAGCGCTCAAGAAAGTTATCTGAAAATTCTGGAAGAACTGGACCGCCTGCTTTTTAAACAAAAAGAAAGCCCCGCCACAGGCAGGACTCCCATAAACCAGAGCTATTTTACGAAAGCCGGATCAGCAGCCGGACAAAATAACTGGAAAGACCTTCTGAATCATCTTGGAAACCTGTCCTATCACAGTGGATTGGACGCAGGAATTCCCAGTTAATCACCAGAGAGCTTTGAAATCCTGTAAATCAGATTTCAAAAAATTCTTTTATCTGCCCCAAGATCGTATTCATCAGCCTGATTCTCGCTTCCACGCTTGCCCAGGCGATATGGGGCGTAATCAACAGCCGGTCACTGTCTTTTATGGTTTTCAGAGGGTTGTCCTCACTCATAGGCTCCGCACAGAGAACGTCAAGAGCCGCTCCCCGGATTTCCCCTGCATTCAATGCATCCGCCAGATCCTGCTCCGATACAATCGGCCCCCTGCCCAGATTCAGGAAGATTGCTGATTTTTTCATCTTTTCAAATGCCTTTTTATCCATCAGATTCTCTGTCTCAGGCGTCAGCGGTGCATGAACCGATACAATATCGGAGGTTTCCAGCAATTCTTCAAAACTTACCCTCTGATAATCCGGCTGATGATTCTTCCCGGTGGTGGAATAATAAATCATATTGCAGCCAAACATCTTAGCCGTTTCCGCCACCCGCCTTCCAATGGCGCCCATGCCGATAATTCCCCAGGTCTTCCCGTCAATCTCTGAAAACTTCTTGTCAAAATGAGTAAACAGACAGTCTTTTACATATTTTTCGGATTTCACATATTCATCATAATAGGGCAGATGCTCCACCAGGTAAAACAGCATGGCAAAGGTATGCTGGGTCACAGATTCCGTGGAATACCCGGCAACATTGCGCCATGCAATCCCCCGCTTGTCCAGATAATCCTTGTCCAGATTGTTGGTTCCTGTTGCTGTCACACAAACCAGCTTCAGATTCTTTGCTTCGCCAATGCTTTCTTCATTAACCGGAACTTTGTTCAAAATAATAACGTCCGCATCCCTGGTTCGTTCCCTGGCCTGTTTGGGTGTGGAAAAATCATATTTTACCACTTCTCCCAATGCCTCATAGCCAGATAAATCAATGTCATCTCCAATGGTCTTCGCATCCAAAAATACTAATTTCATATAATATCCTCCTCTATCATTAACTTTATATATTTTTCATCAAATTCCAATAACCGAATTCCGCTGCCAGAAACCGTTTCTTTCGAAGTTTCCCCTAAACTTTTGTCTTTTTTGCAGACAGTTTCCGCCAAATCTTCCCCAAATCTTTTGTCTTTTTTGCAGACAGTTTCCGCCAAATCTTCCCCAAATCTTTTGTCTTTTCTGCAGACAGTTTCCGCCGAAGCTTCCCGTAATCCGCCGTCTTTCACACGGCAGACAAAACCGCACCCGTTCCCCGTCTGGTATTCATAATATTCCTTAGGCGGACACGCAAAGGCTTCCAGAATCGCCATAATCGTTCCCCCATGAACCACCAATCCCACATACTCCCAACGGTTTTCCCATGCCGTCCTGACACATTTTTGAAAAGCCGCCCTGCAGCGGCATTTGAACTGTTCCGGCTCCTCCCCTCCCGGAAACCCAATGGTTCCGCCGCTGTCAATAAATTTCTGATAATTCGGATTGCCGCTTAATTCCTGATAATTCTTATATTCAAATTCTCCGAAATCCATTTCCCGAAAGTCTTCGATGATTATCGTCCCGGTTTTCCCAAAAAGAATTTCTGCCGTCTGTCGGCATCTTAAATAAGGACTTACAAACACCCCGTCCATCACTGGAAAATCCTGCCTCTTTTGCCGCAGCCGTTCCTTTTCCTCTTCCAAAATTCCCTCATTGGTGCGCCCCACGTAACGGCGTTCCCGATTGCCTGATGTAGCTCCATGTCGGATAAAATACAGTTTCATAAGGATTCCCCTTTGCCAATTCCAAACATTTCACACAATTGAAACACATAACGGATCACATGCAGCTTTATAGAGATACCCTTTTCTCATTAATCAACATTCCCTGAAACCGTTCCACACCGAACTGACTGGAAAAATGCCGGCATTTGCACAGGAAGAGATAATATATATTCTTCCCGCACCCATGCAGGGATTCAAAGTTCCCCTGCCCTTTGGCAAGAATCAAATCGGCGCTGTCCACAATCTCCTTCCCTTCCTCCGTCAGCTTGGAATATATCACGCCCTGAATGGAACTGTTATTGGTAATCACGGGAACCTCTTCTGTAATTCCAACCATTTCGGCGTCTTCCAGGGTTGCGTCATTGATGGCGTCCTCTCCCCGGACCATAGCTGTGATATGTAACCTGGGATAAGTTTTCTTCAATTCACGGATGACAATTTTATCCAGCACAATTTCCCCGCAGTTATCCATAATATAAACCAGCCGGGAAGCTTCGCCCAGCTCCCTGCGCAAATGTCCATATTCCGTTTCATCCAACTGGTCATTCTCCCTGCGTAACAATTCCAGAAATTCTTCCTTCGTCACATGCTCCACGGCGGAAAAATCAATATAATTTCCAATCCGGGCGAAGCGGATGGCTTCTCTTAAGGCATCCCGGCTTTTATGAATTTCCTGTTCCAGTTCCGGTTCCATCTGAAGCAGAAGGCGGTTAAACTCCTGCTTCATCTGAGCAATTTTCTCATCTTTTCCATAATATTTTTCCCGCAGTTTTGTCAGCAGGGCGCCCATCCAGGGCGCATTGTGCTCCGGCCTGCTGCTTCCAAGCAATGCCATGACTTCCCGCATAAAGGCCGCTTTCTTCTCTTCATCTTTAAAATTTTCAATCAGACGCTCCTGCTGATTCACCAGGCAACACATGCACTTCGAATATAACAGCATTCGTTGTCCTCCTTACCGTTTGATCATTCTGCCGGGTTTTTGATTCATTAATAATCCTGTTTGCACCCTAAATTCCTCCGTTTTATTATAGATCCCCTGTTCTGATTATTATACGATAAAGCGGTTTTTTTATCAATAAAAAATGGTTCATTCCCAGGTTATCGACAGTTGTTCTTCCCTGCATGAGTTTACTTTTCGATCCGTAATTTTATCATCTTCTGCTACTCTTCCGCATAAAATCGGAGAATTCACATCATAGAGCCTGCAATTTTCCACAACGCTTTTGGGGCTGTAATTTGCATAACAATAAATACAGCCGTTTCTGCATGTATTGTATGTGCCGACTTCCACACTTTCCATGCAGCCGCATTCCTGCCTTTGATTGCTGTCCTTCTTTCCTTTGATTTTACATCCGATAATCTGCTCTATCAATTCTTTGTCGATACAGCAGCTGCGTGCAATGCCGCAGGAGGATAAATCCATTTTTTCCGCACAGGCCGCCGTTTTCATTCCGTTCTTCCGGGCAATGGAAGCAATTTCTGTCCCAAATGCCAGGAGTTCCTGTTCCTCCGGAAAAAAGGGATGCAATGACTTCATATTTTTCTGATTCTTCGCATACAGATCCGCAAAGCTGATCACGCATTTTGACGTATATCCCCGCAGTTCTCCGGCAATCTGCGCAAAAGCTTTTAAATGATATTCCAGCGTATACCGCTGGGTAAAAATAATCGGATCGTATCTCCATATTACCTTTTCTCTGCCGATTGCCCGGGACAATCTCTGAAAAACGGAAATCATATGCTCTTTCTTATGGGGGACATTGGGCTCTATATCTTTCCCGAACCCGGTGAGGGTAAATTGAAAGTAATACCGGTAGTCCCCAAGCTCCTCCAACTTTGAAAGCATCGGCTCCGGATTTTTGGTCCAGAATACAATGCAGTCCACAATATCCGGAGATAACATAATTTTGCTGATTTGATGAAAGTTCATGGGATTGCGGACATAGAGATACCCGTCCTTTATGCGGTTTAAAAACCATTCGGAGTAATAATTGGGGATATCCGTCCGCCGGCTGACGCTTAAAATCACTTTTTCACTTCCCTTCTTTATCTAATTTTCCAATGTTCCGCTGTAATATTTCTGATTTTTACTTCTTGGCTTTTCCGGCATTATCATTTTCAACTGCCCCGTTTCCAGCAATGGGTTCACATAATGGGCCATCATATAATAAATCGTTTTAATGCCAAGATATCTGGCAATTTCATTCCGGCTTTTCGGCGTTCTGCAGAACTCAACAATCCCCTGCACTTCACCCTCTGACAGAATTACCATATCTATATTCCGTAATTCCTGCTGTTCCTCTTTATTATAAAAGGTCACTGCAAATTCATTTCTGGAATCTGAAAATACGGCTTCCCGCATACCGGCGTTTCGCAGTTCCCGCTGAATGGTCGGAATTCCGGAATAACGGTTTTCTGTAATGCCAAGGGTTTCCATTGCCCGGGCCAAAACAGGATTTCTGGTATCCGGCTGCACCTTCCCCAATTTGTCCAGCGTCAGCCTGCCATACAGACCGCCGGGATTGCGTATTTCCAATCTGTCTTTGTACATAATCACTTCAATGGGCATGGCTTCCGTATGAATACTGTAATCCCGGTGAACCAGGGAATTCAGCACCGCTTCCCGCACGGCCACCAGAGGATATTCCGTTTTATCCGCCCGTTTTCCCGTTTTTTTCTCTATCACAGTCCGCACACGCATATTTTTCTTTACAAACTTCATGGTATCTTCCAGCAAATCCAGAAGCGTTCCTTCTATCCGCTTATTGTCGATAAATCTGGAACCATCCTCTGCGGCCTCCCCTTTTTCATATCCTGGAACTACCATGGCATTTACCGTGTACTGGGGATAAAACATCTGAGGATAGACAGAAAACAGCATTGTACAGGCCAATGTAGGCTTTTCATCAATTACCATATTCAGAAATCTTTCAATATCTTTCTGAGGAAGACTTCCAAGCCGTGGATTATTTTCCTTGATCAAATCCACATATGCTTTCATTTTCCCAAGATCAATGGCAGAAAGGTCGGCCCTTTCATTGATTCTCACGTCGTCCTGATATTTTTTCCGATATGCCTCATAACTGTATATTTCATAATCACTCATGGGCTCGTCGGAATCTCCGGCCCTGACATAAGAGCCCTTCATTCTTCCCACTCCCCCGTAATAACAAGGCCGTTCTGTAAGATCAATGCCGGGAATCTCTGCGGATACCACCGTTCCCTCCGGCAAACCCACTGCTGTAAACACCGGACGGACAACCGGAACCATCTGCTTACACTGTTCATTTACCTTTTTCTGCAAATCCTGCACATCATACACCCCAACAACTTCAAATCCCAGTTCTTCATCTATTCCAAATAGAAGTATTCCTCCCATATCCTGATTTGAAAAGGCAGAAATTGTATCATATAACTTTTTCGGGCATCCCTGATGCGCCGCTTTTAATTCTATTGTCTGAGACTCTGCTTTCATAGTCCGGACTTTTTCAATTAATTCTGCTAAATCTGTTTCTATCATTCTGCACCCTCCTTGTTGGAATTATATGCTTATTTCTCTATTTTATCCAAAAAACAAAAAATAAGCAAACAGTTTGTTTGCTTATTTTGAAAAACTTTGCTTATTTAATAAATTTGTTTGCTTATTTGTTTGCTTATTTGCCCGATTTTTACAAATTTTCTCTATTCCTTTGCTTATTTTTTATCTCTTTGCTTATTTTTTATCTCTTTGCTTATTTTTTATCTCTTTTCCTATTTTTTATCTCTTTGCTTATTTTTTATTTCCTTGCTTATCTTTTCTTTCCTTGCTTATTTTTTCTTTCTTTGTCTATTTTTTCTTTCTTTGTCTATTTTTTCTTTCCTTGCTTACCTTCTCTTCCCTTGCTTATTTTTTTCTTCGTCTATATTTTTGCCTGTTTCTTTACTTTTCGTTTATTTTTATCTTCTTACCTGTTTGCTTCCTTGTCTATCTCAAATCCATACTGCAGCGAATAATCCGATATTTGCATCCGTATCCAAAGATAAAACGTTCGCTGGAGTACTAGTATAATCCACACTAATTACCGATACCTTTCACGCAGGATAAATTTTCATATGCAGGGCGGAGGAATGAGGCGTAGCGGTGGCTACGTCGATTGATGAGGGTCTGCCCCGCTTTATCGGGCACAACGCAGCAGATGGAAATTTAAACAAGTGAAAGGTACGGTTAATTAATGTAGGTTATACTAGAACTAACTTTCCATCTCCCACTTTACCCGGCTCCCTCTCTCCGTTTTCTTCACTGCCAGCTTCCGGTCTATCTGTTCTTTCAATTCTGTCACATGGGAAATAATTCCCACCAGCCTGGTATCTCCGGCCAGCTCATTGAGAATGCTGATGGCCCGATCCCTTGCTTCTTCGTCCAGAGATCCAAATCCCTCATCAATAAACATGGTATCCAGATGCACCCGGCCCGCCGTATTCTGTATTACATCCGCCATGCCCAGGGCCATGGAAAGAGCTGCCAGAAAAGATTCTCCGCCGGAGAGCGTTTTTACGTCCCGCACCTTATCTGTTACCAGGTCATAGACATCCAAATCCAGCCCTGCTTCCCCCTGCCTGCCCAGTTGTTCCACTTCCCGGCAGCGGAGCATAAATTGATTTCCGTTCATTTTTACCAGTCTCCGGTTTGCTTCCCCGATAATGGAACGAAAATAACGCCGCTGAACATAAGTCTGGAAATCCAGCCGGATGTGCTGGGGCAGATTACCATTAGCTGTCTTATCCAGGTTGCTGACCAGTTCATACTGCTGCTTTAACAGTTCCCGCTCCTGGTACAGTTTCATAAGCTGCTGCCTGGCCCTTTGGTTTCCTGCCTTTCCTGCTGCAAGTTTCAGCTTTTCTTTCTCTAACAATTTCGCCTCCTCTTCCAATTGGCGGCCGTACTCTGACAATCCTTCCGTTTCTGCCGGCTCTTTGCCCTTCAATTGTTTTGCCAGCAATTTCTGATTTTTCTGCTGTTCCGTCAGAATTCCCTGACTTTCTGCAATATCCCGCCGCAATTTCTGCAAGGCCGCTTCTGCCGCTGCCTTTTTGCTCTCCAGGGATAATTTTTCCTGTTTTGCCTTCTCAAGCTGCCGCTTAAGTTCGCGGACTTCGAGAAATGGCAGTTCTTTCTGTATCAGCTCCAGGGCATGGCTGGAAGTCTCAAAAGCAAGTTTTGCATCGTACTGTTTCTTCACCAGTTCTTCTTGCTGCCGTTGAAGCTGCGCCTGCTCCTGTAAAAGTTTTTCTTGTTTCTTTTCCTGTTGTTCCAACTGCTTTCTCTGTTTTTGAGCTTCCTCCAAAGCTACTGCTGCCTGCTGATGCCTTTCTAGGCACTCCTCCAGTGCAGGTTTAATCATTTCGGGCTGAAAGGATTCCCCGAAGATACGGGTTCCATCCTGCTCCAAAAGAGAACGCTCTTTTTCACAGTCTTTTTGTGCTTTCTGAAAATTTTCCCGGCACTGACTCAACTTCAAATCTGCCTGTTCTCTGGCCTTTTTCGCTTCCTCCACCTGCTGCTCTGTTACGGCATGGGGAGAAAGTTCCGCTTTCCCAGGATGCTCTGTGGAACCGCACACCGGGCAGGGCTGTCCCTTTTCCAGGCGTTGTGCGATAATTCCCACCTGTTCCTGAATAAAACTGCGGTTTCTCTCTTCATAGTCCCGGCTTTTTTCCTGAAAGAGCTGCAATGCTTTTTCTGCCTTCGCCTGCTCCTGTTTCTGTTTCTTTCCGTATTTTAAAAACCGTCCATAGGTATCTGACATTTCTTCCAGCAATGATTGTTTCGCTGTCAATTCTTTTACGTTCTCTGTCAGCGCTGGTATTTTGGCAATTTCTTCTTCCAGTTTCCCCTTCTGTTCCTGAGCCTTCTGTATCATGCTCTGAATTTCATTCAATTTTTCTTCTGTCTGCCGCAATGCCTGTCCCAAAACCTGCCGCTCCTTTTCGGCACGAAGAACCGCTTCCTGCGCTTCTTTTTGAACATCATATTTGGGCAGCAGATTCTTCCATCCTGCAATCTGCTCTGACAATCTTGGAAGCTGTTCCTCTAACTGCAGGCAAAGTTCCTTAAGTTTCCCGGATTCTTCTTTTTCCTGCTGGTTCTGCCGGATCAGCAATTCGGTCCGGGCGGCAATTTCCGTTTCTGCTTTCTCTGCCTGCTGAAAAAGCTGATTGAGTTCTTTCGCCTGGCGGATACGAAAGGCAGTTTCCTCAGACTGCTTCCGGTTCTCAGCTTCTTTTTTTCGGATCGCCTTATCCTTCTCCCCCATTTCTTCCATCAGATAGCCCAGAGTTTCCAGAATCTGCTGCGGATTTGTTTCTAATTTTCCGCAGATTTCCTCCCAGTCTTTCCTGTAACTGCTTTCTGCCGAATACGTGACGCTTTGGATTTCGTGGCTGCACAGCTTGCGGTTATCCTCTAATTTTCCGTACAGAGATTTGCTTTGTTCCCGCAGCTTCATCTGGAGATTGGCATACACATTGGTGTCAAAAATCCTGGCAAATATTTCTTTCCGCTCCCTGGAGGATGCATGGAGCAGCCGCATAAATTCTCCCTGGGCAATCATGGCAATCTGGGTGAACTGTGGGGCTCCCACTCCCAGGATCTCCACAATTTTCTCATTGATTTCCCGAATCTTCCCCGGAAATTCCCGGCCGTCAGGCATCCATAAAGCAACGGAAGCATTTTCTTTGGTCAGGGTATAGTCTCCTTCTTTGTTTTTCCGCCTGCTGATGCGCTTATAATTGGGATTTCTCTGAATCTTATATTCTTTTCCGCCGTAAAGAAAAGTCAGCTCCACAAATGTGGGGGTATCCGGGTCTGCATACTGGCTGCGCATCATGTCCCCATCCCGCCTGCCTCCGCTGGTCTGATCATACAGCGCATAGGTAATAGCATCAAAAATCGTGGTTTTTCCGGCTCCGGTATCTCCGGTAATCAGAAATACGCCCTGGCTTGCCTGTGCAAAATCTATGGTTTCTTTCCCGGCATAAGAACCGAAGGCCGACATTACAAGCTTAACTGGTTTCATTCCATTTCCCCTCCCTTCTGCATTAATACAAAAGTTCCTGTGTATCGAAATATGAACGGTCCGCTGGAGCGCTAGAGTGTGCTTGAAAAATGATCCAAAATTTCCGCAACAATCTTCTCTTCTTCTTCGCTCATGGGCTGGCTCTGCATTTCCTGATAAAAAGCCCGGAAAGCCTCCATGGGCTTTAGCAGGATTTCCCCTTCTTCTTCCGGTTCCAAAAGATTCCTGGTTCTGGTATTGTCCACCCGCAGCTCTAAAATGAAATCATAAACTTCCTCCAACTGTTCTTTGGGGCGGTACGGCTCTTTTTCATCGGTCAGCGTCACGCTGATAAAATCATGGCAGTTTTCTTCTGTCGCCCGGCCGATAATTTCCTTCAGCAGCCCCCGTTCCCGGCGCACCTCCTGGATGGGGACTAAGGGGAGCGATTCTATCCGTATTTCCTGGTGTTTTGCGCCCAGCGTTACCATCGTAACTGCTTTCTTATGAAATTCCTCGCTGACAGAATATTTCAGCGGAGCGCCGCAATAACGGATATGAGGCGCCTTTACCATCTGAGGGCCGTGAATATGCCCAAGGGCCGCATAATCGAACTGCTCAATCACAGACACATCAATATTATCCAGTCCGCCTACGTGAATCACTGTCTGCTCCGAATCACAGGTTTCCGGTTTCTGTCCCTGATTTGTATAAAACTGGTGGGACAGCAGCACATTCCTTTTGCCAAAATCAATCTGTTCTCTGGATAGAACCGCCCGTACAGCGCTTTCATAATCCGTCACAACGCCTTCTTCAAATAAATGCCGCACATATCCCGGTTTCAAAAAAGGCAGCAGATAGAAGTTCACTTCTCCGTGTTCATCCTGCAATACTACTTTTTTCAGATATTCTTCCGGCTTGGCAGGAGTTTCCGCCGCCACATAAATCTGATGCTTCTCCAGAAATGAGCTGGCATAACTCAGCCGCTGGGGATTGTCATGATTTCCGGCGATAATCAGGACAGGAATCCGGGGAGTAATCTCCGCCAATTCCTGTAAAAAACCGTCAAATATGGCATATGCTTCCCCAGAGGGCACGGAACGGTCATAAATATCCCCGCAGAGCAGTATCACATCCGGCCGGCGTTCCTTTGCCAAATTTACGATTTGCGTAAGCGCCGCCTGCTGGTTTTCTTTCAGACTGTAATACCGGAGCTGTTTTCCGATATGCAAATCCGATAAATGGAAAATTCTCATATTCCCTCCATTCTTCCGCCCACTGCGGCATTTCAAAAACTCTCTGTCACTCTATCCGCCGGTAATACAGGATTACATGCGCATCAAAACATATCTTTTAAAGTCTCCATTATCCGGGTCATCCGCTGGTCCGCTGCATGGTATACCTGCTGCAGAGGCCAGGGCAGGCCCAGAATATATTCTCGGTCTCTCTCTGTCAGGACCTCCAGCTCCCGCAGAAATGACGGCTCATCCTGATACCGTTTCTTTCCGAAGTCGCAGGGGTAATATTGTTTCCGGGGTGGTTCTTCCCGTTCCACCACCCGCCGGTAATGGGCCGAGCCATACTTTCCATATTCTCTCACATAGGACACCTTTTCTATCAAAGGTTCTTCCGGGGGTTCTTTCAGCAGGATAATTCCCCGGTCCAGATAATACCGCCACACGAAAGCCCCTGCCCGCTCTCTGGATATGGGATAATCCAGTTCTTTTACCATCTGATCCACGGTATAGCCCAAATCTGCAAGATGGCGCAGGGCGCCTCCATAGGCCATGTCACCTACAAAATCAGACAATGCCTGATTGAAATATCTGTGTTCCAAAACGGTTCTCCTCTTTGCATTAACCCAAAATCACCGGTAAATGAAACGCACAATCAAAAATCCGATACGCATCTCAGATTATTTTATGCAATTTTTAAATACCGCTTCAAATCTTCCATCTGCTTTTTAGCCTGCTGATACCCTTCTTCATACAAAGCCGTCAGTTTCTTCGGGTCTGATTCGGTTCTTCCAACTCCGTGGGTGGTCTCCGGCGCAATTACGAAAATTTCTCCGGCCTGTTCCCGTTCCATCAACTCCTGAATGCACGCATTGTACCGTTGGGGCCTGCTCTTAATATCCTCCGCAACTTTCGGATATTTTTTATATAATTTTCGGGAAATGTCACCTACCCGCTCCGTTTTTTTCACATACCCCCGTTCCCTGGTGAGGATCACGATGTTCTTATCGCATCCTTCCTGGATGGCATGTTTGTAGGGAACGGAATCGGACAGCCCGCCGTCCAGATAGTAACGTTTTCCTATTTTCACCGGCTGGAACAGAATGGGCAGGGCACAGCTTGCCACCACCACGTCAAATTTATCGTCCCGTCTGGGCACTTCCAGATATTCCGGCTCCCCGGTATGGATATTGGTCACACATGCCTCCACTTTTCCCGGAAAAGCTTCAAAAGCATCATAGTCAAAGGCCTCCAGCCTGTTGGGAACCTCTCCGAATACGAAAGGAATATTATAAAAGCTTCTGTCTTTCAGCAGATGGCGCATTCCCATATACCGTTTATCCTTCATATATTTCTGTGCAATTTCCAGGTTTCTGCCTTTTTGTCTCGCCAGATAGGAAACTCCGTAGGCAATGCCTGCAGACACCCCGATAAAATAGTCCGGCATAATATTTTCCTCTAAAAATGCATCTGTGACGCCGCAGCTGAACAATGTCCGGCTTGCGCCGCCCTCCATGGTAATTCCCAGCTTCATTCTATATTCATTCCTTTCCTTATTGTCATTTTGCCGTTAGTATTTTACCTCATTTCATTCTGGTTTACAATGACAAAATTTGAAAGAATTTCTGAAAAAACCACTATAGTATTACTCCGGCGGTTAAATATCACAGTTTTTACTTGTCTAAATTTCCATTTTAAGAGCCAATTGAACAATCCCCGCCTGTACAGATGAGCATCAAGCTACGGAACGTCAAAGATCCGCTTTAAGACCTCTTCCGCGCCCATATTCCGGATGCCCTCTTCATCAGTAAGCGCCTGCGGGCTCCAACGCATCTGGCTGGAATTTGCCAGGTAGGAGGCGCTTCTTGTACAGTCCGGAAACTTCCGATACCAGTCCGGATAATAAGCGCTCATATAAGATTCCGCCAATTCCACCGCCTGGCTTTTTCTTCCGTCCGGCAAGCTGGTTCCGCACAGCAGGACGCCCGGAGGGCTTGCATGAAGCAGCACAACGCTTCCATCCCTGCACATTCCCAGGGAAATCCACACATGGCCTTTCATGCTCATAATATCCCCCGGCTTCCAGTCTGTCACAGAATAAAAAGGCGCATAGCTTCCAAAGCCTCTCTTTGCAAAGCTTTCCGCCATCCCTCCGGCCTTCTCCACATATCCTGCCTTGCCGCTTACGCTTTCCAGCACATTATATACCACAAAACCCACATAGCCGGAACAGTCCAGTCCGTCATGTATCTGATAACGGGTATTCTGATAATTATAGGAACTGTCCTGCATTTCATAAAAGGCCCTCCAGCGCGGGCTCTCCCCTATGCTCACGGCTTCTATACCAGCGCCGGTATCCGCTTCATTCCATCCTCCGCCCCACACATACATGGTATGCCCAAGAGGAATTTTCGCAGTGAGCAAAAGATTCAGCAGGGTTCGTTTTCCCGGCTGCGCCGTGGTCTGGGGCTGCATCTTTTTTACCATTTTGCTTCTCACTTTGCTGGCTTTTCCATAAGCCTTTTTCCCGCTGATGATTTTATAAGCCTTCACCCTGATATAATATTTTTTCCCTTCCCGCAGGTTTTTCAGAGTAATAGAAACTGTTTGGTTTTTAGAAACCGTTCTTTTTTTCAGATTTTTTTTAAAACCGGAATCTGCGGCGTATTCCAACACATAGCCGTCCGCCTCCCGCTGCCTTTTCCAGGATACGGTAAGCTGGCCGGGAGAGGGACTTTTAACAGAAATAATTTTTGCCGTCTCCGGAACAACCTGGATAGAAACCGTTTTTTTGGCAGTCTTATAATCTTTGTTGCCGGCAGTAACGGTAATTGCCGTTTTCCCGCACTTCTGGACGGTCACCCTTCCTTTGCCGCTGACCCTTGCCACTTTAGGGTTACTGCTTTTGAATTTCATAGGGCATCTGGCAGAAGCCCCAAGGGAAAAAGCTTTGCTTTTATAAGGTTTAACATAAGAAGTTTTCGCTGTCTTCAGTCTTGCGGTTCCCTTTTTCACCGTAAGCTTAATGATTTTGGAAGCTTCTGCATATTGATCCGTAGCTGAAGCATGGATCACAATTTGGGCGGTTCCTGCTCCCACAATCGTCACCTGGCCCGTGGATTGGTTCACTTTCGCTACTTTCGTGTTTTGGCTGCTAAAGCTTAATATGCCGCCATCCGATCTGGCTTCTAAAAAGAAAGGGGGATCCCCCATCTCTTTCAATAAATCAGCGGCTTCGATTGTCTGGGCTTCCTTTTTCGATGCAGACGGCAAAACGGAAGGTTCCGATGGCGTGACGTCCAGACCGGCCGAAACAGGATATACAAACGGCCGAACCTCCCGGCCGGCAGAGCCTTTGGCAAAACTCTGAATGGCTGCTGAGGGCAGAAATAAAACGGAACACAATATCAGTGACAGCAAAATCCATGTATGTTTCTTATTCTTCATATGTCTCCTTTCTGTCAGACATTTGCCAAATCATTTGCTTTTTTCTCAAAGCCGTGAAAGCTCTGCCGGCAAATGATTTCGCTCACGGGTATAACATTCCCTTACAGGTTCCATAAGTATACCACAATACCGACACCCCGAAAACAGCAATTTTCCTCCAATTGCAAAAATGCGGAAAAGAACTGCAAAAACTGCCTCTCACAGACCTTGTAAAATTTTCCCAAAAGGGTATAATAAACAACAGAAGCAATATCCTAAATTAGCCAGCACAAAGGAGAGGGGAACTTCTATGAAACAGACACAGGAAATCCAAATGACCTATTCCGGCTTGCTGCCGCAGAAGGACGGGAGTAAAATTGTACGGGTGGTTTTTGAGCGGGGCAAAGATTTTGCGGAAGGGACTGTCCCCTCCGGCAAAATGGAAAAGTCCTCCGGCTTTACGCCGGAAGAATTAGAACAATTGAGCAACTATCTGGTTCAGAACGGGGATGATATTCTCGCGAAAGCAAAAGAGGTGAATCCCCTGCGGAATTGGATGAAGAAAAAATAAATAATACTCCGGCGGTTAATTATGGCAGCAGATTAAGCAGAACAAACCTCCATCCGATTAGAAATTGCATTATTGCTTTGCATGATCCGTGCCGGTGCAAGGCAAAATTTCGGCGGCGATGCGGTTTGATCGACCAGAAATTTCAATGCCGCAACGGTGCAAAGCAGGCAAGCAAACGTACCATTTCTGGCCGGACGGAATACTGGTAACTGCTAAAACTCCTTTTTCTCCATAATGCCGACACTGATTCTTGCTGACAGCAGCAGGAGAACCATTGCCAATGCCATTGCGGCTGCAACTACAACGCCCCAGCTCCATTCCGCCGCGGCGTCTAACAGGACCGCCAGGTTCCAATCAACGTTCATAATATCCGCAGCCTTTCCCGCAAAAATGCATACGGCAAACACTGCGCCTACCGCTGCAATGGATGCAATTCTGCCTTTTTCTCCGCCGAATTTAAGCTGAAAAGGAATCATCATTGCCAGCAGTATCAGGATCACCGGAAGCACTTCAACTGCAATCAGCAGAGTATCCCGGGCTGAAGCAATCTTTCTCACTTCCCCTGCGATCACAGCAACCAGAACAGAAAACAGCCAGCAGCTTCCGCCCATAATCATGCCGAACCCGTATTGGCAACGACGGCCAGCATGACGGCAATAAATCCAATGGTGGAGAAAAACTTCTTCTGGTTTATCATAAGCTTCATATCTTTAATCATTAATCCTTTCATCACTTTCACCTTCCTTTCACGCCTCTCCGCGTATCATCATGGTAATCACTTCATCCACCGTTCCCTTCTCAATTACAGCCTGGGGATAATTTTCCAGATAATACTTTCTCTGGTTCGTCAGGCAGCTATATCCAAAGCTTTCTCTTTTCCGGCGCAGAATATATTGCTTATCCAGTTCTACATACTGGCTGCTGTTTACTTTTATTAAGGCATAATCGCTCAGCAGCACATCGGTATCTTCATGAAGAATCATTTTTCCCTCATGTATCATATAAAGATCGTCACACAAATTCTCCAAATCTCCGGAAATATGAGAACTAATCAAAATAGAACGCTCTTCTTCTGCTTCCATATATTCCCGCAGCAGCTCCAGCAGTTCATCTCTGGCAACCACATCAAGCCCCACGGTAGGCTCATCCAGAATCAGCAGCTTTGCCTGATGGGAAATGGCTGCAAGCACCTTCAGCTTCGCCTTCATTCCTGTGGAAAATTCTTTGATTTTCTTATCCAGCGGCAATCCGAACCGCTGCACCTGCATCATGAAAAAATCCCTGTCAAAGGCGTCATAAAGATTTGCCAGCACCGGAATAATATCATGGATATCCAGATATCCGCTGAATCCGGAATCTGACAGAACCACTCCCAGCTTCTGTTTATCCTTTACCGAAAATTCCTCCACATCCTTGCCGAACACTTCCACTTTCCCGCCGTCTCTGTGAATCAATCCCAAAATCGCCTTAAAGGTCGTGCTCTTACCTGCGCCGTTTTGTCCCACCAGCCCGGTAACACAGCCTGGCTTAACCTCCATAGAGCAGTTCAGGGTAAAATCCTCATATTTCTTCACCAAACCCTCAATTTTCAACATGTTCATCCCTCCAAAATCAATTCAAACAAACTCCTGATGTCCTCATCGCTGATTCCATATCTTCTGCCTTTTGTAATTGCCAGTTCCAAATCTGCCTCCAGTTCCTTCTTCTGTTCCTCTAAAAGAAGTTCCTTGTTGGTTGCGGCTACATAAGTCCCTTTTCCATGGACGGTTACCGTAAAACCTTCCTCCTCCAGGCTGTCATATGCTTTCTTCACCGTCAAAGCGCTGATTTTCAATTCTTTTGACAGGGCACGGACAGAAGGCAGATTATCATTCTCTTTCAGCTCCCCATTGCGGATCAGAACCTTAATCTGATCCACAATCTGCTCATAAATGGGAACCATCAGGGAACCATTTATAATGATATTCATTGTTTGCTTTCCTCCTTGTTGTAAACAGTATATAACAGCATTCAACTGTTGTCAAGTGTTATATACTGTTTATTTTGAAAACTGACGTTTCACACAGGTATCTTCTCTGTGTCTTCTCAGAGGCATACCATTATGACTTGGAAAAATAAAAGTCTCTGTTCTATTGACAAAAAAGCAAGGTAATTGTATGAATGATTTGAAACAGACATAACAGGGGCATGACAAACATGCCCCTGCAAGCAAGGATTCTTATGTAAATGACATTGCTTCCCAACGCCGTCACTTCACCACTGTTATTTTCATCCTTGCCTTTTTCCCATTATAGGTCTTCACCGTGATAATGGCGGTTCCCTTTTTCTTTGCGGTTATTTTCCCGGTAGAGGAAACCGACGCCACGGATTTTTTACTGGAGGAATAGGTTAGCTTATTGCTGACGGTTCCTTTCGGGAACTTCGCCCGAATCTGAAACTTCCATCCAACCCTTATTGTTTTTCTCTTTGCATTCAGTTCAATCTTTGCAGGCTTCTTTTTCACAGAAATCTGCACCAACGCCTTTTTCCCATTGGAGGATTCTATGATGACCTTTGAAGAGCCCGCTTTTTTCGCAGTGATTTTCCCTTTTGCGCTTACCGTTACCCTATTGTTGGAAGCCGTAAATTTCAGCTTCTTGTCGGAAGCGTTTGCTGGCTGGACAGACGCTTTCAATGCATACGTTTCCCCTACGCCCAAGGTCAGTTTTTTCACGCTTGCTTTTACGCTTGTCACCGCACACTTCTTTTCATTCTTATTAGGAACAGAAGGTTTGGAATCTTCTGAATCATCGGAATCCGGCTTTTCGTTGTTGTTAACAGGAGGTTTCGGCTTTGTATTGTTCCCATTTTCAGTTCCCGGCTTCGTACTAGTTCCGTCTCCCGGCTTTGTATCAGTTCCATCTCCTGGCTTTGTATCAGTTCCATCTCCAGAATCTGGTTTCCCCTGATTGGTCAAAGTTACCTGAATGCCTTCCCTTGTACAGAAGACCGAATTTCCGCCCTCGTCTGTCACGGTAAGTTTGCAAGACAGCGCTGCATCCCCTTCTGTTTTCTGGAAAGCTGTCTTCAAATTTTCAAAAGACAGCGAAATCTGGCTGCGCCCCGGGCTTAAGGTTTTCTTTTCTGAATAGACCGCTGCCGGCGCGCCGTCTTTCTCAAAAAATTCTACGGTGAGCGTCACAGCTTTATCTGCCGCATCGTTTAACACCACCTCCGCTGTTGCTGTTCCGCTGAGGTTGTTTTCCCCGTCACAAGAAGCCTCTGCCTCCAGGCTTACGGCTTTCAGTGGATTTTCCCTCTCGCCTGCAAGGAAAGAACTTTCAATCTTGCCATCCTGCAGGGCAACCTGCTGCCCATCCAGTGAAACCGTTTCCTGCCCTGGGGCCTCAATAGAAATCTCGTTGTTTTCCCCAAGGGAAACAACCGCATTGCTCCCTGCTGTCTCCACGGTCCGCTCCATCCCCTGGGAATTTACCACTGTAAACGCGGCTGCCTCTCCTTCCCCGGGATTAGATTCCAGTTCCAGGACAAGGCCGCTGTCCTGGGATTCCCCCGCCTTCACCTGTAAATCTGCATTTTCATCTGGGGAAGTAATTTCTGCAAAGTAATCCTCCGTTGCCAGATAAAATGTAACGGAATCCGGGCTGGCCGTCTCGGCCTCTCCTTCCGGCACATCTGCCGTAACCTGATAGTCCCCCTTTGGCAGCACAAAGCTTCGGATGCCGGAAAACACATCCTCCTCTGCCCCAAAAGGCTTCTGTTCATATGCCCCTTCAATCTCATCCGGCGCCTTTCCCTCCTGGTTGTTCACCGTGCCAAACTCCTTATCTATGGAAAGGTAAAGGGAATTATCTCCCTCCATGTTGTGAAGCTCTATCCCGGACATGGCAGCGGCAACCTCCGAGTATTCCAGGTAAGAAGCATAGTAATAACCCTCATAGGAAATGCCGCTGAAATCTTTTTTCACAATCAATGTCTGCAAGGCGGCAGGCTTGTTGCAGTCATACACTTTTATCTGAAAATCCCCGTTTTCCGCCTGTTCCACAGAAACCGGAATCAGCGCATGGCCCCTGAAATCAGAATAAACCGCAAGCACCAGGGGCTCTGCCTTGGAATCTGCCCGCAGCCCGCCGGAACGTTCAAAGGCCTCCACCTTGTGGACCAGGCCCTCGTAATCCTCAAGGTTCCTGCTAAAGAGGCCGCCACACCCAGCCAAAGAAGTTTTGTACTGGGAAATCTGGTACGCCTCGATCAATTTTGTCAGCGACGCATCCTTGCTCCCTGGAGCGGCAATCTGGTATAGATTCCCCGCAGAGCCGCCGTATTGGGAAATGGGGAACTGCTGCGGGTTTTCATAAAATTCAAGGGTAGTCCCCGCCATGCCGTAACAGGAGCCCAGCCACTTCTTATTAATCGCATAGTAATAGGTCCCTGACACGATGCTGTCCAGCACATCCACGAACCTCTGCCTTGGAATACGGTAGCCATTGGAATACCCAAAGGAACCCGCACTGTTGGTGAAGGAGTAATGGTCCTGCCTTTCTGTGTAAAACCGGTCCAGGCCCAGAAGAGGCAGGCTGTTCCATACTCCGCCAAGGCCATCCCAGGCGGACTGGGACTTGCGGTAACAAAGAGTCAGGCCACTGCCGCTATCTGCAAAACTGTCAGGAGCCCATTCGTTTGGGACGGGGCCGTAAAAATACACCCGCTCCAGGGCAGCATTCCCGGCAAAGGCCTGCGCCCCCAGGGTATGGACTGTGCTTGGGATATTGACGGCACGAAGGCTGGTGCAGTCCCGGAACGCTCCCCTTCGGATTTCCGACACTGTCTCCGGTAAAATACAGTCAGCCATCCCGCTGCAGCCTGCGAAAACTTCTTCGTCCAGGACAGCCAGCTTATTTCCCAATGTGGCGTTTGTCAAAGACACGCACCCCGAAAAAGCGCCTGACCCGATAGAAGAAACCTTTTCCAGGGTAAGCCTGCCTTTCATTGCCACGTCATTCTGGAAGGCTCTAGCTCCAATCACTTCTGCGGAAGCAAAATCGCAGAATACCAAAGCCCCGCAATCCGAAAAGGCATAATCCCCAATCCGCCGCAAAGGCGCGTCTGCCTCTAACCGCAGAAGCTTCCCGCCGCCGGAAAAAGCGTAATCTCCAATCCCGGCAATTCCTTTGCTTTCCACGGTCTGAATCTCGCCTATATATCCGCTCCAGGGAGCTGGTTCATCCTGGGAAAAATCGGGCATTTCCCCAGTTCCCGTAAAAATTATGCGCCCCTTATCCCCTTCGTATTTCCAGGAAATGCCGTCAAACTCCCCCTCCTCCTGGGAATTGTTTTCCGGATCCCAGTCTGCAAGCTGGAATGCTTTCCAGGTTTCTGCATCCCATCCCGCGGAAGCGGGCGAACGGTAGATAATCAGATTGGCTGCGTTTTCCGTTATGCTGTCCCATCCATAAGTGGGGGCATCCCCTGGAAAATAGATGGATTTCAGCTTTTTATTTTTCTCAATTACAGAACTATTCAGTTTGGAAATTGCTTTCGGCATATACAGCTCTTCCAGGTACGACGCCCCCGAAATTGCCCATGTGGAAATCTTTGTCACGGTATCCAGAATGTGGTATTCCTTTTCCGGCTTTGCAGACGCATAGGTGTATAAAATGGTATGGTCTTTGCTGTAAAGAACGTTCTCCACCGCCTCAAAGAACTGGTTTTCTGAATTCACTGTGATGGTTTCCAATTTATTGGACTGGTAAAACACTGGGCCGCCCAGTTCACTTACACCTTTTCCAAAAGAGACAGTCTGCAAAGAACTGCAATAACTGAATGCCTGGACTCCTACTTTCTCCACTCCATCTGGAACGTTCACTCCGCTTAAATAATGGCAATAGCAAAAAGCATAAGACCCAATCTCTTTTAAAGAAGATGGAAGCTGTATATTACTCATCCTGGCCTGGGAAAAAGCATTTGATCCGATGATTTCCGCCCCTTCTGCAATCTTTAGGGTGCTGCCCGATTGGAAATTGTTATAGGCAGCAGCTAACACACGATTGAGTTTGCCCTCTTTTAGGCCGTACAGCACATCATCTATCACCCGGAAATTTACATTTTCCTCCGCAACCTGGATTTCTCTCAAATCGTTTGAACCATCCAGTATCCCATCCTTAATCTCCGTTATGCCTTTGGACACAGTAAAAGTGACGAGACCAGTACTCCCAAAACATCCCTCTTTCAAAACTTTTACCGTATCAGGAATCGCAATTTCTTTTAATTCCCAACAAGTACTAAATGCACTGATCCCTATGGATTCCAACCCATCATTTAACTGAACCTGATTGAGAGAAGGAAGATTATAAAAAGCCTGCTCTCCAATCTCTTTCAGTCCGCTTCCACAGGTTACCTTTTCCAGAAAAGAGCATTGATAAAAAGCAGATTTTCCGATTTTTTTCACACTGTTTGGAAACGCAATTTCCTTCAGGCTAGCGCATCCATAGAAAGCATATTCGCCAATAGAAGTAATCCCCTCTCCAATAGATACAGAGGTAATCATCCCTCGATATGCATACCATGGGGCAGTGTTTGAATCATAAAAGGTATAATCCGGAATATCCCCGGTTCCCGTCAAGGTCAGCCGGTAAGGTTTCCCCTGCTCCAAATCCCACTCTACTCCCTCATCCTTTGTCAGAGTACATGTAATATTTTCGCCGCACTTCTCTAGTTCCAGTGTATCGGGCAGTTCCGCAGGCAATTCCTCCGCCTTTACAATCTCTGTTCCCCCCACCGCCGTTGGAATCATGCCAAAGACCAATGCAAATACCAGGAATACGCTTGCTATTTTTCTAATTTTTCGCATGTTTTTCCTTCCTCCTTTTTCATTTCAAAATTTCACGTCCCTGCTTTGCTGTTAGTTAAAATTATACTGGGATTTACAGAATTTAGCAACTGTTTTTCCTGAAAACTAAGAAAAACAAATTGCAGTTCAGTCACCATTTCTTCTTTTTTGTATCTAGCATGCCAACTGCTGAAATCCGCATAGTTACTGTATTTTAATTGAATATTGCCTTTCACCTTTTAAGTGAATAGAAAAAGACCTCTCTATGGTAAAATTTAGGTGTCTAATCCAAATTAAAACCAAAGAAGGGGGCTCTCTATGATATTTTAAACACCATAAGCCTGGAAACCAATAGCCAAATTAAAATAGTTTGGGTTTACTGCTGATGGGCGACGGTATTTAATTGTATCATTTTATCCATTGCTTATTGGCCACTGGTTTGCCATGACCAAAATATATCATTCTATTGCCTATACTGCTTATCTTTCTTGCGCTTTCCAACATATTGTCCCTGTTATGATACAACATGGAAACCGTGGGATAAAACATGTTCATCAATGCATCACCTACTATCAAATGTTTATTGTCCACGTCAATACCAATGGAACCGTCCGTATGTCCCGGTAAGGAAATGATATGTGCATCGATTCCGTAATCGGATAAGCTGTCATCATTATGCAATAATACATTGGGTTTAAATTCCGGCATGGAACGGACTGAAAATTCTTTAAGGGATGCCGATAGAACGATTTTCCCTAAAATATTTGCAGCAGATAACGATTGGTTTGCGTTGGATTGGATCAAATTACAATCGTTCTCATTCATTCCGATGGGAATCCCTAATACGTCCGATATTGGGGCGGCATTTTCGGCGTGGTCAAAATGTGCGTGAGTCAGGACAATCAGTTTGACGTTGTAAAATTTACATGATTCAATTACCTTGTCAAAAAATTCTTTTTTCCCTGTGTCTACTAATATTCCATTTATTCCATTTTCAATAATATAGCAATTAACATTACCGCATTTTATTTGATGAATCCCGCTCATTTTTGTTCTCCTATAAATGAAAAATCTCCAGAATTTTTGCCTTTTCCGCCTGCTCTGCATGATAAGCATCTATCCCGAATCGTTTGGCCTTTTCCATATCAGATTTATGGTTTCGGTGTGTCATAAAAAAATCAAAATTGTCACTATGATCGTATTTTTCGCATGGGTATTCACTGCATTGGAAGCAGTATTGGGCACCGCCATGCTCTATACTACACCTTGCAATTTTGCACGAATGATTTCCTTCACCGCCACCGCAGCCAGGGCAGTTTTTATTCAAAAACATGGGGCAAAGCCCGCAATTCAAACCGCAGAGGGATATCTTGTACCATGCGAGAGCAACAGGCCACCTGTTAATTCCACACACAGAATGATAGTGTTCTCATCGTCAAAATCAGTATGGCCGTTATCGATCTATTCAGCAAAGACCTTTTTCAGTTTTTCAGAAATCACACCATTCTCTTTGTTCTGAAATAGCCCAAGCTAACGCCTTTTCCATGCGCTGTAAACCACTCGTCAGCGATTGCAACAACAGGATTTTCTTTTATATGTTTCATTTTCTGTTGTTGCCAATGCTATAATTCGTCTTTTCCAAAGCGTTCAATCATTTACCCTCATAAGGGCAAAAATAAGGGAAAGAAAAATCTGAAACAAATTATAACATGAAATGAACAGGACAGGAAGAACTGATTAAAATGCTTTCAAAATTTCTGCAAAATACAAAATGGAAAGGACAGATAAGATATGAGATTTATTTATGCAGAGTATAATATGCTCCATAACTGTATTGATGTAACCATTTTTGATGGATATGTTTTACGGATAGACTGCAGAAAAGCGGAAGAAGGATTAAAAACAACACCATGCTCTGAATGTGCCTTAAATGCACTGGCAATAGATAACCCCCTTGAATATGCAACGCTATATCTTGAAGACAGTATGCAGATATGGATAGATGCAGAAGATTCATTAGAACCTTGGTAAAATATTTTTCTTTATACAGAGGACTGGTTAAAATATAAACCAGTTCTCATTTTATTAGAGAGAATAAAACTGCCCCTGTATGCAAAATAAGGGGCTGTCGGAAAATGAAATTTACACACAAGATATAGTTGTAAAACCCCAGAAATTACATCTATATCTTGTGGTAAATTGCCATTTCCCGACAGCCCCTACTTACCAATCTGCTTTCTGCAACAGTTCTTGTAATGTTGGCATGGACAAAACTTCCTTTCAAGATTACTGTGTGCGGTTACATGCTTCCCATTGTTTCATACAGGCAAGATATCGTTTCGTGCTATATTTATCAAATACAGAATAAACGATTGCCCATCACGAACTATTTTATTTCCTCAGCCGTTGCAATAACTCTTGATACAATTCCATAATCTATTGCTTCCTTTGTATCCATCCAGCAATTTTGATCAGCGTCTTTACTTACCTTTTCCAGAGACTGTCCTGTTGCAGCGCTAATTAATGCTTCTATCCTTTTTCTCGTTTTCACAATTTCTTCCGCTTCAATTGCAATATCCGTTGCTCTTCCATTGACGCCGCCTAATGGTTGATGAATCATAAATCTGGTGTTTGGCAAACAGAATCTTTTTTCTTTTGCTGCTGCCAGATAGATGGTGATACCCGCGCTGGCTACCCATCCTGTGCCTACCATATTAATTGGAAGATCAATATATTGAATCATATCGTGAATGGTGTCACCCGCTTCAACATGTCCGCCCTGACTATTGATAAAAATAGTAATTGGATCGTCTCCCATGGCTTTCATATAAAGCAGCTGCATCGAAACATCCTTCGCTAAGTCCTGATTAATCTCACCGCATATAAATATAATGCGGTTCTCCAATAATAGTTTCTCCGTTAATTCATTTTTGTTTTTAACGTCTTTGTCTTTTTGATTCTGCATTTCAATGCGCCTCCTTTGCATTAATATAGTTTAAATTGTATCATAATCTTTATTTTGCTACAAGATTTACATATGCCTCTAAAAAGAACAGTGCCATGCAGGCATATCTTCCTGTTGGCGCTGTTCCTCCCTCCACTGCTAAAGCTATACTGCTGTCTTTCAGCTTTTTTAAAGTACTAATCTAAATTTTGGCGCCTCCTCAATTACTTCCTCCGGGGTCATGTCCATATATGCTTTGTATTTTAACACTTTTCCCTGTTGATCCATCTGCAGAACAACTGCCCTGCTGTCTCTTCTTGATATTTATTAGACATATTGTAACATTTAACCACCATTTCGTTCACTACTTTATAATACATATTCGTATGCAATCTTTTATGCAGTCTCTTTTTCAGCCAAATTCTATTTCTACTGTCATTGACATCAATACCCACGTTATTTAAAACTTTCCTGGCCTCTGTCGCTTTGTATGCCCCTTTTGCAACAATATGATGGTACTCCTGCCCTGTTAACTTTTTCTTTGCTCTTGCAAAACTCTGACTGTAATCAGCCCACAATGCATCCACTAATGACTTGTAATAACCCAATGTTGAGCCTATCTTGGTCAGTTCTCTGCCCATAGCCTCCGCCAGCTTTTTGCTGTTCTTCCGCCAGGTTGTCTTTTTCAGATTCCGCTACTGTTACATTCCCGGAAGTTACAAAGTGTGATGTCAGCGTATTGTTCTCAAGTTCCGTCACATTGGTATCTTCCCCGTTCACCACTTCTACTTTCAGAGAATCTTCCTCTTCTTCTAATATCTTTGTGGTCTTATAGATGCTCTCTTCCCCGTAACTATATGTGACCTCCTGATGTTCATCGTCACCTGAATAATCCACGGCAAACCCATCTGAACATTGAATTTGAGATATATAGTTATTTTCATCATAGCTATAAGTATATGTTTTATCTTCCAGATAATCATGATAGGATAAAGGACGATTTTCCTCATACTCCCATTCATAGGCTACAGTGTCATTCTTTAATACCTTGACAAGATTTCCTTCACTGTCATATTCCATTTTCTGGCTGTCCCCATTGCCGTAAACAACTTCTGTAAGCTGCTCTCCAGAATAAGAACTTTCCTCCAGAACACGGTCGCCTGCTGTTAATTTAATTACATTTCCATCTTCATCATAGGAATAATCATAGCGCATTCCATTGTAATTAGCACTTACGGCATTTCCATTTTCATCGTAAGACGTCGTATTTACGATAAACTCCCCGTCCGCTTTCTGAATACTGGCTGTCTCATAGCCCTCCCGATTATAAAACTTTTGTATCGTTTTTCCTTCCTGATTCAGATAAATGGAACGTCCATCTGTATAATCATAAATTGTTTCAAATTCAGTTCCGTTTTCATCAAAATATCTGAGGCATACGTCAAAAACTCCCGTTTTTGTTTCCACTTCATTGTCGGGAACCTGACCACTTTCAACATCTGTCAGCATTGGCTCCGGATCAGCGCTGTCTATCAGCCCATCAAAATCGCTGTCCGTTAAATGCGGATTCGTTCCCAGTTCCATTTCCGTTTTATCAGATAATCCATCTCCGTCACTGTCCGCATCTTCTGTAGCTTCTAATGGGTCTGTATACAGTACATAGACCTCATATCCATCCGGAAATCCATCTCCATCTGTATCTGCAGAATAAGGATCTGTCCCCAAATCCCATATTTCATATCCATCTGGTATCCGATCCCCATTAGAATCTAATACTGTTTCCTCAATTTCTCCATTTTGATTAGAGTATGTAAAAATACTGGAATTCAGCGTTTCTCCAAATCTTTTCGTGACTGTTCGGTATTCTGATATTCCCTGAATCTCATTATAATTAATTTCATAAGTATCTT
>JAETSX010000120.1 GCA_021769425.1 Eubacterium sp.
GAAGTCTGCCCATTTTTAGGCTGTTTTGTGGCAGAGTGGGGTATTGGAAGAGGTTGTAACGGTAACTACGGCAAATTTTATGCCTGCTCATACCGCCGTGAATAATTCAGGATAAACATAGAAATCAGCATGGCCACTATTCCCAAAGCAAAATAGACCACCGTATACAAAATAAATGCCATTCCCGCATCGCCTTTACGAAAGCAGCTGCAAGCCGCGGCAATATTTCTATTTTTAAACAGTTCCTAAGTTAGTGGTTTTGGTTCTTTCTATCGATGCTTCATCAATCCTTCGTACTCTTTTAGTGCATCCAATGCTTTTGGCGCCAAGGGAAATAGGGCAACCATATTAAAAATCGTCATCAAGCCGACTCCTACGTCTCCCAAATCCCATACAAACCGGTATGCCGCCATTCCTCCAATAAATAACATGATAAGATCCAACACCTTGTAAAGTGTTTGGGAAAGCCAGTTATTTCCAAATAAATATGCCACATTGGAACGTGCATAAAATAAGATACCGAGAAATGTAGAAAGGCTGAACAGCACTAAAATTACAGCTATAAATATTACGCCAAATTCACCAATATGATATCTCATAGCTGCCTGCAAAAGATCCATTCCTTCCAGTCCGCTTATCAGTTCCTCAGGAACCAGCAGCATAATCATGGCAGAGCAGGTACAGATAACAATGGTATCAATAAATACGCCAAGCGCCTGTAGCAGCCCTTCTTTCGCAGGATGATCAATGTCCGCAGCCGCGGCAGCGCAAGGGGCGGAACCAGAACCAGCCTCATTTGAGAAAAGTCCTCTCTTTGCACCATTCATGATTGCTGCGCCAATCCCTCCGCTGACTGCCTGGCGAAATCCAAATGCCTCCGAGAAAATTCTGGAAAAAACATCCGGCAGCTGTCCTGCATTTCTAATGATAATATATATCGTGAAAAAGAAATAACAAGCTGCCATAATAGGAACCATAACATCCAGTACCTGCACAGTAGCATTTTTCCGCAGGACAATAATTGCCGCAATCACAACCAAAACAATCGTGGAATACAACGGCGGGATATTAAATGCATTTTTCAAAGATGATGATACGGAATTGCCTATTACCTGGCTGATACCGCACCAACAGATTAGTCCTGAAAGCGCAAACAATACAGCTAAAACAGAATGTTTCCATCGGCGATGCTTTGGAGCAAAAAGAGCATGCAGATAATATGCCGGTCCTCCATGATATCCCCCATAAAGTGGATCTTTTTCTTTATATATCTGGGCCAAAGCTGCCTCAATAAAAGCTGTAGAGGAGCCTAAAAGCGCTATCAGCCACATCCAGAATACAGCTCCTGCACCGCCTGCTGAAATTGCCGCAACAACACCGACAAGATTTCCCATTCCTACACGGCATGCGGTGGATATGATCAATGCCTGCAGTCCTGAGACATTGCCTTTTTTGGTTGTCTGATTGCTTTTCAATGTTATGTTGATCATTTCAGGAAATAGCCTGAAAGGCAAAAATCGAGTGCGGATAGTGAAATAAATGCCTGCAGGTATTAGTATCATTACCAGCAGTGAAAGTCCAAGAGAACTGCCCCCGGGCAAGGGAATCTGGACAAGATCTCCCCATAAAAAATTGTAAGCAACGGTTATCAGCTTCAACATATCACTTATTCTCCTAACACATAAAATTTAGTTGTCATTTCTATTTTTTTAGGATATCATGGAGATATAATTTTGTTAAACAAATAGTTTTTATAAAACCATTTATTTTTTTTAATAAGGATTGCATATGGAACTTAGAACAGTCGCTACCTTTTTACGTGTAGCAGAATTACAAAATTTTTCAAGAGCCGCAGAACAGCTGGGATATTCACAGGCTGCTGTTACGGTGCAAATCCAGCAATTAGAGCAGGAACTGGGCACTCAGTTGTTTGAACGCATCGGCAAACGTACAAAGCTGACTGCACATGGTACACAGTTCATTCCTTACGCACTGAAGCTGATGAATGATGTAGAAGATGCAAAAAACTTTATCAATGATATATCATCGCCAGCAGGCACTTTGCGTATTGCAACGGCTGAATCCATGCTGCTGAGTATTCTGCCTCCTATTTTGTCAGAAATTCATAGGATATGCCCCCATGTGGAGGTCAGTATCCGTATTGGACTGATATCAGAATTGTTTGATATGGTACGGAAAAATGATGTGGATATTCTGTTTTTTCTTGATAAAAAAACGGAATTTCCTGAATGGATAAAGGTACTGGAGCGGCCAGAAAAAATCATTTTTGTCACTTCCAGCACTCATCCTTTAGCGCATAAAAAAAATGTCCCATTGGAACAGTTGCTTCTAGAACCCTTTGTACTGACTGAAAAAAGTGTCAGCTACCGCTATGATTTAGAACAGATTGTGGCTGGGAAAAATCTGGAACTGCGTCCATTTTTAGAAACTGGAAATACTGATATGATAATCAGAACACTGTTGCATACGCCAAGCGTCTCTTTTTTACCTGAGTATGTCGTCCATGATTACATCTCATCCGGTCAGCTTGCAATGATACAGGCTGCAGATTTTGAAATTCAGATGTCAAGCCAGCTTGTATACCATCGGAATAAATGGCTGACTCCGCAAATGAACATTTTTTTGGAACTTATGAAAAAATATATCGCAGCTACTGATTAGGAACTGTTTAAAAATTACTATCTCAAACTTCGCACTTGAACAAGCGCCTATGCACCTGGCGAGTAGATATTACTCCGGCGGTTAAATCTTTGTGCGAAGTTTGAGTTATTATAACACTATAGCCCAGAAAATAAAATAATCAAAGATTCATAAATTACTTGAGAAGTTTTAACTCTCAAGTAATGATAAATATGGATATTTATATTATTCAAACAGTTTTTGAGCAAGAACCGTTTTGCCTGTGTGCGAAGCCCTGTTATCAAAACAAGCATTTATATCCTTTCCTGCATAATTCCAATTTATCACTGTCTCCATTGTACCACAACGGCTGTTTGGATGGAATAGGCATTAAAAGATCATAAAAAACGCCGGCATCTGCCGGCGTTTTCTTATGAAATATGCTGTTACTGAAGTAAGGACAGTACGCCCTGTGTGGACTGGTTTGCCTGGGCAAGCATAGACTGACCTGCCTGGGCAAGAATGTTGTTCTTGCTGTATTCCACCATTTCTTCTGCCATATCGGTATCGCGGATACGGGATTCTGCTGCTGTAGTATTCTCAACGATATTATCCAGGTTGGCAATGGTATGCTCTAATCTGTTCTGTACAGCTCCCAATGCGGAACGCTGTGCAGATACCTTGGAAATAGCGTCTGCGATTGCATCAATAGCATAAGTTGCAGAATTTCCGCTGTCATCGGATACGTTCAGGCCTTTTACACCAAGCCCTGCGGCGTCCATAGCGTCAATGTCTACGGTAATCTTGTTGGTCATATCAGCGTCAGAGCCTACATGGAGGTTGAAAGACAATGCCTCTTTCACTTCCACGGTGCCCTGGGTGATTGTGAATTTGCCGTTGCCGTCATTGGTTACAGTTGCCTCCTCGTCAGCTCCGATGCTGGAAGCTTTCTGCAGTTCGTCGGTAATCATGGAATATGCCTGTTTTGCGCTGATTACTTTCTCGGTGTTTTCCGGAAGAGCAATGTCGCCGATAACTGTTTTTGCTCCGTTTCCATCATCAACAACATCTCCATCATGGATTTTTGCCAGTATTGCATCTTTCGTAAGTTTAAAAGCTTCTTCGTCAACGTCCGCTTCATCCACAACTGTATAAGTAATGGCGTCTGCACCGGTTCCAACTTTTACTGTGGCCGTTCCATCAGTAGCTAAAGCATTAATAGCATCATAGGTGTCTTTCGCCGACTGAGGAGTCTCTGCAGTCACTTTTGTTGTAACTCCGCCGACTGTAAAACTGTCACCTGCATCAAGTTCAACTGTACTATTATCGGTGATTCCAGCTCCAGCTTTTGCAACCGTTGATGCCTTTAAATCGGCAAGAAGATCCTTACTGATTTCCCCTTCTTTTAAAGAGGAAACAATCTGTGCTGAGAAAGTAGCAGATGCTGCTGCTGCATTTGCAGTTCCGCTAGCTGCAGTTTTAGTAACAGTTGCTTTTACAGTAGTAACCTGTTTTCCTTCAGCCAATGCAGCTTCAATTTTAGCTTTTACATCACCTAACGCAACATCTGTATCTGTACCAGCAGCAGGTGTTGTCTTTGCAGTATATGTGACATCGCCAATCTTAAATTGATCATTGTCTGCAAAAGTAAGGTCTTCCAAAGAAATTTTATCTGTCAAAGTATACGTATTTCCTTGATAAGTAACACTATCTCCAACACTTAATAAGGTATTATTAAGCACCGTATCCTTCTTTGCATACCCATCCGTAGAAGTATTCAGTTCCCCTGCATCCTTATGATTTCCTGACGTTCCAATAGTATACTCTTTTCCGCCGATCGTAATCTTATCGCCGTTTTCCAGAGCCTTATCCAGTTCAAAAGAAGAAACTCCGCCGCCATTATCGGTTAATTTGCCTTTCAGGCCCGCATCATGGGCTGCAACCTTTGCTGTTGTGGTGGCGCCGCCCTTATCCCCTTTCAGCAGATAAATCTCATTGAACTTTGTAGTCTCAGCGACACGGTCGATTTCTGTGGTCAGCTGATCAATTTCCGCCTGAATCGCATCCCTGTCCGATTCAGAGTTTGTTCCATTGGAAGCCTGGGTTGCCAGCTCATTCATACGCTGCAGCATGGAGTGCACTTCTGTCAGCGCCCCCTCTGCCGTCTGCACTGCGGACACGCCGTCCTGTGCATTGGTGGATGCACGGTCAAGGCCCCTGATCTGCTTTCTCATTTTCTCGGAAATGGTCAAGCCTGCTGCATCGTCTGCCGCACGGTTGATCTTATAACCGGATGATAACTTCTCTGTGGACTTTGCCTGTGAGCTTGTGGTTACCCCAAGCATTCTGTTTGCGTTCATTGCCTGCATGTTGTGTTGTACTACCATAATTTTTCCTCC
>JAETSX010000121.1 GCA_021769425.1 Eubacterium sp.
CTGCCACAATAGAACTGGATTGCCTGATAAGGTTCCATTTCCAGTGTTGTGACGACAAAGGCATACAGATGGATCATCTGTCCATAGGGTTTCTCGATTTTAAAAACCACTCTGCGCGGATGGCTCCATGAACCGGCCTGGTGCAGGAATTCCCCATACTCCACGGCGTAATCCACCTGGTTGAATCTTGTTGCCCGGTACAGCGCATGGTTTTCCTCTTCTGCCAATTCACGGAGTTTTGCGTTCTCCTTGAGCCGGATGGCATATTTGCAGTTTTTGTCTTCGAGAACTTCGTACAGATCCGGTGACGCAAAGCCACTGCCGCCACGAAGGTAAAGCGGCAGGTCAGGAAAACTGCAGAGGAATTCATCCAGAAGAGGCCTCATAAAAATATCTGCCTCTTTGCTGCAATACATGGCGCCGCCACGAAGCTCTGCTTTCAGGAGGCCGCCGTCAGTCCATCGTAACACAGCAGCGGATGATAGCCGTGCGCCTGATAATGACAGTTGAAACCTTCCCCTTCCTGATTCCCATAGGTGTCAAGAAGTGTGGAGTCAATATCAAAAAGCATAAATTCCGGCTTTTTGATAGAATAGATAACCTTACGGAGTCCGCGCATGATCTGGTTCATCTGGCTGATCGTATCTTCATCCATGCGGTTAAAAAAGCGTGACAGGGTAGGCTGGGACGCCAGAGCGTCTTTCTCTAAAATAGCTGTCATAACGGGTTCGTTTGTCAGTTCGTCTGCGCAGTCATCTTCAAAGTAGGAACTGATGATCTGATAGATGACCTGCATCAGGTTTGCGTCATCCTTATGAATGCGCAGCCATGCTGCATCATTGGTTTTGAACATACGATTGACGAGCTTAACCGCTCTAATCTTAAACAGGAACTCCTTGAACAGGAGAAGTCCTGCATCGGAGGATAAATCGCCTCCGTCAAAATTAATTTTAATCTGGCTATTGCTTTCTAAGCTTACGGTGTTTAAAATATCCATATAAAGACCCTTTCTTTGGTTTTCATTTGGATTAGACACCAAAATTTTACCATAGATTGAGGTCTTTTTCCATTCACTTAAAAGATGAAAAGCAATAATCAGTAAAAATACTGTAACCATGTGGGTTCTAGCAGTTGATGTTGTTGTTCCGTGAATAATTCAAGGTCATTGATTATCTGAGAAAACATTTTTTTCGACTTTTGTTCCTGAACCGCCATTCACACATAAGTCGATTAATTCTCAGCATGCAGGAACCGGATTTTGAAGGAGATGAACCAATATAATCGCTTAAATCCCTCAAATACGTTGATTCCTACGTATACAATACATTTCAATGTTCTAATATGCAAGCCCTATTTTAAAATAGGTTTACTTGTCATGCAAAATAATTTCTACAAGAAAACATGAGAATTTTTAACTCTCAAGGAATTTTAAATGGAGACATATAATCACGAGAATCCTAAAGGATCCCTTTATGCCATTTGTCAATATTAAGGAAATCTCAAGATTCTGTATTCTTGCATATTTTAACCAATGCTCAAAAGGCATTGGATTTAATTCAACACAAGTATTAGACATGAAAAGTATGGAATGATATACTGTGTCTGAAAAGTAAGAAAATGGAAATAAAATGGAAGGAGGAAATCGGCTGTAGGTAATAAAAAATTTTGTCCGGCCGTGTTTTTGCGCTTGTTTGAAGTAATGCATGAAGGGGCATCGAATGAATGGCTGGAACTGGCAGAGGGCAGGAGATATGCAAACGAAATTAGAAGATAGGAGGAAAAGCATGAGAAAAAGAATTCTTTCATACATATGGGCATTTCTGCTTGTATTGTCTATGACGGCGCTTACAACCGGCATCACGGCAAATGCCGCAAGCCAAAAAGCAGTGAAATCTGTTACCGTTCGGGCAGATAAGAAAAACATAACGAAAAAAACATATGCGCTTGAAATAGGAAAAAGTAAGAGCTTAAAAGTTTCCGCTTCACCAAAACGGGCAGTCAGATCCATCCGTTATAAATCAAATAAGCCTAAGATCGTGGCTGTGAGCAAAAAAGGAAAAGTGACTGCGAAGAAAAAGGGGACTGCAAAGATACAGATTACGGTTACCGGGAAAAATAAGAAAAAGAAATCCACATGGGTAAAGATAAAAGCGGAAAATCCGGCCATAAAATCGGTTTCTGTCCTGATTGACAACAGGGATGTCACGGGGAAAGAATATTCCCTCACACGGGGAGGCTGGAAAGACCTTAAAGTGAATGCGACGCCTGCAAAAGCGGTAAAGAGCATACAGTATGCTTCAAGCAATACGCGGGTGGCAAATGTAGACCAGAAAGGGACGGTGGTCGCCAGGAATGCCGGGACAGCCAGGATAACCGTCACCGCCATGAACAAAGACAACAAGAAAAAATCTGCCTGGGTAACGATAAAGGTAACAGAGAGTAAGCCGGATCCGCAGCCGGATCCGACGCCAACGCCAGAAGAAAATAAAATACTGGTTGCGTATTTTTCGGCTACCAATACAACGGAGAAAATAGCGGGATACATAGCGGACGAACTGCCCGCAGACTTGTATGAGATTGTGCCGGAAATCCCATACACTTCGGCGGATTTAAACTATGGCGATTCCTCCAGCCGTACCAGTATTGAGATGAACGACCCGAATGCGCGCCCTGCAATTTCAGGTTCTGTAGAGAATATGGGGCAGTATGAAACCGTGTTCCTCGGGTTTCCCATCTGGTGGGGCGAAGCGCCGCGGATTATCAGCACATTTTTAGAAAGCTATGATTTTACGGGGAAGACCATTATACCGTTCTGCACTTCCGGGAGCAGCGGCATTGGATCCAGCGCCACGAATCTGCACAACCTGGCAAATGGAGCCAAGTGGCATGATGGCTGGCGTTTTAGCGGCAGTGCATCCCAAGGTGACGTGGCAACATGGGTGAACAGCTTTGACCTGGATCTGAATGTAACGCCAGAGCCAACGCCGGATCCAGAACCAACGCCAGATCCAGAACCAACGCCAGAGCCAACACCAGATCCAGAGCCGGCACCGGAGCCTGGGACATCGAATATTCTAATTGCTTATTTTTCGCGTGTAGGCAATACAGAGTATCCGGATGATGTGGATGCGACCACTTCGGCAAGCATTGTTGTAGATGATACGGAACAATATGGGACAACAGAGTATCTTGCCCGCATGATACAGCAGAAGGTTGGCGGCGATCTGCACCGGATTGAAACAAAGGAAGCGTATCCAGACGATTTTGATGCGGTTGTAGATCAGAACCATTCGGAAATACAAAATGGTATACTGCCAGAGTTAAAGGAGAGTGATATAGACATATCCAAATATGACACGGTATTTATAGGCTATCCGGTATGGGCGACAAACGCTCCCCAGGCAGTGCTTTCTTTTTTGCATGAATATGATTTGTCCGGGAAAAAAGTGGTTCCTTTCTGTACCCATGATGGATACGGGGCAGGCAGCAGCTGCCGCGCGATAGGGAATGCATGCCCGCAGGCAACTATGTTAGACGGCCTTGCCGTCAGGGCAGCAGATGTTTCCACTGCCGAAGATGCAGTGGCGGATTGGCTGAAATCTATCGGCATAACGGAAACAGATCCAGAACCAACACCAGAGCCGGAACCGATGCCAGATCCAGAACCAACACCGGAGAGAAAAGAAATACCGATTAAAATTACGGTTGGGGATACCGCGCTGGACGGCGTGATTTATGACACGGCATTAGCGGAAGAAATAAAAGGGCATTTCCCACTGACAGTTTCCATGTCTGCTTACGGGGGAAGGGAATATTATGGAGGGCTTGGCTTTACGCCGGAGTCTTCCGGAACCGGGCAGCTTAACTTTGAAAACGGCGACATCACCTATTGTAGGACAAATAATACTATGGCGATCTTCTATGCACAGACCGACCGCCCAAACCTGACGATGGAGGTCGTGCCTATTGGGAAAGTGACTTCAGATCTGTCCGTATTTGATTCTCTTGGAAGCAGGGAAGACATTACATTTTCCCTAGCGGGGGAAGAAACGGGTGGCGAAGTGCCGGAGAAAAACAAAATATTGGTCGCATACTTTTCCGCTACCAATACGACGGAGAGGCTGGCAGAGTTTATAGCAGACGGCCTGCCTTCCGATTTGTATGAAATCGTGCCAGAAATTCTATATACTTCGGCAGATTTAAACTATGGCGATTCTTCCAGCCGTGCTAGCATTGAGATGAACGACCCGAATGCGCGTCCTGCAATTTCCGGTTCCGTAGAGGATATGGGGCAGTATAACACGGTATTTCTTGGCTATGCTGGTGGTATAATAGGACTAAATTAAGAGAAACCCAATAAAATCAAGGGTTTGCACTGATTTAGTCCTATTTTTTTAAGCCCATTTTAGGTCAAGATTAGGACAGCGCTATTAGCTCTTAAAACGGATATTCCGTTTGTGTATCGCTAATCTGTTCCTGCCTTTTTATTTTGGAGAAGGAGGATTTGCAGATGGGCTTTACAAAGAAAGAGCTGATTGAGTTCATGGACGGACTGGTGGAATTAGCCAGTGAGGAAAACAAGGCAAGAGCAGTATTGGTAAAAGAAAAATTCCTAAGTGACTTTGAAAAGACTTACGGATACGAAAAGGAGGTAATCACAGAAGTTTCAAAGCTGCCGCCGTACTATATAGCAGCAATGCCGGATTCTGTGCAGGAAGAAATCAAGCAGAAAGTGATAGCAGCATTGACAGAACACGGCGAATGTACTCCTGAAAATGTTGACCGTGCTATGAGTTCCAAAATCTATGATTTAGAGGATTTGATTGACATTCGTGAGTATGTCAAGCGGATGGAAGCAGAGCAGAAGAAGAAAGCGGAACAGAAAAGGAGGGGTGGCAGATGATAGTGGCAGTAATTATAGTATCAGTTGTACTTTTGCTATACTTTTCCCTTGCGAGATCAGCGGGAATGGCAGACAGGCAGTTAGAAGAGATATACAGGCTTTCCGCCGCAAGAGAGGCGGGTGGCATGGATGGGAATTAACGTAAGGGTGCAGAACGCTCCAAAACCGGACGGAATTATTGCGGCGCAGGTAAAATTGGAAGAAGATTTAAGAAGCTGTATGTGCTGCAAGTTCTTTTACGGAAACAACAGCCAGTGCCTCGCTAAGAAATGTGTTAAGGAAGAAAGCAAGCCTGAAATCATGGAAGAGGGCAAAGAAAGCCTGTGTTTTGGATGCCCGTACAGACAGTCAGAAAAGTATTGCTTTCCCTGCATGAGAAAGATATTAAGGAGATAAGACAAATGAATAAGTACGAAAAAGAGGTTCTGCGGCTGTTGGAGGCACATGCCAGAATAGATAAGAGTGACCTGATAAGAAATATCAACAATGCCATTAAAAGCAGAGGAATACACCAAAAGGGCAAAAACCAGTGGATATGTAAGGTTACAGGCTCTCCGATAGGAACAGTTGAGACATGGTTCAGCTATGCGAAATGCAGGGCATTAAATAAAATACCAGTGAATGCTATGTGTCAGATAGCAATAGCCCTGAAAATGTCTGTGTGGGATTTCTTGAGGGAAACAGAGAATATCGCAAAAACGGAAGAACCCAAAATTGACAGGAGAAGCAAACTCTACTGGCATATCCGCAGAAAAGAGGCAGAGGACATATGGAATGGCAGCGATGTACAGGAAAAAGGAACATGGAGCGAACAGGACAAAGCAATCCAGCGTGAATTTCTTGACAGGCTGTATCTTGAGAGATTAGAAGAAAATAAGGATGGAAAAGCAATATGAAAAAATTATGGAGGAATAACAAGATGGAAAAACATATTGAAGTAATCGGGATTGACCACGGCTGGTCGAACATGAAAACAGTCACACAGATTTTTACGACAGGGGTAAAGGAGATCACAACAGAACCAGCATTTTATGATGATGTGGTGGAACTGGACGGAAAGTATTACAAGGTAGGCGGGAAACGTCTTGAAGTCCGGGATACAAAAGTGGAGAATGACAACTTCTATCTGCTTACCCTTGCGGCAGTCGCAAAGGAACTTAAGCAGCGGGGAATGAGAAATACAGATGTTCTTTTATCGGTAGGACTTCCGCTGACAAGGTTCGGTGCAGAAAAGCAGGACTTCATTGATTATCTGTCAAAGAAGAAAGAGGTAAGTTACCTGTTTGAAAAGGAGAAGTATACGGCAAGGATAGCAAGGGTGTCTGTGTTCCCACAATGTTATGCGGCAGTTGCAGAGCAGTTGAAAATCCTGCCGGAACGTGTGGTAGTGGTAGATATAGGCAGTTGGACGATTGACATTATGCCAATACAGAATGGTAAGCCGAATGAGGCAGAATGTATCACAAGCCAGCAGGGACTTATCCGCTGCATGAGGACGATCAATGAGGAATGTAACAGGCAGATCGGACAGGAACTTGAGGAAAATGTGATACAGCAGGTCATGGCAACCGGAGAAGCGGCTTTGCCGGATAAGTACATGAACATTGTAAGGGACTGCCTGCGTGATTTTGCACAGAAAGTTTACAATACCCTGAAAGAACACGGATACAACCTTGATGTGATACCGATTGTGTTCGTAGGCGGCGGTGCGGCGGTCATGAAGCTGTTCGGTTCGCATGAGGGCGGGAATATACGGTACATTGAGGACATCAAAGCAAATGCAAAGGGGTATGAACAGCTTGGCAGGGTTTTCCTTGCAAAGCATCGTAACCAGATTGGATAGGAGTGGGGCATATGGCAAAGTCAAATATTATTTACCGGAGTTACCGCCTCAACCTTGACAATGAGCAGCACCGGAGGGTAAACAAGGTGCTTGCGGAACTGAATACAGACATTCATAAGTCTGTAAACCAGTTCATAACGGATGCCATAGATTTCTACACAAACAGCTTTGGGGATGAAAGCCTGCTGAAAGAGACGGGAGAACAGAAGAAAAAGGAAGAAGAATACATTTCAAAGCGTGACTTAGACGGTATCCGTGAAGAACTAAAGAATGATGTTAAGACTGAAATTATCATGCTGCTCGGCGCTGCCCTCGGAGGCGGGGCAGCACGGGTGGCGGAGGGCAGCATGGGAAGGATGGTCATGGAAACCGTGGCTAATGAAACAGCAGTCAATAATACAGAGGAACCCGCAGATCCAACCATGATGGAACTGGTTGATAACTGGGGATAGGAGGAATGATTTATGGCAGGAATAGTTTTAAGAAAGACCGGAGTGGTATTGCTTACCATATTGAAATGGATATTGCAGGCGGTGCTTGTGGCATTGAAGCTGGTGCTTGGAATGGCAAAACTGTTCCTGCTGCTTCTTGCCCTGGTTATGAGGCTTGTACTGACGATGGCAGGTGTTTCGGCAGGCAGACGGTAAGAGGAGTTTATGCATCAGCATTGAAGGAGGTGGTAAATATGTGGATGTTGAAATTTTACAAGGCTTATGCAAAGGACAAGAGACTGAAAAGAATGCTTGCATACTGGGGTAAGCTGAGCAAAACAGTATCATAGGAGGAAACAATGCACAGAATACGGGACAGCCCTGAGCTGATATGTGTTCCGTGCGGAATATGCAGAATCTGCCCATAAGGGAGAGGACAGCGGCACACGGACACAGCCTGCCTTTCCCTTATGGGGAAAGGATAGGTGATTCATATGAAAAAGAGATTATTTCTGATTTTATCCGTAAGTATCATGCTTTTTGCCGGGTGCGGCAATAAGGATATTTTGACTGATATGGAGACGGAAAAGACTGAAACAGCAGGAGGCACTGAGGAACCGGACATGACGGGGGATGAAGAAATATCCGCTGCGGATCAGACGGAAAACGGGGAGACAAAAAGGGGGCAGACCGAAAAGGAAATGCCAAAAGAAACGGAACCGGAAGAGGAGGATAAGGAGGCTGCGGAAACACCCGAACCTAAATCTGTAAGCGAGCCGGAGCAGAAAGAGGAAACAGAACCCGCACAGGGCAGTACAGATGTGCCAAAGCAGGAAGAAGCGAAGCAGGAGGAAACAGGATCGGAAGAGACGGAGCCGGAGTGTGAAGCAAAGCCGGAAGAGACGAAAACGGAAGAAACAAAGCAGCAGGAACAGACAGTGACCGCATTGCCTTACAATCCTGTATCTGTATGCAGTCAGGCAGTTGCAAAATGTCAGGCGGGCGGCATGATAACCACCACGGACAACCTTGCAAACCTGTTGTCAGAGGGAAAGATAACACAGGAAGAATACAATTCCTATTATCCGTATGACGGACTGGGGTATTACAGCGTTTTTGTGGAGACAGACCTGAACAAAGCGTCCACCACGTCCGGCAGGAAACTCGGCAGCGAGGACGGGATAGCGGATTATATTGCGGGTATGATGCTGCTGGAAACGGAGCCTGTATTTTACATCGAATATACAGGGGTGTGCAGCCTTAACGGGACAGAATTTTATGAGTTCCGCTGTTACAGGTAGGCTCACACCAGTGCCGGATTATGCAGGATTGTGCCGTATTATGTCTTAAACTTGACAACAGGCAGCGCCGGAAGGTACACTTGGTATTGGCGGAGCTGAATACAGAAATATGAAATCCGTAAACCAGTTCGTTGCTGAGATGGTAATCCTTAATATCCGCAGGCATGAAAGCATTGTGCAGGATGCGGTTAAACGGAAGAACCAGTACAATGTAAGGATTGCGGTAGAGGATGGGGGAAATGTCTATGGTGGGGATGGTTTTGAAAAAGGCGGCGACGGTACTGCTGACCATATTAAAATGGATATTGCTGGCGGCGCTGATGCTCCTGAAACTGGTACTTGGGATAGCAAAACTGTTCCTGTTGCTGCTTGCACTGGTTGCAAGGGTTGTACTGACGATGGTCGGCGTTATGGCAGGCAGACGGTGAGGGACAGCCCCTGACCGCTGTATGGCATACGGAACGGAAAGACAGTTACAAATGAAAAATGTTCGGTTTCCCTTTATCTGTATATCCGGTTTATGATATATGGGTTCCGCTGAGATATAAAGGGAAACTGACAGAGACAGAAATTTAAACAGAATAACAGTAAACGGAGAATGACAAGCCATTTTATATGACTTGTCATTTTTTTTGCCCTATTTTAAGGAGGAAATCTGAATGAAACAGAAAATGAAAAGATTTATGGCAGGATTCTTGGCACTGCTCACGGTCTTTACAACACTGTTGGGCAATGGGACGACT
>JAETSX010000027.1 GCA_021769425.1 Eubacterium sp.
ATTGGATGTAAAAATGAAATTTATTGTGGAAAAGTCGTTGCAAAGAGGCTGAAAAATTTCGGCACTTTTTTCTATTATTTTTTATAGGTTCAATTTTGATGGCTGAACTGTTACAAAGAAGGCTTTCACCAGGCCAAATGCTTATTAATTTTCACATATCGTGTAAGAGGCTACTCATCAGTTGAGTAACCGATCTCCCACACCATATTGCGTGTCCAGATTAATACAATTTTTGAGTTGGCGCTATCGTTTTTACATTTATCCCAAATGCCATAAAATCAACACTTTTCAGAAAGGCAGATGCACCCATGCATGGGCGGCTATCGTTTTCTAAATAGAAATTGCCGCACTTTCGATATTCTATAGTGTAAAAAATAACAATAGCCCATTTTTCATGGTTCTTTCTTAAGTTTGGGTATTCGCATGTTTTCTTGATTTGCTACGAGCCACCAAATGGCTTAGTAAAGCAAAAAGAGAATAACGGAGTTACCCAAACTTAAGAAAGAATCTTTTTCAGATGAGCTATTGTTATTTTTTGCACCCAAGGGATTACTACGGTTTTTAGCCATCCCTATCAACGGAATTTAACTATTTCGACGAATCTGGATTATTTGCAGCAAATCATGATACAAATCATCTTTAACCTCTAAATTAATCATCAGCCATCTTTGGCCGTTCCCTTCCTGCGTCTGATGATATATATCTTGCAGTCCGACCGTACACTTTGGCAGCATTTCCTCAACAGATGCTTTTTCCTTTGTGCCCACAACAACCATAACCGTAAAATAATTTTCTCTCGGATATATGGTACACAATGTTCTTCCCGCTTTTTTAAATTTTACATTCCATCCCTTTTCCAAACTGCATGAACTGTACTCTATTTTTTCACTGCATTGATATGTGTCTTTGATTTCTGAGCACAGCAGCATAAAAACCGGATTTCTAACATATTCACCGATCTCCTCAAGGGTAGGGCAGGTACTCTTATCTTGTAAATCAATCATCTTTGATATGTCCTCCAAACTTCAAATGGGAATTTATCTTTTCTTATATACGACAATTTGCGGCTCCGTTCCATTACAGCCATATTCACACACAAGCAGATACTTATCATCTGCTACAATGCCATAACATCTATCGCTGCCAGGAATCTCAATTTGACTTCCCCAATAAACACGGTTATCTTCAAGTAATTTGACGGATTGGCCATTTGCCAATGTGTATTCCAAATTAACGAAAAATCCATTCAGCAAATTGAGGTCTTTGACTTGCAGGCTTTGAATGCCAAGCGCATGAAATTCCTCAATCAACATTTCTTTCATTTTTTTGAGTCCTTCCAATCCTTCCCGCCTGACACACTCCGCTGCCACGCACGTTCCTCCAAAGGGATGTCCATCCGTTTTTGCACAGCCGCCGCAATCATTTTTCTTATTACACTCGCCGCAGCAATCAAGTCCACAAATTGATAACATGACTTTACCTCCCCAAATTATTTTTTCTCCGAAAATATATATGCCTGTTCCACCCATGCAAACAGCTCTTCGTCCAGATCAGACATTTCACTGATTACAATATGCGTTGTCCATCGTCCGGGATAAGGCTCTGTCTTTGCTGCTACACGTCCAGATTCTAAAGGATAAGGGAGTCCGAGCGTGAGAACAAAATAGCTGGCCGGAAGCTCTGCCTTCTTTTTTGCCCGCAGGAAAGAAATACAGGCATAGACATGACGGTTAGAGAATGTAATCTGCGTTTTCTGTACCTTTGTTTTGGTATCCGGAAACCGTGCTGCCATTTTTCCGGCAAACGCTTCATACAGCGGTAATAATGTCTGGCGCTGGTCAAAAAACAAAATAATATCCTGATTTATGAAGTCCATTTATTTTCTCCTTAGAACTGAAACTATTGATATCTACGCATGGTTTCCGGTTTCCAGGCACCACTTTGCAATCTTCTCAATTTTCCACCGATCAGGGATATTGCGGTTGCAACCGGGCAAGCCGGTAATTCGTCTTTTGCTTTCATTTTTCTACCTCCGATGCCCATTATATCACACTCATATTTTAATGTACAGTTACAAAAAGGTGCGTACTTGTTTTTGCATGTGCTATGGCCTATACTATGATCAGGCAATGCAAATTGCAAATAAAGAAAGAGGCGCTTTACAATGGCAAATTTTACAAAGACAACTATTGAAAAAGGAAGCAGGACGGAACTGCATGAAAAGCTCTCGTTAACTGGCGCAGAAATCAGTGTAAACGAACTCCCTGCAGGTGCAAATGTCCCATTTGTTCATTCCCACAAGCAGAATGAGGAAATCTATGGGATTCTTTCCGGCAAAGGCAAAGCGGTAATCGATGGGGAAGATGTCATCCTTGCCACAGGTAACTGGCTGAAAATTTCACCGGCAGCTAAACGCCAGTTTTTTGCTGCCAGCGATTCCGGGATCACATATGTCTGCATCCAGGTAAAAGAAAACTCCCTTGGGAACTTTACCGCAACCGACGCTGTAATGTATTGATCCAAATTTCCATACGCAAAAACAGCGGGCAGGATATCCGGAAATCCCCGGAGCCTGCCCGCTGCTTTCTTTCAAATCTCCGTGCTGACTTCCATGCCATTGCGGAAGGTGAAAACCACCTTTCCGTCCGGACAGACCGCTGCGTAATTCACAAGCCTGTGGAACAGCTACTTAATTAAAATCCACTTAGAAACCAAATTTGCGGAGAAGTTTCTCCACCTCTGCAGCCTTCAGCGCCTTTCCCATGGACGCCACCTTCTCGTTGACCACAAGAGCCGGCATACTCATGACGCCGTATTTGGTGATTTCCTGCATATCGGTCACATACCCAACCTCTATGCCAAGCCCCATTGCCTTGGCTGCCTCCTTCGTGCTTTCCAGGAGAGCATGGCAGTTTTTGCAGCCGGAACCGAGGACTTTGATACAGCAGAGGCCGTCTTTTGCTTCTGGGCAGCATTCACCAGCAGCTTCTTCCGCATCTTCCACGTTACAGCCGCAGGAACAGCCACACTCTGAAACCTGCCCGTCTTTTACTTTTGTGCCGGCTTCCTCAGCGCCGGACTTCTTATTTCCAAACAATCCAGATAAAAAACCTTTTTTTTCGCTCATTTTGATTACCTCCAAATTAAAATTGATTTATGGAAAGAGGCAGAATATGCCTGCTTCTTTCAGGTTATTTGAGAATAAAGTTAAACGCATAGCCCATAACCGCCGCAACGGCTGCCAAACCATACATGGCGCCCGTATCTGAAGAATACGTTTTTCTATGGCCACTTTATATCAACAAATACTGGAATGCATTGAACAGGTACCCGACAATGATAATCCCAAGGGAACATATCCCAATAAAGAGCCGCAACAGCTTCGGCCTGACTGCTTTACGCAGCATGATGATGGAAGGCAGGCTCAGTGTAGTGACAGCCATCATAAAACTGAGGATCGTGCCAAGCTGTGCACCCTTTGCCAGCAGCGCTTCCGCAACGGGAATCGTGCCGAAGATATCCGCATACATAGGCACACCCGCCAAAACCGCCAGGATCACGCCGAACGGATTATTGCTGCCAAGAACCGTCTGTATCCAGCTTTCAGGAATCCAGTTATGGATGGCAGCCCCTATTCCCACACCGATCAGAATATAAGGAAACACTTTCTTAAATGTTCCAGCAACCTGCTCCCTGGCAAATACCAAGCGGTCTTTTACGGCCAGTTCTTCCGATTCAATATCCACGCTGCTTGCATTGCGGATAAATTCCTCCACATGGTTTTCCATGTGCATCTTTTCAATAATCGTGCCGCCAACCACAGCGATCACCAAACCAATCACCACATACACAATGGCAATTTTCGCCCCGAATATGCTCATCAGCAATACCAGGCTGCCCAGGTCAACCATCGGAGATGAAATCAAAAAGGAAAATGTCACGCCAATAGGCAGGCCGGCGCTCGTAAATCCAATGAACAGCGGGATTGATGAGCAGGAGCAGAACGGTGTTACCGTGCCAAGCAGGGCGGCAATCATATTTGCCCAAATCCCGTGAAACCTCCCCAGAATTTTCCTGCTTCGTTCCGGCGGGAAGTAACTTTGGATATAAGAGATCATAAAGATCAGGAAACAGAGCAGCGCCGTGATCTTAATAACGTCATAAAGGAAAAACTGGATGCTCCCGCCCCACCGTGTTGATGTGTCCAGCCCTGCGGCCGAAAGACCGTTTCCTATAACGGCATTAAGCCATTTCATTCCAAGCGCCTGGTCCTGGATAAAAATCCAGATTGAATGTAATGCTTCCATAAAAATAACATCTCCTTTCAGATTGATATATTCAAAATTATCGAAGTATTCTCCTAAAGATTAGCCATCCCAAGCGATGGCCTCTTTACCTGTTGCAACACTCTCCCTTTTCTTTAATAAATGCTTCCAACGACAACTGCCGCTCCAGCAATTCCCCCGCATGGGCGGCTCCTTCCGGGTTAATAGAATAATGTACCCATTTTCCTTCTTTACGCCCCTGGACAATGCCTGCATCACACAGTACCTTCATATGATGGGAAAGGGTTGGCTGCGTAATATGCAGATCATCCGACAGCCTGCAGGCACACTTTTCCCCTGTGCGGAGCATTTCCAAAATCCGCAGCCTGTTTTCGTCACAGAATGCTTTGAACACGCGCACCGTATCATTATATGCAGATGCCAATTTTTCCACCTCACATTCACATTTTTCAATCTATACCTTTATTATATTCACACATTCAAAATTGTCAATATGATTTTCAAAATTTTTACACTTGCCTGCCTTCAGCCTTTCCCCAACCTGCCGAATCGCTGCTCCATGACTGGCACATAACCGCGGAGCAGCGCACATCCAATATTCGCCCATCAGCGCCTATTCTTCCCTTTCCGCATCTGCCTTCGTAAGATGTACCGTTCCCCTGGGATGATTTGGAGGCGCATAAACAGAGGACACCTTTAAGGCATTTCTCCCGGTATTGACAATATTATGCCATGTCCCAGCAGGTATAAAAACAGCGTCCCCTTTACATATATTTTGTTGGAAATCCGGTTGGCCCGCACATTTTCCTATTTTTACTGCTGCTGTTCCCTGCTCCACCCTGATTAATTGATCCGTGTCCCCATGGACCTCAAGGCCAATCTCACCGCAGGGCGGAATACACATAACCGTCATCTGCAAATGGCATCCTGTCCAGACAGCAGTGCGGAAATTTAGGTTTTGCATTGCTGTCTGTTCGATATTTATCACATATGGATTCGGTCCGGGATCTGTCCGGCCCGCGCAATAGCTGCAATTCATAAAAAATCTCCTTTTCATCTCTCCATACCATGATATGCATTACGGGAGATTATGTGTAAATCATACTGTATATTTCCAAATAATAACGGCGGTAAGCATAACAGAAATCCATTCCGCCTTCCGTTCTATCTTCCCCCGTGCCATCCCCTCCCAGAACCGCCGCGCCAGCCTCTTCCATGTCCTCCGGCGCCATGCTGCCCGAAGCCATGGCCGTTTCCTCCGCCTGCTCCAGGCCCTTCTGCCCCGGATCCGCTTTCTCCGCCTCCTCCCGATCCCTCTGCCCCGGATCCGCTTTCTCCGCCTGCTCCTGGTCCCTCTGCCCCAGATCCGCTTTCTCCGCCTGCAGGCTGTTCTGATCTTTCAGAACTGGCTCCCAGCGCATCTGCAACGGCATCCATAATGCTGTTGCTGGAAAATGTGGCGCCGCTGACCGCCTGCACATCCAGGGACTGGGTACTGATAATTTCGCTGATGACCGTATCCTGCGCACGGGTAAAATATGAAGCATCGTCCTCATAAGAATTAATTGTAATATCCGCAATCGCCCCGTTTTCCACTGTGACGGAAACACTGGTGGTTCCGCGGAAACCGTTTCCCGTCCCCTCATAGGCGCCGTCCGCGACAGAAAACCGGCCTGCTGCCGGATCAGATTCCTGCCCGCTGTCCGACGGTTCTGATACATCATCCCCGGATGGCTGTGATCCATCCGGGCCAGCCGGCTGCCGGCCTTCACCTGTTTCCACACTGCTGTCCGACGGCTGCCCTGAAGCGTCACTGCTTTCATCCACAGACTGCCCAGAGCTGCCAACGCTGCTTCCAAGCGCATCCGCAACGGCATCCATAATGCTGCTGCTGGAAAACGTGGCGCCGCTGACCGTGCTGACATCAGCCGTTTGCTCTGTAAGGATTGCATTTATCACGGCAGATTGCGCTTTATGGAAAAACTCCTGGTCATCCTGGAAGGAAAGCACCGTAATATCCGCGATATATCCGTCCTCCACCGTGACCTGCACTTCTGTCGTTCCCCGAAAACCTTCCCCCACGCCTGTGTAAACACCGTCCTTGTAGTTGCCTTTTTCCTTTTTTTCCGTAACCTGCTGATCCGATATGGTTTCGGTAACGGGAAAGGATATCAGATTGCCCACAATGACCGTGCCGCCGATGGCTGCAGCGGCGGCAGTGCCCGCTACGGCGCCCGCAGGACTGGCAGACAGGCTTTCTTTGGGGCATGTGGAAAGACACTGCATGCACTGGATGCATTCCCCTGACATTACCGCATTTTTTTCCGGTATACGGATTCCCATGCTGCAGGATCCCGTACAAAGCCCGCAATTTGTGCAGGAATCGCTTTGACGCCTTATTTTATATAACCTCTTTCTGGAAACAACAGCAAACAGCGCCCCCAGCGGGCACAGGTACCGGCAGAAAAAACGCCCGACAAACAGTGAGCCGATCATGATTGCCAGAAGCAGTGCAAAACCCACAGTTGGTATGGCTGAGGAAATGATGGAAAAATTTCCTGAAACCAAAATCCCGAACACACCCCATGGATTCCATGAAGAATCTACAGGCAGCGCCAGTATCCATACGCCTGCTACTATAAAAACAAGAATAAAATATTTTAAAAATTTCATTACGGAGTCAAACCGTTCCGGAATCCGTACCTTCCCAGAAATAACCCGTTTGGAAAAAAAGAAAATGAGTTCCTGCAGCATTCCAAAAGAACAAAGAAACCCACAGAAAAAACGCCCCCACAGCACAGTGACCAGAAATACCATAAAAACAAGGATGATCTGTGGAAACAGTTCACCGGCAGAAAAGCTGCCATCCATAAACGCAGCCAATATATCCCGCACTGCTGAAAACACCATGATAAACAGTCCCGGAAACAGAATAAAAGCGGCAGCCTGAACCAGATGCCGGATGAATTGTGTGAAAAAACCGCGTTTGTTGCGCATAAACAGATACCTCCCAAATAAAACTCAATTACTTCTCAAAAAAAATTTCCCCTGCAGTCCGTGCGTGATCTTTACCTCCCCGTCATTGCTTATAAAAACAGCCTCTATGCCGCGCTTTTCCAAAAGAGGCAGGCCGTTTTTCTCACCCAGGACACATATGCCCGTTGCCAGCGCATCCAGTTCCATGGCGCTGTCCCCGACCAGGGTTACGGACAAAAGCCCCGAATCCGCCGGCCATCCTGTCCGCGGATCGATAATGTGATGGTACCGCACGCCTTCAAAAAAGAACCCGCGCTCATAAGAACCGCTTGTTACAACAGCTTTGTTTTTTACCATAATATCTGCCATTGACACGCCGCTTTTTTGAAATGGGTTTTGAATGCCGATCTTTTGCTCCCTGCCGACAACAATAACGGTCCCGCCGAAATTGATAAGGGCATTACGCACCTTATGTTTCTTCAGGATCCGTACCGCCTCATCAGCCGCATAGCCCTTTGCGATTCCGCCCAGATCAACCTGCTGGCCGTTCCTGCGTAAAAATGCAGTGCCGTCTGCCTTGTCCAATATTAAATCGGCCAGGCCGCCCAGGCTGCGGCATCCTGAAATATCCGGCTCTGACGGCATTTTGGCGGAACGGACCGCATCCCGCCACAGCCGGCTTGCGGCGCCTGATGTAATGTCAAATGCTCCCTGTGTTTCCCGCCCATAAGCCAATGCATGAAAAAGGACAAAAAAGGTATCCTGATGGACAGGCGCTGGTTTTATGCCTGCCTGCTCGTTTATTCTGGAAATATCGCTTCCTTGTTCAAAAAGCGAAAAACGCCGGTGCAGATCCAAAACACGTTTTTTTACCTGTTCTGCTGTTTCCGGAGCGAAACTGCCATAGAGCGCAATGGTGTTAACCGTGCCAAGCGCCGGAAAAATCTTTTGTAATACTTTGCCTCTCATATCTTTTCTCACATATACAAAATACTAAGGAAAATCTATCATAATTTTAGCATTCAGGCAAATGCAGCGCAACTTTAAATCTGGTATTTCACAAAAAATTCATACACCACACCTCCCTTGAGTTTCCGCAGTTTTATCCACAACCACCTGATTTTATCAGCACTATAATAAACAACTTCCAAAAAAATAAACATTGTTGACCGCTTATCCAGACATCTTGAAAAGGGCGCTCCTGTATCCGCAGTTTCTGCTTATCTGCAACAGGTCAAAAAATAGATTTGAATCACTCGGCATTGACAGGGATGGTTCCGAAAGTACGCCCACAAAGAATGTTTATAAAAAAGGCTATCATGTAACAGAAGCCTGTGTCCTTACATCCGGCAGTCATCCTGTCAGCATTTTTTCCAAAATACATTCTTCCCACGAAAAAGATTATAAGTCTGCAAATACCATTACTTTTCAGGCCATGGAACAGGGTTCCGCTCTCTTTGGCAAAGCAACTTTCGCCATGGACAGAGGATATGATGCCAATAAGATGTTTCTGAAGCTGGATGAACTTGGACAGGATTATGTGATCCGTTTGAAATCCAACCGTAAGCTTTTGTGCCACAAGAAATGGACAATGGCTACAGAACTTTAAGCGCCTCTACTCTTGATGCTGCTAATCTTTATCATCTGAAAAAGTGGCTGATTGGCACTTTGGGAAAATTTACTCATTTCAAAATTGCATTTTGCGGAAACTCAAGATATTTTTCTGCGGGAAACCTCTGAAAACAGCGGCAGAGACAGATTATCTGCCTAAATCTGTCTCTGCCGCCGTTCATATCAAATTCCTGTCTTCCCTGATTCCTTTTTGAATTTTGTTAGCCACAATGCAGCATTATATGCCTATTTATTCATGCAAACACGATTTTATACTATCATTTTCCGATACAGTTCAAACTTTCCTTTTCTGCCGAAACACTCAAATCCCAAACGCTTTGCGAATGCGGCAGATTTCTGATTTTCCACGTGGATTTGGGCCAATACGTCTCTGCAGCGCCACTCTTTTGAAGCAAACCTTATCATTCCTTCCACCGCTTCCCTTGCAAATCCTTTTCCCTGGGACTCCGGCGACAAAATATAACTCACTTCCGCAGATGTCAGCTCGGACTCCTGCCTTTTGATTCCGAATATGCCAATGGTTTCTCCATTATCTTTTCGAACTGCCATCCAGTAAAAACAGGTTTCGTCCAAAACATACCGGTTTCGGAACCAATTCATATGTTCTTCCTCCGTCAAGGGATGCGGAGATAAAAAATATTGATATACTTCCGGGTCTGAACGGAATTTTACAATGAGGGCGGCATCTCTTTCTGTGATTTCACGTAAGGACAGCCGCTCTGTGGACAGATTGGATACGATGCGCTTCATGCCGCGCACCTTACGGCATCAAGTTTGTTCCCCCCCCCCCGCATATTTTCAGTCTCTTCCTAAAATCCATTACAGAGAGATCATATGCGTCAATAACCGAACGCACTTTGGCCCCATCCTTCACGGAATGATAGCTTCCTTTTGCAATGGCTTTCTTTTTCATTTCCGGCCAATATTCATAATAATAAAACGCTTCCCGGAACAGCTCTTTCGCCGCCCGGTCAAGATTATGGTAACTGCTCTTTAACGTTTCCCCCTCACCGTCGCAGACTAATTTCTGCGCTATAATTTCTCCTTTATCAAGTCCGGCGTCCATGTAATGCAACGTAACTCCCCGGGGCGTTTTATCAACCAAACTCCAGATATTGGGATCTGCCCCTCTATTCCAGGGAAGATAAGAATTATGGATATTGACGGCATTATAGTCCAATGATTTTAACAAAGATTCCGACAATAGAAAACGGTATGTATAGCTTACCGCCAGATCAAACTGCTGTTTTTTGCACCAGCTTTCTTCCAATTCCTCTTTCCATAAAACGGTTGTATGACCGCTGTTTTTTAACCATTCAAATAATTCAACCGCACATTCATTGTGGTACAGGCAAAGTATTTTCATTTTCCTTCTGTCCCCCTGACCGCTTTCTTCACCGCATCAATCACATACTCCTGTTCCTCCCCCTTCAATGCCGGAAATATGGGCAGGCTGACCATTCTCTGATAAAGCTGTTCCGCATTTGGGCAGAATACATCCCCGTATCCATGGTTCCGGTAATAAGGATGATGGTACACCGGAATATAATGCACATTGATGTTCAGCCCCGCTTCCCTCAATGCGTCATAAACCTCCTTCCGGCCACGCTTTGCAGCCTGAACCACATACAGATGCCAGCCGCTTTCTGCCTCCGGAATCACAGAGGGAAGAATCATGTCCGGCTCTGCGGCAAACGCCCGGCTGTAAGTGTCTGCAATTTCTCTCCTTCTTGCAATAAACCGATCCAGCTTCTTTAACTGGCTGCTGCCCAGGGCCGCCTGAATATCCGTCATCCGGTAATTGTAGCCCAATTCTAACTGCTCGTAATACCATCCGCCTTCATTTTTCTCCATCAGATCTTCTTCTCTTGTAATCCCATGGCTGCGCAAAAGCTTCAGTCGGCGGTACAGCCCTTCATCATTCGTGACCACCATTCCGCCTTCTCCTGTAGTAATGGGCTTCACCGGATGGAAGCTGAAAGTCGTCATCTGAGACAGTCCGCCGATTTTCTTTCCTTTGTATTCCGCTCCCAGGGCATGGGCTCCGTCCTCAATCACTGTCAGCCCATATTCTTCCGCTAACTGATGGATCTCATCCATTCTGCAGGGCTGGCCTGCAAAGTGCACCGGTATCACCGCTTTGGTGCGGGAAGTGATCTTACGCCGCACATCCTCCGGATCGATATTATATGTAACGGGATCGATATCTGCAAACACCGGCTTACCGCCGCAGTACAGCACACAATTTGCAGAAGCTGCAAAGGTAATCGCAGTTGTAATCACCTCATCTCCCGGCTGTATCCCTGCCGCAAGGCAGGCAAGATGAAGAGCCGCCGTCCCGTTGGAAACTGCCACCGCGTATTTTGCCCCTGTGTATTTTGCCACTTCCTGTTCAAACTTATCCGCTTTCGGCCCGGTGGTAATAAAATCGGATCTCATCACTTCTGCTACCGCCTGTATATCCTCATCATCCAGCCATTGACGTCCATATGGTATCATAATTTTTTCCTCTTCTTTTCATTCTATTTTATCAATGATTGATCAACGCCCAGTCCAGCGGCGTTCCTTTCTTCAGATTTTCTCCCGCCGTTTTTCCTAATATTTTTTCATAATATTTGGTATGGAGACCTGTTCCCGGCCGAATGGAACGGACATTTTCTGCTGTCAGTGTCTCTCCCTGCCGGATATCCTTCACCGCAAACAGGGATCTGGACATAAGCCTGCTTTCCTTCTGTTTTTGGTTCAAATCATAGGTCACAGTTCCTAAGGCTTTTTCTATTCTGCGGATTTGGCGGACCATTTCTGCAAACTCTTCTTTTTCCATGGAAAAAGCGGAATCCACGCCTCCATTCTCCCGTTTCAGGGTCAGATGCTTCTCAATGACTTTCGCCCCCAATGCCACTGCTGCAATGGCAGTTTCTGTTCCCAACGTGTGATCTGAGAGACCAACCAGACAGTCAAAGGTCTGACTCATATTTGGGAGTACCTTCAGATTCATTTCTTCCAGAGGCGCCGGATAGGCCGAAACACATTTCAAGAGAATCACCTTCTCATTTCCTGCTTCTTTACAAGTATGGACCGCCAGTTCAATATCCGAAAGCCGGGCAATTCCCGTAGACAGAATCACTGGTTTTCCTGTCTGCGCCGCCTTTTTTATAAGCGGAATGTCATTGATTTCATAAGATGCGATTTTATAAGCAGGCACATGCAACTGTTCCAGAAAATCCACGGCAGTAATGTCAAAGGGAGAAGAAAAACAATCCAGGCCTTTTTCATTGGCGTATCGGAGCAGCCCTTCCTGCCATTCCCAAGGAGTATAAGCTTTCTGATAAAGTTGATACAGATTCATTCCTTCCCATAACCCATGGGCCTGAAATTCTTTCCCATTACAGTCAATGGTTATGGTGTCTGCCGTATAGGTCTGGATTTTCACTGCATCCGCCCCGGCTTCTGCTGCAGCGTCAATAATCTCACACGCCCGCTTGTAATCCATGTTATGGTTCGCAGACATTTCCGCTACAATATAGACGCCGCTCTGTTCTGAAATTCTATGGTTCCCCAGTTGTATTTTTCTGTCCAATCTTATTTCCCTCCAACCGCTTCTCAGATATTGTTTTATGGATTTTTCATATTTTCCTGTTCAATCCGGCTTTCTCAAACCTCCTGCTTTTCGCGCATCATTTCGTATTTCAGTTCCGCCAGCTTCCAGTCCGATTCATTGTCAATATCCTGCATTTCCATCTGATCCACAAAAATAGGAACAATGCCTTCTGTCACCTGCCCTTTCTGCTCCAGATAGTTTTTGACTTCATAGATATAAAACTGCCCGCAATCATGGTACAGGGGCTCCAAATCCTGGGAACGCATTCTGTAATTTTCCTTCCATTTCATTTCCAGCCGCCCCTCTTTTACAATGTATCCCCGTTGGGGAGGATAGGAAAAAGCCGTTACCGGAAGGACTGCAGCCGCCCCTGTTTCTTCCAGGATGCGGAACGCTTCTGTCAGCTTTCTTGATGTAACAAAAGGAGCTGTGGGATAAATGCAAATCAAATAATCAAATCTCCTGCCCTGCTTTCTGTAATTCTCAAGAACCTCCAATAAGACTTCCGCTGTCGTGGCATAATCTCCTGATGTCTCCCTGCTTCTCATAAAAGGCACTGCTGCTTTGTACCTCCTTGCGGTGTCTGCAATTTTTTCACTGTCCGTAGACACCATGACTTCTTCCAATAACCCCGTTCCAAGAGCCGCTTCAATGGAATAAGCCAATATGGGCTTCCCGCAGAAATTCCTGATGTTTTTCTCCGGAATCCGCTTGCTTCCTCCCCGGGCCGGAATAACTCCCAAAATCCGTTTCTCCATTCTTCTGTGTCTCCTTTTCTGTGCAGTTATACAAGAAGGTTATAGGGACTGTCGGGAAATATATTGTTTATAACTTTCATTTCCCGACAACCCCTTTTTCCATCAAAAACCAGGTAATGTCATCCATAGGAAAATTGGAATCCAAATGATAGCGGAACCCATAAGATAACAGTTTTACATCCTGATATTTGCTCAGAAATTCTCCTGCAAAATCCCGCTTAAACAGCCGTTCCTTATGGCCTCTGTATTCCATTGCCGCAGGCGTGGGATTGTAATACTCGCACAAAAGGATATAACGTCTGGAGGACTGATACAATTTCTCATAAACATTCTCCAGCTCTTTTGGATTAATATGGATCAGAACCCCTTTGATCAGGACAAAATCGTACTGTCTCTCAGGTTCATAGTCCAGAATGGAAGTTTCATGAACCTTTACCGGAACTTCAAAAAAAGAATCCTTTCGTAAAATTTCCGCCGCTTTATGGTTAATTTCCACCGCTTCCAAAGAAGCCTTGGGCAGTAATGTATGGATTGCCCTCAAATTCAAACCGATATTGGAGCCAAACTCCGCCACCGTTTCCACATGTTCTGTCAGTTTCAGCGCTTCCGCAAATAAAGCTGTATTTGCAGCCACAATCTGATTATTCTGGTTTCTTTCTATGTAAGCGTTACCAAACTCCCCGCTCCAAAATTCTTCCTGTTCTGTCCTGTATGCCATATGCTGTTCCTCTCTTTTCCAAAAATGATTATGAATTGATTGCTTCCAGCCGTTTTTGCAGTTCTTCTATCCCAAGCCACTCCGGATTCGTGCCGGAACTGTATTCAAATCCTTCCGGCACCCTCCTGCCTCCCGGAATCACCTTTTCCTTTCCCCACCAGCTATAATGGGGATAAATAATAAAATGCTTTTCGTACTCATAAGTCATAGGGGAATCTTCTTCTGTCACCATAATCTCATGAAGCTTCTCTCCCTCCCGAACGCCCACCTGGGGCATTTCACATCCCGGCAAAATAGCCTGGGCCAAATCCGTAACCTTAAAAGAAGGTATTTTCGAAATAAATGTTTCTCCTCCTCTTGATTCCTGCAATGCCTTGATTACCAGTTCCACCCCCTGCTCCAGGCTAATCCAGAACCTGGTCATGCGGTAGTCAGTAATGGGAAGCTCTCTGCCTCCGTTTTTTACAATATCCTTGAAAAAAGGAATCACAGATCCCCGGCTCCCTGCCACGTTGCCATAGCGCACCACGGAAAAGCTGATATCTTTGGCGCCGGCATAAGAATTGGCTGAAACAAACAATTTATCAGACACCAGCTTTGTTCCGCCGTACAGGTTCACAGGATTTGCCGCCTTGTCAGTGGATAGGGCAACCACCTTTTTCACATTGCAGTCCAAAGCTGCTTCTATGACATTAATTGCGCCGTTGATATTGGTCTTAATGGCTTCGATGGGATTATATTCACAGGCCGGCACCTGTTTTAAGGCTGCCGCGTGGATTACGTAATCCACCCCGTCAAAAGCCCTGCACAAACGCTCTCTATCTCTGACGTCGCCGATAAAAAACCGCAGCTTTTTCTCATAGTCTCTGTAATTGTTTTTCATGACAAATTGCTTGTATTCATCTCTGGAATAGATGATGATTTTCCTTGGATTGTAATGTTCCAACACATATTTTGCAAATGCATTGCCGAAAGAGCCTGTGCCTCCGGTAATCAGTATGGTTTTGTTGTTCAGCATAGGTTTCCTCCATATTTTTCTAAATATTTTCCTCTGTATCCTGCTGTTTATCAAACCGCAAACAGTACATAATCACAAGGCCACAGACATCCATGTCCATAAAAACGCATATAAAACTTGTAATCCCCCCGTATACTGTGAATCAGCTGCGGAATTTCAAAGATATCTTCCGGAATATGGTAAGACGATATCAATAGTTTTGGCTTTTCCTTCCGGATATGCGACTCCGCACCTAAAATTGCATCTTTCTCAGCCCCTTCGATATCCATTTTAATCACGGTAACCGGCTCTTTGATATCTTCATCCAGCGTCACCACCTCTACCGGAATTTCCCCTTCGCCTAAAAGACAGTTACCGCCTCTTTGTTTGTCTTCATCCAGGAACATTTTTCCCTTCTGGCTTCCAACGCCCTTTTGCAGAGGAATAATGTTTTGGTATCCTGATATATTTTGCAATAAGGTCTGATACGTGCAGGGCGTAATTTCATATGCGTAAATTTTCTTATATTTTCCATAAGTATAAATATACTCCAGCACAGAATCTCCTGTATACGCTCCTACATCTACAATCACATCCTCTTCGCCGCATTCCAGAATATCCATGTCATAATAATCAGAAAATGTGGTTTCACACAAAGCCGAAAGTTTGCTGAGATCAAACTCAAACCAATAACGGACAACTCCGTTTAAAACCATTTTACTTCTGTTATCTTCCAAACGCTCATAAAGCCATTTATACTTTTCAATCCCATTTACCATCAGTTCTACATGCTGGGCAATCAGTGAGAAATCATTGCAGCTGTAATCTATTTTATTTTTTAAGAAAGTATAACGATACGGCAGGGCAAAATATTCTATCCGCAATCCCTCTGGAAGAGCCATAAACTTCTGCAGAGTTTCCTGAAAAATGTCATTAATATCCACATATTTAAAATACTCATAGATATCCCAGAACTCTGCGTCTGTGCGGTTCTTCTCTCTTTTTTTTATTGAATTCTCCCATAACCCGGTCAAAACTTTGGCTTCGTCCAAATATGCAAAACGCTCTTTTTCTATATCCAGATTATATTGTTTCTGAAATTTTAATTTTCGTACATGGTACAGCACTAAATTCAGTTCCTCTGCGGATATCCGCACATCCTCCACAGCCTCTGCACCCGCTCTTCCCTGACACACTGCGTTTATTACTGTTTTAATACTCTGAACCACTGCTTTTGCCTGCTTCCATTCCTGCATTCTGCCTGCTCCTTTCCCTGTCTTTCTGCTCTCTATGTTCTGCCTCTTCCATAATTTTCACGAATTCTGTTTCTGTATCTAAAAGCGTTTCCGTCCTTTTCTTTGCCTTTTCTGACATTCGGAGATAATATTCTTTGTCGCTATAATATTTTAATATCTTTTCTGACATCTCCTGGTAATCCCTGACGCAAAACTCCTCTCCTGCATTTACAGACACATCTCCGTAATTCACTGTAAGAACCGGAACTCTCTGAAACATGGCTTCCACACAGGAAGTTCCGCCTCCTTTTCTGGTGGGATTTAAATATAAACTGCAGACCTCCATGCGTGACAAAATGTCCTCACAAAATCCAAAATAGGAAGACCTTTTCTGTACATTAGGATATTTCTTGATTCGCATCTCATATTCGCTGAAACCTCCCCAAAAACCCACATACATATTTCCCTGCAGCGTTTTTTCCAACATTTCCAAAAACGCATCCGTTACTTCTGTATCCAATCTGCCCCCTACCACGGAGATCAGAAAACTATCTTCTGAAACCCCCAAGTCCCCTTTTGTGATATGTTCTTTCTGCTCCTTCAGGCTGGAGGTAAAGATACCTTCAATGATATTTTTCTCTGTACGTCCAATTCGCTTCAGATAATGAATATCTTTTTCTGTTATCTTTCTTCCCAATGTCTGATATTTTGCACAGGTAACTCCCAGTTCCGACGGAACCGTCCCAATTGCAACAGAAGGCGCTAACTGCCCCAAAAGAGGCCCCAGAATCCCGCCTCCCCCAATTAGAATAATCCAAACCGGCATCATAGCGCGTACTTTCTCTATAATATCTTTCATTTCCTCCAGATCCGGAGAATCACTTTTGCACCGATAATAAGGAATTTCTGTTCCTTTCCAGAACTGAGTTCTTTCTTTCTCCTTACTCAAATCATGATTTCCAATATCTGCAGAGCAAAATGGAATTCGGCCTTCCATATTTAACATTTCTCTGCTGTTAATCAAAATGACTTCTTTCCCCATTTTCTCAATTAGGATTTTACATCGATCCATAGCTGTTTTTGTAGGACCATGCTTATCACTAATAAACTGTTCTGTCACTACAAGCACCAAATTTTGATTTCTTTTCTCTGATCCAATCTCTTCCTGAACTAAAGAAAGCTCCCGCGCAAACTCCTCCAGTACCTCCTGATAGAAAAGCTGAAACTCCACTTTATTATCTTCGTTATTTAATTCCGAATAACGAAACAATATATTACTTAATTGATAGTACAGATAACATTGCGTATTTAAAGAAAACGCATCTCTATACTGTCTCAAAAACCGCAAAAAACGAAACAACACAGCAGGTTCTTTATCTATTTCCAACAATACAGTGTACCACCAGACTGTGGCGTAAGGAGAATCGTAAGAAATTTCCTCCTCTATCAAATTTACAATTTTTTTGCGCACATCCTTCCACAAATACTGTGTTTGTTCTGCCATTGCCCTTCCAGTATAAATTGCTTCCTCCGGAAGATAGTTCTTATACCTCTTTTTTTCTCTGCGCATTACAGACAACACTTTTGCGACTTCGTTTCCAAATCCCAGCATGATTTTGCCTCCCTGCCTTCATCTTAGCTTTCTCTTACTGCTCCATCGGCAATTTTTTGTATACGTAAACGCTCTGCCCGCTCTAACATTTGGTAAGATAAGTCCTGCATCAATTTTACACAATCAATGAGAACTTCACTGTACACAATTCCCTGATTTGCCGTTTGAAGAATTTCATTTTCCCCATCCATTTCCTCTTTCTCATAAAAGAATTCCGTCTGAAGAATATACCCTGCCGTTCCCAAAGTTTCTTCTACCAATTGGTAACCGGAATACTTGTAACATTGATTAGTCAGTTTTTTAATTTTTTTCAAAAATTTTTGATACATCTGATAATTTCCTTTTCCGGACTTCTCAGCTTTCTCTATCTTTTGATATTCTGATTTTAGCTGCCGCGCCAATTTTTCCATTTCTTCAAACTGTTTAGGAATCTCTTTCAGACTGTCATATGCCTTATCCCTCTCTTTCAGCGTAAAATCAGATTCCATTGCCTCCACAAGAGCTGCAAAATCTATCTCTGCCCCCATACACTCATCCAGTGCATTTTTTAAAGTCATCAGCTCCGTGCCCTCAATATAAGCTCCTCCTTCCGTAGCGTTGATAACCCGAAATTTTCCTTGTTTTTTCGCTCCTTCAATGTATGACACAAACCATTCCAGATATATTTTCAGATTTGTCAATGTAGGAACCGAATCCTGATAATTGCCTTTCACCCGAATCATATTTTCTGTATCTTCTTGGGGCATTTTCTCCTTAAAAGTTCCGTCTGCATGAGATCTATTATCCGTATAGGCCAAATCCTGCCCCACCAAAATTACTGTTTCAAATCCCATTTTATATAAAAGAGAAAATCCACTGCAGGCTACTGAACCTCCAATAGCCACCTTTGGAAATATCTTACCGTTACAAGCATATAAATCGAAAGGCATCTGATATCCATCAAAGAAAAAAATCTTCTTCCCTTTCTGACGATCCAGAAGTTCATATCTTGCCACTGTATTTGAAACCACCGGCAAACATTCTGCGCCATCCAATAAATCTAAAGGCTTCCTTCCATCCAAAGTAATAAATACATCCGGAATAATTCCTTTTTTTAACAGCGGTTTGACCGCCGTGTCCACTGCCAGTATAAACAAATGGTTTTTCGCCCTTTTTAATTCTTCAATATTTTTATCCAGAGACGGACCGGCGGAAACCAGCACTGCCGCCCCCTGATTTGGAATCACTTTCGCCAGCTGCATCGTATGATAACCTTCTGCCACATAAGGCAGATTATATAAAACATTTTGCGCCGCATGTTCCTGCAGCAGCCTTCTGGTATGAAATCCCACAAAAAAATCGCCGGCATATTTGAGCAACTGCTCTGCTTTTTCCTTCAGACTGTCTGGAAATGCCACTTTGTAATTGGGGTGAACCTCTTCCACTAGAAATTCCAAAGTCTCCAAAGTTAAAATGCCTTTTACTACCGGAATAAATTCTACATCATTCAATCCTTCCACTATAAAAGCAATGGGTCTGTCCTGAATTTCTTCCGAAAGGTCAATCTCTTTTAGAACATTCAGAAAAATCGTCATAGACGGCTCATATACCACAACATTCGCTTCTTTCGGAGAATTATGAATCATAGATTTCAGATATGCTCCGCTTCCTATACCAAACAGAAATACCGGTGCATATTTATGGATTGCCCCCAGTCGTTCTCTCCACATTTCCACTGGCTCTTTCGCATTCCTTCTCCCTCCCAGATACAGTTTTCTCCCGTTTACCTCTATGCGGAAAATTATTTCTCCATCCAAAGATTTTTGTATCCAAACTTTTGTATCATCCATCTCATATTCTTCTCTCCGAATCATATCAGCAAAGTCAGGATACCATTTATCCATAGCTTTCAAATTCTTTTCAAAAATTTTTTCTGTCATGCCTCTATCTCATCCTTTTTCGCATAAAGTTCTATTAACTCGCGCAGCCCGTAATCCAACACATCAAGCATCAGAACTGTATCCTGCTGTTCTACTGCCTCCACAAAGTCCTCTAATACTTGCATTACATAGCCGCACAGTTCCCTGTACTCTTCCTCCTTCATGCCAAAAATATTTCCCTGGAGAAAAAAAATGCAATACTCCTGAATCTGACCGGCCGCTTTCTGGGCTTTCTCTATGACTTTCTCATCTTTGAATATATAATATCCCGCGCATACAGTATCAACGATTGCCCAGAGTTCTTTCGCTCTCTCTTCCATATCCATTTTCCCGTTATAACTCCTTTATTCAGAATGTTTTTGTCCCACAGTCTATAGACAAATCTTTTTCTCCACAAACGTTTTATTCACAGGTTGTGATACAAAAACAGAAGGTACGGACGGCTGCCCGTACCTTCTGCGCCTTTGAACTTTGACAAATATGTCTTGTATTACTGCAACAATGATAATACACCCTGAGTTGACTGGTTTGCCTGTGCCAGCATAGACTGCCCAGCCTGAGCAAGAATATTGTTTTTGCTGTATTCTACCATCTCAGAAGCCATATCTGTGTCACGAATCCGAGACTCTGCAGACTGAGTATTCTCAGATACATTATCCAGGTTGGCAACAGTATGCTCTAATCTGTTCTGAATTGCTCCCAATGCTGAACGCTGTGTAGAAATCCGATTAATTGCTTCCTGAATTGCAGTGATAGAATCATTTGCAACTGCATAGTTGTCTACAGATACCTGCTGGCCTGATACCTTATAGCTGGAAAGAGCCTTCGCTGCTGACATTGCGGTAACTGCAACATATTTTGCAAAATCGTCAGCCAATGCTTTTTTCATTGCCGTAACTGCATTTTTCTTATCTGCCGTCAATGCACTTGCTGCTGTTCCATAACGTTTTCCATCTATAATTCCTACATAATATGCGCTTCCACTAACCTTATCAAACTGCTGTACATAGAGAGAAGCTGTGTATTTAGCTTTAATGCTCACTTCAATCTTTGCTTTAGCTGCAGTAAGCGCTGATGCTTTGGTCTTCCAAGAACTCAGATAACTTACTTTCACACCTTCATAGTTAATAATGGTAGGTTTATTTCCTTTTTGAGTATCAAAGGTAATCTCTTTTGTGATAGACTTCAAGCCCAGAGATTTTGCATCCATGTTACCGATACTGATCTGAATTTTCTGATCTGCATTTGCGCCAACCTGAAGGTTTTTCTCATTAAAACTTCCATCCAACAGATTCTGCTTATTAAACTGTGTAGTAGTGGAAATTCTGTCTAACTCCTGTGTCAACTGATCCAATTCCTGGTTAATTGCATCACGGTCAATTCCTTCATTGGTATCATTTGCGCCCTGTACTGCCAGTTCGTTCATTCTCTGAAGGATAGAGTGAGCTTCATTTAACGCGCCTTCTGCTGTCTGAATCAAAGAAATTCCGTCCTGCGCATTGGAAGAAGCTTTATTCAGACCACGAATCTGGCTTCTCATTTTCTCAGAAATCTTAAGTCCTGCAGCATCATCGCCTGCACGGTTGATTCTGTAACCGGAAGATAACTTCTCAGATGATTTTGCCTGTGAACCTGTTGTTACGCCTAACTGTCTGTTTGCATTTACTGCTGTAAGATTGTGCTGTACTACCATTGCCATAATATTTTTCCTCCTTGTTGTTTATGGTCTTGAATGCCCGGCTCTTATTATATTCCGGGTATTTGCTATCCCTGACTTACAGGTGATAGCGAATGCCGCAAATCCGTTTGCGTGCATTTCTTGGCTTCCCGCTCTCTGAACGGAGCCGTATATAATAAGCAGGAGCCCTAGGTTACCCCCGCATTATTACCGCTGTTTTTCCACCGCATCGCCATGTCTCTGTTTTCTGGCCTTCCGCCGTTCCTCCATGAGAATTGCCCTGATTTTCTCTTTGGCCTCCAGGGACAGTTCCTTATCCCTGTGATGCTTCACTTCGTTTCCGGGCTCTGCCGCCATTCCATATTTCTCCAGCGCTGTGCTGCGCACAATATTCATTGATTTTGGCGCGTCCACCAGAACATGCATATTATTTGAACTTCCTCCGGTAAACACCACTTTGACGTCATCGCCTACCAGCAGGTATTCTCCTGCCTTTATCGTTAATTTCAGCATGGGAACCTCCTTGTTTCTTTTTCCTTCCGCAGAATGAATTGTTCTTTCTTTTAGAAGCGGCAAGGAAATCACTTCCTGATGATTTTTTGATGCAACAGTTTCTATCAAACTGTTGCATGGATATGGAATCACTGATAAACAGCGGGATTGAGAGATGCACTTCCTGAAAATTTTTTAAAAATTTTTCTACAAAGAGGTTAAGTATGTGAGGAAAGAGCCGATATTATCTGTGTAAATGATGAATGCAACAATTTGATAGAAATTGTTGCATTTTTCTGTATATTTTTCCTTATTAATTATATAAAAAAGGCAATTAGGCTGATTCTCATTTTTCTGCATAACTGCCTGGGTGATTCACTCCCTATGGAATATTGAATAACGACAATGTGATTTTGTTCCTCTCAAAAAGCGTCAAATCACAATCGGATTTTTATGGAGGTAAGAATGGTTAGAATTGCTGCTGCGAAAGATGTCGTACAATTAGGCATTCTAAATGATGAATTTAATGGAAAAGATAAAACCACTATCGATCATATTAGAAATTCCATTGTAAATAATAAGCAGGAAGTGGTTATTGTTGATGACGAAAATGAGGTCTTAACTGGATTCGTTTGTGTTCAGTTGAAAAAATCGTTCTGTTATGATGAGTATATGCCTGAAATTACGGAGGTGTATGTAAATCCAGCGTATAGAAGAAAAGGAATTGCAACTGAAATGATTGCTTTTGCAGAGGATTATTGTACCAGGAATTATCCGCTCCATAAATATGAACTTCTTACAGGAAAGAACAATATGATTGCCCAATCTGTGTATGGTAAATTAGGATATAGGGATGATGGCGAACTCCATTTATCAAAACGGATCAAGAAATAAACTGGAAGGCGAAATAGACCGCCTTCCAGTTAGGCTTTCCGTACATGAGCATTTCCTCCGCAGCTTCCGGCTCCCCGCGGATCGCTCCCATAACTGTTTTTGCAGTACAAGGTCATGTTTCCTCTGTAAAGATACTTCTATTTTTTCAGACATTGCAAAATCGGCTCAATATATTTTTTATCTGAAATATCATAGGACGAGGATATCATTTTTATCATTTCCTGTTCTGTCTCGCTTTTTTCTTTTTTGGCTTTCAGCATTTTTATAAACATCTTCATCATTAGTTTAGAGGAAGCGGGCATTTTTTCATAATTGAATCCTCCCGGGCAATAAAAAATATTTACCTTTTTCAGCTCCAACTCATTGAAATTCCTTTTAAGAGCGGGTTCGACTTCAGGAGAGTCTATCGGGCTTCCGCCGACACAAAATGCGATCAATTTTTTATTTGTCCATTTGTCTATATTGCTCTTAAACCAGCTAATTTTACTGATACTGCCCCCGCATGCCCAGCCGCCAAAAATAATTGCTTCATATCCAGACAGATTTTTCTTCTTTGCGGCTGACAATTCCAGACAATCAGCCCCTGCTGCTTCCGATATCCACTGGGCATAACGCTTTGTAAACCCTGTTTGCGAATGGTATATTACGATTGTTTTCATCTGCTTTCTTCTCCTTTTTTACTTTTGTCACCGGCAACCTTCTTTTCCAAATTTTCTATTCCTGCATAGAGTTTTGATAAAAGAATGAAAAGCGTTTCAATCTCTTGGTCTGTATAAACTTCAAAAAGATACTTCAATTCCTCCTGGTATTCTGCAAAATCATTTCCAAAATAGTCATTTACTTTTTCGGTGGGACAGATAAACATGGCTCTTGCATCATGGGGACTTTGCTGAATCGTAATAAAACCTTTTTTCATCAGAACGTCAGCTAATTTTTTGATATTTTGCCTGGAGCAGCCTAACAAATCTCCTAATTGAGTAAATGTCATCTGTTCCTTTGCTTGTCTGACTATTGACAATAACATAAATTGCTTTAACGACACCTCCGGAATATGATTATCAAAAAGTGTCTGCAGCTTGTTTCCGGCAATAAATAATGTGCTGAAAATTGCCTTTCTTTGGTTTTCTGTAGTACTTGAAAATCTTGTAATCAAATCATCTAATTTCATGCCATCCTCCTTATTGGCAACTTGTTACGTTTCTAATTATAGCAACAAGTTACCTATATGTCAATATGAATAGGCAAAATGATTCAAAAAACCACTTGCCATCTTTCATTCTCCATGGTAGACTAGTACCAAAATACCAGAACCTGTATGAAAATGCTCTGGTTTCAAATTCTACAAAGGAGGTCAAATCAACCATGCTGGAAAAACGCAGAAGTCAACGAATTCCCTTTGATGTTCATCTTCACATTTGTGATCTGTACCGACAGGATGCCTCAGGCATCCATCATTTGGAAGTCCCCCTTGTGCTGATTCATATTTCTGAGCATGGCGTTGGATTCATTTCAGAGAGTATCCTTCCACCCCAATACCAATTCCACGCCTGCCTTACTCTTGGGACAATACCAGGATTTTTGGTTAAATTGAAGATTATTCACTGTTCTGCAGTGGAACATAACCAATATGCATATGTATGTGAATTTATTGAATTGGAAGATTCTTTCCGTACTTCGATTCAGAAGTATATCAAAAACCTGTAATGCAAAAGGCTGTCACAGCGCAGAAGAGTTCTGGGAAAATGAACTTACTCCTGTTCTCTGTGACAGCTTTTTGTATGATAGAATATTTGGTTTGTACCAATATCCAGTTATTTAATATTCCTGCTGATCTTTTTTACTTGTTCTTACCGTTTTACCAGCAGGAGTTTTCCGGGCATCTGCTCTTACCGTTTTACCAGCAGGATTTTCCGGACATCTGCTCTTACCGTTTTACCAGCAGGGACTTTCCTGTCATCTCTTCGGGCTGTTCCATGCCCATAATCTCAATTAAGGTAGGCGCAATATCCGCCAGGCATCCGCCCTCCCGCAGCGTGTAGCTGTCATCATAATTGATGAGGATAAAGGGCACCGGATTAATGGTATGCGCCGTAAAGCTTTCCCCTGTGTTATAGTCGATTAACTGCTCTGCATTTCCATGGTCTGCGCACAAGAACATCACGCCGTCCACTTCTTTCAATGCTTCCACTGCCTTGCCCACACAAGCATCCACTGCTTCCACCGCTTTAATGGCTGCCGCTTCCACACCGGTATGGCCCACCATATCCGGATTTGCAAAGTTAATGATAATCACGTCATATTTGTCTGATTTGATGGCTTCCACCAGCTTGTCGCATACCTCATAAGCGCTCATTTCCGGCTTCAGGTCATAGGTTGCCACCTTGGGGGAATTTACAAGAATCCTGTCTTCTCCTGCATTAGGTTCCTCCACGCCGCCGTTAAAGAAGAAGGTAACATGGGCATATTTCTCTGTTTCCGCAATCCTTGCCTGGGTTTTTCCGTGATCTGCCAAAAACTGTCCGAAAGTATTGGTCAGTTCCACCTTATGGAATGCCACAGTCTTATTGGGGATTGTCACATCATACTCTGTAAAGCAGATATAGGTCACCTGTTTCCTGGGGCCTCTGTCAAATCCGTCAAACTCATCCATACAGAAGGTTCTGGTAATCTCTCTTGCGCGATCCGGGCGGAAATTGAAGAAAATAATGCTGTCCTTATCTTCAATAGTGGCAACCGGCTTGCCGTCTTTTTCCACTACCGTTGGAACTACAAATTCATCCGTCACATCTTCTGCATAGGACGCAGCCACCGCTTCCACTGCATTAGCTGCACGTTTTCCTTCCCCATAAGCAAGGGCTTTATAAGCAGTTTCCACTCTATCCCAGCGGTTATCCCGATCCATCACATAATAACGCCCCATCACTGTTGCGATCTGCCCAACGCCGATTTCCTGCATTTTGCTTTCCAGAGCTTCCATAAATCCTTTTCCGGAGGTTGGAGAGGTATCACGGCCATCCAGGAAGCAATGCACATATACTTTCTCAATACCTTCCCGCTTTGCCATTTCCAGCAATCCGTATAAATGCGTATTATGACTGTGTACACCGCCGTCTGACAGCAGTCCGTACAAATGGAGGGAAGAGTCATTGTCCTTTACATTCTGCATTCCCTTAAGCAATGCTTCATTCTTAAAGAAATCTCCATCATCGATTTCCTTGCTGATTCTGGTTAATTCCTGATATACAATTCTTCCTGCACCCATGTTCAAATGGCCTACTTCGGAATTGCCCATCTGTCCGTCCGGCAATCCTACGGAAAGTCCGCTGGCATAGCCTCTGACGAAAGGATAATCCTTCATCAGGCCGTCAATGTTAGGGGTATTTGCCTCATACACTGCATTTGCCTCATGCTTTTCATTTAATCCAAATCCATCCAAAATCATTAATACTGCAGGTTTTTTGCTCATAAGATTTTCCATCTCCCTTTCTCTCTATAAAATGATATTTCATTCTCAAGGCCTTCAGGGCTCCTCCCGGCTTTCCTTGTTTTCTTTTTTCTTGGTTTTGCGCCGGGTCCCTCCTCAAGGCAAATTATAACACAACCAGAAGGAAAAATACAATTAATTTCATGAATTCTCCCATCGTATCCTGTTGGCATAACAAAAAATGTGGCTTCCGGCAATGAACATTCACCGCCGAAAACCACAGAGTTTCATTACATATCTGCTATTTCGCCATTTCAGCTTTCAAAGCTTCTGTCAAAGCCGGAACAACTTTATGTAAGTCTCCAACCACGCCATAGTCAGCTACATCAAAGATCGGAGCGTCCTCGTCTTTGTTGATTGCAATAATAATATCTGCTTCTTCCATACCTGCCACGTGCTGGATTGCTCCGGAAATTCCGATTGCAAAATATACATTCGGGCGAACTGTCTTACCAGTTTGTCCCACCTGTAAATCTACCGGCTTCCATCCGTTTTCCACTACTGCACGGGAGCAGCTTACGGTTCCGCCGATAACATCTGCCAAATCCTGCAGCATCTTGAAGTTTTCTGCGCTTCCAACACCGCGTCCGCCGGAAACCAGAATCTTTGCTTCCATGATATCTTCTGTTTCTTTTACAGCTTTTACCACGTTAAGGATTTCCACGTATTTGTCATTGGGAGTAAATCCTGGATTGTACTCAATCACATTGGCTTTTGCACCTTTAATCGGATCAATTTTCTGCATAACGCCAGGACGAACGGTTGCCATCTGAGGACGGTTGTCCGGGCATGCGATAGTAGCAATTGTGTTGCCGCCAAATGCAGGACGGGTCATAAGCAGCTGATTGTGCTTCTGCTCATTTTCTTTTCCCGGAACCGGATTCAATGGGAAATCACCGATTTCCAATACGGTACAGTCTGCAGTAAGACCGGTTTTCACCCTTGCAGACACACGGGGACCAAGGTCACGTCCGATTGCAGTAGCGCCTACTAACATAATTTCCGGTTTATACTCATTGATTACAGATGCAAGGGCATGTGTATAAGGCTCTGTTCTGTACTCTTTCAATTCCGGATCATCTACAACGATTACTTTGTCAGCGCCGTACTCTGCAAGCTGATCTGCCAGATCTTTCACGCCGGAACCAATCAATACTGCTGTTACATCTGTGCTTAAATCTTTTGCCAAGTCTTTTGCTTTGCCCAGTAATTCAAAAGCAATTCCGCTTAATACATTGTCTACCTGCTGTGCAAAGACATATACTCCTTTATATGCTTCTAAACCCATTATTTTCACCACTTTCCTTATTTTTACGGATATTCGCAATCCATCTGATTCGCTCTTTCGTGAGCTTTTGAACTATTCTTTAGATTACGTGTTTCTCTTTCAATTTACCTGTAATATAGGCAACTGCATCTTCGGGTGTATCGGGAACCACTTTTTCTCCGGCGCCTTTTTTCACTTTATCAGATGCCTTTGCAATCTTCGTAGGTGAACCTTTTAATCCAAGGTCAGAATCATCTACATCCTTCAAATCTGCTCTGCCCCATACAGTTACTTCTTTGTCGTAAGCGTCAAAGATTCCGCCCGGCGTCATATAACGCGGCTCATTTAACTCGGAAAGAGCGGTAATTAAACATGGCATTTTTGCCTTTAATTCATGATATCTATCTTCATACTGACGCTGAACTACTACATAGTCCCCGTCAATCTTGATTTCCTGCGCATAGGAAATAACTGGAATATCCAGGTGTTCAGAAATCTGAGGTCCAACCTGTGCGGTATCGCCGTCGATTGCCTGACGTCCGGTAATAATCAAATCATATTCCAGATTCCGGATTGCTCCTGCAATTGTAGTAGAGGTAGCCCATGTGTCTGCTCCTCCTAATACTCTGTCTGTTACAAGGATGCCTTTGTCTGCACCCATTGCCATAGCTTCACGGAGAACTTCGTCTGCTTTGGGAAGTCCCATGGTAAGTACAGTTACTTCTGCACCATACTGTTCTTTTAATCTAAGGGCTGCTTCTAACCCAGCTTTGTCGTCCGGATTCATAATAGTAAGCATTGCGCCTCTGTCCAGAGTACCGTCTGGATTGAATTTCACTCCGCCTTTGGTATCTGGCACCTGTTTTATACATACAACGATTTTCACGGTAATTCACTCCTTATGTTTTATTTTTGTAACTCAACACAGCTGATTGATAATTTATTTCAGCAATGCGCCGGAAATAACCATACGCTGAACTTCGGAAGTTCCTTCATAAATCTCAGTGATCTTAGCATCGCGCATCATACGTTCTACATCGTATTCTCTGATGTATCCGTATCCGCCGAAGAGCTGAACACATCTTGTCGTTACGTCCATAGCAACCTCTGCTGCAAATAATTTAGCTTTAGCTGCTTCTACTGAGTAAACCTTCTGAGTCGCTTTTGCCATTGCTGCTTTGTAAACCAGAAGCTGAGCTGCCTCAATCTTAGCTGCCATATCTGCCAACTGGAACTGAGTGTTCTGCTGTGCAGCGATGGAACGTCCGAACTGTTTTCTTTCTTTTGTGTAAGCAACTGTTGCTTCCAATGCGCCCTCTGCGATACCAAGAGCCTGAGCAGCAATACCGATACGTCCGCCGTCTAATGTATGCATTGCAATTGGGAATCCTTTTCCTTCCGGCCCTAACAGATTCTCTTTGGGGATTCTGCAGTCTTCAAAAATCAATTCATATGTAGCAGATCCGCGGATACCCATTTTCTTTTCCTTGGTTCCAAAGGAGAAGCCTGGAGTTCCTTTTTCTACGATAAAGGTGGAGAAGTTCTTTTTCTTTCTTCCTCTCTTATCTTCCACTACGCTTGTAATAGCGATTACGATATAGATGTCAGCTTCTTTCCCGTTGGTGATAAAGCATTTGGAGCCGTTTAATACCCATTCATCGCCGTCTAATACCGCTTTGGTCTGGCATCCCTGCGCATCCGTGCCTGCGCCCGGCTCTGTCAGGGCAAACGCGCCTAATTTCTCTCCGCTTGCAAGCGGCACAAGATATTTCTGCTTCTGCTCTTCATTGCCGTATGTCATAATAGGATCGCAGCAAAGGGAAGTGTGTGCGGATACGATAACGCCGGTGGTTCCGCAAACCTTGGATAATTCCTCTACACACATAATGTAGGTAAGGGGATCGCATCCCTGTCCGCCGTATTCCTTTGGAATAGGAATACCCATGAATCCTATTTTCTGCATTTTTTCTACGGTTCCTCTTGGGAATTTTTCTGTTTCGTCAACTTCCTGAGCAAGAGGCTTTACTTCATTTTCAGCAAACTCTCTGAACAGAGTTCTCGCCATTTCATGTTTTTTATCTAAAGAAAAATCCATGATACTTTTCCTCCAAACTTTCTTTTATTTTATGGAATGGGACTGCCGCATTCAGACGAATCCAATGCGGCAGCTCCTCACATTCAATACAGCGCAGGCATGAGCCTGCTGAGGCTGTGCCTTTGTCAATATGTATTATTTGCTGTAGTCATAGAAACCGATTCCGGTCTTCTGTCCCAGCTTACCTGCACGTACCATTTTCTTTAACAACGGATGCGGACGGTATTTGGGATCTCCTGTCTCGTCATACAATACATTCATGATTGCAAGGCAGATATCAAGCCCAACCAAATCTCCCAAAGCCAGAGGTCCCATCGGATGGTTTGCACCCAGTTTCATGGCAGTGTCAATGCCTTCTACAGAAGCTACGCCGTCTGCATAGATTCCAACTGCCTCATTGATCATCGGAATTAAAATTCTGTTTACAACAAATCCTGCGGCTTCATTTACTTCTACCGGAGTTTTGCCGATTTCTTCGGAAATTTTAACGATTTTGTCTTTCATTTCGTCCGGTGTGTTCTCACCTTTGATAACCTCAATCAGCTTCATAACCGGAGCCGGGTTAAAGAAATGCATACCGATGACCGGTCTGTCAAGTCCTGCGCCAATCTCTGTGATGGAAAGAGAAGATGTGTTGGTTGCAAACATGCAGTCTTTTTTCACAATATCCTGCAGTTCTTTGAAAGTCTGTTTCTTGATATCCATTACTTCCAATGCTGCTTCTACGATTAAATCGCAGTCACCGCAGATTTCCTTTGTTCCTGTGGTAATTTTAGCCAGGATTGCATCTGCTTTTGCCTGATCCATTTTCCCTTTTGCAACTCTCTTCTCGAACCCTTTCGCAATTTTGTTCTTGCCGTTTGCTGCAAATTCGTCATTAATATCGCAGAGGCATACCTCATATCCTTCTGTCTGTGCAAATGCCTGTGCAATTCCGGAACCCATGGTTCCTGCTCCAATAACGCCAACTTTCATGATAGTCCTCCTTAAATTATTCTATGGGACACCGGAGACTGGCCCCGGCGCCCGCATTAGCTTTCTCATTTCCTGGTATTACAGAGGCCCTGGGCTTCTATAATGTATGAATATTCACGCCGCCTGCCTCCGGGCAGGGCTGCAATGATAAGAATCAGTCTCTCTCAACGATGGTGGAGCATCCCATACCGCCGCCGATGCACAGAGTTGCAAGACCTTTCTTAGCGTCTCTTCTCTGCATCTCATGTAACAATGTAACAAGGATACGGCATCCGCTGGCTCCAACAGGATGTCCAAGCGCGATTGCGCCGCCGTTTACATTTACTTTGCTCATATCGAAGTTCAAGTCATGAGCCACTGCCAGAGACTGAGCTGCAAATGCTTCATTTGCCTCTACCAGATCCATATCGTCAATGGTTAAACCTGTCTTTTCAAATACTTTCTTAGTGGAAGCAACCGGTCCTACGCCCATGATGGAAGGATCTACGCCGCCAAGAGCGCCTGCTACGAAAGTTGCCATAGGTTTCACGCCCAGTTCTTTTGCTTTCTCTTCGCTCATAACGATAACTGCTGCCGCACCGTCATTGATACCGGAAGCATTTGCTGCAGTAACGATTCCGTCCGGTTTGAATGCCGGGCGCAGTTTGGAGATGCTTTCTTTGGTTGTTCCGGGACGCGGACCTTCGTCTGTATCTACGATCACTGTTTTCTTTTTCTGTTTTACTTCTACAGGAACGATCTCATCTTTGAACTTGCCGTCATTCATTGCCTTCTCGCATTTCTGCTGTGAAGCTGCTGCAAACTCGTCTAACTGCTCTCTGGTCAGCCCCCACTGCTCTGCTACGTTTTCAGCGGTGATTCCCATATGATACTGATTGAACGCATCCCACAATGCATCATTAACCATGGTATCCACCAAAGTAGCGTTGTTCATTCTATATCCGTAACGTCCCTGCATAGCTGCATAAGGAGCCATTGACATATTTTCCATACCGCCTGCTACGACGATATCAGCATCGCCTGCCTGGATCATCTGAGCAGCCATATTTACACAGTTCAAACCGGAACCGCAGACTACGTTAACGGTAACTGCCGGCGTCTCAATTGGCAAACCTGCATTGATGGATGCCTGACGAGCCACGTTCTGTCCTAAACCAGCCTGGATAACGCATCCCATGTATACATGGTCAACTTTATCTGCCGGAACGCCAGCCCTGCTTAATGCTTCCTTGATAACGATAGATCCCAATACCGGCGCCGGGGTTGTGCTTAAAGCCCCTCCCATAGTTCCGATTGCGGTACGGCATGCGCCTGCCAAAACAACTTTCTTTGCCATTTTCTTCGTCTCCTTTTTAAATATAGTGTATCGCGAAAACTTTTTGACAAAATCACCAAAATTTATGTTATTTTTTTAACAATCTTTTGCCAAAAAAAGGAAAACAGGCTGTTGACATCTTCTAGGCTTCCATACCCGTAAAGTACTTCTGCAGATTCCCGTTTTTCCTGTGTTTTCTCCGTCGATAACAGTATCCTAGCACATTTTAAGGTAAATTGCAAGAATTATCTTGCCTGCTCCCTCCCGCTGTCCTTTTGTCTATCTTTGTTATATTTTTATCATTCTTTTCTGTCTTTTTTCCGAAAAAAAGGGGCAGTCTTTGTGTACATTGCACAAAAACCGCCTTCCCTTATTTTGCCATATCCATTCTATGTATTAATAAAAAACATGATTGCCGATAACCGTGCCGGGAATAGAGCCGTCGTTCCGCCTGAAATACAGACAGCCAATGGTAATATTTCCGCCCAGAACCTCGCCTGCCGCCTGCGTGCAGCTCTGATTGGCCCCTTTCGCCAGCACGGAAGCAAACCGTCCGCTTGCCACAGGAGAAAACTGTCCGCTCTGATAGATGACTCCCGCTACTGTATTGGGAAAATGAGAACTGCTCACCCGGTTCATCACTACGCTTCCTACCGCCAGCTTGCCCTCATAGCTTTCTCCTCCCGCCTCGCACTGAATCAGCGCCGCCAGAAGCGAAATGTCGGAAGCGTCGCTGCTTGGGACAACCTGCCCGCCCCTGGCTGGATCTTTCTGGTTCTGCTTCATTTCCGCTTCCTGCCGTTTGATCTCTTCTAACCTTTTTGCATCTTCGGCCGCTTTCTGAGCCTCCAGTTCCGCTTCATAGGCTTTCTGCCGCTGGATTTCCGCTTCATAGGCCTCCACATCCGCCTGTGCTTTGGCAAGCTGTTTTCTGGCAGCGCTCAGCTTCTCAGATGTGCTGTCCACCAGTACGGCCAGCTCCTGTTTCTTTTCTTCCTGCTGCTCCTGCAGATCCGCAAGCTGCTGTTCCTGATTTTCAAGTTCCTGTTCTTTTCCTGCAATTTCCTCTTTCGTTGCCCGGTATTCTTCCAGCATTTTCCGATCGTAATTATGAATATTTACAATATATTCCCCTTTATTCAGGAAATCTGCAAAATTCTCTGCGCTCAGCAGCACCTCTACCATTCCCTCCATGTCCATTTCATACATGAACCGGATTCTCTTTTTCATGGCCTCATACTGTTCCTGTTCCTTAAGCCTGGCTGCTTTAAGCGCAGTTCTGGTCTCTTCCAGGCTGACTCTGGTGCTGTTTAGCTGCTCCTCTGTCTCATTCAGCCTGGCAACGGCGTCTTCCAGACTGCTGTTGAACTCTTTCAAATCTCCTTCCAGCCCTCCCGCTTTGTCAGAAAGGCTGTCTGCCTGGCTTTTTGCTTCCTTCTTCTGCTGCTCTAAATCTTTGATTCCCTCCTGGACTTTATCGATTTTCCCCTGGGTTGCAGAAACCGCCAGATTGGAGAAACAGCACAAAAAGAATATCAACGCCAGAATTCTTCCTGCTTTTTTCATGGCATCCTCCAGTATCCTAATTTTACTCCTTTGTGAACTGCTGATAAAATTTTATCACACTGACAGCCGTAACGCAATGCAGAAATTATCCCCTGACAGTCTTTGCCAATTGCGGATTTTATCCGATATAAAATACAATTACAGTTCACAACAGGATTCGGAGGTGTTTTCGTGCAATATGTAAAAATCAACCAGTTAAAGCCCGGCATGCGGCTTGCCCGGCCTATTTACAATAAAAAGGGAGTTATGCTTTTTGAACGAGAGACCCGTCTGACCCGTCAGGGAATCGCAAATATAGAGAATTTCGGTCTCTGGGGCGTTTATATTTTAGAGCCGGCGGAACCTGCGCCGCCCTTAAGCGAAGAGGACATTGAACTGGAGCGCTTTCTTACCGTCTCTACGTTCCGCTTAAAGGATGATCTTGCCCTGCTTACTAACAATATGGCTCCTCAGAACCTGACAAATCTGGCTCAGACCATCCTGAGGGAGTTCGGTTCGCTGGATCACAAGATTAATTTTGCAAAAAACCTGCGCAGCAACGGCGATTATGTATACAAACACAGCCTGAACACTGCGATTCTGGCTGCAATGATGGTGCACAGGCTCCACTACTCTTACGGAGAACAGCTTGCCATTGTATGCGCTGCCCTTCTCCACGATATCGGACTTCTGCTGGTTCCCGATGAGATTCTGGAAAAAGGAGACGCTCTTCTGTCCCCGGATGAACGGCGGCTGGTACGGGGCTACCTGGAAAAGGGTTACCAGCTTCTTCATCCGGATTACAACGACTACAAACTGCCGGAGCTTACTCTCCAGCTTGTGGGGCAGATGACAAGATTAGAGCACAATGTGAAAGTTCCCCTGCAAAAGAACATCCGCTGGCGGAACGGCTCCCACGTACTTCATGTGGCAAGCATGTTTGATGAACTGACTTCCATGAATCTGGACAAAGAACCGGTTTCTGAAATCCAGGCGGTACGTTTCCTCCGGAAGCATCCGGATTACTACCCTGCACCCTTTGTGGCTGCCCTTACGCAATGCGTCCATATCCTTCCGGGGGGATGCTGCGTGGACTTTTCCAACGGGCAGAAAGGCATTATTATCGAAGAAAATGACAAGAATTATGCACAGCCTGTGGTCATTCTCTTTTCCGATAACCGGCGCATTGACTTTACCGACGCCAGATTCCAGAAAACCATGCATATTTCAGATGTGATGCAGACCATGGATCTTCGGTTAAAAGTAGATCGGGAGACTCTGAAAAAATATGTCAGCGATCCCAGGACAAAGGAAACGGCAAAGCGGTATCAGGAGAAGCGGCGCAAGCTTCTGGCTGCAGGAAAAGTTTTATAGGAACAGTTTCTGTTCACTCTTATTTCATTCAAAATCAAACGGCAGATCCGGCAAAGGCCGGAAACCGCTGCTTCTCCGGTTCCCGGCCTTTGGCTTGATCCCTCAGTCCATTCATTTAAAACTCTCTGCCATCCGCACTCCGATTTCCGGCCATTTTGCGTAATGAGCTGCTAACTGCGGTATCCATCCGGATTCATGCTCTGCCATCTCCAGGAATCTTCGCACATCCTGTCAATGCCGAATTCAGCTTCCCAGCCCAGTTCTCTCTTTGCCTTGGATGCATCGGAATAGCAGGTGGCGATATCCCCGGCTCTTCTGGGTTTGATTTCATACGGAATGGGCTTTCCGCAGGCTTTCTCATACGCTTTTACCACATCCAGCACGCTGTAACCGTTTCCGGTTCCCAGATTGTAAATATTTACCCCGGACTTATCCTCAATCTTCTTCAATGCCTTCACATGGCCTTTGGCCAGGTCAACCACATGGATGTAATCCCGCACGCCTGTTCCGTCCGGCGTATCGTAGTCGTCTCCGAATACGCCCAGGCATTTTAACTTGCCCACTGCCACCTGTGCAATATAGGGCACCAAATTGTTGGGAATTCCCTTGGGGTCTTCTCCGATAATTCCGCTTTCATGGGCGCCGATGGGGTTAAAGTAACGGAGCAATACCACGTTCCACTCCGGGTCTGCCACATGGAAATCGGTCAGAATCTGCTCCAACATTCCCTTAGTCTGTCCGTAAGGATTGGTAATCTGACCCTTCGGGCATTCCTCTGTAATGGGAATGATGGCCGGATCGCCGTAAACGGTTGCGGAAGAGGAGAAAATAATATTCTTCACCCCATGCTTACGCATCACATCACACAAAATCAATGTTCCGGTAATATTGTTATGATAATATTCCAGAGGCTTCTGCACAGATTCCCCTACTGCCTTCAACCCTGCAAAATGAATGACGCTGTCAATCTTCTCTTTTTCAAAAACCTGGCTTAAGGCCGGCGCATCTAAAATATCCACCTGGTAGAAGGGCACTTTAGCTCCGGTAATTTTCTCCACTCTCTTTACCGCTTCCTCACTGGAATTTACCAGATTATCCACAACTACCACCTCGTAGCCTGCATGAATCAGCTCAATGCAGGTGTGGCTTCCAATATAGCCTGCTCCGCCTGTTACTAAAATTGCCATAATGATTACCTCCTGTCCATAGTCTGCACACGATTGTGCAAAAGTTGCATGAAATTTCTAAAAAACTCGTTCCTTCGAAAAGCCATCAGGGTTTTTTCTCCCTATGACAAAGTATATCACAACTGCATAATTTAGTAAATACTAAATTTATTTTACTATTGTTTTAGTAAAACTATGGTTGTTTTCCAGGGAACTGCACACGGAACAAACCTGAAACGCTGTCCCTCATCAATCTCAAATTCCGCCGATTTCTTTGACAATTCCTTCTAACTGCTCCCATTTCTCTTCCATATCCGCCACCAGTTTCATCTGAGTGCGGCACCGATCCAAATTGTGTCCCTCCCGGTGGATTTTGAAATAAACGTCTCCTTTCAGGTAATCTGTCAGGAAACGGATCCCGTTTTCATAGGTCATCGCCTTTGCCCCCATGGGAAGCATTGCAATTTCCATATCCGTAAGATTTCCTTTGCAGCCCTCTAAAAATCCTTCCGTATAGATCCGAAACAGCCTTAAGTCACAGCTCACCTTAGACAAGTCCCGCTCATCCTCTTCTCCGGTGCTGGCGCCGAACCGGATGGCGTCTCCGAAATCATGGGCGGTAAGCCCCGGCATTACCGTATCCAAATCTATGACGCAGATGCCTTTTCTGGTTTTTTCATCGATCATTATGTTATTCAGCTTGGTGTCATTATGGGTAACCCGAAGCGGCAGTTTCCCCGCTGCCAGCATATCTCCCAGCACACAGGCAATTTCTTTCCTGGAACGGAAGAATTCAATTTCCTTCTCCGCATTCTTCGCCCTGCCGCACACATCTTCTTCCACAGCCTTTAAAAACACTTCGTATCTGGCTTTTGTGTCATGGAATCCGGGAATTGTCTCATGAAGGGTCTCTGCCGGATAGTCAGCCAGAAGCTGCTGGAAATTCCCAAAGGCCAGCGCGCTCTCATAGAAATCTTCCTCTCTTTCCACCCGGTCATAGCTTAGGGCATCCTCAATCAGATAATACATCCGCCAGCATTCGCCCTGAGCGTCCTGATAAAAAGACTTTCCCTCCCTGGTGGGAATCACCGTCAAAGTTTCCCGCATAACGTCTCCGCCGTTTGCTGCAATTTTCTTTTTCAAAAACTCTGTCACGCCCACAATGTTCTCCATGACTTCCCTGGGGCTGGAAAAAATGGTCCGGTTCATCCGCTGCAGCACGCACCTTTTTTCCCCTTCCACCAGAAAAGTATCATTGATATGCCCGCTGCCAAATGGATACGGATTGCCTGTCACTCCCTCCAGTTCAAAATGACTGACTGCTTCTCTTGCCTGTTCCTGCATTACCTTTTCCTCCATATTCTGTTAAAATTCCTCCGGATATAACCCTTTTTTCTTCAACTCCGCAATGGCGTTGACCACCATTTCCTTATCCTCCTTATAGGTAACGCCGAACCACTGATCCCTGGAATTCAGCACCTGTACGGTTGCCTTTCCTTCCCGCAGCAGGCTTCCCACTGCCATAGGCAGATAGTACTCTGCTTTCAGAGGATTGCCCGGCAGTTCTTCCTTCAGGAACTTCTCAAATCCCCATTCCAGTTCCTTTAAGATGCTTTCCGAAAATCCCCAGAAATTCATGGAAACTGTGCTGTCCATGGAAATCTCTGTCCAGGTAGCTCCGTCGTTCTCCGTATACGCTGCTTTTTCGCCCCGCTTCTCAATATGGGTGCGCTCACAGATTTCCGTCAGGAATCCTTCTGCATCTGTCCCGCAGACTCCTCTTGCCACATGGCCGTTCTCCGTTAAAGTATTTTTCAAATCATATCCCACCATGGCGTAACGGTATGTTTCATCATCCTGATGGCTGGTCAGATAATCGTAAATCGTCTTATAAGCATCTTTTCCGTAATAGTCATCTGCATTAATCACTGCAAAGGGACCGTCCAGCACATCCTTGCAGCACAAAATTGCATGGCCTGTGCCAAAAGGTTTCTCCCTGCCTTCTGGCGCCTGAAAACCTGCAGGAAGTTTATCCAATTCCTGAAACACATATTCCACCTGCATTTTCTCTGAAACACGGTTGCCGATGCACTCCTGAAACACTGCTTCATTGGCTTTCTTAATAATAAACACTACCTTCTCAAAGCCGGCCTCCACCGCATCATAAATGGAAAAATCCATAATAATGTGCCCCTGTTCATCCACCGGATCAATCTGCTTCAATCCGCCGTAACGGCTTCCCATGCCTGCCGCCATAATTACCAATGCTGGTTTCTTCATAATTAAACCCTCCTGATTCTTGAATTTCTTTTGTTGTTTACCATAATAATACAAAAAAATTTTTCTGTATTTGCACAATATTTTTACTTTTTTGCACTATATTGTGATAAAATAATTTCATGCCGCTTACAGATTCACTTCACCTATTTTGGGAAAATAAAACGGCCCATCACTTTGCAGAAAACATCCGCCAAAGGGCTGATTTCAGGCATAGTCTATGGCCGGAAAGGACTATTTATGGACTTTTACAAATACCCGCTGACAAAATTATTCCATATCCCGCAAATCGTTACCATCCACTATTTTGAGTACAGCAGGGATTTCAAATTCGATGGAGAGTCCCACGATTTCTGGGAATTTCTCTGTGTGGATAAGGGGGAGGTGACGGTTACTGCAGACCATGCAACTCACAAACTGAAAAAAGGCAGCATTATTTTCCACAAGCCCGGTCAGTTCCATTCCGTGGCCACTGACGGCGTCATTGCGCCCAATCTTGTTGTGGTTTCTTTTGTGTGTAATTCCCCTGCCATCTCCTTTTTTGAAGATAAAATCCTTCCTTTGGGGGAAACAGAGCGCAACCTCCTTGCAAACGTCCTTGCAGAAGCCGGCGACGCATTTCTGACGCCATTAGACAATCCCTATACCCGCCAGCTTTCCGGCAATCCCGGCCAGCTCCCTGGTTCTGAGCAGATCATACAGCTTTCCTTAGAACATTTTCTCATTTCCTTGTACCGGAAAAGCTGCCAGCCTCCCGCAGATATCCGCCTGAACAAATCTGTTAAATTAAAACGGGACGACGAAACCTTCCGTCATATTCTGATCTATATGGAAAACCGGCTGACCGAGACCCTTACGCTGGAACAAATCTGCCATGATAATTTAATCGGCATTTCACAGCTGCAGAACCTGTTCAGAAGTAAATGCGGCTGCGGCATTATCGAATATTTTTCCCGGATGAAAATTACCCGGGCGAAAGAAATGATTCGGGAAAAAAACATGAATTTTACTCAGATCGCTGATTCTCTGGGGTATAATTCCATTCATTATTTTTCCCGGCAGTTTAAAAAAATAACCGGAATGACGCCTTCGGAATATGCCCTTTCTATTCAGGCTTTTTCCAAATAGTGTCATTCCGGTGATAATCAACCACAACGCAATAACCATCAGGACTCCTCTTGGCTGCCTTTTGTTTCCTGGTTAATAACCATCAGGGCTCCTCTTGGCTGCCTTTTGTTGTCTGGTTAATAACCATCAGGGCTCCTCCCGGCTTATTACGTTGTGGTTGATTATTTGTTTTGCGCCGGGTCCCTCCTCATGGTAAATCATGGTAAACTAAACCCTTGAGAGATATTCTCCGGTTCTTGTGTCGATCTTGATGACGTCTTCCTGCTCTACAAACAGCGGAACGTATACGGTTGCGCCGGTTTCCACCACTGCAGGCTTGGTTGCGCCGGTTGCGGTATCGCCTTTAAAGCCCGGCTCTGTCTCGGTAATCTTTAATTCTACAAACAGAGGCGGCTCCACTGCAAACACGCTGCCGTTGTGAGAACACATTTTCACCATTTCATTCTCTTTTACAAACTTCAATGCGTCTCCGATGGCTGCGGAATCCAGTGCAATCTGTTCGTAAGTCTCAACATCCATAAAATGGAACAGATCGCCGTCGGAATATAAGTACTGCATGTCCGCTCTGTCGATACGGGCCTGGGGACATTTCTCCGTAGGACGGAATGTCTTCTCCACCACGCCGCCGCTCTTGATATTCTTTAACTTTGTTCTGACAAAGGCTGCGCCTTTTCCCGGTTTTACATGCTGAAATTCAATAATCTGATAAATATTATTTTCTAATTCAATCGTAATACCATTTCTAAAATCTCCTGCTGAAATCATTGGATTTTCCTCCTTAAACTACATTTGGGCGCAATCCGCCCATGCGCTTTCTACATTCTATACTATAATGGCAAATTTTTCAACCTTTTTTTACTGTTCTTCCATTTTAGAAATCATATCAACTCTCGCCTGATGCCGTCCCCCCATGGGTTCTGCCTCCAGATAAGCCTTCACAATATCCTTTGCCTTCTCAGGCCCTACAATTCTGGCGCCGAAGGCGATGACGTTTGCATGGTTATGCTCTCTGATTAAATGAGCGGTGGTGGTGTCGGAGCAGACGCCGCATCGGATCCCCTTAACCTTATTTGCTGCCAGGGAAATTCCCACTCCTGTTCCGCAAATCAGAATTCCGCAGTCCGCTTCTCCTGCCGCCACTGCTCTTCCCACTTTCTCCCCGTAAATGGGATAATCGCAGCTCTCTGTGCTGTCTGTCCCGAAATTGACTGTCTCGTGTCCCAGTCCTTCCACAAACGTTATAATCTCTTTTTTCAAATCAACGGCGGAATGGTCGTTTCCAATTGCAATTTTCATCTCGCTTCTCCTTTCATGCCTGCCGGTGTTTTCTATGGTAAAAAAACAGTACAATTCTTTCCAGATACCGTTTTAATACAATCTGAATCTCTTCTTTGGGATGAATGGGCTTTGTTAAAATGGTGCGGATGCCTGCCCGATTCGCCCCGTACACATCGGTAAAAATCTGATCCCCCACAAACAATGTATTGCTCTTATCGGTCCCCATCAGTTCCATGGCCCGTTCATAGCCGGAAACTTTGGGCTTGCCCGCCTTGAATATATACTGCACCTGTACCTGATCATTGAACATCTTCACCCGGGGTTCCTTATTATTCGACAGCAGACAGCACTGATAGCCCAGCTTCTTTAACCGGGCAAACAGCTTCTTCGCAGCCTCATCCGCCGGAGCGCCGTGGGGCACCAATGTATTGTCCACATCAAAAATAATTCCCCGATATCCTTCCTGAAAGAAACGTTCATATTCTATCTGATATGCGGAATCCAAATATTCATTGGGATAAAATTTTTCTAACATTCTGTATCTTCTCCTGTGACATGAAGTCTTAATTATGTAACAGTTCAGCCTTCGTCCTGAACGGAACTGTCACTAATTATCCAAAATCTTCTTCAACTCATCCATAAAAGTATTAACATCCTTAAATTCTCGGTAAACGGATGCAAACCTCACATATGCCACCGGATCCAGCTCCTGCAGCCGGTTCATCACAATCTCCCCTATCTCGGAACTGGAAACTTCCTTCTCCTCCCTGTTGAAAATGTCCACTTCCACCGTATCCACCAATTGACTGATCATATCCACAGATACCGGACGCTTATGACAGGCACGGAGAATTCCTGCTTCTATTTTTGACCGATCGTATTGTTCCCGGTTGTTATCCTTCTTAATAACAATTAAAGGAATCGTCTCCACCTTCTCATAAGTGGTAAAACGTTTCCCACAGTCATCGCAAAGCCTTCTTCTGCGGATAGAATAGTTGTCATCGGCAGGTCTGGAATCTATGACCCGCGTATTGTCACTGCTGCAATATGGACATTTCATGGTATTCCTCCCCGATTTTAGCTGCTGCAACTAATAATTTCTTTCAGTATATCTTGCTTTTTTTTTATTGTCAACAATAATCCTGAATTATTCACGGTACAACAGCATCAACCGCTGAGCCCCGGACAGTTACTGTATTTTAATTGAATATTGTCTTTCACTTATTTGGTGAATAGAAAAAGACCTCTATC
>JAETSX010000122.1 GCA_021769425.1 Eubacterium sp.
ATAGAAGAAATCATTCGACAACCTTAAAAACATAAAACCGACAAAAAAGCCGTACATATCTAACTTCTTATCAGAAAAGTCTAACTATCATAGACACAAGATTTTTTACAGTCTCTGCTAAAAATAAAAATGCCACGGCACACCCTTTCCTGCCATGTTAACCCTTCCTATAATGTCAAGCCCTAAATCATTGATTTTTCAAGCTTTTCTTTAAATATTTACCTCATAAAACAGAGCCAGAAATGTATGACAGTCATTGTATCTTGTACTGAACAGCCAAAAGAGGGTGCAGTTTATAAAGCGTCCCATTGTTTTGCTTTATAAAGGCTTTAAATCCTCTGTTAACTATGATGGTAAACCTTCCGTGCCTAATGGTATCGTGTGCCAACTTCCTTCGTCCCACCTGCCCATACACTGAGTGCCTGCTAAGCTTTCGAACAGGGTCATGCCCTACGGAGAGAACTACTGCAAGCTACAGCTCTTGTTTGTATTTTGATTTTACTGACCTGGCTACTCCACAGGGTACGGATATTCCGTGGACGCTTACCCTGCCTCGCTTTGCTGGTCATCGTGATGATGCAGTACCTGTAATGCTCCATCGTTACCGGGTTTCCTTCCAGAACCCTGCCCGATTCCGGAATCATCCGGACCCCGGCAGGGCTCTGGAATTAATAATGCTGCAAAAATATCTTACGCTGCAATCGATTCCTTCTTCTCTGGCCGTCTGATGTCCATCAGCATCTTCTTCGGATCATAGGCCGTTCCTTTCTTCAGAATCGTGTAGATGATCCTCAGGAGCTTGCAGGCTATCACTATCAATGACTGCATCTTTTTCAGCGGGTTATCGGCCCGTGTCGTATAGTACATATGGAGTTCTTTGAATTCCTCCGCATGGGCCACTGCTGACTTTGCCGCCTGGAATAACCAATATCTGAGTCGTTTGCGTCCCCTGTGGCTGATCCTGGTTTCTCCCTTATGCTTCCCTGAGCTGCATGTTACAAGGCCTAATCCGCTTAATTTTTGTATTTCCTTAACATCATCAAACCTCGAAATGTCTCCCATCTCTGCAAGGATTCCGGAAAGTGTGTTTTCTCCGATCCCTGATATTTCCAGGATGTTGCCGGCATGCGGTATTTCCTGGCATTTCTGGTTGATCTGCCCCTCTATAACAGCAAGTTCAGCATTCAGTTCCAGAATTTTCTGCACAAACCACTTTACAGCTGCCTTGCCTGCAATGGCTCCATCCTTGATCCCAACACTTGCTTTCGCATACTGTAAGATTTCCCCTGCTCTGCTGTAGCCGCGTCCTCTGAGCTTAGCATCATGCCAGATTTGCCTTATCCCATCTTCCCCAAGCGCTACCAGGTCATCCGGGAAGGGCGCCTGTTTCAGCAGTTCCAGACTAAATGCACCATCGGCTTTTCCCAACGCATCCTTATACTCTGGGAAATATATCTTCATCTCCCTGTGCATCCGGTTGATTGTCCGGACTCTGTCTTCGTTCAGCTGGTCTCTGAACATGGATAACCTGCGAAGCTCCGCATAGAGTTTTTCCGGAAGGTATGGCATACCAAAGTTACCATCCTTGACAAGGTTTGCTATCAGTTTCGGATCCTTCCTGTCATCCCTCAGCTGGCTGTTATCTTCAACCGCCTTTGTCTGCTTCACAGCATAAGGGTTTACCTGTACAACGCTGATCCCATTTGAAACCATCCATGTCGCAAGGCAGAGCCAGTAGTGGCCGGTCGGCTCTAAGCCAAGGACTATCTGGCTCTTATCATGTTCAGCAGCTATCTTTACTGCCCATTCCTTTGCACTTTGGAATCCCTCAGAATCATTGCTGAATGGAAATGCGGACTTACTGAGTTCCCTCCCTCTGGTATCAATAGCCCTCAGATAATGTGTTTCACTGCCTACATCGCATCCTAAGATAAGCATGTCATCACTGATAAAGGAGAGTTTTTTGTTTTTATCGAACTTACCATTGGTCTCCAACTCATGCCAGGTTGAAGCTGTAAGACTTTCTCTGATCGCCTCCGCTTTTTTCAAAAACTCCTGCTGTTCAAAAATATTTGCTGTTACTACTTGATTTTTCTTCTTTTTGCCTTTAACATTCATTTTAGATACCTCTTGTATTCTTTAGATTTTACCAACGGCCAAGTCAGTAATAATCTAAATTTACTTGAGGTATTTTTTTGTGTCAATCTCTTGGCCTATTTAAAGTATACAGGAAGCTTTCATACAAATACGTTATACTTTTTTAGAATTATCTTTCTTTACTCCTGCATGCATTCTGTAAATAGATGGAATGCATACTTAAACCCCATCACAAACCCATTTTCCTCTGCTACACAGGCTGCCAAAAAAACTTTATCCTGAATCTCTCCACAATCCTGGCTTTCCCTCTGGCCTTCTTTCCCCAACAAGTGATAGACCGATCCCTGTGTTTTCCTGCTGATTTTCTCACCCTGGTTTTCTTCTTGTATCATTCTAACATACATGCTCCTTATCCTATCATCCATTTCATTTTCTGGGACCTATCTGCCCCTTTCTCCTTTCCTCTATCTTGAATGTTAGGCATTTGCAAAACGCCCGAAGCCGCATAAATACGGCATTATTTTTGTTACAAAATAAAACAACTCCTCACTGATTTATGGTAAAATTGAAATGACAAGTAACAATTAACCATATCCACCAATAAAGGAGTTGCACTTACATGATACCATATAAACAGATTTCTTTGGCAGATATTTTTACCAATTGCCAAAATAAATTTGATAACGATAAATATGGGTTCCTTTTCATCCTTGATGAAATTGTTCCGGCATCTTTTATCTCTCATTTTCATGCTGTCATCGGCAGGCCCCGCAGGCATCAGCTCTATCCAATGCTGAAGGCTCTGTTATTACAGCCCATTTTCTCAATTCCAACAGTTTCCCCTCTAATCAAAATTTTACATTGGAAACCTGTCAAAGCCGGGCTGAAAGCCCATTAAATTCAGCCTTAGCGGATTTCCGTAAATAAAATATAATCGGCTAACACCAGGGAAAGAGATTCGATTTTTTCATCATTCGCCTTACACCACGTTTTTATGATAATTTACTTGTACTGCATATCATACCATCACGCTTAAAAATAGGCATGAAAAGAGATGCTCAAAAAACTTCTTTTTAAAGCATCTCTCCATAAATCTTCACTATTCTGTTTTCAAATGGTACAAAAATGGTACAATTTTAAAATTTTGGTACAGAAAACATACGACAATCCCGCATAAACACTGGGTTTTATTTATCCAAGTTCTTAAGGGTCGGGAACAACAACACATCCCGAATCGCCGGCGAATCCGTCATCATCATCACCATTCGGTCAATCCCGAACCCAATTCCGCCAGTAGGCGGCATTCCGATACTGAGCGCATTCAGGAAATCCTCATCGGTATGGTTTGCCTCCGCGTCTCCGGCTGCCAGCAATGCTTCTTGCGCTTCAAAGCGTTTTCGTTGATCCATGGGATCATTCAGCTCGGAATAGGCATTTGCCATTTCCCAGCTATTTAAAAAGAATTCAAAACGTTCCACATACTCTGGATTATCGGGTTTCTTCTTCGTTAACGGCGAAATCTCAATAGGATGATCCATCACAAAGGTAGGCTGGATCAGGTGTTCTTCCACATATTCCTCAAAGAACAGATTCAGGATATCCCCTTTCTTATGCCTGTCTTCATATTCAATATGGTGTTCGTCTGCCAGCTTTTTAGCTTCCTCTGTGCTATGAATTTCATTGAAATCCACGTGAGCATATTTCTTTACAGCATCCACCATCGTAATCCGCTCAAAAGGCTTGGAAAGATCCATCTGATGTTCGCCGTAAGTGAGAACCTCAGAACCGGTCACTTCTTTTGCCACATAGCGGTAAAGATTTTCAGTTAAGTCCATCATACCGTGGTAATCGGTATATGCCTGATAAAGCTCCATTAAGGTAAATTCCGGATTATGGCGGGTGTCAAGACCTTCATTGCGGAATACACGTCCGATTTCATACACACGCTCCATGCCGCCTACAATCAGCCTCTTTAAATAAAGTTCCAGAGAAATACGCAGCTTTAAGTCTTCGTTTAAGGCATTAAAGTGCGTCTCGAAAGGTCTTGCGGCAGCGCCTCCCGCATTGCTTACCAACATAGGGGTTTCCACTTCCATAAAGCCCTGGCTGTCCAGATATTTCCGGATACTGCTGAGAACTTTGGAGCGCTTTACAAAGGTATCCTTAACCTCACTGTTCATAATCAAATCTACATACCGCTGGCGGTAACGGATATCTGTATCGGTCAGGCCATGGAATTTTTCAGGCAAAATCTGGAGGCTCTTGGAAAGGAGGGTTACCTCCTGGGCATGCACAGAGATTTCTCCGGTTTTGGTTTTAAATACCTCTCCTTTGATTCCCAAAATATCGCCTACGTCATATTTCTTGAAATCCTTATAACTGTCCTCACCAATGCTGTCCCTGGCAACATATGCCTGAATATTTCCCTGTAAATCCTGTATATTACAGAAGGATGCTTTTCCCATGACGCGTTTGAACATCATTCTGCCCGCTATGCTTACGATCTGCCCTTCCATGGAATCAAAATTATTTTTGATTTCCATGCTGTGGCTTGTAACATCATATTTTGTGATCTGAAAAGGATCTTTTCCGTTTTCCTGCAAATCTTTTAATTTGTCATGGCGGACCTTTAATAACTGATTCAAATCCTGTTCCGCCGGCTGATTGTTCTGCGCCATTTTTTTTCCTCCATTCTGTATGCTGGCCTGAGCCTTTCATTCAATTTTGCGATACCTGAGTCATCCATTGCCGGAAACAAGCCGTTTTATGGAGCTTTTTCAGTAAACTCCCATCATGCTAAGCCTGCCGTGCGACGGGCCGCATGGCCATCCATGCTATGGAAGTCGGAGACTTTCATAGTAAACTCCCATCATGCTAAGCCTGCCGTGCGACGGG
>JAETSX010000028.1 GCA_021769425.1 Eubacterium sp.
GTTGCTGAAATCTTCTCTGCATCACCCTGAATACATATCAGAATATCGAGTGAAAAAGCGGCGTTATAGCTCCGCTCTATTTATCGTGTCATCAAATCAACTGTGAATGGTAACCATATTTTTTACCTCACTTCTTTTTTCTTGTTGACATTCCTTGCAAGATAATGTATATTTTAATTGATAACATTATTATTTTTGTTATCTGATTAAATCATATCATAACATTTTATAGCGAACAAGCGTTTTATCAGATAATATGCAATTTGATAACTTTTCATATTTTGTTATCAAATAGAATTATGGAGGTGCAGTATGCCATATAGTGCAGATACGTTAAAAAAGCAGTATCAAAAAAAATGTGAAAAGCAACGCATAGAAAATCTTTTAAGATTACGTGCAGAAATAGCAGGACTGTCAGCAACCGAATTTTGCAAACAAACCGGACTACAGAAATCAAATCTATCATCCATAGAAAAAGGCGATAGAGATTTATCTTTGTTCATTATCCAAACATACAAAACCTATTTTTGGGAAGAGCATAATTTAGATATATCTACCGATTTCTTATTAGGTTATACAAGTGTTATGGAAAATGAAAAATTGAGTGTTAGTGACGAATTGGGATTGAGTGGAAAATCAATAGAAGTATTAAAGAGTTGGAAACATTACAAGGATAATCCCAAAAAATTAATTGTTTCTTATGGTGTATCAGACCTCGATACATTAAACCTTTTGCTTGAAGATTATTACGATTTACAAGAAAAACACCGTAAAAATGGGAATTATGCTAATTTTTCAATATTCCATTATATAGGTACTTACATTTTTTCTGAACGCTTTAAGAAATGCCCTACTAACCTTATTCGATACAGACAAAAATCTAATAACCCGGAAATAGGCGATTCATTAGATTTCTTAAATGCAGACGATAAGATTACCATTAATGGAGAAACCGCAACAATAGTTAATACTTATGATGAAAGTAATAACAAGGCTGATTCTGATGGTATGACTTTTTATAATGTTGGTAATAAAGAAGAGATTTATCAAGTATCTTTTCAGGATATGCTTAAAGCCTATGCAAAAAGAAATATTGAAGCAGTTATTGATAGAATTAAGGAACGTATAAAAGAAAGGAAGTGATTGAATGGCTCTTATTAAACCCTAATTTGGATTAAAGCCCTGCTTTTTCTTTGCCATTCTGCTTGTACCATCCGCAAGGTCATTACACACAAGCATATAAAGATATTCATTGACACTTGCACCCATTTCAGAACATATTTTCTTTATTCTGTCCTTTTCGCCTTTGGGAATAACAAAATTTATTCTGTCGTAATGCTCTTTGATATGCTGATTTTTATATGATGTTCGTGTCATAGCTTCGCCCCTTTGCTATCTATGATATTTTTTGAGAACCTGCATAATAAGAAACATATCAAAACAGATATTTTAACTGCAAATTCCCTTGTTTACTGGCTTTTAAGCATTTTAACAAAGTCTTACGCAAGACACAACACAGAAACTATATATAAATGGTGCTGTACTGGTGTTGTAGTGGTGCTATATGGCAAAATTTATGACGTTTTATGAAAATTATTGAACACTTAGAAAATAAAGAAAACTCCCGAAAATACTGGACTTCCGGGAGTTTTTAATGCTTTTTGAAATTATAGTAAAATTATCTCTTTGAAAACTGGGGTGCACGACGCGCAGCTTTCAAACCATATTTCTTTCTTTCCTTCATTCTCGGATCACGGGTCAGATAACCTGCTGTCTTAAGCGTTGGCCTGTAATCAGAATCCGCTTCCAGCAATGCTCTGGCAATTCCGTGACGGATTGCGCCTGCCTGCCCGGTGTAGCCGCCGCCCTTTACATTCACAAGGACATCGAATTTATCTACGGTATCTGTTGCCACTAAGGGCTGGCGAACGATAACCTTCAGGGTTTCTAATCCCAAATACTCGTCAATATCTCTTTTATTAATGGTAATTTTGCCAGTACCCGGCATTAAGTACACTCTGGCAATTGATTTTTTTCTTCTACCTGTTCCATAATATCTTGCATCTGCCATTTTATTTTACCTCCTGATTAAAATGTGAAAGCTTCTGGTTTCTGAGCTGCATGCTTGTGTTCCGGTCCTGCATATACGAATAATTTCTTATACATCTGCCTTCCCAGGGGGCCTTTGGGAAGCATACCTTTTACAGCAAGTTCAACTACTCTTTCCGGTTTATTTGCCAACATATTTTTCAATGTGGTCTCTTTCATTCCTCCCACATATCCTGAGTGATGATAATAAATTTTCTGATTCAATTTCTTACCGGTTACTTTCACTTTCTCAGCATTGACTACAATCACATAATCGCCTGTATCAATATGAGGAGTAAAAATCGGCTTATGCTTTCCTCTTAATACTTTTGCCACTTCTGATGCCAAACGTCCCAATGTCTTTCCTTCAGCATCAACTACATACCATTTTCTTTCCACTGCCGCTGTGCTGGCCATAAAAGTTTTCATCAAATGTTACCTCCTTGAATTTTGCAATGTTACTCTGATATCCGGATGCCGTCCTGATTGTATGACAGCAACAGTCAGGCAAACTGCCCTGTTACTATGAAAGTCTTCGACTTCCACAGCATGGATGGCCATGCGGCCCGTCGCACGACAGGCTGAGGATGATGAGACTTTACTATGAATTCACCCGTTCTATCATTTTCGCACCATTTACATTTTTCTTTGTACATCAAAGCAAAAACGCTTCGCCGGAGAAAGGCTTGCATTTCTAACTCGCCATACCCGAATATTATATTACATTGCTTCTCCCATGTCAATTATTTTTTCTCTATGCTGAGCCCATTATGTAACAGTTCAGCCCAGGAACTTTGCACTTGCTGCAAAGTCCGTAAGAACGCGAAAATTTGCCAGAAGGGAATCCGCCCCTCGCCGCAGGGCGCTACTTTCCGACCCTGAACTGCTGTATCATGCCGCGCAGCGTTTCTGCCTGTGCCGTCATTTCCTCGCTGGAAGCCGCGCATGCCTCAGAGGTTCCCGTATTCGTCTGCACCACATGATTGATCTGTTCTACACCCTGATTGATCTGATCCACTGCTTCTGCCTGTTCTCTGGAGGCTTCCGCAATCAGATTAATTTTATCAATAATGGTCCTGGCGCCTTTTACCACATCCTGCAGCTGACTTGCCGTCTCATTGGCAATTACCATTCCTTTCTCTACCGCACGGACAGATTCTTCAATCAGCGCTGTAGATTCCGTTGCCGCTTCCGCACTCTGGGAGGCCAGCAGAGATACCTGATCGGCAACCACTGCAAATCCTCTTCCGGCTTCTCCGGCCCGTGCAGCTTCTATGGAAGCGTTTAACGCCAGAAGGTTTGTCTGGGAAGCAATCTCATTAATCGCCGCAATAATCTTGCTGATTTCGCTGGAGGACTGGTTAATCTGGTTCATAGATTCCACCATCTCCTGCATCTTGCCGTTGCTGTATTCCAGTTCCCGGCCCACCTGCTGCACTTCCCTGCTGATATCAGCCGCCTCTTTGGCATTTCGGTCAATCTGTCCGGAAACATTCTCAATCGTAGTGGAAAGCTCCTGGGTTACGCCTGCCTGCTCGGACGCTCCCTCTGCCAGTTCGGTGGAATTTGCAGCAATCTGCTCGGATGCTTTTGTCACCTGGTTTGCCACTGTCTGGATATTTTTCACCATATCTGACATATTTTTCTCAAAATGCATCAGTGATTCTTTAATTCCCACAAAATTGCCACGGTATTCCACGCCGGCCTGGACATCAAAATTTCCTTCCGCAAACTCAGACATGGCATGATCGATATCTTCCACATAGGAACTTAAACTTGCGATCGAACTGCGCAGGGCATGGGCCAGTTTCCCGATTTCATCATCGCTGCGGTATGTAACATCAGTATGAAGATTGCCTCTGGACAGTTCCACAGCCGCTTCCTCAATCTCATTTAACGGCCCTAAAATGCTTTCCACAATCCGGTTTCCTACTTTTATGGATGTAAATATGGCAAGCCCCAGCGCAAGAAGCATCACAATAATTACAATGATTACCGTCTTCTGATTGATTTGCAGGGAAGATTTTTTCATTGCATCGGTTACATCGTTGATTTCTTTTGCAATTCCCACAGCTTCTTCCAGAGCCGGAGAACATTCTGTAACTATCAGGGTGATTCCTTCCGCCCGGTTCCCGGCTTCCAAATCCTCCACAATCCGGTATCCCAATTCCATCCAGTTCACCAGCGCAGTCTCATATTTCTTATCCAATTCATTTTCTATCACGCCTGCAGCCTTCAAATCTGCCAGGGCGTTTTCTATGGAAGCCATGCTTTCCTCGATATTTCCCTTATATTCCGCCAGCATATCCTTATCATCATTCAGCGCCAGCTCCCGAATCATCCTGGCTGCAATATTGCATTCAATCCGGCATGTCTTTACCGCAGTATCTGCAGCCTGAGCGCCCCTGATATAAGAATTCATCTTACCCTGCACCAGAAACAGCCCTATCATGGCAAATATGGTAATTAAAATCATAAGCCCTACGACCAGGCCGTAGCCAAATTGCAGCTTCTCTTTCATTTTCATCCGATCCATTTTCTTTAACATCTTATTAACTTCCTCCTTCGTAATTGATTCCAATCATGGTAAGCCCATGGGCCGGCGCTGTAGGCCCTGCTGCGCCCCGGTCCTTTTTTTGTAAAATCTCCGGTATGGATTCCGGTGCAAATTCTCCTATGCCGACAGAAATCAGCGTTCCTGCGATAATCCTTACCATATTATAAAGAAATCCCGTCCCTGTTACCCGAATGGTGACGATGCTGTCCCGGGAGTTTTCAACGGTACAAGATAATATTTCCCGTACCGTATCCTCTGCGCTTGTCCTTACGGAACAAAAGCTTCTGAAATCATGCTCCCCAACCAGAAAAGCCGCCGCTTTCTGCATATTTTCCAGATTCAACTCTCTGTAATAAAAATAAGTATTCCGCCGTAGGGTGGGAATTGGTATTTTTCGGTTCAGAATACGGTATTCATATGTTTTTTCGCTGTAACAGCGGCGTGGATGAAAATCTTCCGGCGCCTGACAGGAACTCTGCACTACAATATCCTCCGGCAGCCGCTGATTCAGCGCATAACATATTTTTTCCGCCGGAATTCTGGTTTCTGTATCAAAAACCGCTACATTTCCAAGAGAATGCACGCCCGCATCCGTCCTGCTTGCGCCGATTACCTGAATTTGCTCTCCCAGCAGCTCTGACAGAGTCCGGTTTAATACTTCTTCAATTGTAATTCCATTAGGCTGAACCTGCCAGCCGCAGTAATTCGTGCCCTCATAGGCAACTGTCAGTTTTATTCTTTTCAATGAATTTTGGCGTTAGAACTTCAGCCATATCCGCAGCGCTATGATTCCTGCAAAATACAGGCCAAGCAAAAGATAGGCTGCGCCATCCCTCCTTTCATATTTCAAGGGTTTCATTTTTGTCCTTCCTGCTCCGCCGTTATAGCATCTCGCTTCCATAGCCAGGGCAAGATCATTGGCGCGCCGGAAAGCGGAAACAAATAACGGCACCAAAAGAGGCGCCATAGCCTTTGCCCTTTTTATCAGATTCCCGCTTTCAAAATCCGCTCCCCGTGCAAGCTGAGCCTTCATAATCTTGTCAGTTTCCTCCACTAAAATAGGAATAAAGCGAAGGGCAATGGACATTATCATGGAGATTTCATGCACTGGAACTCCGATTTTGTTCAGGGGCCTTAAGGCTTTCTCTAATCCGTCGGTCAGCCGATTCGGAGTGGTAGTCAGTGTCAGCACGGAACTGCCCAGAATCAGATAGGTCAGCCGCACCACCATAAATGCCGCGCTTTTTAACCCCTCGTCTGTAATTTTAAAAATCCCAAAAGCTGCCAGTTCCTCTCCCGGCGTCAGAAACAGATTGAACATTCCGGTCAGCACAAGAATTACTGCAATGGCCCTGAGCCCCTTTACCATATAGCGAAATGGCGCCTTAGATAAGCGGATCAAAACTGCCAGGCCCAGAGTAACAGCCAAAAATCCCGCCAGGCCCCGAAAGAAAAACAGAGACAATACATAAACCAGAGTCCCCATTAGTTTTACCCTTGGGTCCAGTTGATGCAAAACAGAATCTGAAGGATAATATTGCCCGATTGTAATATCTCTTAACATAATATTTCAGCTCCCTTTATCCCTGCCTGTGTTTAGAAAATGCCTGCAAAACAGCTTCTCTTGCTTCTTTCAGCGTAGTAACTTCCGGGGAAACGGGAATTCCCCGGTCTCTCAATTCCTGCATCAGCTCCGTAACCTGGGGAACAGAAAGCCCCGCCGCCTCCAATTCCTGCCGATGGCGGAATACTTCCTTGGGAGCGCCGTCCAGCAGGATGCTGCCCTGATTCATTACAATAATCCGGTTCACATATTCCGCCACATCTTCCATACTGTGGGACACCAGAAGAACCGTCATATTTAATTCCTGATGCATAGACGCTATCTGATTCAAAATCTCATCCCTGCCCAAAGGATCTAATCCTGCGGTAGGTTCATCCAGAATCAACACCTCCGGCTTCATGGCCAGGACTCCTGCAATGGCCGCCCGCCGTTTCTGGCCTCCGGACAATTCAAAGGGCGAACAGTACCAGTATTCTTCCGGCAGCCCCGCTCCCCGCAGCGCACTGAAGGCCCGAAGCTCTGATTCTTTTCTGGAAAGTCCCAGATTCCTGGGCCCAAAACATACATCAGCAAACACCGTAGGCTCAAATAACTGGTGTTCCGGATACTGAAATACCAGCCCTACCTTGCTGCGCAGTTCTTTACGGTCGTAGTCTTCTTCGTAAATATCCCTGCCATTATAATATATTCCCCCCGAAGATGCCTGAAGCAGTCCGTTTAAATGCTGAATCAGCGTGGATTTGCCGGAACCTGTATGGCCGATTATTCCGATAAACTCACCGTCTTCGATTTTCAGGCTGACCTGATTCAGCGCCTGCTTTTCATAAGCTGTTCCCCCGCTGTACCTATAATCCACTTTGTCTAATATAATTGACATAATGCCTCCGCCAGTTCCTGTCTCGTGAGAATTCCCTCCGGTATCTTAAGCCCTTCTTTACGCAGTTCATGAGCCAGAAGAGTGATCTGGGGCACATCCAGGCGATAGGATTTCAGCCGATCCACTTGGGAAAAAATCTCCCTGGGCATTCCCTGCATCACAACTTTCCCATGATCCATCACATAAACCCTGTCTGCCTGCACCGCTTCTTCCATATAGTGAGTGATTAAGATCACAGTAATGCCCTTTTCCCTGTTTAATGCCCCTGCCGCTTCCAGAACCTCCCTGCGCCCCTTAGGGTCCAGCATGGCCGTAGGCTCATCCAATACGATGCATTTCGGCTCCATTGCCATCACGCCGGCAATAGCCACCCGCTGCTTTTGGCCGCCAGAAAGTTTATTGGGAGAATGTTCCCGGTATTCCAGCATTCCCACGGATTTCAGGCTCTTTTCCACCCGGTTCCAGATTTCGTCTGTGGGCACCCCGATATTTTCCGGGCCGAAAGCCACATCCTCTTCCACCACTTCTGCAATGATCTGATTATCCGGATTCTGAAATACCATTCCCGTGTTTTTGCGGATATCCCACTGGCAATTGTCATCCAGGGTATCTTTTCCATCCACCCAAAGGGCTCCTTCGCTGGCTTTTAACAGCACGTTCAGGTGCTTGGCAAGGGTGGATTTACCTGAGCCGTTATGACCTAAAATTGCCACAAACTCCCCTGCCTTCACTTCCAAATCCACACCGTCTAAGGCCGCCAGGATTCCCTCTACATTGCCCTCTTCATCCCGCCTGATATATTCATGCACCAGCTTTCTGGCTTCTATAAAATTCATGGTTTCCGCCTTTCCTGATTTCTGTCCTCATTCCGTCATGCACCCTTCCAGCTCAACCGGTAAAGCTGTCCGATGTTTTGCGGTTGTGAACCTGCTTCTGTCACGCATCCTCCCAGTTCAGTCAGTGAAGCTGTCCGATGTTTTTGCAGTTGTGAACCTGCCTCTGTCACGCATCCTCCCAGCTCAGCCGGTGAAGCTGTCCCTCCAGCCTCATGCCTTTAAATTGGTTCTGCCGCAACGCTTCATACAGTACAATGGCAGCCGAATTGGAAAGATTCAAAGAGCGGGTTTCTCCAACCATGGGAATCCGCACACAGGCATCCTGATGTTCTTTTAGGATTTTTTCCGGAATACCGCCGCTTTCTTTCCCAAACATCAGATAACAATCCGGCTCATACTGAACTTCCGTATATATCTTCCTCGCTTTGGTGGTGGCCATATAAATCTTAGCTCCGGAATTTTTTTTAAGAAAATCCTGCCAGTTCACATACCTTGCCACATCCACATCCCTCCAGTAATCCATGCCGGCGCGTTTAATTGCCTTTTCATTCAGCTGGAATCCCAAAGGCTCTATCAGGTGGAGCCTGGTTCCGGTGGCTGTGCAGGTACGGCCGATATTTCCCGTATTCGCCGGGATCTCCGGCTCAAAAAGCACAATATTTAAATTTGCCATCTTTGTTTCCTCGCTTTGCACTTCTCTCCCTTTATCCTCTTAATTTGCGGATAAAGGCTTCCATCCTGTCCAAAGCCTCCTTCAAGCTTTCCAGGGAATAGGCATAGGAGATCCGCAGGAATCCTTCCCCGCAGTCTCCGAAAGCAGTTCCCGGAACTACCACCACTTTTTCTTCCTGCAGCATCCGGGTGGCAAATTCCTCTGAAGTCATGCCGAACTCCTGAATACAGGGAAAGGCGTAAAAGGCCCCGAAAGGTTCAAAACATTTCAGTCCCATCTCCCGAAACCGGTGCATCAGATAGCGCCGCCTGCCATTATATTCTTCCCGCATTCCTGCCACATCTGCATCGCCTTCTCTCACCGCCTCCACTGCGGCATACTGACTGGTGGTAGGAGCGCACATAATGGCATACTGATGAATTTTCAGCATCTGCTCTAAAATCACCGCAGGCGCACAGACATATCCCAGCCGCCATCCCGTCATGGCATATGCTTTGGAAAATCCGTTAATTAATACCGTCCGCTCCCGCATTCCCGGAAGTGAGGCAATGGTCACATGATCCTGTCCTTCCACATAAGTAAGTTCCGCATAAATTTCGTCGCTCAGCACAAACAGATCATGTTTTTTCACCACTTCTGCTATGGCCTCCAAATCCTTCCGTTCCATAACAGCCCCCGTAGGATTATTGGGAAAAGGCAGTACCAGAAGCTTTGTTTTAGGCGTAATAGACGCTTCCAGCTCTTCCGGCGTCAAGCGGAATTCATTTTCTTCCTTCAGGTTAATAATCACCGGCGCTCCGTTTGCCAGCGCTGCACAGGGCAGATATGAAACGTAACTGGGCTGGGGAATCAGCACTTCATCTCCGGGATCTAACATGGCGCGCATGGCGATATCTATGGCTTCGCTGCCTCCTACGGTAATCATCATTTCCGTATCGTAATCATAGGACACCTGAAACCGCCGTTTTAAATATTTTGCAATCTCAATCTTCAGTTCTTTCAAACCCGCATTGGAAGTATAAGCTGTCCTGCCTTTTTCCAGCGAATAAATCCCTTCATCCCTGATATGCCAGGGGGTGTCAAAATCCGGTTCTCCCACACCCAGAGAAATGACATCTTTCATCTCTGCTGCAATATCAAAAAATTTCCGGATTCCGGAAAAAGGAATCTCCACAATGCGCTCCGATAATGGATTTCTCATTAGCTCACCAACATCCTTTCATCCTCCTGGGGTTTTGCAATTACAGTTCCATGATCTTTGTATTTCTTCAGGATAAAATTCGTCTTGGTACTTAACACAGATTCCAGCGGAGACAGTTTATCAGAGACAAACTGCGCCACCTCCCGCAATGTTTTTCCTTCTAATGTCACCAGCAAATCATAGCCTCCGGAAATCAGATAAACGGCATTCACTTCCGGATAGTTATAAACCCGTTCTGCAATACTGTCAAAGCCCCTGCCCCGCTGGGGAGTGACACGGACTTCAATCAGCGCATTTACTTTCTCTATGCTGGTTTTTTCCCAGTCGATCAGTGTATGATATCCGCAGATAATATGCTCCTGCTCCATAGCCGCCATTTCATTTGCCACTGCCGCTTCATCCACCCCCAGCATGATTGCCAGCTCTTTCAGATCCACTCTGCTGTTTTTTTCTATAAAGGTTAAAATTTTCTCTCTCATTTCCATTCCGGTTTCCTTTCTGCCTCCGGTTCTGATTTCACTTCCAAAACCAGAATCCTTACTTTACTTTTCATTTCTTTCTGCCTCCGGTTCTGATTTCACTTCCAAAACCAGAATCCTTACTTTACCTTTCATTTCTTGGCCTCCGGTTCTGATTTTATTTTTTAAGACCGGAGTCCACACTCTGCTTTTTCAGCGCTCTGGCTACACCACCTTGTAAAGTTCATCTGTCTTCGGCGGCTCCAAAAATCTTCTCTCCTCTTCATTCAGCAGCACACGGTCATTTCCATCCGTTGCTTTTCCAATGATTACTGCATGAATTCCTTCTTTTTCCAGCTCCCGCACCAGTGCATTTCCATCCGGCGCAGCCATCAGCATACAGCCGCTGGAGATCAGTTCATAGGGATTAATCCCAAAAAATTCACACACTTCTATGGTTTCCTGCTTTACAGGTATTTTCTTCCAATCAATTTCCAGGCCTATCCCGGAGCTTTCCGCCAATTCCCAGAGGGCTCCGAAAATCCCGCCTTCCGTCACGTCATGCATGGCGCTGACTCCCAACCGGACAGCGATTGCCGCCTCCGGCAATACAGACAGATATCTGTCAAATTCCCGGGCTTTCCGAATCAACTGCATGGGATAGCGGCCTGCCAGCTCTTGTTCCTTCTCTTTCGCTATAATAGACGTTCCTTCCAAACCAATCCATTTGCTGACCAGAATATCGTCTCCCGGCTTTGCCCCTGCAGTGGACACCAATTTCCCTTCTTTGGCTTTCCCCACGCCGCACACATTTACCAATGGCTGGTTCACGGCCCTTGTCACCTCGGTATGGCCGCCTATAATCTGCACTCTTCCCTGGGCGCAGGCTTCTTCAATCTGCTTCATAATTTCTTTTAAATCCGATTCTTCGGAACCCTCCGGCAAAAGAATCGTCAGCAGTACTCCCACCGGCTCTGCACCTGCAGAAGCCAAATCATTCATGGTAATATGAATGGCAAGATTGCCGATATCCGTAGACGTACCGGTAATGGGGTCTGTGGAAATTACAAATATTTCATCCTCTGCCAGTTTCAATGCGGCGCAGTCTTCTCCCACGCCGGCTCCCAGCAGAACTTCTTCCCTTCTGGTATGTATTTGTCTCAATACGGAACGTTTCAGCACGCTCTCCGGAACTTTTCCTGTTTTCATCCTTCCAATCCTCTCCGGCTGATTTATAAAAATGGACAGGATAAGGCTGTCTCACATCTGAAACAGCCTTATCCCTTATGATTATTTCGCTATTTATTCTTCACCTTCGGAACCATTGTCTTCACCGCCATCTTCCGGTGCATTGCCGCCACCGTCATCTTCTTTCTGCTCATCGTCTTTCTTATCGTTGTCCTTATCGTTGTCCTTCTTGTCGTCTTTATCGTCCTTCTTACCGCCATTCTGTTCATCATCGCTCTGCTGCTGTTGCTGTTGTTGCTGCTGTTGCTGCTGAGCTTCCGCCGCTGCTGCCGCTGCCGCCGCCTCTGCCTCCGCCTGCTGCTGGGCTGCAATGGCTGCATCATTCCACTGGGCTGCCGCCGCACTGATGGCTCCTTCATCCTGAGCGCCGATTGCAGCATTCATGGCATTTACCGCGTCAGGATTGCCTGAAGCTGTTCCTACTGCAACAATTCTCGGAGACGCTTTATAAGTACTCTTATTAAATATTTCCCGACTCTGTTCTACCCCGTTTACCGTTACCACTTTCCAAAGCTGAGCAGTATAACCGGTATGGGAGGACTGTGTCTGGCTCATGTAACCGATGGGCTGGCCCGGCGCCGCCTGATACTGGGTGCCCGGTTCCGTCGTGGACAGCGTCTCGCTGACAAAGCTCACTTCCCTGCCTGCTTCTCTGGTCTCTTCCCCGAATATATTAAAATACAGAGAACGTCCTGAGGTGTAACCCTCAATATAAATCGGCGCTTTGGTATTATTGACAAATTTTAAATCTTTATAAGTTCCGGCAATCGCTGCATCCGCCGAAGGATCCACATAGCTTACAATCATGGAATGATTGAAACGTTCCGTAACCTCCAGTTCTGCACGGATCACTGCGTTGTATAGAGTGGTGGACACCTGACAGATTCCTCCGCCGTAAGTTTCCACCGTAGTTCCGTTCTCGTAAGAGCCTGCCAGCTCATATCCATTCTCCGGCTCAAAGGGGCTTACTGCTTCGTAAACGGAAAAGCTGTCCCCCGGATATATCACGGAACCATTGATTTTGCTGGCTCCATTTTCCACATTCTTGGAGCGCCCAGCGCCGGATGACGCATAAGAAGTATTAAATCCGCCCAAAAGATCCTTAACCTTGCTCAGTTCCTCTTCCGTGCCTTTGGGCTCTACCACATCCGCCACAATCTCAACGGCGCCGGCTCCTTCTTCCCATTCAAGGGAGAAATATTTTTCAAGAACGTCTACCGATTCTTCCACATTCACAGTAACGCCCTGGCTTCCCGGAATCACGGTAAAACTGCCGTTTTCTCTGATCAGTCCTGCATTTTCTGCTTCTGTATTCAAAACCTCTGCATTATTCTCCAGAACCTTTGCCACCATCTGCTTATCTATCTGAAATGCCAGTTCATAGACTTTATCTTCATTCTCCAGATCCTTCATGGCTTTGTAACGGGTAATCAGGTTGCCGCTCTTTCCAAGCCCTGCGGCTTCTTCTACGATCTCTTCATTTCTCCAGGTAAGCCCCATCTGGGAAACCGGAACCTGAACCGTATTCTTACCGGCCTGCAGGGTAATAATCTCGCTCTGCAGCTTCTCCACATGTTCTTTTACTGCTTCTTTTGCCTCTTCCTGCGTCATTCCGCCTACGGAAATATCACCGAAATACACCCTCTGGGGAATCGTATCCGTTTCTTTTGTCTCCGCATCCACCGGAATGGTAATGACAGCAGTGAGAATCAATGCCAAAGCTGCACCGGCAATTGAAACATACATTTTCCACTTTCTCTTCATATCTATTCTCCTACCAATCTGCTTCGTTTATTAACTACTTACATAATTTTATCATAAAAAAGCAATTTTTCAAGATACGAAACCACGAATTTCGTTGACATAATCACGAACTTTCTGTATATTATGAACAGACACAGAACATTGCCTATACAAATGCAGAGAGAAAGACGGATACTACCATAGACGCCACCAAAACCAGCGCAATTACTGCGGCAATCGTCTTTTTGGTTTTCGGATTATGAAAATTAATCATCGGACTCACCTCCATACTGAATAATAAAAGCATACCTGAAATTACATTGCAAAAGAAAGGAAGATGAACGTTATGAAAGTCCCTGTACTCTTTGGGTGGATTATGATCTTTGTTGTGGTAGTCTCTTACAAGCGCCGGAAAGCCGACCGCACACGCAAGAATACGGAACGTGATTTCTGGGATCGGGAAAATGCTGCCAATGCTACCAGAAAACAGGACATTTCCAATCTGAATTATGTGGATTTCACCGGAGTGTCTCTGCCCTTTGCCAGATTTTCGGACGATTTCCTGAATCAGTGCGAAGAACGGATCCTGAAATTAAAGGACGAAAAAACTCTGAACCTCACCGGAATCACCAACACCGATTTAAAACTGCTTTACGGCGCTGCCAACCTGCCTTTTTTAACCCAGTGCGATCAGAACTTCACGCTGCTGGTGCGTACCCTGAATTCCTGGGGACAGCGTCTGGCAGAACTCTCACACCGGGAAGAAGCCATCCAGGTACTGGCGTTTGCGGTATCTATCGAAAGCGATATCAAAAGCTCCTACCAGCTTCTGGCAGAACTCTACCTTCAGGCCGGGCAGCCGGATAAGCTGGAAGATTTAAAAACCAGCGCCTCCAACCTGAATTCCCTGATGAAAGAACCGATTCTGACTATGCTGGATAAGATGGAGGCTCAGGAAGGAAGCTTTCCGTAAGTCCACAGAATCTTATCAGTCATTCTGGAAGCTTCATTTCTGGTAAGGCTGTCCAATTCCACATTTAAATCTATTCTATGCCAGTCTGCCAGTTCTTGCAAGCGCTTTTTTTGTCTTGCGGAGGCCGGCCCCTGTTTTTTTACCCTGTACAACAGAGGTTTCGGCCGAAAAGCTTCCGGCGCCTGTCCTTCAAACCGCTCCTGCAGATACTGAAACAAAGAATTTGTCGCCCTGGCGTCCTCTAAGGCCCGGTGATTTTTGCTCCTTGCAATCTGCAAATATACGCAAAGATGATCCAATGTTTTTTTCTCCTCTTCCGGCAGGAATTTCCGCGCCAGCTTTAAGGTATCAACTCCGTCCTTTTCAAAAGTTTCTCCGTGATTCACCAGGCATTGCTTTAAAAAACTAAAATCAAATATCAGATTATGCCCTACCAAAGGAAAGCCTTCTGCAAAATCCCGGAACTCCGCCGCCGCCCGCTCCGGTTCACAGCCGCCTCTCACCATTTCATCAGTAATTCCCGTAAGTTCTGTTACCTCTTTGGAAATTTTCATCCGGGGATTCACCATTCGATGAAAGCTTTCCTGTTTCCCCGGTTCCACTTTTACTGCGCCGATTTCCAGAATACGGTCTGTCTTTGCATGCAGTCCAGTCATTTCCAAATCCACTGCCACATAACGTTCCAGCATGGTTTTCCGCCTTTCTGTTTTCCTCACCAGCGCTCCATCCGGGCAGCGTTCCGGTATTTCCTGTAATAGATTGTTGCTCCCCGTTCTCATCTTTTATCCTCCGCCCGGCATAAATCGCTCAAAAAGCATTCACTGCATTTGGGGCTTCGGGCCGTACAGATGCTTCTTCCCAATGTGATAATCTGAATATTATAAAGAATCCAATGATCTTTGGGCAGCGCCTTCATCAGATCATATTCCACTTTCACAGGATCTTCCTCTTTTGTCAGTCCCAGACGCCTGGAAATCCGTTTTACATGGGTATCCACCACTACGCTGGGCTCATTGTAGATGTTCCCCCGTATCACATTGGCTGTTTTCCTGCCTACCCCCGGCAGGGAAGTCAGATCCTCAAGGCTCTTTGGCACCTCCCCGCCGAATTCCTCCACCAGCTTCCTGGCGCAGAGGATAATATTTCTGGCCTTGTTATGGTAGAATCCGATGGAATGGATATCCTGCTCCAATTCTTCTATCTTGGCATATGCAAACTTTTCCAGAGTATCATATTTTCGGAATAAATCCTTTGTGACAAGATTTACCCTGGCATCGGTGCACTGTGCGCTCATAATTACTGCAATTAAAAGCTGCCAGGCATTGTCATGATTCAGGTAACAGCGGTATTCCCTGCCGTAGGCTTCATCCAGCCGGTCTAAAATCTCTTTTGTCCTCTTCTTCATCTCAGTTCCCTCCCTTCCTCCAGCCGTCTTACAAAAGCCTGCCCCGTCAGAGGATTCCGTTTTTCATAGGAAAACAGATAAAACTGCCGCTCTTCCTGCTTTTTGGGATAGGAAACCAGCGTCTTCCGTTCTCTGATTCCCTCCATATCATACCAAAAAGGTTCTAAATGAGACAGTTTTCCTTTCTTGCAATATTTTCTGGAAAACTCTTTATATTCTGCTTGGTCCGGCGCCCAGGCTGGGCGTGTCTTCATATTTTCCCTCGCATACAAATCAAAGGTCAGCGTTTCCTGATAAAGCTCCAGATGTTTTCCATCCTTTTCGGCTGCAAACTCCAACAGAATCTCACATCTTCTCATACGGGAATGGCTCATGGCCAAAAATCCCCGATTTTCATAGAATCTCCCCAGTTCCAGATACAGTGCAAAGGGATCCTCTGTGATAAGTTCCAGCGCTTTCACCGTCAATTCAAACTGACCGCTGTTATAATATACCTCCAGCATTTCTTCCACCAGCTTAATCTCCAGCAATTCCTCATAAGACAGCCAGTTGGTGGCCATTACCTCATAAGGAGGCTGATCCCTGTAAATCAGGCCGTATTCTTTCTGATGTTCATACATCCGGGAACCTTTTAACACTTTCAGAAATCCAAGCTGCAATTGTTCCGGCTTCCAGCTATACACCTGCCTGAAAGATTCTGCAAAGGAAGCAAAGTCTTCTTTCGGCAGTCCCGCAATCAAATCCAGATGCTGGTGCACATTTCCTGCCTGCTGCACTCTTTCTACCGCCTGCTCCAGCCGGTTCAGATTCATATTGCGGCAAATTGCCTCTATGGTCGGCTGATGGGTGGACTGCACTCCGATTTCCAATTGGATCAGGCCGGGACGCAGAGAATGAATCAGTTCCAACTCCTCTTCCGTCAGCAAATCCGCTGAAATCTCAAAATGAAAATTTGTAATTCCGTTATCATGAGCCTTGAGGTACTGCCAGACAGCCAAGGAGTGTTTGTGATTGCAGTTAAAAGTCCGATCGACAAATTTCACCTGGCGCACACCATGTTCCAGAAAAAACTGCAGTTCTTTCTCCACCAAGGAAAGAGAACGGAACCGCAGGGTTTTGTCGATAGAGGAAAGACAATAGCTGCAGGAAAAGGGACACCCTCTGCTTGTCTCGTAATAAATAATTCTGTTTTGAAATTCCTCCAGATGTTCATAACAAAAGGGAAGTTCATCCATGGGCAGCGGCTCCCGGACTGCCGTCCGTACCAGGGCATTGTCCTCATTTCGGAATATCAATCCCGGGATCTCTTCCAATGTCCGGAACCGCTTTTCTTCCTCCTGCCCGTCTCCCGGGCTCCCCCATTTTGAGATGCTTCCTTCGCCCTGCCCGTCTCCTGGCGGCTCCTTTTTTGAGGCGCTTCCTTCGCCCTGCCCGTCTCCTGGCGGCTCCTTTTTTAAGGCGCTTCCTTCACCCTGCGGGATTCCGGAACTGCCGGCAGGCACAATAGCTCTTTTCATATAGTAAGCGCACAATTCCCGGAACGTCTCTTCTCCTTCTCCTGCCATGATGCCTGCTGCTCCTGGATTCTCCTCCAGGAAAAGTTCCGATTCATAGGAGACCTCCGGTCCCCCGGCCCAGATAGGAACTTCCGGCAGCAGTTTGTGCAGTTCCGCAATCAATTCCCGCACATACCGGTAATTCCAGATATAGCAGGAAAAGCACAATACTTCCGGATTCTGTTTATAAATTTCCTGTAAAATATAGTCCAGGGGGTGGTTAATGGTATATTCCGCTATATGAATCTGTTCCTGATATTCTCCTGCATAAGATTTCAGACTGTGCACAGCAAGATTGGAATGAATGTATTTGGCATTGATGGCTACTAATAAGATATTCACGGCTGTCCTCCGGTATGAATTTTGATGTTTTCTACTATAACACCAATTCTGCCGTAGGGCAAGAGCGAAGGAAATGAAAAAAATACAGGATACGGCATATTTCAAGGGAAACATACCCATATCCTGTATTCCGTTATTCTTAATGCCTCAACCCTGAAAGGATTTCCTGAATCCGCCTTGCTTATACCTGTACAAAGGCAGGAGTGTCTGCCGGAGCAGCCAGATATTTCTTCAACTCATCATCCAGTTTCAGTAAAGATACCGAATATCCTGCCATATCAATGGATGTCATAAAGTTACCTACCAATGTCTTGGCAACTTTAATTTTCTTCTCTGCCAAAACTTCAGATACTCTTAAGTTGGCAAGATATAATTCCTGCAGGGGCGTTCCGCCCAAGCCATTCACCATCACTGCCACTTCATCGCCTTCATGATAGATATCTTCTGCAAAAATTTTGTCTAACAAAGTATCTGTTGTCTCGCTGACTGTGCGGATCTCCTCTCTGTGGGTTCCTGGCTCTCCATGGATTCCCATTCCGATTTCCACTTCATTCTCACCCAGTTCAAAACTCGGCTTGCCTGCTGCCGGTACGGTACAGGGCGCAATTGCCATACCCATGGTGCGCACATTGGCAATTACTTTCTCTGCCACTGCCTTAACAGCCTGCAGATCTCCGCCTGCTTCTGCACATGCGCCTGCAATTTTATGAACGAAAATTGTGCCGGCAATTCCTCTTCTTCCGGTTGTCCATGTGCTGTTCTCCACTGCAACGTCATCATTCACAACGACTTTCTCCACTTCAATGCCTTCATCCGCTGCCATGTCTGCCGCCATCTCGAAGTTCATCACATCACCGGTATAATTCTTGATCACCAGAAGAACGCCCTTGCCGCCGTTGCATGCCTTAATTGCTTCATATACCTGATCCGGTGTGGGAGAGGTAAACATTGCGCCTGCCACTGCTGCATCCAGCATTCCTTTTCCAACGTATCCGCCGTGTGCCGGCTCATGCCCGCTTCCGCCGCCGCTGACCAATGCAACCTTCCCCTGGGAGCCGCCTGCTCTCACCACAACATCACATCCATCTACTCTTTTCACATATTCAGGATGCGCCGCTACCATCCCCTGTAACATTTCTTCTACCACATCATCTGGTTTGTTGATCATTTTTTTCAAAGCAAATTCCTCCTTCTCCATGTGCTTCTTTCTATGTGTTATACTCACGAGCATACTTATTTGCCACGATGGCCGCCTGTACGGCTGCTCCCACAGCGCCTTCCAGAATCGGCGCATCCGCAATCACCACTTCAATATCCTCTTCCAGCAAATCAATTGCCACCTGGGAACTTAAAATACCGCTTCCCAGATCCGCCAAAATCACAACGCCGTCTCCGTCATTGGCGTCTTTAATCCCCTCACAGATGCGCATAGCGTCTGTCCCAATACTTCCGTCTTCCATGCCGCCCACTGCAACAATCCGATGATCCTTTCCCGCCATCTGGACTGCCAGCTCAAAGATTCCCTCTGCAGCTTTCTTACTGTGGGATACAATCAATAATCCTACCATAATTTCCTCACTTTATATTTTCCAGATAAAATGCACGAATCGCTTCCAATGTAATCAACGAAGAAGTTGCTCCCGGATCCTGATGCCCGATACTCCGATCTCCCAGATAGCTGGCGCGCCCTTTGGTTGCACGGATGGTCTTGGTAAATTCCACTCCTTCTTTTGCCGCCTCGCACATATGATTCAGACAGTCTTCTGCACTTTCTCCTGCCTCTATTCCTTTGCTCAAAGCCTCAAATGCCGGTTCCAGAGCATCCAGCATGGTTTTCTCTCCCCGCTCAGCCTTGCCCCGCATCTTAATGCCGCCAATCACTGCTTCCATCATATTCTTACCGTCTTCTAAGGTAATTTCCTTCTTGCCCGTCACAGCGCCGGCTGCTTTCATGTATGCAGTCCCGTAAAGAGGGCCGGAAGCGCCGCCTACCTTAGACAGCAGAACCATACCGGTTTTCTTCAGGATTACGCTGATATCCTCTTCCTCCTGAGGAAGCTGCTGCAGTACCTCTGTAAATCCTCTTGCCATGTTAATGCCGTGATCCGCATCGCCGATGGCAGAGTCCAAATCCGTTAAAAACTCCTTGTTTGCAATAATGTCCTCCCCGATTTTCTGCATACACTGATATATCTTGCTTGCCATATGAATCCTCCTGTCTCCTTACCGGTTCCGGCGGCAATTCTGCCTGAAACTCCCACCGGAATGCCCGTTCTTTTTCTACTATTACTCCGGCGGTTAAATATCGCAGCAGATGGAGATTTGGGCAAATAAGATTCCGTGATATTTAACCGCTGGAATAATATCTTTTTATAGATTATATCACATCCAGGATACAATCTGCAATCCGACAAAAATGCTAAACTGTCTAATTTAAACTTTTTCATAATTCTTTTGACAGCTTTCCTCTTCTATGTTATTTTTTTATTAAAGGTTTTTCCATAACGCTGCAGCCTTATCACATTATTAAGGGAAAAGAAGGAATTTTCATGAATAAGAACGAATTTGAGAAACTTGCAGAACTGTTTAAAATATTCGGAACCCCCACCCGGCTTCAAATCATGTATGCCCTGGTGGACAAAGAAAAATGCGTTTATGACATCGCAAAAGAACTGGGCATGTCCCAGAGCGCCATTTCCCACCAGCTCAGTATCCTAAAGCAGAGCCGTCTGGTGAAAAACCGGCGGGACGGAAAAACCATTTACTATTCCCTGTTAGATTCCCACGTGCTTACGATTATCGATCAGGGCCTGGAACATATTCGGGAATAAAATCGCACATTTAAAAATATTAACCGGCTGCTGTTGAAATCCTGAAATGTTCCGGCCGCCCCGCTTTTCAGATTTGCAGACGCTTACTGGCTGCTGCTGAAATTTTGATAACTGTACTCAGCGTTATCTCCTTTTCTCCAGCCCCGGCAGACAGTTTTATTTTTTCCCGTCTGCTTTGCCTCATACAGCGCAGAATCCACTTCTTTAAACAGCAGAATTCCGTTTTTATCTCCTGGCTTTACCTCCAGCATTCCAAGTGAAATCGTAATTCTGCCGGTCACGCCATCTACCGCCGCAGCTTCCACCTCCCGCCGTATCCGCTCCGACACATTATAAGCTTCCATTTCCGTTTTGCCCGTCAGAATCAAACCGAATTCTTCTCCGCCGTACCGGGCAGCAATGTCTTTATCATCCATATTTTTCTCAATAATGGATACAATTTTCAGAATTACGCTGTCCCCGATGGCATGTCCGAAAGTATCGTTGATCCGCTTAAAATTATCAATGTCTATGATAACCAGAGACAGATGGTATTCTTCACTGCATAACTGGAGCTGTTCATTCAGCTTATCATAAAACATCTTATGATTATACAACCCCGTCATGGAATCCCTCTGGGAGATCTCTAATATTTTTTCTTTTTCCTCATGTATCTTCTGGTTTTCCTCATAGATCTTTTGATTCTCTTTCTCAAAATTCACAACTACCGAAGTCAGAACCTTGCTGAAAGAAAATGCAACAATGGTAAATCCCACGAAAATTATCAGATATACTTCTCTGCTGTTGTCCGGCCTGAATTCCGTGGATGGAATGAAGCCGTAGGTAATGCCGGCATAGACCAGAATGCAGATCACAAAGGCCGCATAACGGAAAATCTTCTCCCGGTAGACATTGGCAAAAATCACAGGATAAGTCAATATCATACACATATAGGGAACAGAACTGTGCACTGCCACAACTGTCCCCAACAGCAAAAACTGGATCAAAAGAAACAGAATAGTTGTCACATATCCCCCCAGCGCCTCTCCAAAGAAACGAAAAATCAGCTCCATACAGCCTGCATACATCACAATCATAATGCTTGGCTTTATCACAAATATATCCAGATATTCTCTTTTGCTGCACTCCGGAACCGGCTGATAGAACAAAAACAGCAGGAGTTGTATAAATATAACAAGACCTATGCTGATCCATATCCAGCGCATGACTTTCCGGTTCCACTCCGTAATGCTTACGTATGCAATCTTTTTATTCATAATCTAACTCTCCGGTCCTCTCTGGCTGCTGTTACCCTTATCTTTTCTCTTTGCCATACCATAATTATATACGATACCAAGTCAGATTACAATAAATTGCAAATGATTTATCAGAAAATTATGTCCCCCATATGAATGAAAATAACATCCATCCCTCCTGCCACCAGCAGCATTCCTCCTGCCAGATATGCTTTCATCTTATGCTCAAATCCCAGCCGATAGCCGGTATACATGCCAAACACAGTGACCAAAACAGTTGTAACCGTAAGCAGAATCAACAATACCCATATGCTGCTTCCCAGAAATCCAAAGGCAATCCCGGTCAGCAACGTAAATATACTGGTTCTGGCGTGAAGCCTGATAAATTCCGCCGCATCAAACTTTTCTTCCCGGCGCTCCACAATCCTTTCATTGTGCCAGGCCTTTAGAAAGAGACGCACTCCCTGGCACAGGAAAATCGCCGCTGCAATCACCTGTCCCAGAAAAATGTCATCTCCCTGCGCCGCATATTTGCGCAGGAGTGTGGAAATAAAATCTCCGATTCCCAAAGCCAATCCCTGCCCGGCTGCCAGAATGCTGCAAAATGCCAGTAATTGTTTTCTCTCTACTTTGGCAACCAGTGAACCCTGACACTCCATCACTGCGAAGACATCCAAAGATATGCCTAATATAATCATCCATTCTTCCACAATACCCATAAATTTACTCCTGCGCCCTTTGGCCAAACTCTATTCTTCGGTATCCTCAGCTTTGACTGCTTCGGTGCGGAGAATAAATTTAACAGAACCCTTCGTTCCCTCTGCAACCTTGGTGAAGGTTTGATATTCTTTTCCGGCATCCACTACCGCTTCTAACTTGCTTAAGAGTTCTTTGATATCTCCATTGTAAGCGTCCAGCAGTTTCTGAATGCCCTCTTCGTCAAACTGAACCATGCCGTCCATCAGCTTCACAGAACCTTCAGCCAGTTTATCTACCCCTTCTTCAATCTGAGCAGTTGCGCCGGAAAGCTTTCCTGCCCCGTCTACCAATGCGCTGTTATTGGAAACAAGGGTTGCAGCTCCATTGGTTAACTGGGAAATTCCTGCGGTCAATGCCGGAATGCTGTTGTTCATGGTCTGTGTTCCGTCACTGAGGGCCTGCATGCCGGATACCAGGCTGTATCCGCTTTCGCCTTTGGCGTTGATTGCCTGGGAAATCTGAGCCTTTGTAGCGGAAACTGCCGTCAACGTAGCGGATTCCGCTGCCGTCTTAGCTGCTGTTTTGGCTGTATCCGCAACTGCCGCGCCTACGGTATCTTTGGCTCCGTCGGCTATTCCTGCCACAATCTGGGATGCCACGTCATTCATACTTGCCTTTAAGGTTTCGTTGGCCATAGCTGCGGCAACCGCCTGCTGCACCTGGGCATTTACCGTCTGCTGCACCTGGGCCTTGCCCTCCTCGGACTGCAGGCCGGCATTGACAGCGCCTTCTAACTGTGCCATGGTCTGGGCTGCCGCTCCCTGGGCGTCAACCTGACTTAATACTCCGTCATGGATCTGCGTATTCTGTTTTACGCCTGCAGCCACCTGTGTGCAAATCTCCTGAATTGCCCCATTGATGACATCTGTATTCAAAGGCTGGCCGGCTGCAGCCAATGCTTCCAGAGTGGACGCCAGATTCTCCGCCAACGCAGCCGATATAGCGGCAGCCGTAGCGTCTGCTGTAGCGCCCTGGGTTCCGGCCTCCACGCCTTCCGCCACCTGGCTTAACGCCTGCTGAATTGCAGTGGGTGCATTTTCCACCATCTTCTGATTCTTAGCCATCTCCGGCACTGCCGTGCCAAACGCCTGGCTTAATACGTTATTCAACACTCCTTCGGTATAAGCATTCAATCCTGCCGCCACCTGGGCCTTGGCTCCGTCATTATTTGCCAGACTGTTGTAGAACACCGAAGACGCCTGATTTTTGATGGCTTCTGTTCCGCTTTCAGCGTCGTTAAAGGTACTGTCAATGGCATCGTCCGCCTGTTTCATCAGAGCATTTTTCTCTTCTTTAGACATTTGGGCTTTCAATGTCTGATCCAGTTCCGCCACACCCTGATTCAGAGTTGCCGCACTGCTGTTTAATGTGCCCACTCCTTCTGACAATGTGCCGGAAGAATCCGCCAGTGTGTGAATTCCGTCATTTAACCGGGAAGCTCCGTTGGTATAACTTGCAATTCCATCCTTTAAAGTTCCCACTCCGGAGGCAAATTCCTTCATACTGTCCTTTAAGACGCTAAGCCCCTTTGACAGTTCTTCTGTGCCGTCCAATAACTGTTCTGACGCATCTGTCAGCGTATCCATCTCCTCATCCAGACTGCTCAAATCAAAACTGTCTGCCAGACTTGCCTCGCTGACCAGATCATTCATAATAATGGACATGCTCATTTCCAGGGAAAAATTCTCCACATCTGCGGTCACTTCCACATACTCCGGAATCTCCAGATTTTCATCCAGATCCCCCTCTTCAATTCCCAGACTCTCTTTTAAACCCGGCATTGCCATGCCTACCACAATTTTTTTATCCCCATCGGAAATTACTTTTCCGTTGGTTACCTCCACATTGCTGTAATCCTCCGGCAGAATCATGCCTGTCATAACCGTAAAGGGCACATAAACTTCATGCTCTTTTCCGTCAATGACCTGTGTGGTCTTTTCATGGTTGGTATAGTCAAACCGGATGGTTGCTTTTCCGCTCTTTCCTGCCATTTCCTCCGGCGTCAGTTCTTTGCCGTCCATGAAATACGTCACTTTCTCGGTAACCGGCAGATCCCTGTCTGTGGTTCCCTGATAATAAATATCTTTGCCCTCTGCCTGCCAGGTAATCTTATCTCCGCTCTGTGTAAACGTCTCGTCGCCCTTTACATTTTCAATGTCCTTCAAATCAGAAGCGTCTTCTATGGTAGCCGATCCGTTTTCATTTTTCAGCCATTCGCTGACAATCACATTTTTGGCGCTGCCGTCTGCATTAGCCACAACATACACTGTTTCTTCTTTACCGGCTTCTTTATTCTCTGTGCCTGTGGTTAAGGCTTTCTCCAGTGTCTCTTTTGCTTCCTCCAGTTCGGAATCATCCTCTTTTTCTGATTCCTGTACAGCGGAATTTTTCTCTGCCCTTACGGTGTATGCGCTGACTCCTGCGCTGGTGCCCAGCACTGCAATGGTAACGACCCCTGCCGCTACACGGATGACATATTTATTTTTGAACATTCTTTTTAATTCCAGATTTTTCATGCTATATTCCTCCTGTTATTTCCTAAACTGTTTTTACGGCTGCTGCAGAGCCTTTTTTCTTCACTCCGAATCCCATACTTGTTTTACAAATCACTTTGTCAAATACCATGAACATGGCCGGTAAAATAAAGATTACCACGAACATACTAATCAATGCGCCTCTTGCCATTAAGATACACAGCGAACTAATCATATCAATGTTGGAGTACATACCCACGCCAAAGGTCGCTGCAAAAAAGCTCAAAGCGCTGACAAACACGGACTGCACTGACGCGGAAAGGGCTATGGTAACGGAAGTCTTTTTATCTTCCCCGCGGTTTCTCTCTTTCTTATAACGGTTCGTCATTAAAATTGCATAGTCTACGGTGGCCCCTAACTGAATGGTTCCAATTACAATAGAGGCGATAAAGGGAAGGGTTGTTCCCGTATAGGCCGGAATTCCCATATTGATGAAAATTGCAAACTCAATCACGGATACCAGAATCACCGGCAGTGAAATTGACTTAAACACCAACAGGATAATCAGGAAAATTGCCCCGATGGAAACCACGCTTACCGTCTTAAAATCCTTATCCGTAATGGTAATCAAATCTCTGGTACAGGGAGCCTCGCCAATCAGCATGGCATTTTTATCATACTTTTTGATAATCTTATTCAAATCATCAATCTGGGCGTTTACCTCATCTGACGCCACAGAATATTCTGAACTTACCAGCATAAGCTGCCAGGTGTCATTCATCAGCGCCTCTTTGATATCGTCCGGTATCATTTCCTTGGGAACGGCGGAACCTACGATGGAATCCATGCCCATCACCGTTTTTACCCCGTCCACCTCTTTCATTTCTTCAATCATTGCTGTGGCGTCTTTACTGGAAAGGCCGCTGTCCGCCAAAACCATGTGGGTGGAATTCATATGATAATTCTCTTCCAGTTTGGCATTTGCCTGAACACTCAGCAAATCCTTCGGCAAAGTTCCTGCCAGGTCATAATACACGTCTGTATGGGTGTATCCGTAAATTGCAGGCCCTAGAATCAGCAGAAATATTACAATAAATATTGGAAAACGCTTCGTCACAAAGTTTCCGATGCCGCCCAAATCCGGTATCACCGGCCTGTGTTTTGTTTTTTCAATGGCTTTATCAAAAATCAATATCATAGACGGCAGAATCGTAACGCATCCAATCACTCCGAATACCACACCCTTTGCCATCACAATGCCCAGGTCCATCCCTAAAGTAAAGCTCATAAAGCACAAAGCCACGAATCCCGCTACCGTTGTAATGGAACTTGCCACCACAGAGGTCAGGGTATTGGATACCGCATGAGCCATAGCCCTGCTCTTATCCTCCGGATAGCGTTCCCGGTTTTCCTCATAACTGTGCCACAGGAAAATGGAATAATCCATGGTAACGCCCAACTGAAGCACTGCGCTTAAGGCCTTCGTCACATAGGAAATCTCCCCCAGGAAAATATTGCTTCCAAGGTTGTAAAGAATCGCCATTCCTATACTTAACAGGAAGAACACCGGAGCCAGAAAAGAATCCATAGTCAGCGCCAATACCAGGGAGGACAGCACAACTGCAATCAGCACATAAATCGGCGTTTCCTTATTGGACAGGTTCTTGGTGTCTGTCACAATGGCTGACATGCCGCTGACAAAACACTGTTTATCGGCAAGCCCCCGAATCTCTTCTATGGCATCCATGGTTTCATCGGAAGACATGGAAGTCCGGAACAAAATTGCCATCAGCGTACTGTCGCCGGAATTGAACTTATCCACCAGATTTTCCGGAAGAAACCCCATAGGCATAGACAGGTCTGCAACAGAATCATACCAGACAACCGCCTTTACATTTTCCACTTCCTCTATCTGTTTCTTCAGTTCTGACACATCCTTATTTTCCATGCCCTCAATCACGCACATGGAAAATGCTCCTGTTTCAAAATCGTCTACCAGAATATCCTGGCCGATCATAGTCTCAATATCCTTTGGCAGATAAGTCAGAATATCGTAATTCACTCTGGTAGTTATCATGCCGATTGCTGCCGGAATCAAAAGCAGTAAACTGATTATAAAAATCGGCACTCTTAACTTTACAACTCCTTTTCCAAATTTAATCATCTTTTCCTCGCGCTCCTCTTTCCTTTATTTTGTTCTGTTTCTTATACCCGTGAGCGAAATCATTTGCCAGAAGATCGTTCATAGCTTTGCGGAAAAAAGCAAATGATTCGGCAAATAAGTATGCCCGTGAGTATAACTCCAAGGAAAGTATAAAAAAAAAGATCGAATAAATAAATATTCAATCTTTTCCCTCTGTATCGCTCTGATATACATTTTGGCCGATTTGTAGTTTTCAAAAAACAAATTTCGTTTATTGTATAGGATTTACAGCTCTTCAATCACCTGACTCATGGAGCGGGTAATCATATAATTATAAATATCCATAATTTCCCGGGGTTCCACTTCCATTCCGCTTTTAATCCATTGAATCACCACAAAGGACATAGACTGAGCGTAAAACAATGCAATATGTTCCGGCGTCAGCCATGGATGCTTCCTGTGAAGAGACGGCCCTCTGCTGCGAATCACTTCCAGAAGAACCTCCCCAATGCAGTTTCTGGTAATAGTTTCAAAGGAATTCTGCCCCTCCAGCCGCACTGCTTTCTCATAGAATTCCTTTTCCTTTTTTACGGACGTAAAAACCAAAAGCAAAGCCTCATCCACCATCCCGGCCTGAATCAGAGGTCTGGTAGGTTCTAAAATCTGAACCCTGATAATCCACTCCAGAAGCTCATACTTATCCTGAAAATGATTATAAAACGTAGGGCGTATCACGCCTGCTTTATCTGTAATGGCCTTAATTGTAATTTTCTCAATGGGCTGCTGGCATGCAAGTTCTTTAAAACTCTCTGCCAACAGAAGATCTATCGTTTCCTTCTGTCCTGTCACACTCTCACTTCCTGTTATACAAATAATTCCAAAACCGCCAAATTCTTTTCGGATTTCAAATCAATCATCTCCCCATCAGGAAGGGCCATAACTTTCGGCTTCAGCATATATTCCGAGTCATTCTCCACCACCAGGGCAGTTCTGCCGTCAGACAGCATCACTTCACATCCGTCGGGATAAATTGCAATTTTCCTGGTAAACAATTCCGCCAAATCCGGATCAAATTCGGAGTCTGTATTGCCCAAAATATAATCCACCGCACCGGAAGGGGAAATGGGATCATGATAAGGCAGTTTAGAAATCAATGCGTCAAACACATCTGCGACCTTAATAATCCTGGCAAAATAAGAAATCTCATATCCGGATCTACGCATGGGATATCCGCATCCATTGTACCACTCATGATGCTCCAGTACGCCGTCACAAACTTCCGGAGAAAAATTAAAATGCTCCATCAGAAAATCATAGCTCAGTTTTGGGTGTTGGATCACAAGAATACGCTCTTCCTCGGTCAGCGAACGTTTGGCATTCAGCACATCTGATTCCACATAGCGCTTTCCCACATCATGCAAAAGGGCGGCAGCAGCCAGTTTATTCAATTGCTCCAGATCCAGATTGCCAGTTTTCACACCCAACATGACAGACAGCGCCGCCACATTGACTGAATGAAAGTATGTATAGTCGTCAGCCACCCTGACATTTACCATATGATACATCTTGTCTCTGCCCGCAAGAATCTGACGGGTGATTTTTCTTGCCGTCTCCTGAATATCCTCCTGTTCCACTTCCCGAAAATCCTCTTCCTGAAACAGGCAGTGCACCAGCCTCAATGCCTCCCGCTCCAATTCCCTGCTGATCAGCCTGGGAACCTTCAAATCCCAACTGATGTCGTCTTCCACATAAATTCCCGGCAGACCCATCTGAAACAAATTCTGCACATCCTCTTTTTGAAGCTTAGCCTCCTGTTCCAGCAAAATCTTTCCTTCACCATTGCATATGTGCTGCCCTACGCTCATTCCCTCTTTCACTTTTGTGATAGGCATATAACGCATATTCTAGTTCCCTCCTCCCTGCACATTCTGAGCCTTCTGCTTTCTCTTACATTGATACATTTCCTTATCAGCCCGCTCCATGGTATCCAGCAGATTCCTGTCGGTATTTCGGTTAAATGCCGCAAATCCGGAAGCAATCTGCATCAGTCCCTCCACATGCGCTCCTTTCAGACTTGACATCCAACTGCACATGCGCTCTGCCCTTTTGCAATAATCCTGTCTGGTAAGTCCATGAGCAATCAGGCAGAATTCATCCCCTCCAATCCGGTAAATCTCTCCCAGAGAGCCGAACACATCCTGAATAATTTCACTTCCTGAAATAATATAATAATCTCCCATGTGGTGTCCATACTCATCATTCATCCGTTTTAAATTATTCAGATCATACATGACAATTGCATATTCTTTCAATTTATTCTCCGGAACCCCAATTATATCAATCTCAAATATTCTGCGGTTTTTCAGCATGGTAAGCCCGTCCCGCTCCGCTTCCTCTTTCAGTGTCTCCGCTTGTTTGCCCACTTCAATCAAATTCATGGAGTCTTCCAGGAACTCCGCCATCAAAATAAGAATAAACAGCAGACATCCGACTCTGGAGAAAGTCGCCACATCGTCATATGACCGGCGGTAATAATTCACTGCATCCGCCAGCATGCATCCTCCCATCAGGCAGATCCCTATAATATTCCGATATATCTTGCGCCCCCGGCAAAAAATCTCCTTTCTCCGCTCTATCAGTATCCTGACGCCGCACACCGCCGCGGCCAAAATCACAGCAATGCCCAGTAAGTGCGTAAACCAAATTCCTTCCCGATAATCAAACCAACCCAAAAACTGTCCTGTGAAACTCACCGCAAAATCCAGAACTCCCAGCCAGGCAAGCGCATTCCACAGACGGCTGCCTTTCATCTGATATACCACCCGGATAAAACATACAATGGGAAGTATCATCAGCTTCAGCATCAGAAAAGTAATCTGATTGCACAATAATTCACGCTCAAACACCAGCGCCGGAAGCTGCGTCTCTAACGTGGACCATGTGGAAAAATAAACGGTAAAAAGCCCCAGCCACAGGATGCCCTCATGGAAGTGCATTTTCTTCCCAATGGTTACCCAGCTTATGACCAGCATCAGCCCCACCACCATCATACCGATTCCAAACACCCACAACATGGCTCTTTTTTCCAATTGCTGCACCACGATGGCGGATTGGGGACCATAGGTAAATTTCGGCAGTCTTATATAATCAAAATTATAACAGTTCCTCAGATGAATTTCCAATAATTTTCCCTGGTAATCCTCCCGAACTGCAATAAAATTCCAGCAATTTCCGGGAGTTTTGCTTTTCACATGCTTCGGCGCCTTTTTTTGATAAATCAGTTGATGATCTACGAACACGTCCACTTCCTGGTGGGACGTAAAAAAGCCGATGGAACTGACATTGTCAACTTCATCCCCCAGTTCCCTTTTCAGCACAACTTCTTCTCTGCCTTCAGGCATCTCAATCAGTTCCGGAAGTACCTGGTATTCTTCCTTTCCCTCTTCAGTGATACAACTCCAGTTTTCATTATAGGGAATATTTACGCTTCTTTTCTTACCCTCTTCATCTATTCTATAAAAGCAAATCACTAACAGCACAAAGAGAACTGCAACCGCCGTTTCTGCCAAATGCATCTTTAAAAGCTTCATTCTCTTCTCCTTCCATCCCCATCAAGCCCCCGTCAGTCCTCAGGGCTTATTTTATCATATATCAGAGAAAAGTGGAATAGTGAAACGCATTTGTGTTTCTTAATTAATATAAAAAAGCTCTCGGCATATCCGAAAGCTTTCTTCAGAAGAGCGATAGACGGGGCTCGAACCCGCGGTCTCGACCTTGGCAAGGTCGCGCGTTACCAACTACGCCACTATCGCAGAAGCGGGTGATGGGAATCGAACCCACGTATCTAGCTTGGAAGGCTAGTGTTCTACCATTGAACTACACCCGCAGAACAATATATCATTCAGTCCTAATGCCCAGTTCCGGAATCGAACCAGAGACACGAGGATTTTCAGTCCTCTGCTCTACCAACTGAGCTAACTGGGCCTGCTGTTTTCCAGCAACGATATTATTTTAACTGCTTATTGTCGAAATGTCAAGACCTTTTTTTTATTTTTTTCAATCCTTTTTTATCTTCGTTTCCCCCTCTCTGCCATCAGAAAAACCGCCGGCAAAGAGAGGATTATGACTTCTATTCTGGCAATATTATTATTTTCCCGGAATCATGCGGGCAATTCTTCCGGCAAATTCATTAAAGTTCTGTGTCTGCAGAACTACTCTGCCCGGCCCGGTCAGTTTCGTCAGGAACAATCCCTCCCCACCGAAGAAAATATTCTTTAAGCCTTTCACTGTTTCCACTTCATAATTCACGGATTTCTCAAAAGCAACTACATTACCGGTATCCACCTTAATCACTTCTCCGGGCGCAAGCTGCTTCTCCACTTTATTCCCGTCAATTTCCAAAAATACCATTCCCTTGCCGGAAATATCCTGCAGGATAAATCCCTCTCCGCCGAAAAAGCCGGCAGACATTTTCTTGGTGAGGGCAACGCTCAGGTTCACTGTTTCCTCCGCGCACAGGAAAGCTCCTTTCTGGCAGATCATTCCTCCGCTTGCTCCCACATCCACAGGAAGAACTTCTCCTGCCACTGTAGATGCAAAAGCAATCATGCTTCCCGGGCGTTCTGCTTTATAGGTAGCCATAAACAGGGATTCTCCGGAAAACATTCTTCCAATGCTCTTCCCAAATCCTCCCCTCATATTAGAGTCCATGGACACTCCTTCTGACATCCATGCCATTCCTCCGGACTGGGTATACATAGTCTCCCCAGCTGCATCAAATACAACTTCCACTGCCGGCATAGTGTCACCGATTACCTGATATCTCATAACTGCTTCTCCTTTTATGTAATTATAGTTTGAAATTTATGTCAATCCGCTTTTCCGGATAGTGACCCTTTTATATATACTGCTCCATTCCTTCTGTTGTATTCTTAATCAGAGAAATCGCTTCTCTGGTCTGCTCTGCAAATTCCATATTTTTTTCACTGAGCTGGTTCGCCTGCTCCGCACTGGCGGTTACCTGCTCCGTTGTAGCGGACAAATGGGCAATATTCTCAACGATTTTATTGTTGGATTCTGACAGATTTCCAATTCTGTAGTCAATTTCCTGAATATCATTAATCAGTTGTGTAATATTCTGATCCATTTTGCCGAAACTGTCTGCTGCAGTGCGGATCATCTCATTCTGGTTCTCTGTCGCTCCCACAGAATTTTTCACAGAATGCACCACTTCATTGGCATTCTCATTCAATTCATTTACAATTCTCGTGATATCTTCAGTGGACGCCTTCGTCTGTTCTGACAACTGGCGGATCTGATCTGCCACCACCGCAAATCCTCGGCCCGCCTCGCCTGCCCGGGCGCTTTCAATGGATGCATTCAGCGCCAGCAGATTCGTCTGGCCGGAAATATCCAGAATCATCCCCGCAATTTCCTCCACCGCTTTCGTCCGATTCTGCAGTTTGCCCATGGAATCTGTTACCTGTTCATTGGTAGCTGCAATCTGGGCAGAATGCAGCTTCAGATTCTCCATGATCTGCATATTTTCCTGAATGCTTATATTCGACTCTCTGGCAATATCCACCATCTGGCTGGAACGGCTTCTGGTCTCCTCAATAGATTCCTGAATGTTCTGGGTCATAATGCTCTGTTCCGAGATATTTTCCGCAGTTGTATTGGCGGCCGCAGAAATCTCCTGCATGCTTCGGGACACCGTCTGGGTGGAATCCACCAGTTCGCCTACCAGACCAGCGCTTTTATCAGACTCTTCTTTTACCGTCTTGGAAATAGAAATGATGTCCGTAAGCATCACCGTCTGCTTTCCATTCTGCTCCGCAATGGCTCCCTGGGCGTGATCGCTGAATTGCTGCGAAATGCTTCCCACTCTGGCAAGTATGAAAAAGATACTGTAGCAAATGACAGTCATACAGACAGAATCCGCCTCCAGAACCATGATGCCTTTTGCCGCCCTGATTGCCCCTTCCGCTGCATAGAGGACTGCGTACACAACGGCAAGCCTGTTACAGAATTTCTTATCATAATAGGGCACCACAACGGCAATCATTCCGATTAATGTTACATCAATAAACTTTGCATCTGTCTGGGCTGCCAGCATTAAAAATTCAAACCCAATTTCAAAGGCAATCATCAGCCTCAGAAGAGTTCCGGCCTTATTCCTGACATAGATCGCAAAATTTACAACCGCTGCAAGAACAATTACCACCGTATTTGCATATACCGTGACCCGATTAATGTTGCCTGCTGATAATTTCATCCACAGGTAAGCCAGCACAATCAGCAAAGCGGCAAATGCTGTTATCAGATTAAATAGGTTCATTCTCTGGTATCGTTCTTCTTTCTTTCGGTACTTAAATTTCTCTTCTCCCATCCATTCATCCTCCATACAAATCTAATTTATTAGCTTATTATAATACATAAACGGCATTTCAGCCACACAAATTTATACAATATTTTTATTTCTGAAAAACTTCCTCCATAATTATATGCAGCCATGTATTGACCCCTGTCGAGAAAAATGCTAATATGAACGTATGTTACATATTTAACAATCCGTTTCTTACTAGAAAGTCTCCGGCTTCCATAGGAGGGTTGGCCATGCGGCCCGCCAAACGGCAGGCTGAGTATGATGGGAGTTTCCTATGAAAGTCTCCGGCTTCCATAGCAGGAATGGTCATGCGGCCTGCGTACGATAGGTTAAGCATGATGAAAGTTTACTATTTATTTCAGGGAGGTTTTAACCATGGATTACACACAGGAATATGAGCAGAAGCTTGTAACCGCCGAAGAAGCTGTAAAAATTATCGAGTCCGGCGACTGGGTAGATTACGGATGGTGCAACGGCACGCCGGATCTTCTGGACCGGGCCCTGGCAGAACGCACCGATGAACTGCATGACATTAATCTTCGGGGCGGCATTCTTTTAAAACCCCTGGCAGTTTTTGATCGTGAAGACGCTGGGGAACATTTTACCTGGAATTCCTGGCACATGTCCGGAATTGAACGGAAACTGATTAACAGAGGCTGCGCTTACTATGCGCCCATCCGATATTCGGAACTGCCCCGTTATTACAGGGATTTATCCATAAAAAACAATGTTGCCATGTTTCAGGTTTCCCCAATGGACAAACACGGATTCTTTAATTTTGGGCCGAATGCTTCCCACATGGCTGCAGTCTGCGAAACATCCGCAAAGATTATCGTAGAGGTCAATGAAAATATGCCCCGCTGTCTGGGCGGATTTGAAAACGGCGTGCACATTTCCGATGTGGATTTCATTGTGGAAGGAGAAAATCCACCCATCGGAGAACTGGGAGCCGGCGGCCCCGCCACTGACGTAGATAAAGCAGTGGCCGAACTGATTGTGGAGGAAATTCCAAACGGCGCCTGCTTACAGCTCGGCATCGGCGGCATGCCCAATGCAGTGGGCTCCTTAATCGCGGAGTCTGATTTAAAAGATCTGGGCGTTCATACAGAAATGTACGTAGATGCTTTCGTTGATATTGCAAAAGCCGGAAAAATCAACGGTTCCAGAAAAAATATCGACCGTTACCGCCAGGCTTATGCCTTCGGCGCAGGAACCAAGAAGATGTACGACTATCTGGATGACAATCCGGAACTGTTAAGCGCACCTGTAAGCTACACCAACGATATCCGCTCCATTTCCGCACTGGATAATTTTATGTCCATCAACAATGCGGTAGACATTGACCTGTTCGGACAGGTAAGCTCTGAATCCTCCGGAATCAAGCATATCAGCGGCGCCGGCGGGCAGCTTGATTTTGTGCTGGGCGCATATCTTTCCAACGGCGGCAAGAGCTTTATCTGTTGTTCTTCCACCTTCAAAACCAAAGACGGCGAATTAAAATCCAGGATTCTGCCCACTCTGCACCCGGGCTCCATTGTCACAGACACCCGCGCCAACATTCACTTCCTCGTGACAGAATACGGCAAAGTGAACCTGAAGGGATTATCCGCCTGGCAGAAATGTGAAGCCATTATCTCTGTAGCGCATCCTGATTTTCGGGATGAACTAATTAAAGAAGCTGAGAAAATGCACATCTGGAGAAGAAGCAATAAATGATTCCAACGCTGAAAGCCCAGCTAAAACAATGAGTGCACCCTACGCCGGCATTAGAAACAGGAATTCTCTCCGCTGAGGGAGCGGCCCCGTTGCCGTTGGCAGGACTTTTACCCCGTGATCGATATATTGCTGTGATTCTTTCATGATCACAGCAATATATTGTTTACAAATTTCATGTTCCCACATCTCTTCTTCCTTACTCCCGCTTCTCAGACTCTGCCGGAATTTCAGGCAGTATACCGAAAAACAGGATACCGCATCTTCACTGTTCTTCATTTCCAATCTTCAGTTCCCGTTGGAATTTCAGATAACATATCGTAAAAAATAAAATGCCGTAGATGGAAGTAATCGGCACTGCAAGCCCAATGGTAACCAGATTTGCTCCCGGCTGAATGCTGAACAGATAGGACAGGGGCACCCGAACCAGAAAGGATGAAGTGATTCCCTGTATCATCACCGGCATAGTTTTCCCATGACCATTAAAATACCCGATATAACTGAATACCAGACAAGTCAGAATTGCCTCCGGACTAAAACCCTTTAAGTACTCTGCAGATCTGGCGATATAACCCGGATCAGAAGTAAACAGGGCAGAGGGCAGATCCCCCCTGAAGAAGCTGAATCCAAAAATAAAGACTCCTATACACACACCAATGGCCATTCCGGTTAGCATCGCCTTTTTTGCCCGCTCTTCTTTTCCAGCTCCTACATTCTGGGCCACAAAGGCTGACATGGACTGCATCAGGGCAGAAGGAATCAGCATCACAAAGGCTGTCACTTTCTGCGCAATTCCATACCCGGAAGAAGCCTCCAGACCAATTCCGTTTACAATAGCGCACAGAATCAAAAAAGAGATATTCACCAACATATCCTGCAGGGCAATGGGAAACCCCAATCTCAGAAATGTCTTGATTTCAGGATGAAATCCAATATCTTTCCTCGACAGGGTAAAAGGAAGCTGCTGACGCCTGATAATTACCAGCGACATTGCCACGCTGACAAACTGGGCCAGAATCGTGGCAATGGCAGCCCCTGCCACATTCATCTGAAACACTGCCACAAACAGCAAATCTCCCAGAATATTCACCCCGCAGGCGATAGCAACAAAAATCAATGGCAGCCTGGAATTGCCCAATCCCCGAAAAATTCCGCTGATTACATTATAGGCAACCACAAACGCCAGCCCGGCCCCACAGATACGCACATAGATTACCGTAAGATCATACGCTTCCGGGGGTGCATTCAGCCAGCCCGCGAAGGAGGGTGCAAAAATCAGAAGCGCCGCCATCAGAACTGCTGTCAGCACAAAAAAGAATGCAATGGCGCCGCCGATAACTTTTCCAATCTTCCCCGGCGCCTGCTCTCCCAGATAACGGCTGATCAAAACTGTCACGCCCATGGTCAACCCCGTCACTACAAATGTTACGAGATTAATAATATTGCTTCCCGTAGATACCGCTGAAATTCCCGCATCCGTTCCAAACTGCCCCACTACCAGAAGATCCACTGCCCCGTACATGGCCTGTAAAATCAGTGCGCCTAAAATGGGAATCATGAATTTCAATAATTTTCCCCCAATATTTCCCTGAGTGAAATCATCGGACAATTGATTCTCTTCCATACCGTTCCTTTCTATTCTGTATAAAAACGATAAATTGTTTTCGTATTAAATGTCTCTCCCGCTTTTACAAGAGAAGATGGGAAATTCTTCTGATTTACTGCATTGGGGTAAAATTGAGATTCCAGGCAGAACCCGCATCTGTTACAGTAAACCGCCCCACCCTTTCCAGTCTGATCGCCGATGAAGTTTCCTGCGTAAAACTGTACGCCGCAGCACTCGGTAGATGCCTCCATGGCAATTCCCGTTTCTTCACAGTAAGCTCTTGCCATTATTTTCATTTCTCCCGGTGTTTCGCTGAGCACATAATTGTGATCATAGCCGCCTGCAAACTTCAGTTGCTCAAAATCCGCCCCAATGTCCTGCCCAATGGCTTTCCTGTTCCTGAAATCCATCGGCGTTCCCTCAACCGGTGCAATCTCTCCGGTGGGAATGGCTTTCTGATCCTTTACCGGAGTGTAGAATTCTGCCAGAATCTGCAGTTTCTGATTCTCAACTGACCCGCTGTTATGGCCGCCCAGATTAAAGTAAGAATGATTGGTAAAATTCATGACAGTTGTTTTATCTGCTTTTCCCTGATAGGAAATCTCCACTGCATTTTCCTCCGTCAGAGTATAGGTAACCTCCACTTCCAGATTTCCCGGAAATCCCTGCTCTTCCTCTGTGCTCAAATGATAAAAGGTAATGCTGTTTTCCGTATGCCCCTTCACTTCCCACAGTACTCCTTCAAATCCATTAGGACCGCTGTGCAGGTTATGCCCGCCTTCGTTGGGTGTAAGCTGATACTCTTTTCCCTCTATCATAACCCTGGCATTTTCGATCCGGTTTCCGTTTCTTCCCACCGTCGCGCCGAAATAACAGGTATGGTTCTCATATTCTGACGCCGTATCATACCCCAGCGCCACATCCCGCATGGTTCCTTTCCTGTCCGGCACCAGCAGAGACACCAGCGTTGCGCCGTGATCCGATACTTTCATCACTCCATGATTTGAATTCTCAAATATGTACAGTGATGTTTCTTCTCCTTTACGATTCTTTCCAAATGATAGTGTCTGCATAATGTTTCCTCCTCCATATTTAAACAGGTGATGATTTGCCTGTGCCCGGCGCAATTTATTTTACCCATAATCTACCGTCTTAGTTCATAGATTCCGCAATCAGTTTATCTGATTTCAGAATATGGTTGGACAGCCATCCAAACAGAAACTCCACCAGTTCTTCCAGGTATTTCTGCTGATTTTGGTCCACTTGATCCAAATCAATCTCTTCTAACTTGGAGATAAATGCCTGATGCGCCATTTTCTGCGCTTTAATCCCCGGATACTGAATGCTCTCCATAAACTCTTCTTCATCCTGAAAATGTTCACTGGTATAATTCTTCAATTTTTCCAAAATTCCCACAATTTCATCGTATTTATCATGCAGAAGTTCCGCCTTCACCAGCTTATCTGCATCCCCGATGATTTCAAACAATGTCTCATGTTCCCCATCAATCAGGGGAATTCCCGTCATATATTTTTCCGTGAATACGCAGGGTTCCTCATTCTCTCTCCACTCCTCCAGAGAAGGCATTTTTCCAATCAGGATATCACTGCTTAAAATATGATGATACAGCCAGCGCACCAGATACTCCAGCAATTCTTCAAGCATTTCATGCTGTTTTTCCAGTTCATCAATACTTGAGAAATCCAGCACATTAATCTTCTCCCGAAACGCTGCATGCTGCTTCTTCTGCCGTTCCAGCTCCGGATCATTGATAGCCGCCATGTACGCTTCCTCATTAAAAAAATGAGTATCCGCATACCCCTTCAATTCCTCCATCACTTCCCGCACCTGATGATATTTATCCTGAAGCAAATCATTGTGCAATAATTCCATAGTTCGATTGATCAACTCAAACAGCCTTTCATGCTCTGCATCAATCTGTTCGATTCCGGTCAGACAATCCTCTGTAAATTTGTACATGTTCTATCTCCTTTCTGTTATTTGCCCAAATATTCCCCCGATATTATACTCACGAGCAAACTTATTTGCCAAATCATTTGCTTTTTCCGCAAAGCTATGAAAAACTTGTCAGCAAATGATTTCGCTCACGGGTATATGTCCGCTAAGCATTTTCTATTATACCACACCTTTCCAAAAAAGAAACAGAATCAGCCCTTTTTTCAGTCCTGTATTTATAACAATTTAACCTTTGGCTTTACTGTTACAGAATCTGCCCATTCCAAATCGCCTAAGCGAGAGCAGATTCCCTCCTGACCAAAATTACACATTCTCACGGACTTTGCAGCCAGGGCAAAGCCCTGGACTGAACTGTTGCCTGCACTTTTAGACACTGCCCTGCCGGGCAACATTTATTACCCCGGCGGTTAAATATTGCAACATTTTACCTGCCCAAATCTTCATCTGCTGCGATATTTAACCGCCGGAGCAATACTTGACTATCAGGAATCAAAAGCATATAATGTGCCATAAGAAACCTTTTCCAAGGAGCCTCCGGAATTTGCGGCCAGAGCTGCGCACGCTGCTGTGCTGTCCACACAGGCCCAGAACTCCACGGCGGGCTCCGTGCATCCGCCAAAGGCTCACAGGAAATCCCTTTTATTCAGGGGAACGCCGAATGGCATGTTATAACAAAAATTTCATTTCCAGAAAGGACGGAATACTATGGCAGGAATCAATCCTACGCAGCTTTTTCAATTAATGGGAGCATGGCAGAAGTTCACTGCAAACCATCCCAAATTTCCTAAATTTCTAAAGGCAGTGGCAGCGGAAGGCATTCAGGAAAATACGATTATTGAAGTCAGCGTCACCACACCGGAAGGCAAAACCTACTGTTCCAATTTAAAAATTACGCAGTCTGATCTGGATTTGCTGGAAGAATTCAAACATATTTCATCGTAGTTCATGCAACAACGGCGATGGCAGGTATTCTTGAAAGGCATATCAGCACCCTGCCTGGAATATCTTACGCATATTCAAAAACAGACTGCCCCATAAAGGAAATATCCTGCAGGATATGGGAATATATTGTTCTGAAAACCCCATATCCTGTATTTTTATTCCTGTATGTGACAGTCTTTTCTGATATCTTTTATTTTCTGCCGCAGCATTGTTTGTATTTCTTGCCGCTTCCGCACGGGCAGGGATCATTGGGATATACCTTAGCATTCTCCCGTTTCTTGGGACCCTTCTGCAGGGAATCATCCCGATTGGTTCCCGTTACCTTTGCCACCTGCTCACGCTCTACCTTCTGTTCAATTCTCACATGGAACAAAAGCCGCACCGTATCTTCCTGGATATTGGCAATCATGCCGTCAAACATGTCATAGCCGCTCATTTTATATTCCACCAGAGGGTCACGCTGTCCGTATGCCTGCAGGCCGATCCCCTGCCGAAGCTGATCCATATCGTCAATATGATCCATCCACTTCCGGTCAATGACTTTTAAAAGCACCATACGCTCTAACTCACGCACTGCCTCCGGCTCCGGAAACTCTGCTTCTTTCATCTCATAAGCCTTCACAGCCTGCTCTTTCAGACGGTGCTTTAATTCATTGGCCTGAATTCCCTTTACCTCTTCCGGCGTCACCGGCTTTAAGGGAATAATAGGAATCAAAAGCTGATTCAGCTCATTCAAATCCCATTCTCCGCTGTCCTGATCCGCAGAAATACAGGTATCCACCGTATTCTCTACCCGGTCTGTAATCATCTTATAAATTACGTCCCGCATGCTTTCTCCGTCTAACACACGGCGGCGTTCTGCATAGATAATCTCCCTCTGCTCGTTCATGACCTGGTCATATTCCAGCAGATTCTTACGGATTCCAAAGTTATTGCTCTCAATCTTCATCTGAGCTTTCTCAATAGCGCTGGTAAGCATCTTATGCTGAATCTGTTCATTCTCCGGCACGCCCAGAGCATTAAACATACCCATCAGCTTCTCGGAACCAAACAAACGCATCAGATCATCTTCCAGAGAAATGAAAAACTGGGATTCTCCCGGGTCTCCCTGACGTCCGGAACGTCCCCGGAGCTGATTGTCAATACGCCTGGATTCATGGCGTTCCGTACCGATAATTTTCAGTCCCCCGACAGCCTTAGCGTCTTCGTCCAACTTAATATCCGTACCGCGGCCCGCCATATTAGTGGCAATGGTAACGGCCCCGTGCTGTCCTGCTTCCGCTACAATCTCAGCCTCCAGCTCATGGAACTTGGCATTCAGAACCTTGTGCTGAATGCCCCGCTTCTTCAGCATTCCGCTGATTAATTCGGAAGTCTCAATGGTAATGGTTCCCACCAGAACCGGCTGCCCTTTTGCGTGGGCTATTTCAATTTCTTCCACTACAGCATGGAATTTCTCTTTCTTGGTCTTATATACAGCATCCTGCAGATCCTTGCGGATCACCGGCATATTGGTAGGAATCTCAATAACATCCATTCCGTAAATATCCCGGAATTCTTTTTCTTCCGTCAATGCAGTACCTGTCATGCCGGCTTTCTTATCATATTTATTAAAGAAATTCTGGAACGTGATATTGGCAAGGGTTCTGCTCTCCCGCTTTACCTTTACATGCTCTTTTGCTTCAATCGCCTGATGCAAACCGTCCGAATAGCGTCTTCCCGGCATAATACGTCCGGTAAATTCATCTACAATCAGCACTTTCTCGTCCTGCACCACATAGTCCTGATCCCGGAACATCAGGTTGTGGGCGCGGAGTGCAAGGATCACATTATGCTGAATCTCCAGATTCTCCGCATCGGCAAGATTCTCAATCCTGAAAAAGTGTTCTACCTTCTTCACGCCTTCCGCCGTAAGATTAACCACTTTATCTTTTTCATTGACAATGAAGTCTCCCGTCTCTTCCTGTTCCACTCCCATCAGGGCGTCCATCTTGGAGAATTCCGGCATATCTTCTCCCCGGACCAGCTGCCTTGCCAGAATATCGCAGGCTTCATACAGACTGGTGGATTTCCCGCTTTGGCCGGAAATAATCAACGGAGTACGGGCTTCGTCAATCAATACGGAGTCTACCTCGTCGATTATGGCGTAATGCAAATCACGCTGTACCAGCTGTTCCTTATAGATCACCATATTGTCACGAAGATAATCAAATCCCAACTCGTTGTTGGTAACATAAGTAATATCGCAATTGTAAGCTTCCCGGCGTTCATCATTATCCATGGAATTCAGTACCACGCCTACGGTCAGGCCGAGAAATTCATGCACTTTTCCCATCCACTCCGCATCGCGGTGAGCCAGATAATCATTGACCGTAACAACGTGGACGCCTTTCCCCTCCAATGCATTCAGATAAGCCGGCAGGGTGGATACCAATGTTTTTCCTTCACCGGTCTTCATTTCTGCAATACGGCCCTGGTGAAGAATCACACCGCCGATTAACTGTACGCGGTAATGCTCCATTCCAAGGGTACGTCTTGCCGCTTCCCGCACCACTGCATAAGCTTCCGGAAGAATTCCGTCCAGAGTTTCCCCTTCTTCCAGTCTCTTTTTGAACTCTTTCGTCTTGCCTTTCAATTCCTCTTCGGGCATCTCCATCATTGCCGGGCGGTAGGATTCAATCTTATCTATAATAGAATTAATCCTCTTCAGCTCCCGCTCGCTGTGAGTCCCGAATACTTTATTCATAATACCCATATACTATGCTCCTGTTTTCATTTCAGCAGAAAAACCGCCGTCGATTCTATTCCGTTTATGCGGACAACTTCTTATATTGTACCACTGAATGATTTGATTCACAATACTTAATCCCATGAACGATTTATGAATTTTTTATGAAATCCACTTTCCCTGCAGTTTTATTTATGTTATACTTTCTGTATTCTTTATGGATTTTCAAAATAAATTTCCATAATTCTTACTGCAAAACTTACTGCAAAAGGAGAGGAATCAAATGAGCTATGTTTATAAGACCAGAGGAACCTGTTCCACATTAATTGAAGTTGAGTTAGAAGGCAATGTTGTCAAGGATGTGAAATTTACCGGCGGCTGCAACGGCAATCTGCAAGCCATTCCCAAATTGGTGGAAGGCCTTACAGTAGAGCAGGTAGAGGAAAAAATCGGCGGCATTTCCTGCAACGGCCGGCCAACCTCCTGCGGAGATCAGCTTGCCAAAGCCTGCCGTGCGGCTTATGAAGCTTCTTTGAACTGAAAGTTTAGGACAATTACATCAGAAAGCCTGTAAAACAGCCAGCCATTTCCGAATTCTGCGGACAATGGCCGGCTGTTACTGGGTAAGTCTTCAACTTCCATGGTAGGATGGCCATGCGGCCTGCCGGACGGAAGGCTGAGCAAAATGGGGTACTAGGTAAGTCTCAGCCTTCCATAGCAGGATGGCCATGCGGCCTGCCGCACGATAGGTTAAGCATGATGGAGGTTTACTATTACTCCTCTAAGCCCATCCCTGTTCCTGCCTTTATAGTGGGCTCCTGACATCCCCTCTTCTTATCTTTTCCTTCGAATTTTCAGAATATTTTGCTGCTTATTTATATAATTTCAATTATAAGTACGTTTAATAAAAATTTTTAAAAATAATTGTTGACATTTTAGATTTTATTAGATATAATAAACTCAACAAAACAAAAGAAACACAACTTCAAGAAAAGGAGGTACGGGCCATTGGGAAAGACATGAAACATCTCTTAATTTAAGAAAGCGAGGTATGGACCACCAAAATATTAAATGAACTACTCTCAAATTGACATCAAGGTACAAACGTAATAGTTAGAATTAAATTTTCTTCGTAAAAGAATTTTGAAACTGCAGAGAGCGGAAGTTGAATTTTAAAACAGTGAAATTTTTTAGATGTTTAGGCAGAAGTTACATTTTCGGAATGGGAAATTATAATAAGGTTATTATCCAACTTGATAGTATTTGAAGTTTAATATTAGCAGACGTGATAACATCCGACCTTATATTTTCGGAATGGGAAGATGGAAAAATCTCCAGTAGCAGATATTAAGTTTTCTGATAAGGAATTTAAGCAAGCGCTTGGCAGATGGATAAGTTCAGAACAAAGTAATTTAATATCAGGCAGAAATCAAGAGGATTTTCAAAAGAAGCCCTGAATCAGCAATCAAAAGAAAACAGTGTATGATATTCCAGTAGGATACGTTCAATATATGGATACATACCATCGCATTCAGAGGTAGCAAAATTTCCAGAGAAATGAATTAAGATTTCAGAAAGAATGAGGTAAGAGTCCCATGGACAGCATAGTATAGAAGGCTGCATCAGATGATATTGATATCGGTGCAGCCTTTTAATTTTGTAAAATTCTGTGTTTCGCAGCCGGTTTTCTCATCCCCGTCCGCTGGGGAAATGGCAAAGTCTCTCTCGTATTACCCACTTGAAATACCTTGCCGTTTCGCTGAGAATGATTTTAGTATGCTTTTCCCCAGTAAACCAGTTTATGGGCAGGTTTTCCGCAGCAAACGCACACATCAGAAACCGCTTCCTGATCCTCTAACGGCATGCATCTTGAAGTCGCTGTGGTATCCTCTTTAATCTTATTCTCACATTCCTCATCCCCGCACCACATAGCGCGTATAAACCCAGGCTTGTGTTCCACTGCATCCTTAAATTCATCATAAGACGTTACATCTGTAATATGAGATTCCTGATGCTTCTTTGCCCGTTCAAACATCTCTTTCTGGATCGTTTTTAACAGCTTTGCGGCAACTGCTGCGGCCTCTTCGATTGGACACTCTGTTTTTTCTCTGGTATCCCGGCGCACCAGCACACACTTTCCTGCTTCTATATCCTTTGGTCCAAGTTCCACGCGGATTGGGATTCCTCTCATTTCCTGTTCTGAGAATTTCCATCCGGGGCTCTTTTCACTGTCATCCATTTTTACCCGGATTCCTGCCTGTGCCAGCATATCTTTTACTTCTGACGCTTTGTCCAGAACTCCCTCCTTATGCTGCTGAATGGGAATGACCATAACCTGAACCGGCGCGATCGCAGGAGGCAGCGACAATCCGGAATCGTCTCCATGCACCATAATAATTGCCCCGATCAAACGGGTCGTCATTCCCCAGGAAGTCTGGTGAACATACTGCAGCTTATTATCCTTATCCGTATACTGAATGCCGAAAGCCCTTGCAAAGCCATCTCCAAAATTATGGCTGGTGCCGGACTGCAGCGCTTTTCCGTCATGCATCAGGGCCTCGATGGTATAGGTGGCTTCTGCCCCTGCAAATTTCTCTTTGTCCGTTTTTCTCCCACGAATCACAGGCATTGCCAAAACTTCCTCACAGAAATCTGCATACAGATGCAGCATCTGCCGGGTCCTTTCCTCTGCTTCCTCTGCCGTTGCATGAGCGGTATGCCCTTCCTGCCACAGAAATTCTCTGGAACGCAGAAACGGCCTTGTTTCTTTTTCCCAGCGGACTACCGAGCACCACTGGTTATAACATTTCGGCAAGTCGCGGTAGGACTGGATGTCGTTGGCATAAAAGTCACAGAATAATGTTTCTGATGTGGGTCTGACACACATCCGCTCCCGCAGGGGATTCAAACCGCCATGGGTCACCCATGCCACTTCCGGCGCAAACCCTTCTACGTGATCTTTTTCTTTCTGCAGCAAACTTTCCGGAATAAACATGGGCATGTATACGTTTTCCACTCCAGTTTCCTTAAACCTGCGATCCAATTCTTTCTGAATATTTTCCCAGATGGCATAGCCCGCAGGTTTAATCACCATGCATCCCTTTACACTGGAATAATCAATTAATTCTGCTTTTTTTACCACGTCTGTGTACCACTGCGCAAAATCCACATCCATGGATGTTATGGATTCCACTAACTTTTTGTCCTTTGCCATAATTCCTTCCTCCTTTACTGATACGTTTTTTTCTGTTCCTTCCTCTTTCCGATATACCAAAAAGCCGGACATCCAAATCCCAATAGGGACCGGACATCCGGCGGTACCACCCTGATTAACAACCTCTCGTCATTCTCTCAACTGCCCTAACGCGGCTTCACGTCGTATTTTCGTACGCGGCTCCAAGGCGGGTTCCAGATATTCGTATGGGAAATCTCTCACCAGTGATTTCTTCTCTGTGCATCTTCCTGTCTGTACTGATCCTTTTCTTCGCCAGTTTACCATATATGATTCTGCCTTCAATTCTGCATTCAGGCATCCTTATGCTAAGGGCTATTTTAAGACAATTGTTCGGAATTGTCAAGCAAAGTTTCAAAATAGATCTCTTTGATAAGGATGTAGGAAAGAGGGCCAAGGGCAAATCCCCACAGCCCGTAAATTTTTAACCCCACATACATGCTTACGATCACTGCCAAAGGATGCATTCCCAGTTTATTTCCCAGCAGTTTCGGCTCTAAAATCTCACGCATCAAACTGCATATGGTGTAAATGATTGTATATATGGCTGCCAGCATATATTTTCCCTGAATCAGCTCAATAATGGCCCAGGGCACAAATATGGTTCCGGTGCCCAGAAAAGGCATGGCATCGCAAATCCCTATCCCGCACCCGGTCAGCAATGCATATTCATTTCCGGAAAAAAACAGCCCTGCCACACAGATCACAGTGATAATGCACATAATTATAATCTGAGATTTGATATAGGCCCCGCCTGCCTCATAGGTTCTGCGACAAATCTTCAACGCCATATTTCCCACGGGGTGACGCTCCAGAGTCTCACGAATTTTCCCGTAATCTTTTAAAATCAAAATGGTGCTGATCCCCACGATAAAGCAGACGCCCAGAAATACAAACATATTTTTCGCATACAAAATGGTACTGGTCATAACGGTGGGAAACGCATTTGTTTTCATGCGCTTCATCATTTCCGGTATCTGTTTCTGCACGCCGTCCTGAATCATTTCCGCTTTTATTCCGGTTATATTTTCAATCTGACAGCAGCACTCCTGCCATAATTCTCCTGCCTGCCTTTTATACAGTTCCAAATTATCAATCACATTCTTAATTTGATCTGCCAATGTTTTCACAAAAAAGAACACTGCCAGACACAGCAGCAGCGACAATAATCCCACCAGCAGGGAAGACCAAACGCTTCTTTTCAGTTTTAATTTATTCTCCAGTTTTTCAACAAGCGGATTCAGGAGCTTTGCCAGTAAAAATGCCGCTAAAAAAGGAATTACCAACGGAAACAGCCAGCGGATGCTGATATAGACTGCAAAGGTAATTCCCAAAATTCTCACTATCCTCCGCATGCTTTCTTTCGCTTCTCTGTTCATGAAATCAGTATGCGGTGTTTTTAGCTTTTTATGCCGGAAAAATCTGTCTGCTCCGGTTGACTGCCTTTCTTCCGGCAGCTGTTTCGCTATTTGAAATCCATAAATAATTTTCCTTTGGGCTCTGCCGCAAATTCCATCCGCTCCCCGGTTTTCGGATGACAGAAAGATGTCCGGACCGAACACAATCCAACCGGCAGATAGCCTGGAGGGCAATTCTGATTATATTTCTTATCTCCCACCAGCGGATGCCCTGCATGCGCCATCTGTACCCGGATCTGATGATGCCGCCCGGTATCCAGCCAGATGCGCACCAGACTGACACTGTCACATTGACACACCGCCTCAAATATACCTGAGGATTGCCCTGATTTTAAAATTGTTTTCTGCACTTCATAAGAAAGCTTTGCCGCTTTCGCCCCTTTTGTCCCTTTGGGAACTACCTGAGAAGCATTATTCTTTCCATTCTTTAAAAGATAATCTTCCAATTGGCCTGTCTTTTCCTGAAATTGCCCTTCTGCCAAAGCAAGATATTGTTTCTCCACACTCTTTTCCTGCACCTGTCGGCTTAGAATCGCTGCTGCCTGAGCATTTCTTGCAAATACCATAATTCCTTCCACCGGCTGATCCAGACGCCGGATCACAAAAATCTCTGTGGATTCTTCCTTATCTGCAAAATAATTGCGCAGCATACTGACCATATCCTGCTGTCCTATCTTAGCAGTCTGCACGGGAATGCCGGGCATCTTGTGGCAGACAACAATTTCACTGTCCTCATAAATAATTTCCATTTTGTATTTCCTTATTGATTCATGTAGAAACTCTCTCAGTTTTATTGCATATTTGCGACAGTGCAAGGCGGCGGAAGGAGGCGATGCGGCAGCGTTTGCCGCAAGGAGAATGAACGCTTCCCAGTTTGCGTCATGGAGAATGCACCTGCATTTCCGTCCGTATTCAAATGCAAAAATTTCATGCTAAGTTCCAATTCCACTGTCCCTGGCTGCTTCTGCCAAATTCCAATCAGACTTTAAAGCGGTAACCTACGCCCCAGATTGTCTCTATATACTGGGGTTTGGTGGTGCTGAGTTCAATTTTTTCACGAATTTTCTTAATATGAACTGTAACGGTTGCAATGTCCCCTACCGATTCCAAATCCCAAATCTGACTGAACAGCTCTTCTTTGGAAAAAACACGGTTGGGATTCTGGGCTAAAAAGGTCAGCAAATCGAATTCCTTGGTGGTAAACTGCTTCTCTTCTTCATTCACCCAGACGCGTCTTGCCGTTTTGTCTATCTTCAGGCCGCGGATTTCAATTACATCATTTTCCTGGACACTGCTGTTAATCAGACGTTCGTATCGGGAAAGATGCGCCTTCACTCTTGCCACAAGCTCACTGGGAGAAAACGGCTTCGTAATATAATCATCGGCTCCAAGCCCCAGGCCGCGGATTTTGTCAATATCATCTTTCTTTGCCGATACCATCAATATGGGAGTATTCTTATTTTCCCGGATTTTCTTACAGATTTCAAATCCATCCACTCCCGGCAGCATCAAATCCAGGATAAACATATCAAATTCTTCGCTCAATGCCCTTGCCAGTCCCTGATTGCCGTTATTTTCAATCTCAACGTGAAAACCGCTTAATTCCAGATAATCCTTTTCCAAATCAGCAATTGCCACTTCATCCTCGATAATCAATACTTTACTCAATTTATTACCTCCTGATACTTCCGGATTACAAAATACATAATAGTTCCGGTTTCTTCTTTACTGTTCGCCCAAATCTTTCCTCCGTGATCTTCTATAATTTTCTTCACAATGGACAGTCCGATGCCGCTGCCTCCGGTAGCCGAATTTCTGGAAGCGTCTGTGCGGTAAAACCGATCAAAAATATACGGCAGATCTTTGGCCGCAATTCCTTTTCCATTGTCTTCAATCTCAACTTGAATAAAGTCTCCCACATCACGGATACGGATATTAATAAATCCCTGTTCTTTGTCCAGATACTTGACAGAATTTCCAATAATATTATTAATGACGCGCCGAAGCTGTTCCGGATCTGCGATAATCAGCACATCTTTCTCTGCATAATTGATATAGTTAAGCTTTATATTTTTAGCCTCCAGATCCAAGCCCACTTCCTCTACACAGTCGTCAAAATAATCCGCCACATTGATACGGTTAAAATTATAGGGAATCCGGTTGGTGTCGATTTTGGAATACAAGGTCAGTTCATTGATCAGCATGTCCATTTCGTTGGCCTTGTTATATATGGTGCGGATGTATTTGTCACGCTTTTCCGGCGTGTCGGCTACGCCATCCATGATTCCTTCCACATATCCTTTAATGGCAGTAATGGGCGTCTTCAGATCATGGGATATATTACTGATTAAGACTTTATTCTCTTTCTCACCGGATATCTTCTCCTCTTCTGACTCTTTCAGACGATGCCGCATCTCTTCAAAACTCCGGCATAACTCTCCTATCTCGTCCTTGCCCTCTGCATCAATGGTAAAATCCAGATTGCCCGCCTTAATATTCTGAGCGGCCGCTTCTAATTTATGAATCGGATTGATAATGCCCTGATAAATCCAGACAGTCAGCATTCCTGCGGTAAAAATCAATATTAATACCACAGAAATCATCAAATCCAACAGCACGCCTTTCACATCCGGCAAAATCTGCTCCATGGAAGTAATAATAAATATACTGCCCTGAGTTCCCTCCGGAAAAGTAAAATCTATCTGCTTCACCAGCGCCTGTTCTTCGCCTTCGATATAAAATCCAGAACCTGCGCTTTGGATGGCGTCACTGTCATATTCCGGCAGATTTTCTTCCGGAAAAATTTCATTCTCTTTCCCTATATAGATTAATTCTTTGTCTTTGCGCAGAATTAAATAAGAATATTTCTCTTTCAGTTCAAGATTGATTTCATCCAAGTAGGCTGTATCTTCCAGCTTTTCCGGTGTTTCCGCCGCAACTTTCTGCAATTTTTCATAATCCTTTTTGGTAAAATGGCTGAGTACTTTAAAGGAATTGATAAAATAGTCATATGCGCTTCCATCCATATTATAAATTTGGCGCACTGCTTTCATCTGGTACTGCCCAAATCCCCATACCGTCGCTACTGCCAGCAGAACCGGCACAAATATGATCAGGCAGAATGATATTATTAATCTGGTTCTTAATTTCATAAATCACTGCAACCTCCGACAAATTCCATTATAACAGTTTTCATAAAAAAACATATGGAATTTTTCTAAAATTTTATTAAATTTGTATAAAACAGCAATGTGGGTTTGCTAAACTGTTACTATGAAAGTCTTCGACTTTCACAGCATGGATGGCCATGCGGCCCGTCGCACGAAAGGCAGAGCATGACGGGGGTTTACTATGAAAGTCTTCGACTTTCACAGCATGGATGGCCATGCGGCCTGTCGCACGACAAGCTAAGCATGATGGGGGTTTACTATGAAAGTCTTCGACTTCCAAAGCATGGATGGCCATGCAGCCCGCCAAACGGCAGGTTAAGCATAATGAGAGTTTACTATGTACATGAAAAATGCTTATCGTTAAGGATGCATCTGACGTGAGGTCTGGCGGACCCCTTCGTGCAATGACGCAAACAGCATGCGCTTAGCGTATGAGTATTAATGAATTGGCGCAGAATATTTTTCTGAAAGCGGTGTTTCACAAACGCAGGCGCAGCGGCGGCTACGCTGAGGCTAGAAAAGCAGCAATCTCAGAAAAATAGACAAGCAAAACGTAAAGATACTTAGCGCGGGGGGATCCTAACACTCCATTAATATTTCCCGCGCCTTCTTATATTTTTTGCGCCAGGCTTCCTTTTTGGCCTCCGTCACCAAAGCAAAGCCCGACAGCCTGCTTTCGTCTGAATTATGTTCTAAATCTGCCAATTTTATCAATTTTGCGTCAGGATTTCCCCGTATTCTCCGAATATAATCGAAATAATCTTCCTGAGGGCTATGGGTCAGCAGCGCCACCAATTCTGTCACCTCCGGAGGAAATTCCTGTTCCAACTTTTCCAGTGTGATATCGGTGTCTTCCACCACATCATGCAGAAGGGCTGCACATGTTGTAACTTCTTCTTTCATCTGCTCTGCCACATGAAAGGCATGGAGCACATAAGGAACCCCGCCGGCATCTTCCTGCCCATGATGGGCATCGTAGGCAATTTTCATGGCTTTCTTTGTCAATGGTGTATAAATCACGGCAGTTTCCCCTTTCAGACCAGAGCTGTTTTTGTGAATTTTACAGGTATACTTTTCTTATTATAGCATGAAAAAGACAGAAGAAACATATTTTTCTTGAAAAATATGTTTCTTCCTACAACGAGACACATGAGGATAATTTGCCGGAAATCACACTGCATGGCCTGCGGCACACATTTGTAATGCTTCTGACTGCCTAAACTGCAGATGTAAAAACCTTTGATTTCACTTACATAAATCATTTATAAGCGGCCTAATTAGTTTTCAAACCAGTCAATATTAAATGCTGCTGTATGCTTGATTCTCGATTTTTCTTATCCGAAAATCCCATAAAATAAATCTTTGCCAACTCTGGATTTTCAGGACGTTGTTCTTCTATAGGAGTGTTTATCCACTCGTAAAAAAGTTAGACGGAGTATGCGGAGGAATTGCAGAATATTTTGATATTGATGTGACTTTAGTCAGGCTGCTCTGGATTATATTCACAGCTTGTGATGGAAGCGGAATAATCGCTTCTATTATAGCGGCTATTATAATTCCTAATAAATCAGATGTAACCTACTAATTATTTTGTAAATAATTGCGGCAAATTATTCTGTTGGCTGAAATTATGTACGGATAGTCTGACGCAATGTATGACAGTCATTGAAAGGAATGGAATCCTTTTTATTATCAAAGAATTGGATGCTAAACTGATTAACCGATCGAGAAATCGGAAGTTGGGAGAAAAATATAAGAACCGCTCCTCAAATATTGGAATAAGCGCCTGCGCTACCGCCTGTTGCACAAAGCGGTCTGTTACCGTTGGCACTCCGAGGTTTCTTGTTCCGCCATCCGGCTTTGGTATCTCTACCCGTCTGACCGGCTGCGGCTTATATTTTCTCGTCTGCAGCTGTTCCCTGATGTTTTCGCCGTTTTCCGAAAGATATACGCCAAGTTCTTCGACAGTCATTCCGTCTACCCCTGCCGCTCCTTTGTTCCTAACGACTTGCAGATACGCCGTATTGAGATTATCTTTGCTTAATATCTGCTCCATGAGACTACTTGTGTCCATGCGTTGTTTCCTTTCTGCCCCTTTTGCCCTTGCCGCCTTTGACGTTATCGACAGACGTTGCTCCGGCTACGAAGTGGAACGTACTTCAACTGATTGATTGTTCAGCCCTTCACTCCATCCCCATTACAGGAACTTCCTCGCTACTATGGCTTCTGCTGACTTCTCACCGTTCGTTGTTACTCGGCTAATGGAACCGCTGTGAGACCTCCCCAGTTAAGGTGTGAACTCTTTCCCTCCATGCACCTGCCGCATCTACTGGTACTTCCAGCAACTTTTGGACTTCATCTTCTTTTGCAGACTTATCCGTATTTCCCAGCCTTATATGCGGTTTCTGTTCGTCAGGTCAGAGGTTTGCCTACAGCTTCTTTCAGATTCCACCTCACGATGGACACCCTTGCTGTTCAGCTATGTGCTTCGTCGTTGCCTACGCGCACTCGGGACTTTCACCCGTTAGAGTTCGCCCATGCTGGGCGAACAAAAAGAGCAGACTAAGAAAAAAGTCTGCTCAGATTTTCCATCGGAACATTTTTGGATCTTCAATGTTATTACTTCTTCAAAGCATTTTGAATTGTTTCCAACACCTTATTTTTATCTGGCGGCTTTAAAATATAACCGGCAGGCTTTAATCTTAATATGGATTTAATCATGTCGCTGTCGGATACGCTTGTTAGAAAAATCACAGGAATATCTTTCATGTACTCATCTTTTTGCATTTCTTCGAATACAGTTTTTCCATCTAAATCTGGCATTTTATAGTCCAGCACCACCACATCCGGTTTTTTCTCTGGAATGGCTTTCAATGCCTGCCGTCCGGAGGTTGTGAGTAAAACCTCATATTTCTGGTCCAAAATACTCTTAATATTTCTAAGCATAATCGGCGAATCATCTACCAGCATAATCCTTTTTTCGTATTCTTTCATAATTTCGTTTCCTCCAATTCATCAATTATTTTTATCAATTCTCCTGCCCAGTTTTCTGCCTGTACCAAATCTATGTTAACGACAGCAAGGCTAAGATTATTAACAAGGGGGTTCATCTGTTCCGGATACTGATATTTTTTCATTTGGTTCATACTTTCATCTGCTGTATCAATGTCCATATCATTCATAGCATCCACAATCTTATGCAAATTTTGGCGCACTTCATTCCAATCTGCTTGAAGTTTGCCATTTCCATCATTTTCCCTGTCATGATCCACATAACCTTCTAATATCGCTTTCATCTTTTTCCACTCATTAAGAAATGCCGGAGTCACAGCCTGAATTGTTCCTATTTCCTCATCTTTTGCGGCATATTCTAACATTTTTGCCACGCCGGACAGCGGAATAGCGCCAATCATTGCCGAATTGCTTTTCATGGCATGCACCTTGATCTCAAATTGCTTTACGGCCATTTTTTGTTGTTCTCCCGATGTCTTTTGCAGCAATTGGAAAAACTGCTCTAGTTCCTCTGCCTCTTTGTCCATGGCCAGATAGAAATGATTCACAGTGTCTTTTAAAATGCTCTCATCCTTTAAATGCAACATGGCATATTCCCAGTCAATTCCATCTAATTGCGGAAGGCCGGACAGTCCCTTGCTTTCCTCTAACTGTCCCTTTTGAGTTACTCCATTGTCAGCCGTTCCCTCTGGGAAATCATTCTTGATTTTTTCGTATGTAATTTTATCCTCTGGCAGGAACTGCATCAGCATCTTTTCCAGTTTATCTGGAATAATGGGCTTAGACAGGAAACTGTCAAATCCTTCTTTTAGATACATTTCCCTTGCGCCAGAGACTGCATTCGCTGTCAGTGCAATTATCGGAGTGGAATGACAGGGACAATTCTCAATCTCCCGCAGCCGATGCAATGTCTCAATTCCATTTAAGTCAGGCATCATATGATCCAGGAAAATAACATCATATTGCTTTTCTCTTACCAGCTTGAGACACTCCATACCGCCAGCCGCTTCATCAATCATCACCTCAGTCGCTTTTAAAAGATTTGCAAAAACTCTGCGGTTTACGGAATTGTCATCCACTACCAGAATTTGTGCCTTGGGTGCAGTAAATTTCGCCTGATAGGAATACTCCGTTGCCCTTTCTCTGATTCTTTCCTCCAGATTCCCTATAGGTTCCGCATCTATAACCCTTTGCTCCAATGTAAAATAAAAAGTGGAACCTTCACCATAGACACTCTCTACCTGCAATTTACTTCCCATCAGCTCCAAGAGCTGTGTAGTAATGCTCATCCCCAGGCCTATTCCCTCAATGTTACGATTCCGCTCTTCCTCAATTCGCTGAAATTCTTGAAATAGCTTCACAAGATCTTCCTGCCGTATGCCAATGCCGGTATCCTTTACCTGAAAAGTCAATGAGCAAACAGCATCCTCTGTCTGTGCGCTTTTATCGGAAATGCCATCGCTTACGCTGTGATCGCTTTTCGTTGCTTTGCCCGTTACCGTTAATGTCACACTGCCTTTTTCTGTATACTTCACGGCATTATTCATAATATTAACCAAAACCTGGCGAAGCCTGACATCATCTCCCCAAAATCTGGAAGGCAGATTTTCATCGACGGACAGATGCACAGCAAGGTCTTTGTCTTTCGCCTTCATGGCAATCATATTTATAACATCGTGGAGCAGACTGCTGAAATCATATTCCTCTGGAAAGAGTTCCAACTTTCCGGATTCAATTTTGGATAAATCCAGAATATCATTAATCAATGCCAGGAGGCTCTGTCCTGCATCCTGGATATCTAGTGCATATTCACGGATTGTCCTATCCTTGCATTCCCTGAGAATCATGGCATTCATGCCAAGGACTGCATTGATGGGCGTTCTGATTTCATGGGACATGTTAGCCAGAAACTTACTCTTGGCTTCACTTGCCATAAGAGCCTGCTGCCGCTTTTTCTCTATGTTTACCAAATCACGGATAGTATTGGCGGCTGCCAGCAACAGCATGATAGTTAATCCCACCGGCAAAACGGCATCACTTTCCACCCTGTCTCTTTGAATATAGGAAATAATTCTAAGAAACACTGCAATCCATACACACACCATACCGGCCGCAACGGCAAAATATTCTCTCATATGCCCATGAAAGATATCAGACAAAAATGTGCAGGTTACGAGCGCTATAAACAGGCAAAAGCAGAGAATGACAGGCAAAAAAATATCCTCATAATCATGCAAATAGAAATAATACAGTCCGAAAAATAAAACACATTCAGCGCCCTCCAAAACTTCTGCTATCCTGTAAAATTTATGATATCGTTCCATTTGCACCTTATCTATGTAAAACAAAAATGGCAATGGGAGCAAAAGCATTACGAAAAAAGCGATATCCGCTACAGTCTGAGAGTTATGAAACAAAGCCTGCCCTGCCTGAGAATTTATAATATTCCAGACAGCGCCAAGAAAAATTCCCCAGCTCAAATATTCCAAATCAATCTTTCTGTGATAATGAAGTCTGAAAACCAGGCTTCCCACAATGCTGATTCCACTGAAAATTAATGTGACAAATGTGATCGTCAATTCTATATAACCGGCTGCCTCCACTCTTAAAATCTCCTTTCCATTCTCTTTTGTTGTATTTCTGCCACAATAAAAGCAATGCTATATTGATGAAAGCATATTAACGGCGCCGTACCTCTTTGGCGCTCCATTTTTATACTTTTGCATAAACTTTTTTAACATCTATAAATGACAAAAACGCCCTTGTCCATGGCTGGCGCCCACAGCTAAGGCGTTTCTGATATTGATTTATTGTATATTATGGTTTAAATTATACGTGATTTTGCTTATTATTTCAAGATGCAAACGCAATCATTTGTATTCCTTCTTAACAGTTCCTTACTGCTCAGACTATACCTTAGCCGTTATTAGTAAATATGCCGAATTTTTAAGAATTTTTATTCACAAAAAATAAGTGAAAATGAAGAATTATAAGTTTCCCAATCTGCCGTATTATAGAGCTGCGGCAGATCAGATGTTTTTCCTTGGCCGTCCCCTTGGTCGCTTAGGTTTGTCTTCCACTGGATTTTTCCTCGGCCTGCCCCGCTTTTTAGGCACTGGCTTAGAAATCGGCTTTGAAAGACCAAGGGCTTCCAGCTCATCAAACACATAATTCAGCGTGTGTACCCAGAAACCGTCATCTGTGGCAGGCGCTTCTGGCGAGTCAACCATGCGCCATGCACTGGAAAGATCGTCAAGCAGCTCGCCATAAGTTACCTTTTCCAACAGCCCGGTTTCCCGCGCTTTGCGTAGCATACGGCAGGTGAGCGCCGTAGAAATAAAATTTATAAACTCTGAGCCAAGCAACGAGAAATCGCCCTGGACTTCTGTCCTGTCAAGGCATTCATCGCTCTTGTAGCGGTTGAACGCCAGCTCCAGCAGCCACCGATCGTCATAGCAAAGATAGGCAGCCCTGGGATCGATATCCTGGTCTGATTCGAACACGATCACCCCAAAGACGCGCCGCTTCTTTTCATACGCGTCAGGACGGAAATCGTTCTGCTTCTCCCTGCGGGCCAGGTAGGAAGCCTCCTCTGCTGCTGCCTTCCTTGCAGACCTGTAGGCATAAAGATAGCGGCCTCCCTGAATAGGGAGCTTCCTGTACAGGACATGGTCGTCAATGCCGGAGAGCACGCCCTCGAAAGAGAGCATGCCATTGTTGGCAATCCTGACATCGTTCCTTTTTATCGGCGTCAGGAAGTGCAGGTCAGGCCGTTCCTCCAGCTCCTTTTTGATCTGGCTGGACGGGAACCCTTTGTCGGAGACAATGATTCCCCTGCGGATGTCGTTGTCACGGATGAAAGCGGCATAGGAACTGGCATCAATGCTGTTGCCGGGGAACACTTCCGCGCAGATCGGCTCCATTGCCTCGATGTCATAGGCATAGAGCACGGAGACTTCCTGACAACCTTTCCTCCGCGCCTTGTAAGAAAAGGCCGACAGGTCATTTACTGTGCTGCTGTCCTGTTTGAGCGTTCCGTCAATTGCGATATGGTGGCTGGCAATGACAGCGGCGGCACGCTTCTGGTAAAAAGCTTTGCGTCTGCCGCCGTCCTGCCCGAGCTTCTGCAGGAAAGTGCAGATGGTATTCGCGGACAATGCCGCCCCCGGGTAGTGCTGGCAGACAAATGTGCGTCGATAGTGCGTTCCCATACGGTCAGCCGTGATGGATGGGCGTATGATCCTGAGCGTGGCGATCGCCATTACAGTGCATGCGTCCTTTGCGGGATAGACATCCAGAAGGTCAGTCAGGATATCGGCCGAAACGGATCTTGCAAATGCGGCCGCCCCATACGATAACATGTCCGGTCCGGATGCGGCTGTTTCTCCATTAAGGGGAATGTATGCCCCATCAAAAATATGGCCGATGACCTTTCCGTTTTTCGGCTGTGGGTTTCCGTTCCGGATGTATTTTGTCCCGGCTCTTTCGCGGACGGCATATCGGTTTGGGCCATCTTTCCCGTTGTCCACTACAACAGTATTGACAGGTCTCGGCACTTTGCGGATGTATTCTGGTATAGCCATAAAATCACCTCTAATATAGTACAGTATAGCATTTTCAGTACTATATTTCAAGAGATTTGAAAAACAATTTGTCAAAGATTGATGGCCTGATTTCCAGTCAAAACACACTAAACAGAGCATTAGTATACGGAATTCTATATGTAATAAAGTCCGCAAGATGGAAATCAGCAGTTTTAATGGTTCAAAAAGCAATTTCTATAGTACAGCAGATTGGGAAAGTTTTATTCAAACTTATCTGTTATTTCCTCTTTTAACTGAGGCGTTATTTCTCCAAAAAATTTTGTACTCCCACCATTAGAGTTTTTTATAATATCTGATGTTTTTTGAAGAACTAGCTTTATGGGCAAATTATTTTCACTCATGACTTATCCTCCTAGTATAATAATGGTGTAGTCAAGAATGACTACTGGTTAATAGTTACAAAGTCCAATCTAATAAATCTATATAGATATAACGGAAGGAGGAGTTCCCCCTCCATCAGAAGTTATAAGGCAACATTATTTATCATGTCTGAGGTTTCCTTCATGCACCAGACAAAATATTGAGGTATAATCACTGAGGCAGGATCATTGACGTTTCCTCCTTGGGAACCGGCCTCCCGGCTGGTGAAGCCTCTTAGAAAGTCTGTCAGTCCATTCGGTGGTGATTTATGTTTTGGCTGGTTGGGAAGCCCCAGGCTATACCTGTATAAGCCGCCAGGTTGTGTATCCGCCTTCTGGAAATGGATGCCTGCCAGAAAGGATAAAACCATGCAATACCAAAAAGCACTTAAGATGCTGGAAAGCATCCCTTATCTCTCAGTCGGGCTTGATGTCGGGGCAGACTTCACATGGATGTCCATCATGCTCCCCAATGGCATTCTCACCGGAAAACCATTTAAGATCATTCACTCGGATCCTGAGTCCCGTGAGCTTGCCGTCACAAAAATAAAGGAAGCACAAGAAACGTATTCTCTCAAAAGCCGATGCTTCCTTGAGTCCACCGGGATCTATCACATCCCGCTCCTGTGCTTCCTTCGTGATAAGGGTTTTGACTGCTCCGTCATTAATCCTATCATTACTAAGAATAGCACAAATATGAACGTCAGGAAACTGCATAATGATAAATTTGATTCAAAAAAAGCTGCTAAAGTCGGTCTGGATGCCTCCCTTAAGACTTCCATCATTCCGGATGATGCGGTCATCGACCTGCGCAACCTGGTCCGGGACTACTATTACTTCAAAGACCTGCAGTCTGCGGCCGTCCTGAAGCTCACCGCAGAACTGAAAGTGTCCTTCCCCGCATACCTGAAGGTGTTCAGCAAGATCACAACGCAGACTTCCTTAAAGCTTCTGGAAGCTTATCCCCTTGCAGCGGACATGCTTGCCGCGCCAAAAGACGGGCTTGTGAAAACCATCCGCAGCACGGCGCGCTTTGGGGAAAAGTATGCCCTTGCCAAATATGAGGCCATATGCACCGCCGCAAAGGATGCCGCTGTTTTCGGACGTGCACTTCCAAGCGACGCGCTCCGGATCCGGCTGTATATCAAAACCTACCGGGAATACCAGGAGCATCTGGACAGCATACTCGAAGAACTGCAGAAGGCTGTTAATAAGCTGGAAGGAACACCCGTCTATGACCGTATCCTCCTTCTCCAGTCCCTGCGGGGCGTTGGCTTCCTCAGCGCGGTTGTCCTGATCGCTGAAATGGGTTCCTTTGACCTGTTTCCCTCCCCAAAGAAGCTTTATGCCTACTTCGGTTTGGATCCTGCCGTAAAGCAGTCCGGCAAGTTCAACGGTGACAAAGTCCACATGTCCAAGAGGGTTCCAGCTTTGCCAGGCGTATCCTGCATATGGTGGCGCTCAATAACCTTAAGGTGGATAAAGGGACAAAAACACCAGTAAATCCGGTTATCCACAGCTACTATGCCAACAAATGCAAAAGCAAGAAGAAAAACGTGGCTGTCGGGGTTGTCATGCATAAAATCTGCAACATCATTTTTGCCATGCTCCGGGATAATAAGCCGTTTAAGATCATCACTCCTCAGGAACACTGTGAGCAGTATCTGGCAGCGCATCCTGACAAGACACGGAACGCAGCTTAACAGGTTCTCATGAGTTTATTAAATTTCCACATGGGTGGGCTTATTAAAGTTACCCTTTTTTACGTCAACTGCTTGAAAAAAAACTTTTTGTAACAGTTCAGCCTTTCGGGTGACCTAACGGGCATTGCACCGGCTAAAAAATAGCCGGTGTCCCCATAAATAACTTTTTTACATTTTCTATAAACCCCATATTTCTTCTTTTCAG
>JAETSX010000029.1 GCA_021769425.1 Eubacterium sp.
TATCTATGAGCGATAGTTGTTGAATAATTAACTTTGCAAAGAGCCGGATGCGGAAAAGCCGCACGTCCGGTTCTGAAGAGGGGCTTGCCCCGCAAGGGGCAAGTCTACTCGACCTTTTTATGCGTTATTGTATGAAGTTTGTATGGCATGGAGATTGACAGGAAAGAGGAAAACTTTTATAATGAGGGGTGTCCCAAAGGCAGGGATGCCCCTTAGTTGTATTACTCCGTGGAAGATTGAGCGGCAGCCGCAGAAATGTTTCTGAACGACAGGGATATTTGAACAGCGGCAGGAAAAGATTCCCTGGGCTTTAAGGATGGTTTCTTTCATAATTTTGCAGATACGAAGAATAACAGAAGGATGGAATAGAATTATGCTGTATGTAAGTACAAGAAATGACAAAGAAAAAGTAACGGCTTCCCAGGCGATTCTAAAGGGCCTGGCGGAAGACGGAGGATTGTTTGTGCCGGAGGAAATTCCCGCCCTGGATGTATCCATGGAGAAGCTGGCAGGCATGACTTATCAGGAGACGGCTTATGAAGTGATGAAGCTGTTTCTCACGGATTTTACGGAGGAGGAGTTAAAGCGGTGCATTGCAAACGCTTATGACCAGAAATTTGATACCGAAGAAATTGCTCCTTTGAAGAAGGAGAAAGATACATATTTTTTGGAATTATTTCACGGCGCGACCATAGCGTTTAAGGATATGGCCCTTTCGATTCTGCCTCATCTGATGATTACTGCGGCAGGGAAGAACCAGGTGAAGAATGATATCGTGATCTTAACGGCCACTTCCGGAGACACCGGGAAAGCTGCCCTGGCAGGATTTGCCGGTGTAAAGGGCACGAAAATCATTGTCTTTTACCCTAAGGACGGCGTAAGCCCCATTCAGCAGAAGCAGATGGTGACCCAGCAGGGGGAAAATACTTTTGTAGTGGGGATTTGCGGCAACTTTGACCAGGCGCAGACCGGCGTGAAGCAGATGTTTTCAGATAAAGAGCTGGGAAAGGCCATGGCAGAGGCAGGATATCAGTTTTCTTCCGCTAATTCCATCAATATCGGGCGTCTGGTTCCCCAGATTGTATATTATGTATACGCCTATGCCAGGATGGTGCAGTCCGGAGAGATTCAAAGCGGAGAGCGTATCAATGTGACCGTTCCCACAGGGAATTTCGGCAATATTCTGGCGGCGTTTTATGCTAAGAATATGGGTCTTCCCATCGGAAAACTGATTTGCGCTTCCAATGAGAATAAGGTACTGTATGACTTTTTTGCCACAGGCGCCTATGACAGAAACCGTGAATTTGTGCTGACCTCTTCTCCCTCTATGGACATTCTGATTTCCAGCAATCTGGAACGGCTGATTTACCGTATTGCCGGAAATGATCCGGAGAAAAACCGGAGACTGATGAAATCTCTGCAGGAAGAGGGCAGATATGAGATTACAGAAGAGATGCGCAGCCAGCTTGCGGAATTTTATGGGAATTACGCAAGTGAGAGTGAAACATCATCCATGATTCGGGAGACTTACCGGGAATCGGGGTATATTCTGGATACCCATACGGCGGTTGCGGCTGCAGTGTATAAGAAGTACAGGGAAGAGACAAAGGATGAGACCAAGACGGTCATTGCCTCCACCGCCAGTCCCTACAAGTTTACCAGAAGCGTTATGACTGCCATTGATGAGAAATATGCCGGCAAGGAAGATTTTGAACTGGTGGACGAATTGGCGGCATTGTCCGGCGTGAAAGCGCCCAGGGCCATTGAAGAGATCCGCACTGCGCCGGTGCGCCATAAGACGGTTTGTGAAGTAAGTGAGATGCAGGCTGTTGTGAAAGAGTTTTTACATATGTAATTTACAGCAACAAGGTATTTCCTATGAAAGCCAAGGGCTTTCATAGGAAGGATGGCCATGCGGCCCGCCAAACGGCAAGCAGAGCATGATGGAAGTTTATTATGAAATGAAAGAAGCAGGTTCCTGAAAGTTGGAACCTGCTTCTTTTCCCACTCTTGAAAAAGCTGAAATCGTATACAGCACGGACTGCCATACTGCAGTTTCTTTAAGAAGATGTAACTGAAAAAATAAAGTTCACCGTTCCAAAAGAATAGATCACAGGCAGCAGATAGCAGGGGGCTTCTGTTGCCAATACGGTATTTTCATAGCATACAGGCGGCTGCAGATGCAATTCCAATGTGAAGTCATTGGACATATTTACAGAGTACAGACCGTTATGCAGGTTTAGAAAATCCTCCATGGAGGCGCTGACATATTCGTCAAATTCTTCAAATTCATCGTCTACATATCTGCCTGCAAAGGCAATTGCAGTCTCAGAATCCATATCCAGTGCGGACAGGAAAGAAAAAGTGCCGTCAACTATCTGGGATACACAGTAATTTGTAGGAACTTCCGGTAAAGTCATAATGTTTAAAGGCGTAAAATCTTCTCCGATAAAACGTACCAGATTGTTAAAAAGGAGCGTAATGTAGGCAATTATATTCTGCGTATCCTGCAGATCATCCGGAAGATACAAATCGGCCAGCAATTTATCCACCATGGATTTCTGCTCTTCCATCATATCCAGTTCATAAATCTCATATTGAGACTTATATTCCGTAATTAAATTCTCCAATTCAATATGCGTTATTATTTTCTGATCCACCAGAATCTGCCCAAGCAGCATATAGTTGGGAAGCTGTAAGGTCAGAAGTTTGTCCACCTGCTCAGTGGTGAGATAGCCAAGTTCCACCGCAAGCTCGCCGAACCGTTTGTCATAGTGGGTCTGGGTAATGTAAACATCTGCAACTTCACTTGCTGACATATACCCGGAATGGATTGCCAGAGTACCGAATTTTTTGTGGGCAGAAGATTGAATCTTCAAAGCCTCAATCAGCTGTTCAGGGGTAATCACCCCTTTATTAAGCAAAAAATTACCGAAAAACTGCGTATGCATAAATCTTATCTCCCTTCAAAACGCCCTTTTAAAATTTCTGCAATAGCAGAAGAAGAGAAAGGCTTCTGTACAAAATCGCGTGCTCCTTCTAAAATCGCATTTTTCAATTGCGTCTGTGTGCCGACAGAAGATACGACAACGATATAGGCTTTCGGGTCAAAGCTGCGGATGTCGCGGATTGCCTCTACGCCGTCTTTGACTGGCATAACTATGTCCAGAAATGAAAGATCCGGCTGATGCTCTTTATAGAGTTCAAAAGCCTCCTGTCCGTTAGACGCTTCTACGAAATTGTCATAGCCACATTTTTTGATGATGTCCTTTAACTGTTTCCGTGCCAGAACAGAATCATCGCAGATTAATATTTTTACATTTTCCATTCGAATCGCTCCTTGCTGATTGATTTAGATATTCTAATTTTACACTATGTGGTTGGAAGTTTCAATCTTTTCTTTTATATAAATACCATTTGCAATACTTTTCGACAACGTATATAATAATTTTTACATACAAAATCAGTAAAAAGAAAGGAAATGCCCAATGTTGATATTATTTGATGCAGTTGTCTTTGCTTATGGAATCTATACCATCTATTCCTCTGTCAGAATGAAAAGAACCGGACAGCTAAACAGCTGGTTTACCGGAACGGCGCATACGCCTGTCCGGGACGCCAGAGGATATATTGATTATATTTATGGTAGAACCATTGTGATGGGGGCAATGGCAGTTTTATACGGGGCAGTGGCATTTGTCAATGATTATGTAACTCCTCTGGCCGAAATTATGAGGGCTTTGGTATTGCTGTTTCTGACCGTGTGCGTCTGGTTTTACGTAACCGTAAACCGGGCGAAACAGAAGTTCTGGTAATCATCTCTGATCCATAGGGATATATTCTTTATGCGCCTGGACATTCTTGTAAGCAGGGCGCATGATCTTGCCGTTATAGCTCAATTCCTCCAGTCGGTGGGCGCTCCAGCCGGAAATTCTTGCGATGGCAAAAATAGGAGTGTAAAGCTCTATGGGAAGATTCAGCATACTATAAGCAAATCCGGAGAAAAAGTCTACGTTGGGGCTTACGCCTTTGTAGATCTTACGCTCTTTTGCAATAATCTGCGGTGCAAGCCGTTCTACGGTGGAATAAAGCGCGAATTCTTCCTCCCGTCCTTTTTCCCTGGAGAGGCGTTCCACAAAAGAGCGGAACAGCTCTGCCCTTGGATCGGAGAGGGAATATACTGCGTGGCCCATTCCATAGATAAGGCCGGCCTTATCAAAAGCTTCTTTATGAAGAAGGGCAGTCAGGTAAGCGCTGATTTCCTCTTCGTCTTTCCAGTCATGGAGCCGCTGCTTCATATCTTCGAACATTTTTACCACTTTGATGTTGGCGCCGCCGTGTTTCGGACCTTTCAGGGAGCCTAGAGAAGCGGCAATGGCAGAGTAGGTATCCGTTCCGGAGGAGGATACCAGATGAGTGGTAAAAGTGGAGTTATTTCCGCCGCCGTGCTCCATATGCAGAATTAATGAAATATCCAGAAGCTTTGCTTCAAGCGGCGTGTAACGGCTGTCCGGGCGCAGAATATGTAAAATGGTCTCTGCCGTGGACAGTTCTTCTCCGGGCGTATGAATGAAAAGGCTGGCGCCGTCGTGATAATGGCGGTATGCCTGATATCCGTAAACGGAAAGAAGCGGAAACAGGCTGATTAAAGTCAGGCACTGGCGCAGCACATTGGGGATGGAAATGTCGTCTGCACGGTTGTCGTAAGAATATAAGGTAAGGACGCTTCGCGCCAGTGTGTTCATCATATCCTGGCTTGGGGCTTTCATAATGAAATCCCTTACAAAGCTTGTGGGCAATGAGCGGTATTTTGCGAGCTGTCCCCGGAAAAAGTTCAGTTCTTCCTGGTTCGGAAGCTTTCCGAAGAGAAGCAGATAGGTGCTTTCTTCAAAGCCGAAATGAGAACTGTCGGAGAGTCCGTTGATGATATCCTTGACATTATAACCCCGGTAGTACAGCTCTCCGGGTGCGGGAACCAATTCTCCGTTTACCATTTTGGTGGAGCAGACATCGGAAATTTCCGTCAGCCCTACCAGAACGCCCTTTCCATTCAAATCTCTTAATCCTCTTTTGACATCGTATTCTTCGAACAGATCCGGATTAATGGTAGCAGCCTGCTGATTCAATTCAGCCAGCCGGGTGATTTCAGGTGTGATTTCGCAATAGTAGTTTGTATTCATGTTTGTGTTCATAAATTCCCCCTTTGAATCTGTCTTTTCTGGTAACCTGCCATCTTGCGCAGTCCGCCATCTGACGGGCCGCATGGCTATCCATGCTATAGAGGATTTCATAGTAAACCCCCATCATGCTTAGCCTGTCGTGCGACGGGCCGCATGGCCATTCATAATATGAAAGCATCAACTTTCATAGTAACAAAACCCACAGTATTCAATTATCATACCATACTTTTTGTTTTTGATACAAGGAAAATATCTTGTTTTTACGAAAAATTCATTTTTTATTTAAAAAATTTATATAATTTTTGAGGATTTTTTCATAGATTTTTCCTGTAAAATAGTTTAGAATAATAAAGAATAGCAGAAGCCCCAAACGCTTAATTGATATAAAATGTCAATTTTTTACACGTGAAGGACAAAAAAAGATTGACAAAGAAATAACAAAAGGCTATGCTATATAGTAGAGAACTTTAAAATTTTAAGGAGGAAGATAAACAATGGCAACAAAGGCATATTATCCAAGAACAGAGATTGGGCCGAACAAAGTTGGTTTTGCAAAGACCCGCTCTATAATTGAAGCTGCATTCTACGGCAACAATGTAGTGAAGGTGAACACCCTGAAGGAAGCTTATGAGCTTGCTAAGAATTCTCCTGGAACTGTTGTAACAGACATGCCTGTATACAGGGGAGAGGAATTTGGCCTGGAGCCGGACGCTAAGGTATTGCTGTTTAATGACGGTTCCATTACAGGACGTTATGCTCCCGCAAGAAGAATTACCGGAAAACCTGGCGTAAATACCACAGAGCTGGATAAGATTCTGATGGATGCAGTTTATGATACCAGATGGAAGACCATGTACCATGCAGAAGTATTTATCGGCCTTGATCCGGAATTTATGGTGAAAGCGCATCTGTTAATTCCGGAAGGAGAAGAAAACCTCCTTTATTCCTGGATGCTGAACTTCCAGTATATGTCTGACAATTATGTGAAGATGTATAAATCATCCAAAATGTATGAGAATGAGCCGGATATTTATATCTTCTCCGATCCTCAGTGGGTAGGAACGGATAAGACGGATATCTCAGATCCTAACTGCCTGTGCTATTTCAACACAGACACCAACTGCGCAGGAATTCTCGGTATGAGATATTTCGGAGAGCACAAGAAGGGAACTCTGACATTGGCATGGGCTTTGGCCAACAGAAACGGCTATGCTTCCTGCCACGGCGGACAGAAAGAGTATACCTTAGAAGACGGTTCCAAATATGTTGCTGCTGTATTCGGATTGTCCGGATCCGGTAAGTCCACACTTACCCATGCAAAGCACAACAACAAATATCCGTCTATCAAAGTGCTTCACGACGATGCATTTATTATCAATGCAGAAACATGCTCTTCTGTAGCATTAGAGCCTACTTATTTCGATAAAACAGCAGATTATCCTACCGGATGCGAAGACAACAAATTCCTGCTGACTGCTCAGAACTGTTCTGCAACATTAGATGAAGACGGAAAAGTAGTTCTGGTAACAGAAGATGTGCGTAACGGAAACGGACGTGCAATTAAGTCCAAATTATGGTCACCCAACCGTGTGGACAAGATTGAAGCTCCGGTAAACGCTATTTTCTGGATCATGAAAGATCCTACCATTCCGCCCGTAGTAAAATTAAAAGGAGCTTCCCTTGCTTCTGTTATGGGTGCAACTCTGGCAACAAAGCGTTCTACCGCAGAGAGACTTGCAGCAGGCGTAGACCCCAATGCACTGGTAGTGGAGCCTTATGCAAATCCATTCAGAACCTATCCGCTGGTGAATGACTATGAGAAGTTCAAATCATTGGTGGAAACTAAGAATGTAGATTGCTACATCATCAATACCGGTGAATTTATGGGCAAGAAAGTTCAGCCCAAGGATACCCTTGGTGTACTGGAAGCTATCGTTGAGAAGAAAGCAGATTTCAAACCATGGGGACCATTCTCCGATATTGAAATCTTTGAGTGGGAAGGATTTGTTCCGGATCTGTCTGACAAAGAGTATGTGGAACAGTTGAAAGCGCGCATGCAGGACAGACTGAATTATGTAACTAATCTGGACGAGGCAGAAGGCGGATTTAACAAGCTGCCGGAAGACGCTGCCGCAGCTATTAAGAAAGTTGTGGATGAAGCAAATACATTATAATTAGAAGGTTTTTGTGGCTCCCACAGGATACAGATCTGTATCCTGTGGGAGAATGTGTATTAGATGAAATGTATTGAAATTGTAAAGAAATTCTTTACAGAATATATCACGAGTGATTAAATAGTTGGAGAATGAGCATGAAAAGAAATAAGATTTTAATCTCAGTAATGTGCTGTTTCCTGTTTGTCGTTTCTTTGTTTACTTTGAATAAAGGGGTAGCCCAGGCAGCAGGAAATTACACATTACAGGTAAATAAAGCAACGAATGTAGTAACTGTATTCCGAAGCGACGGCACGCCGGAGCGGGCGTTTGTTTGTTCGGTGGGAAGCGCTACGCCTATCGGAACATTCTATACGCCCAACAAATACAGATGGCATGAACTGGACGGCCCTTCTTACGGACAGTATTGCACACGTATTGTCGCGGGATATCTATTTCATTCCGTATGGTATTACCGGAACGGAGATCTTGCTTCCCAGTCTTATGTACAGTACAATAAACTGGGTACGACAGCCTCCCACGGATGCGTGCGTCTTACAGTAGCAGATGCTAAATGGATTTATGATAACTGTCCTCTGGGAACAAAAGTTACAATAATTTATGGTTCTTCCGCCAATGATCCCTTGGGAAAACCGGCGGCCATTAAAGTTCCTAATGTGAGAGAGGGCTGGGATCCCACTGATCCGAATCCGGCCAATCCATACAGTGCGGCAATGCCGTCGATAGATACCAGCGGAGCTTCTCAGACTGTTTCTTACGGAAGCGATTTCAATCCTCTTACCGGAATTACAGCCAAAGATTCCCTTGGAAATGATATCAGCGGGAAACTGGCTTACGCCGGAAGCGTGAATACTAGACAGCTTGGAGATTACCAAATTACATATCGTGTTACAGATGCATTGGGCAGGACTGCCTACGCAGATAAGACATACACTGTGGCAGATACCGATAAGGCCCAAATTACCGGTGTCAAGAAGAGCCTCAAAAAGGAATATAATTCCACGCTTAAATTAAAGAAGAATGTAAAGGCTAAGACTGTGACAGGCAAGAGCCTTACCAGCCAGATAAAGATAAAGATTATTTCACCGGGAAGCAAGAAAGAGAAAACTTACAAGAAGAGTACCTTGAAGCTGAAGAAGCTTGGAACTTACAAAATCAATTACTATGTGACCAATCCGGCCAACGGCCTGGTGACGAAAGCCACCTGCAAGGTGAAGGTAAGCGATACTAAGAAGCCCAAGTTCAGCGGAGTTGCTGCCCAGAAGACAGCCGAATATAACAGTACGTTAAATCTGAAATCAGGCGTGAAAGCAAAACTGGTATCCGGCAAGAATATGACTTCCAAGATTACCGTGAAGATTCAGGCGCCGGGTGAGAATAAATTAAAGAAATTAAGCAGCAGCAAGATCAAGAGTTATAAATTTAAAAAGACAGGCGATTACAAGGTGGAATATTCTGTGGCAAATCCCTACAATAAGAAAGCGGTTGCCAAAGCAGTAACGAAGATTGAAGTAAGTGATACGAAAGCGCCCGTGATTACAGGCGCCGTCGATCAGACGATAGACTTTGGTGCAAAACTGAACTTGAGAACTGGAATTACTGCCAAACTGATTTCCGGCACGAATGTAACTGCCAATATGAAAGTTACCGTGACAACGCCGGCTAATGTTTCCGCTGAATTTACCGGAACAGAGTATACCTTTACCCAGGCAGGCGTTTATACCATTGGATATTCCGTGGCAAATCCCTCTAATCCTAATGCAGTGGCACAGGCAAGCCGGAAGATTACCGTGAATGCAGACATCCGCAAACCTGTCATTACCATTGACAGCGGAAAGGCGTCTACGGCAGTAACCGGAACGCCCTATGATGTATATGCAGGAGTGAAAGCCGCCCTGGATCAGACTGATCTTACCAGTAAGATTGCTGCAAGTGTTACAAATGCCAATAATCAGGCAATTACTGTAACCAATAAGATGGTAACCTTTACAGAAGCTGGTATTTATACCATTACTTACACGGTACAGAATCCGAATAATCCGGCGGTTACCGAGACAAAGACCTTTAAGGTTACCGTAAGCGCACAGACTACAACTCCGGATAATGCGCCGGCAGCTCAGTCTGCACCGGAATTTATGAGCCCGCAGCAGCAACAGGAAGAGCCTGTCAGGGATGAAGGTTTGGCAGATGGACCTGCAGAGGATGAGTTCCAGCCGGATGAGTCTGCAGAGGATGAGTTCCAGCCGGAGAAACCTGCAGAGGATGAGATTCAGCCGGAAGAAGCAGCAGAAGATAAGATTCAGCCGGATGAGCTTGCAGAGGATCAGGTTCAGCCTGAGATTAATGCAGAAGATGAAGCTCAGCCGGAACCGGAAGTTCAACTTTAACTTTATCCTGTGTTAAGAAACTGTTAGTAACGGTTCAGCCTTCGTCTTCACTGTTACCGAATCCAGCCCATTTAAAGTTTGCTTTCAGCAAAGGGTTGGATTCCTGGCTCAATCTACACATTCTCACGGACTTTGCAGCAAGTGCAAATTCCTGGTCTGAGCTGTTACAACTGTTACAAATTTACATTAATTTTTAGTTGATAATCAGGACATAATAAGGTATAATCAGTTATAGGCTAGAAAGTATAATCCTGGGGTGTTCGATACCCTGCTATTTTGAACCTACAATTACTTTTATGGGATTCCTACATTGCCGATTGGATGTCAGGCCGTCATAACGCAGCGGAAGGCAGAAGAGAGGTTGCGGTTACCCACCTGGCTTAGGCTAGGAGTCAAAATTGCAGGAAACGGCATTTTGGGTGTACTTTCCAGAAAAATTTTAAAGTACAAAAGACTTTTACAAAAGCGGATTGCGCATAAGTTTCGAAAGATTATCAAAGAAATACGATAGATAGGAAATACAAAAGACTCTTTAGGTACGAAAGATAAATTACAAAAGAGGAGAGGCTGCTTTGGAGAAAGGCAGCCTTTTCGCTTGAGTGTAAAGTAATTTCTGAATTTAAAGAAGGAACAGGAATGCTGCATGGGAAGAGGATATTCATCAAAAAGGGAGAAATATTTGACTGTATTGCTGGCAGCGCTGCTGATGGTTTTAGCCATACTTTTTATGCAGGCTGTAATGGATGAGAAAGTAATACTGGAATACAGCAATGAGTATGTGGCGATGGCGGAACTGCCGTCCCAGCTCAGTTTTACATATTATGAAGAAGAGGAATGGAAAGAAAAGTTAAAGGAAATCAATTCAGGGAACAATCTGAACGGCAAACTTACCTATGGCAAACTGGAGAAGCTGTTAGAACAGTTGTCTGTCCGGGAATATGTGACGTATCCTGATAAATTTTCCTGGAAAAATGTATCCCGTACGGAGTGGAATGGAGTCTATGAGCAGATCTTGGACTTACTGGACACGGAAGGAGCGGTATCTGCTACGAATTTAGTGTTTCTTACGAAAGAGCCGGAGGAGGCCGATGAGAGAGAAGCATTGCGGAAGCTGACCCAGAAGGGTTATTATGAAGTGGCAGAAGGGGTGGACTATTTTCACTATTATGATATGTATCAGGTTTATGTGAAGGATCAGCGCATTATTGGAATCAGCAGCGAATGTAAGGGTCCGCTGACGTTAAAAAATGTCTTTGTGCATTCCACAGAAGATGAGAAAGCGGAGATCTTGTACGAACGGCAGAAACTCCTTCTGGATATTGACGGATTAGATGAAGATATTCAAGATACCGTTTGCGATATGGAATGGACAGAAGGGAAAGTTACGGCAATTTATAAAAAGGAAGATATGATTTCCGGAAAAGTCCTGAGCTTTAATGAAGAACAGATTGAGATTTCCGGTTATGGGACTTTAGAACACAGCGGAACTTTAAAAATATATAAAACTTATGGAACAGTAGAAGAATTGGATGAGTCAAAGCTGGTAATTGGTAATCTGCAGGCAGATTTTGTGGTGGCAGAAAAACAGGTCTGCGGGATTATTTTAAAAGAGCCTGCTTCCATCGAAAATATCCGTGTGCTTTTGCTGAACGGGGAAGGAACTTATCATGAGAATCCTGTGTTTGTGACAGATACAGAAGGAATCTTAACCATAGGAGAGAGAACAGAACAAATCAATGCGGGAAAGCCGTTGACTGTGTCGGAATTTTTTGGAGAAAACCCGGATTTTGTGAAAATTGCCCTGGAGGATGAGAATGGAAGAATCTATTTTTCTGACGGCTCAGGAGAGCCTGCTTCTCTGGGATATCGGGGAACCATGGAGATTCGAAAGTATCCGGAAGGGTACGGTGTGGTAAATGAGCTGTCTTTGGAACAATACCTGTACGGTGTAGTTCCCAGTGAAATGCCCTCTTCCTATGAACGGGAGGCATTGTGCGTTCAGGCGGTATGCGCCAGAAGTTATGCCTGCATTCAGCTGATGAAGGGAGATTATGCCGCTTTGGGGGCTCATGTGGATGACAGCACCAGTTATCAGGTGTATAATAAACAGGAGGAGACGCCTCAGACCAATCTGGCGGTGGATGACACCGTGGGTGAAGTGATTAAATATCAGGGAGAGGTTGCGGAGGCATACTTTTTTTCCACCTCCTGCGGATATACCGGAGATATGGGATTGTGGAACAATGGAGGAGAGGAACGGTTCGGCTATCTGCAGGGAATTTCCCTTCTGGCAGAGGGAGAGGAAGCAGATATTTCCAGTGAGGAATCTTTTGCCGAGTTCATCAAAAATAAAGAAATAACTTCTTATGACAGCGACAGTCCTTATTTCCGCTGGCAGGCAGAAGTTTTGGCGCAGAAAAAGACAGAAACCATAAGCCATGCCATTACAGAGCGGGCGGAGGCCAATGCCGGCAATGTACAGTTTCTAAAAGCGGACGGTTCGGAAGGAAAGATTTCTGATCTGGCAGGTTTCGGGGCGTTAAAGGAAATTTCTGTGGGAGAGCGGGGGAGCGGCGGAGGCATCCGGGTTCTACGCATTTCCTATGAAAAAGGAACGGTTCATTTGCTTACAGAATATAATATACGTTATGTACTGGGAGCCGCCGCGGGTAAAGTAACAGACAATCAGGGAGAGAACATAGATATGAAGCTTTTGCCCAGCGCCTATTTTACTCTGACGCCCATAGAACAGGGATATCTTCTGCAGGGCGGAGGTTACGGACATGGAATCGGAATGAGCCAGAATGGTTCCAACGGAATGGCTAAGGCCGGAATGAACTATATGGAAATCCTGATGAAATTTTATCAGGGTATTACGATAGAAAATATTTACAATGGGGAATAATTATGTTTTGGAAGATTGTGGCGGAAACCAGGGCCTTTCTGGCAGAATGCAAAAGAGATAATATCAGCGCATATGCGGCTCAGGCGGCATTTTTTATCATCATGTCCCTGATCCCTTTTGTGATGCTGTTTATTTCTCTGATTCAGTTTACTCCGGTAACAAAGAGTATGGTGATGGAAATTGTGAACCGGCTGATGCCGGAGTATATCTCTCCTTTTTTGATAGGAATTATCAATGAAGTGTACAATAATTCTGTGGGAACGGCATCCATAGCGGCGATTATGGCAGTATGGTCGGCAGCGAAAGGCATTCACTGCGTAACGAACGGATTGAACAGCGTCTATGATATTGAAGAGACGCGGAATTGGATTTTTCTGCGGTTTCGGGCTATTCTCTATACACTGATGCTGGTGATTGCAATTGTAGTTTCCCTTACGCTGATGGTGTTTGGGAACAGTCTGCAGAAGTTAATCTGGAAATATATTCCCTTTGCGGCAGATTTTACCTGGGGGATTTTACAGCTTCGCTCACTGATTTTATTGGCGGTGCTGATGTTGTTTTTTCTGATGCTGTTTAAGATGCTTCCCAACCGGAAGGCTTCTGTGAAACATCAGATTCCTGGCAGTGTGCTGAGTGCGGTGGGATGGTCCCTGCTGTCTTTTGGGATATCCATTTATGTGGATTATTTCAATGGATTTTCTATGTACGGCAGTTTAACCACGATAATTTTGGTGATGATGTGGCTGTATTTCGGCATTTATATTATGCTGGTGTGTGCGGAGATCAATAAAATATATGAGGACAGCCGATTAAAGAAAGAAGGATAAAAAAGTGGTAATGACATTTCGAACTGAATGTGATAAACTGTAAATAGTGTGCCGGGACCGGGAAGTCAGAGCACAGACTGGTTCAGATCTCCTGCGGTTGCGGCAGAGGACTGAGCCTGACAGAAGAACAACAGTTTGGAGGAAGTCATATGGCATCAAAAGCTAAAAATACGGCAAAAGGAAAAAATGCCAGAGGAAGCAGCGCCTCTGGCAGAAAGAATGGATCATCCGGAAGCGGCGCTGAGGTATCTTTTGGAAGCGAAGTGACGCTTTTGGTGATACTGGCTGTTTGCATTATAATGTTTATCAGTAATTTTGGAATCGGTGGATTTATCGGAGAGAAGGTAAGCGGTTTTTGTTTTGGATTATTCGGAATGATGGCTTATCTGTTTCCTGTCTGCTTTTTTGTAGGCGCAGCTTTTTTTGTATCAAACAAAGACAACGGAATTGCCATTGTGAAACTGATGGCAGGAGTTGTCTTTGTAGTGTTTCTGTGCCTTTTTATGGAACTGATTGCAGGGGATTCCAAAGGGTATCAGGTGCAGAAATCTTTTCAGTATGCGGCGGAGCATAAAAGCGGCGGCGGAGCGGTAGGAGGACTGCTGGCGTCTTTGCTTTGTCCGGCAATTGGAACTGTCGGAACTTATGTGGCGGATATTATTGCGCTGATTATTTCTTTAGTGCTTTTGACCGAACGTTCCTTTTTGAACAGTGTGACAAGGGGCAGCAGGAAGGTCTATGATACGGCAAGGGAAGACGCAGCAAAGCGCAGGGAAGTGAAAGAGTCCAGAAGAGAGGAAGAGCAGACCCGGCGAAGAACGGATCGGAAGGTAGAAGGAGTTGCGCTGGATACGAAGATTGTGCCGGTAACCTCCCGCCGTTCAGACAATATCAGTGAATTAAAGCTCCCTAAGGAAACGGAGGCGTTTTCTAAGGAATTAAAAGAAAAATTATTTTCCGGCCAGGAAGATATGCCAAAGAGGGCGGTAGGGAATTTGGGATGGGATTCCCGCGAGATGCGCTCCGGCGCTTCTATTCTGGAAATGCCTGTGAAATCAGAGCCGAAAAGTTCCAGAGACAGATTTTCAGAACCGGAACGGAAACCGAAATCGGAGCCGAAGACAGAGCAGATGTTTTCTGGAGAAATGTTTTCAGAACCGGTTGTGGTGGAAAAAGTGCGCAGAAGCCCCAGAAAGAGGAAGACAGAGTTAGACGCGGTTCTTTCAGAAGGAACCGAGCAGCTTTGGCGTCCAAAAGCCGGGGAAGCTCTGTTTGCCAATGAAGAGCCGGTGGTGATTCATTCGGAACCTGCCGGCGGGGCAGGACATGAAAAGCCGGATCCGATGGAGGATAGGAATCATGAGGCGGACCATTTTTCAGGAATGGGTATTTCCGAAGAGGTATTTGCCGGCTTAGAGTCGGCGATTATTGCGGAAACGGACGGCGTTATGGAAACAGAATCTGGACAGAGCAATGAGAGGGAGCCTGCATTTGCCGGAGAATTCCTGGGGATGTCAGGGACAGAGTTTGCAGCGGAATCTGCAGGAATCCCCGGGACGGAATTTATCACAGAATCTCCAGAGATGCCGGAGATGGGATTTGCCGGGGAGACCGCAGGGATGCCCGAGGAGAGAGTATCTTCAGCAGAAATGAATGGCCAAACAGCGCTGACTTCAGCGGAAGGAAGAAACCGCCAGGCAGCGCCGTCCGCAGCGGAAAGAAACCGTCAGACAGCGCTGTCTTCAGCGGAAGGAATGAACCGCCAGGCAGCGCCTCCCTCAGCAGACGGAGCCGGGCAGGCGTCTTCGTCTGCGGGGGCAGAAGGAGTTTCTTCCCCTGCTCTGGCAGCGCCGAATCAGGAACTGCCAAAGAAGAGGGAATATGTATTTCCGCCGGTTTCCCTGTTAAAGAAAGGAACCAATGCCCAGGGAGATTCCAAGAGGCATCTGCAGGAGACGGCTTTGCTGCTGCAGCAGACGTTAAAGAATTTCGGCGTCAATGTCACCATTACGGATGTAAGCTGCGGACCCAGCGTGACGCGTTATGAGATGCAGCCGGAAATGGGCGTGAAGGTCAGCAAGATTGTAAACCTTGCAGATGATATCAAGCTGAATCTGGCAGCGGCGGATATCCGTATTGAGGCGCCCATTCCCGGGAAAGCGGCAGTGGGAATTGAGGTGCCTAACAAAGAAAATGTAATGGTGCGTTTCCGTGATATGATAGAAACGGACGAGTTTCAGAGCCACAAGTCAAGTATATGCTTTACGGCAGGAAAAGATATCGGCGGGCAGCCGGTGGTGGCGGATATTGCCAAAATGCCCCATCTTCTGATTGCGGGAGCTACCGGTTCCGGCAAATCGGTATGTATCAATACGATTATCATGAGCATCCTCTATAAAGCGGATCCGGAGGATGTGAAACTGATTCTCATCGATCCGAAAGTGGTGGAATTAAGCGTATACAACGGAATTCCCCACCTTCTGATTCCGGTGGTGACCGATCCGAAGAAAGCGGCAGGGGCGCTGCACTGGGCTGTGGCGGAGATGATGGATCGGTATCAGAAGTTTGCGGAATGCCAGGTGCGGGATTTAAAAGGATATAATCAGAAAATAGCCGCCATAGAGTCGGTGGAAGACGAGACAAAACCGGTGAAAATGCCTCAGATTATTGTAATTGTAGACGAGTTGGCGGACCTTATGATGGTGGCGCCGGGGGACGTGGAGGACGCTATCTGCCGTCTGGCCCAGCTTGCCCGGGCGGCGGGAATTCATCTGATTATTGCTACTCAGAGACCTTCCGTGGATGTCATTACCGGTTTGATTAAGGCGAATATGCCCTCCAGGATTGCCTTTTCCGTATCCTCCGGCGTAGATTCCAGAACAATTCTGGATATGAACGGGGCGGAAAAGCTTTTGGGGAACGGGGATATGCTGTTTTATCCCCAGGGTTATCAGAAGCCTTTGCGTGTCCAGGGGCCCTTTGTATCGGATCCGGAAGTGGAGGCAGTGGTGGATTTTCTGAAAAAGCAGAGTACTGTGGTATATAATTCGGAGATTGAGCAGAAAATGAATTCAGCTTCCTCAGGTTCCGGCATGGGCGCCGGAGGCGGAAGCGAAAGAGACGCTTATTTTGTGGAAGCGGGAAAATTTGTCATAGAAAAAGAGAAGGGATCCATCGGTATGCTGCAGCGGATGTTTAAAGTGGGATTCAACCGGGCGGCGAGAATTATGGATCAGCTTGAGGAAGCCGGCGTGGTAGGGCCGGAAGAAGGGACGAAACCGAGAAAGGTGCAGATGTCTTTGGCAGAATTTGAGGAATATGTGGAGGAGCATGTATAAGCGAATTCTGATACAGTGAAGCCGAAGGCTGAACTGTTACTTGCAAATAAGTTTTGTTGGAATTATGTCTATCATAAAGTACCAGGTTGTGGTAGTATAAAGGTACATGATGCAGTAAAGATGGCCATGTGGCCCGCCGGACGACAGGCTGCCCGAGATGGAAGTTTTTCAGGGCGGGTGCAGGAACCGGAAGTAGAACAACAGATGGAGGAAAAATATGAAAACAGATATTCAGATTGCACAGGAAGCGGAAATGATCCATATCAAAGATGTGGCGGCGCAGTTGGGAATTGGGGAAGATGATCTGGAATTATATGGGAAATATAAGGCAAAGCTGTCCAATGAACTGATAGAACAGGTGAAAAACAACAAAGATGGGAAGCTGATTCTTGTGACAGCCATCAATCCCACCCCGGCGGGGGAAGGCAAAACCACTACCAGCGTGGGACTGGGGCAGGCGTTCGGCAAGCTGGGAAAGAAAGCGGCGCTGGCGCTGAGAGAGCCTTCTTTGGGCCCCTGTTTCGGCATCAAAGGGGGAGCTGCCGGCGGAGGATATGCCCAGGTAGTTCCCATGGAAGATCTGAACCTGCATTTTACCGGAGATTTTCATGCCATTACTTCTGCCAATAACCTGCTTGCGGCTCTTTTGGACAACCATATTCAGCAGGGCAATGTCCTTGGTATCGACCCAAGGCAGGTGGTTTGGAAACGCTGTCTGGATATGAACGATCGCGTGCTTCGGAATATTGTGGTGGGTCTTGGTAATAAAATGGACGGAATGGTTAGGGAAGATCATTTTGTCATTACTGTGGCGTCTGAAATTATGGCAGTGCTGTGCCTGGCGGAAGATATGGCGGATCTCAAAAAGCGTTTGGGCAGAATGATTATTGCCTATGATTTCGAAGGGAAGCCGGTGACGGCAGACGATTTGCAGGCCACAGGAGCCATGGCTGCTCTTTTGAAAGATGCGTTGAAGCCCAACCTGATTCAGACTTTAGAGCATACGCCGGCCATTGTCCATGGAGGCCCATTTGCCAATATCGCCCATGGCTGCAACAGTGTCCGCGCCACAAAGACAGCTCTCAAGTTGGCGGACTATGTGGTGACAGAGGCAGGATTCGGCGCGGATCTGGGCGCTGAGAAGTTTATGGATATCAAGTGCAGAATGGCCGGGCTGAAACCGGATGCAGTGGTTTTAGTGGCAACCATCCGGGCATTGAAATACAACGGAGGAGTTCCGAAGGCGGAGCTTTCCGGCGAGAACTTAGAAGCTTTGAAGAGGGGAATTGTAAATCTGGAGAAGCATATCGAAAATCTGCAGAAATACCATGTGCCGGTAGTAGTAACATTGAATGCCTTCCTTACGGATACCCAGGCGGAGACAGAGTTTGTCGAACAGTTCTGCAGGGATCGGGGGTGCGAATTTGCTTTGTCAGAAGTATGGGAAAAAGGCGGAGAAGGCGGCCTTGCACTGGCCGGGAAAGTGTTGGAAACCTTAGAGACCAAAGAGAGCAGGTTTTGTCCGCTCTATGAAGACGATCTTTCCCTTACAGAAAAGATTGAGACGGTGGCGAAAGAAATCTACGGCGCAGACGGCGTAACGTATGCACCGGCGGCATTAAAAGAGTTAAAGAGAATTGAAGATCTGGGGATGGGAAGTTTTCCTGTCTGCATGGCGAAGACACAATATTCCCTGTCAGATGATCAGACGAAGCTGGGGCGTCCCTCTGGATTTACGATAAATGTACGGGAAGTATACGTATCGGCAGGCGCCGGATTTGTAGTGGCAGTTACCGGGGCAATTATGACCATGCCGGGACTTGGAAAATCACCGGCTGCTTATCAGATTGATGTGGATGACGATGGAGTAATTACAGGATTATTCTAAGAGCTTTTTGCAACACGCTTCGGAACCCGGCACGGAAATAAAGATGGAAAAAGATATTACAGAAAGGAAAAGCCATGGCAGTAATTATAGACGGAAAAAAGATTTCTCAGCAGATCAAAGATGAATTAAAAGAAAAGGTGACAGCGTTAAAGGCAGAAGGAAAAACAGGAGCGCTTGCAGTAATTCAGGTAGGAGCAGACCCGGCTTCCAGTGTGTATGTCAGAAATAAGAAGAATGCCTGCGCTTACATTGGAATTGAGTCTCTGGCTTACGAACTGCCGGAGGAGACAACAGAAGAAGAATTGCTGGGATTAATTCAGGAACTGAATGGAAAAGAGGAGGTCAGGGGAATATTGGTCCAGCTGCCTCTTCCCGGTCATATCTGTGAGGAGAAAGTGATTCAGACTATCAGCCCGGAGAAGGATGTGGACGGGTTTCATCCCGAAAGCGTGGGAAATATGACCATTGGAGCATCAGGCTTTGTATCCTGTACGCCGGCTGGAATTATTCAGCTTTTAAAGCGATCCGGCATAGAAATTGCAGGAAAGCATTGTGTGGTCATCGGCAGAAGCAATATTGTGGGAAAACCAATGGCTCTTTTGATGCTTCGGGAGAATGCAACCGTTACAGTGACTCATTCCAAAACCAGGAATCTTCCGGAAATCTGCCGGCAGGCGGACATTCTGATTGTGGCCATGGGCAAACCGCAGTTTATCGGCGCAGAGTATGTGAAGGAAGGCGCAGCCGTAATTGATGTGGGCATCCACCGTGATGAAAAGAATAAATTGTGCGGTGATGTAAAATTCGATGAAGTGATGCCCATTGCCTCTGCCATTACGCCGGTTCCGGGGGGCGTAGGCCCTATGACCATTGCAATGCTGATGAATAACTGTGTGCAGAGCATAGAAGAGGGCAGGTAACAATGAAATGTGCAAATTGCGGCGCAGAGCTGAAAGTGGGATGTGTGTATTGTTCCGTTTGCGGAAAAGAAGCTCAGATTGTATCGGATTATAATCTTCTGGAAGATGATTTCTTAAGAGGGCTTCTGAAAGAAAAGAAGGAAAAGATTCAGAAGAGGCATTTGTCAGGAAAGAAGGAAAAGATTCAGAAGAAGCATTTGTCAGGAGAGAAGGAAAAGATTCAGAAGAAGCATTTGTCAGAAAAGAAGGGAAAAGAGGGGAGCGCCGGGAAACAGAAAGCCGGGAGAAAAAAGAAGAAAAAACCCATGTGGATTCTGGCTGTTGCGGCTCTTCTGATCTTGGTGATGGGAGTTGTGATTTTGGTTCAATATACCTGGAACCATTCCTATGAACATCAAATAAAGAAAGCGGAAAGCTATCAGAGCAGGAAGGATTACCGGAATGCAGAAAAATGTCTAAAACGTGCGCTGGAATTAGACAGCGGCAGCGAAGACGCCAGAGTCCGTCTGGCGGAAGTTTATGTTTGGCAGGAGGAGTATGAAAAGGCCAGAGAACTGCTGCTGGAATTGCTGGAACAGAACGGAAAAAACCAGGAAATTTATGAGAGATTAATTCAGGTTTACAAGGTTCAGGAAGATTATGAAGCCATTGAGGAATTGAGCAGGGATATTACAGATGTGAAAATTCTGGAGCTCTTTGACGGTTATCTGGCAAAACCGCCGGCATTTGAACCGGAAGGCGGAACCTACCAGGAAGAAATTGAAGTGGAGCTTACCGGGGATAGGGATTGTAAGATTTATTATACGCTGGATGGATCTGACCCAAAAGAGGGAAAAGAGTATACGGGGCCGATCTTATTGGAACCGGGGAAAAGAATATGGATCCGTGCAGTTTCCCGCAATAAATTCGGCGTGTATGGAGAGGAAGAACAGGAGCGTTTTACGATCAATTTAAAGAAGCCGGAAATGCCCCATGTAATGCCGTCCGGCGGAAGCTTTTATGTTCCTCAGGCCATTACCATAACAGCGCCGGAGGAGTGTAAGGTTTACTATACTTGGGATGGGACAGCGCCTACGCAAGCGTCTGAGCAGTATACAGAACCCATCGGCATGCCGGAAGGAAATAATGTGCTCTCATTGATACTGGTGGATAAGTATGGCATGACATCAGACGTGCTGAAGTGCAATTATGTTTATATTCCTCAGTAAACCCTCATCATGCTCAGCCTGCCGTCCGGCGGGCCGCATGGCCATCCATACTATGGAAGCCAGGGGCTTTCATAGTAAACCCTCATCATGCTCAGCCTGCCGTCCGGCGGGCCGCATGGCCATCCATACTATGGAAGCCAAGGGCTTTCATAGTATGGCGTCATAGGATGACAGTGATATGGGAAATGGCAGTTGTTTTTCAGATATAATAAGGATGTGACATATGAAAGATTTAAGCAGAATCCGGGAGGAAATTGATGAAATAGACAGTCAGATTGCAGCTTTATATGAAGCCAGGATGCAGCTGACAGGAGAAGTTGCAGAATATAAGCTGTCGGTGGGAAAGCCGGTGTTGGATAAAGCCAGAGAGAAGGAAAAGCTGGAAAAAGTTAAGAGACTGGTACGGTCCGAAGAGAACCGCTACGGAGTGGGAGAGCTTTTTGAGCAGATTATGGCATTGAGTAGGAGACGCCAGTACCAGATGATGATTCAGCACGGTCAGGGGCAGGATATGGGATTTGTCCAGGTGGATCGTCTGCCTTTTACCACTCACAAAGTAGTGTATCAGGGCACGGAAGGGGCTTACAGCCAGCTTGCCATGAAAGCTTATTTCGGCGAAGAGATTGAAAGCTATCATGTGGAAACCTGGAGGGACGCCATGGAGGCCATTAGCAGCGGGAAGGCGGATTACGCAGTGCTGCCCATTGAGAATTCTTCCGCCGGAATTGTGGGAGAGAATTTTGACCTGCTGGTGGAATACGATAACTGCATTGCGGCGGAACAGACCATTAAAGTGGAGCATGCCCTTTTGGGGCTTCCAGGCAGCAGCCTTTCCGATATCACCCATGTATATTCCCATCCCCAGGCGTTGATGCAGAGCGTGGATTTTCTGGATCTGCATAAGGACTGGAAGCAGAAGAAAGTGAAAAATACTGCGATGGCGGCAAAGAAGATTGTAGAAGACGGACAGAACTGCCAGGCAGCCATAGCAAGCGCTGTAACCGCAGAGATTTACGGGCTGGACATTTTACAGGACAATATCAATTACAGCGATGAAAACAGCACCAGATTTATTATTGTTTCCGGAAAGAAAATCTGCTTAAAAGAAGCAAAGAAGGTGAGCATCTGTTTTGAGATATCTCACGAGAGCGGATCTCTGTACCACATGCTTTCTCATTTTATTTTTAATAACCTGAATATGGTGAAAATTGAATCCAGGCCCATTAAGGATAAGAGCTTTGAGTATCGTTTTTTTGTGGATATGGAAGGAAATTTGAGTGACGGCGCTGTGCAGAACGCGCTGAAAGGACTGCAGGAGGGCGCGCTGTACCTGAAAGTGCTGGGAAATTATTAATACTGCAAAGCAGTCTGCAGCAGCTGTGAATACGAAAATTCTGGCAGTTTGACTGATTCTAACAGGAAAAAGAACTGCAGATGACAGGATAGAGGTTTTTGGCGATGAAAAGTACGGACAAATTAATTTTATACCGGGGGTTTGAAAAGGACAGGATTTTTAAAGACTTTACCCGGGCGGCGGAATATTCCAAAGAGAAGCCAGCCGGCCGGGAATTAGAGGAACTGCAGAAGTTGTGTTACGAGGTTTTCCATGAATTGATTGAACTTTCCGCAAGCCATGGGTTTGAAGGGAATCTCTGGCAGAATTACCTGACTTTTCTGTTGGTTAATCATGAAAACGCCTACAGCGTTTCCTGTGAAATCAAGGGAAAGATTCAGGGAAGCATTAATGGGCTGGCCCTTCATGATTTTGCTGTTTTCAAGGAATTGTTTGATATAGATTTGAAAGAGTTAGGGGAAGCTCTTGAAATACCGGAACTTGAAATCATGAAAAACTACAGACGGGCAGAGCGGGACGGAAATGTCTTTAACCGCAGAATCCGGGATAGAATCTGCCAGCTGAGTGTCCGGTTGGAGCGGACAAATACCCCAGAGGAATTTAAAGACGAAGTCACGGAGTTCTACCGGGAATTCGGCGTGGGGAAACTGGGCCTGCATAAAGCCTTCCGCATTGCCCATGAGCGGGAGAAAGTGGAGATTGTGCCCATTACCAATATTGCCCATGTTCATCTGGATGATTTGATTGGATATGAGTCGGCCAAGCAGAAGCTGATAGACAATACAGAAGCTTTTGTGAAGGGCAAGCAGGCCAATAACTGCCTGCTGTTCGGGGATGCGGGAACTGGGAAATCCACCAGCGTAAAGGCCGTAATCAATCAGTATTACGGGCAGGGGCTTCGGATGATTGAGATATATAAGCATCAGTTTCAAGATTTAAACAATGTGATTGCCCAGGTGAAAAACCGGAATTATAAATTTATTATCTACATGGATGATTTGTCCTTCGAGGAATTTGAAATTGAGTATAAATATTTAAAGGCAGTGATTGAAGGAGGACTGGAGAAAAAACCGGATAATGTACTGATTTACGCCACCTCAAACCGGCGTCATCTGGTTCGGGAGAAATTCAGCGATAAGGCGGACCGGGATGATGAGCTGCATACCAGCGATACGGTACAGGAAAAATTGTCCCTGGTGGCAAGGTTCGGCGTTACTATTTATTTCGGCAAGCCAGACAAAAAGGAGTTTCAGAATATTGTGAAAAACCTTGCAAAGAGGCATCAGCTTCAGATGGAAGAGGAGGAACTTCTGGCAGAAGCAAATAAATGGGAGTTAAGCCATGGGGGGCTTTCAGGCAGAACTGCCCAGCAGTTTATCAATTATCTGTTGGGAAAACAGTAGTCCAGGCTGTGCCGGAATCATCCGGCAGAAAGGAACGGGTATGAAAATTACGACATTTGCAGCAATTTATATCGGCTCATATGAAGTGAGTCTGAAAGTATTTGAGATTTCCGCTAACCGAAAGATACGTTCCATTGATTATGTGCGGAGTCATGTAGAACTTGGCCGTGATGCCTTTGGAAAAGGGGTCATCGGATATGAACTGGTAGAGGAACTTTGCCAGATTTTAAAAGAATTCCATACCATTATGGAGGGATACAAAGTAGATGATTACGAGGCTTATGCAGGAAATGTGTTTCGGAATGTGAGCAATAAGCTGTTTATTCTGGATCAGATCCGGCTGCGCACAAAGATTGAAGTGACGGTTTTGAGCAATTCGGAACACCGGCTGATGGATTACAAGTCTCTGGCTGTGCTGCCCAAGTTTGAAAAAATGATTCAAAAAGGGGCTGCGGTGGTGAATGTAGGCGGCGGAAGCATGCAGATTACCCTGTTTCGGAAAGGCACAGCCATTACCACTCAGCACATTGAGCTTGGAATTATGCGGATTCGGGAAAAATTGTCTAAAATTGAAAATCTGGTTTCCCATTACGAAACCCAGATTCAGGAATTGATTGATAAGGAACTGGAGATTTTCAAGCGGATTTATTTGCATGATCTGGAAATAAAATATGTGATTATCATGGGGGATTATGTGGGGGAGATGACAAAAGGCTTCTCAAAAAAGGCGGAAGACGGCACCATTGAGACAGAGCGTTTCTTAAAGCTTCTGAACAAGTGGTATAAAAAATCCGCCGAGGAGATTTCTCTGGAATTAAATCTGGCCAATGAACATGATCCGTTAATTCTTCCCTCCGTGGTACTGTATAAACGCCTGACCGAAGAATTAAACGCCAAATTCATCTGGGTGCCGGGGGTAAATATCAGTGACGGAATTGCCTGTGCCTATGCGGAAAAGAACCGTATGATTTACTTTGAACATGATTTTGAGGAAGATGTGCTGGCGGCCGCCAGGAATCTGGCAGAGCGCTACCAGGGCTACTCCAGCCATACAGAAGCAGTTTTAAATCTGACGGTTACTATTTTTGACGCCATGAAAAAGGTCCATGGAATGGGGAAACGGGAGCGGCTTCTTCTGCAGGTTGCGGCAATTCTCCATGACTGCGGCCGTTACATCAGCCTGGTCAATCAGGCAGAGTGTTCTTACCAGATTATTATGGCCACGGAAATTATCGGAATGACCCATTTGGAGCGGGAAATTGTGGCTAGCGCCGTAAAATACAATTCCCAGCCGCTGCAGCCTTACAGCAGCGTCAGCGCAAAAATGAATCAGGAAGATTATATGGTGGTGTCCAAACTGACGGCCATGCTTAAAATTGCCAATGCTATGGACAGAAGCCATAAGCAGAAATTCCGGAATATCAAGGCGTCTTTACAGGAGAGGGAACTGGTGATTACGGTGGAATCTTCCGAGAGTATAGTGCTGGAGAAAGGACTTTTTTCCGCATATGCCAATTCATTTGAAGAAATTTTCAGCGTGAAGCCAAGAATAAGAGAGAAGAAAGTGTTTTAAGGGAGGTTAGGAATATGGATAAAGAAAAGGATTTTCTGAATCCGGAATATTATGAAAACCGGGAGTTGAGTTGGCTGAAATTTGACCAGAGGGTATTAAATGAGGCAAGAGATAAGAATATTCCGCTGTTGGAACGGCTGAAATTTGTCAGCATTACGTCTTCCAACCTGGATGAATTCTTCATGGTCCGGGTGGCTTCCCTGAAAGACATGGTTCATGCAGGCTATAAGAAAAAGGACATTGCCGGAATGACTGCAAAGGAACAGCTTGAGGCCATTAATAAAGATACCAGGGCTTTGGTGGAGACTCAGTACAGTACTTATAACCGTTCTCTGGTACCAATGTTACATAATCACGGAATTGACATTATATCCGCCTATGAAGAGTTAAGCGAAGCACAGGGAGATTATGTGGATCGCTATTTTGAAGAGACGGTGTATCCAGTGCTGACCCCGATGGCAGTGGACGCTTCCCGGCCTTTTCCCCTGATTCGGAATAAGTCTTTGAATATTGGGGCTCTTCTGATGAAAAAGGGGGATAAGAAAGAGGAACTGGAATTTGCCACTGTGCAGGTTCCCTCCGTGCTTCCAAGGATTGTTCCGATTCCTGCGTCTGAAGAAGAGAATAAAACCTTTATTCTGTTAGAACAGATTATTGAGCGTAATATCCACCGGCTGTTTCTGAACTATCATGTGGTGTGCGCCTACCCTTACCGGATTATGCGGAATGCGGATTTGACCATTGATGAGGATGAAGCGGAAGATCTACTGCAGGAAATTCAGAAACAGTTAAAGAAACGCCAGTGGGGAGAAGTGATCCGTCTTGAGGTGGAAGAGAAGATTGACAAGCGGCTTCTTGGAATTTTAAAGGAAGATCTTCATATTGCCCAGGAAGACATTTTCAAGATCAATGGGCCTTTGGATTTGACATTTCTGATGAAAATGTATGGGATCGAAGGGGAGGATGAACTGCGGTATGCTCCTTATAAGCCTCAGCGGGCGCCTCAGATTGTGCCGGGGGAAGATATTTTTGAAGCCATCCGCAAAGGGGATATTTTACTGCATCATCCCTACCAGACCTTTGATCCGGTGGTGGATTTCATCAAACAGGCTTCGGTAGATCCGGATGTGCTTGCCATCAAACAGACTCTTTACCGCGTCAGCGGCAATTCGCCGATTATCGCCTCTCTGGCCCAGGCTGCAGAGAACGGCAAACAGGTTTCGGTACTGGTGGAGCTGAAAGCCCGTTTTGATGAGGAGAACAACATTGTCTGGGCAAAGAAACTGGAAAAAGCAGGGTGCCATGTCATCTATGGGCTGGTAGGGCTGAAAACCCACAGCAAGATCGCTTTGGTGGTGCGCCGGGAAGAAGACGGCATCCGCCGGTATGTGCATCTTGGGACTGGAAACTACAACGATTCCACGGCCAAATTATACACAGATCTGGGAATGTTTACCTGCTCGGAGGCAATCGGGGAGGATGCAACGGCGGTCTTTAACATGCTGTCCGGTTATTCCGAGCCTGCTTCTTGGAATAAACTTGTTGTGGCTCCCATCTGGCTGCGCAAACGTTTCTTAAAGCTGATTAAACGGGAAATGAAGCATGCCCAGGCAGGAAAGGAAGCTTTTATCAAGGCTAAAATGAATTCACTTTGTGACCGGGATATTATTGCGGCATTGTATGAGGCTTCTGCAGCAGGAGTGAAGATAGAGCTGGTGGTCCGGGGCATCTGCTGTCTGAAGGTGGGAATACCCGGCATCAGCGAAAATATTACCGTGCATTCTATTGTAGGTAATTTCCTGGAGCACAGCCGTATTTTCTGGTTCCATAACGATGGACAGGAAGAAATTTACATGGGAAGCGCGGATTGGATGCCGAGAAATCTGGATCGCAGGGTGGAAATTATGTTTCCGGTGGAAAACGAAGGGTTGAAGGATCAGGTGCGCCATGTGCTGTCAACCCAGCTTGCAGACAATACGAAAGCTCATGTTTTGCAGCCGGACGGAAAATATGATAAAATAGACAAAAGAGGAAAGAAGCTGATTAATTCGCAGCAGCAGTTCTGTGAAGAGGCTCAAAAAGCCATACCCAAAACAGTAAATGTATACCAGGAACGGGTGTTTATCCCAGCAGAACCGGTGGAATAAGTCAGTTGTGGGAAGGATATCAGGGAAATTCAGCGGACAATTCAGACTGCACCGTTCTGAATTGTCCGCGATAGAGAGTGGAGGAAATAGTATGAAACATAAAATATTATTTACAGATTTGGATGAAACATTGTTGAATCATGACAAAAGTATTTCGAAGAAGAATCGGGACGCCATCGCAGAAATGTTGGAGCAGGGCCATGATTTTGTTTTGATGACCGGAAGGCCCATTGCAACCGGAAGGCTTGTGGTGAAAGAACTTGGGCTTACTCTGCCAAGATGCTATATGGTTGCTTTTAACGGAGCAGTGGTGTATGACTGTGTGGCAGACAGGATTCTGGCAGAGCGCACCCTTCCCATGGAAGTGGCAAAGGATGTGATTCTTGAGGCTCATAAAGCGGGAATTTATGTGCAGACGTATGAACAGGATACGATACTCACTGAAAAGCATGGCAGGGAGTTGGATTTTTACCTGAAAAATGCAAGGATGAGATACCGGCTGGTAGATGATATTTTCGGAAGCCTGGAGCAGGAGCCATACAAAGTGCTGCTGCTGGATGTAGATAATCAGGAAAGGCTGCTTGAGTTCCGGGATCAGCATCTGGAACTTCAGGAACGGAGCAACTGCTTTTTCTCCTGTAATGAATATCTGGAATACTGTCCCAAGGATACTGATAAGGGAAGCGGCGTGAAATATGTCAGCAAGTTCCTGAATGTTCCCATTGAGAATACCGTGGCGGCGGGGGATGAACGCAATGATATTCCGATGATCCAGGCGGCGCATGTGGGCGTGGCTGTGAAAAACGGCCATAAAGAACTGCGGGAAGCGGCGGATTATGTGACGGAACATGACAACGAGCATGGGGCGATTGCGGAGATTATTGAGAAATTTATTTTAAATGAGGATGTGTAGGGGATGACGATACGCAATGCAGAACCGGAGTAGGTGGCGTTTATGCAGGAGCTTGCTGTTTTGCCAGAATTTGGCGGCAGAGGGGTAGCGACTGCTCTGATGTCCGGGGCACGGGAGCAGGCGGTGCAGGAACATGCGGTAAGCCTGGAATTGTGTGTCTGGAATTTTAATGAGCAGGCGCTGCGGCTCTATCAGAACATGGGGATGGAAGTGCAGTTCCTCAGGTTGGAGGAGCGGTTGCAGGTTTACGGTTCTGAATCACAGCCCGTTTTCAAAATGTAAATTGTCCGTTATTGATGTTTTGCCTCTTTGATACGTTCCAGGATTTCATAAGGAATCCGAAGATTTCCCTTTCCTGTGCCAAGCTGAATCTGGGGTTTATTGGCGCCATGGAAATCAGAGCCTCCGCTGATTAACAAATCGGACTCCTCTGCAAGTCTCATCAGATTTCGTTCATCGCCTGGAGCATTCATGGAATAGATGGCTTCTAATCCGCTTAGCCCGGCTTCTTTTAGGCTCTTAATAAAGAACCGAAGCCTGTCATGGTTCATATGGCATAAAACAGGATGTGCAAAGAAAGCAAGTCCGCCCCCAAGTTGGATCAGCCGGATGGCTTCAAAAGGCGTGATTTTTTCCCGGGGAACATAGCATTTGCAGCCGTCTCCCAGATATTTGGCAAATACCGTTTCCCGATCTTTGACAAAGCCGTGTTCCACCAGATATCTGGCAAAATGCGCCCGGGTAATGACGCTGTCGGGATTTTCCGCCGTCAGAGCGTCTATGGTAATGTCAAAACCTTCCTGTTTAAGAAGCGCGGCCATTTTTTCGTTTCTTTTTTCTCTTGTGTCTACAAATTCTTTTAACTGTTTTAAAAAGTCCGGCTGCTCTGTGTCAATATAGTAGCCCAGAATATGAACCTCCTGGCCCTGATAGTCTGTGGACAGTTCCACGCCGGGAACAAAGTCCAATCCCAGCGCATCAGCTACGGGCCGGGCTTTATTAATTCCGCTGATGGCGTCGTGGTCGGTAAGGGCAATGGCAGACAGCCCTCGTTCTTTGGCATGTTTCATCAGTTCTTCCGGCGTCAGGGTGCCGTCTGATTCGGTGGAGTGGGTATGAAGATCAATTAATTTTTCACTGTTAGTCATAATAATTCTCTCTTCCTTTCGTAAAATTGTTCTGCTATGATGGTATCAGAAATCAACAGATTTGAAAAGCAGAATTATTAAAATAACCGAAAAAGTCCTTGACACAAACACAAAAGCATGGTAAAGTAACAGAGTTGTAGGAAAAGAAAGTAGAGTATCCACTCTCACCGTAGCACAAGAGCGTGACTAATGGTTCATATTTGAAACAATCCGTCTGCATCATCCATCAGGGAATTTTTCCGGGAGTTTTGAGTTATGATACAGAATGTGGTTCAGTTCAATATTAGTGGATAGTCTGTCTATTCACTTTTTTTGTGAAATTAATTTTTGGAGGTGCAAGACCATTAGCGAGTTAATGATTAATGAACAAATCAAAGATAAGGAAGTTCGTCTAATCGGAGAAGACGGAGAACAGCTTGGCATTATGCCAGCCAGGGAAGCCATGAAGATTGCCAGGGAAGCGGAGCTTGACTTGGTAAAGATTGCCCCTACAGCCAAACCGCCGGTATGTAAGATTATTGATTACGGCAAGTACAAATATGAACTTGTGAGAAAAGAGAAGGAAGCCAGGAAAAAGCAAAAAACTGTTGAAATTAAAGAAATCCGTTTGTCACCCAATATTGAAGCAAATGATTTGAATACAAAAATTAATGCAGCAAAGAAATTTATTTCAAAGGGCAATAAAGTAAAGATCACCCTGCGTTTCCGTGGAAGGGAAATGGCGCATATGCAGAGCAGCAAGCATATCCTGGATGATTTTGCAGAACATTTATCAGATATTGCTACAGTAGAAAAAGCTCCCAAGCTGGAAGGCAGGAGTATCAGCATTGTGCTGACAGAAAAGAAATAACTGGAGTTTAAGGAGGAACTAAAAATGCCAAAAATGAAAACAAGCAGATCAGCAGCAAAACGTTTTAAGAAAACAGGTACTGGGAAGTTAAAAAGGAATAAAGCTTATAAAAGTCATATCTTAACTAAGAAATCTTCCAAGAGAAAGAGAAATCTTCGGAAATCTGCAATCACAGACGCTACCAATGTTAAGAATATGAAAAAGATTTTACCATATTTGTAAGAGTGAGTTAAGGAGGAAGAAATCATGGCAAGAATAAAAGGCGGATTAAACGCCAGAAAAAAACACAATAGAGTATTGAAACTGGCAAAGGGATACAGAGGAGCGCGTTCCAAACAGTACCGTGTAGCAAAACAGTCTGTCATGAGAGCATTGACAAGTTCTTATGCAGGGCGTAAACAAAGAAAGAGACAGTTTCGTCAGTTATGGATTGCCCGTATCAATGCAGCAGCAAGGATGAATGGAATTTCCTACAGCCAGTTTATGCATGGCCTGAAACTGGCAGGAGTGGAAGTAAACCGCAAGATGCTGGCAGAGTTGGCAGTCAATGATGCAGAAGGCTTTGCAACACTGGCAGAATTGGCAAAGAGCAAAGTGGCATAAGATTTGCAAAATTTTAAAATGCGAAGCAGCGTAAGATTTGCGAATGCTTTAAAATGCCAAAGCAGCAAAAGATTTGCAATGTTTTGAAATGCTAAAGCGGCAAAAGATTTGCGGAGGCTTTAGAATGCCAAAGCAGCATAAAGTATTTACAAGGCCGATAAGCTGTGCTATAATAGCAGACGGCAAGTTGGAGAAACTTGTATGAAATATGAGAAGCCCATATTCGGTAACCGGACACTCCGACCGTTACTTAATATCTCATATAATTTGGGCGATAATAATATTTGAGGAGGTTATCAGAAGATGATAGCAAAAGAAAAGAAACAGGCAATTATTGCAGAATACGCAAGAACACCGGGGGATACAGGTTCACCGGAAGTTCAGGTTGCAATCCTGACAGCAAGAATCCAGGAATTAACAGAGCATTTGAAAGAGAATCCCAAGGATCATCATTCCAGACGCGGACTGCTGAAAATGGTAGGACAGAGACGTGGTATGCTTGATTACCTGAAAAGATCAGATATCGAAAGATATCGTAGTTTAATCGAACGTTTAGGAATCAGAAAGTAGTTCCTTTTATGAAATAGAGCGGTTTTCCGCTCTATTTCTAATGTTATACTCACGAGCATACTTATTTGCCAAATCATTTGCTTTCTTCCTCAAAGCTGTGAAAGAGCTGCCGGCAAATGATTTCGCTTACGGGTATAAGGTCTCAAAACATGGAATTGTCTTTTGCAGGGCACAGGGCAGAAAGAAGTCCCGAGACCACTGAGCTGTATATAAAACTTTGTGTATAGCTCAGTAGTTTCGGTATCTTCTGCAGCATGTTTGATTCCGTATTTTCAGGACAGGAGGAGAAAGCGCTCAGAGAAATAAAATCTCCGGTTTCCCGTACCTGTCTTATCGTAAAGTAAAGGAGAAAGAAAGAATGTATAAACAGTTTACCATGGAATTGGCAGGCAGAACTTTAAGAGTAGATATTGGAAGAGTTGCGGCCCAGGCAAACGGTGCGGCATTTATGCACTACGGCGATACCGTTGTATTATGTACCGCAACTGCTTCCGAAAAACCAAGAGAAGGAATTGACTTCTTTCCATTAAGTGTAGAGTACGAAGAAAAATTATATTCCGTTGGAAAAATCCCGGGCGGGTTTAATAAAAGGGAAGGGAAGGCCTCAGAAAATGCCATTTTGACCTCCCGGGTGATTGACCGTCCCATGCGCCCGCTGTTTCCCAAGGACTATCGGAATGATGTGACGTTGAATAATTTAGTCATGAGCGTAGATCCCCAGTGCCGGCCGGAATTGGTGGCAATGCTTGGTTCTGCCATCGCAACCAGCATTTCAGACATTCCATTCGCCGGCCCCTGCGCCACCACACAGGTTGGCATGATAGACGGGGAATTGATTATCAATCCTTCTCAGGAGCAGTGGAAAAACGGCGATTTGAACCTGACGGTGGCTTCCACCAGCGAAAAGGTGATTATGATTGAAGCAGGCGCCAACGAGATACCGGAAGATAAGATGCTTGAGGCTATCTATAAGGCCCATGAGATCAATCAGACCATTATCGCTTTTATCAATGAGATGGTGGCAGAAGTAGGGAAAGCAAAGCACGAATATACAAGCTGTGCAGTGCCGGAAGAATTATTTGCTGCTATCAAAGAGATTGTGCCTCCGGAGAAAATGGAAGAGGCTGTATTTACTGATGTGAAGCAGGTAAGGGAAGAAAATATCCGCAATATCACAGAGCAGTTAGAAGAGGCATTTGCGGAAAATGAGGAATGGCTGGAAGCGTTGGGCGAGGCCATTTATCAGTATCAGAAGAAGACTGTGCGTAAGATGATTTTGAAGGATCACAAGAGACCGGACGGACGGGCCATCGATCAGATTCGTCCTCTGGCAGCAGAAGTGGATTTGATTCCCCGTGTCCATGGCTCCGCTATGTTTACCAGGGGACAGACCCAGATTTGTGATGTGGTGACTCTTGCGCCTTTATCTGAGGTTCAGAGGATTGACGGTTTAGATGAAAATGAAGTGAACAAACGGTATATGCATCATTACAATTTCCCTTCTTATTCGGTAGGCGAGACAAAGCCCAGCAGAGGACCGGGACGGCGGGAAATCGGTCATGGAGCGTTGGCAGAGCGTGCATTGATTCCTGTGCTTCCCAGCGAAGAGGAATTCCCCTATGCCATTCGTGCCGTGTCAGAGACCTTTGAGTCCAACGGCTCTACTTCTATGGCGTCCACATGCGCTTCCTGCATGGCCTTGATGGCAGCAGGCGTGCCCATTAAGAAGATGGTGGCAGGAATCTCCTGCGGTCTTGTAACGGGAGATACCGATGATGACTATATCGTGCTGACGGATATTCAGGGATTGGAAGACTTTTTTGGTGATATGGACTTTAAGGTAACAGGAACCCATGAAGGAATCACCGCAATTCAGATGGATATCAAGATCCATGGATTAACCAGGCCCATTGTGGAAGAAGCCATCCGAAGGACAAGGGAAGCAAGGCTTTACATTATGGATGAGGTAATGTCTAAGGCAATTTCTGAGCCGCGGAAAGAAGTGGGGGAATATGCCCCAAAGATTGTCCAGATTCAGATTGATCCGGCGAAAATTGGTGATGTAGTTGGCCAGAGAGGCAAGACCATCAATGCAATTATTGAACAGACTGGCGTGAAAATTGACATCAGTGACGAGGGTGCAGTATCTGTTTGCGGAACTGACCGGGCAATGATGGATAAAGCAGTGAAAATGATAGAGATTATCACTACAGATTTTGAGGCAGGACAGATTTTCGTTGGAAAAGTAATCAGCATCAAGGAATTTGGCGCATTTTTGGAATTTGCGCCTGGAAAAGAGGGCATGGTCCATATTTCCAAGATTTCCAGGGAACGGATTAACCGGGTAGAGGATGTACTGACACTGGGCGATATGGTGAAGGTAGTATGCCTTGGAAAAGACAAGATGGGCAGAATCAGCTTTTCCATAAAGGATGTTCCGAAAAAATAGAAGCAAAAAAGATAGAAAAGTACAGTCATTTTTCACACAGCATGGAAAATGGCTGTATTTTCTTGTATCATAGAAACAGCATTTTGTGATGCCAAAAGCCTTCGGGCAGGATGGAGCCGGACAATTATGAAAAATATTCTGATTATTGATGATGACATGCATATTGGAAATATGCTGGAAGAAGCGCTGAAAAAAGAGGGATACGGCGTGCTCCGGGCATATTCCGGAACGGAAGCATTATATGTGCTGTCTGGGACAAAGCCAGATCTTGTGTTGCTGGATTTAATGCTGCCGGGGCTGAAGGGGGAAGAGGCGCTTCCGCAGATTAAGGGGATTCCAGTGATTGTGGTAAGTGCAAAGGCAGATCTTGATGATAAAGTAAAGCTTTTGCTTGGGGGAGCTGTCGATTATGTGACAAAGCCTTTTCATATCAGGGAATTGCTGGCCCGGATTGCTGTGCAGCTTCGCCCGGCGGCAATGCCTGTTTCTGTTTTGACGTTTGATGATATCACGCTTCATATCGATACCTATACGGTAACCCTTGGGACAGCTGAGATAAGGCTGACGCCCACGGAGTATGCGATTTTGAAACTGCTGATGCAAAATCCTGCACAGGTTGTTACGAAATCGCTGTTGTTAGACCGCATCAGTGAGGATACTCCTGACTGTACAGAAAGTTCATTGAAAATGCATATCAGCAATCTGCGAAAAAAATTGCGAGAGGTAAATGGCAGGGATTATATCGAAGCAGTCTGGGGAATCGGGTTCAAGCTGCGGACAGAGTAAGCGCTGCTGCAGCGGATGATGAATACGGCAGAAGCGGAATCTTTACGAAATCTTTACGGTTTTCTTTACCGTTTTCTTTACGGATATCTGGTAGAATGCCAGTATCTTGATAAAGGAGGCTGATTGTTATGGATTATGTTCTTGAAACATATGAGTTATGCAAACATTATAAGGGTTTCAAAGCGTTGGACGGGCTGTCTATGAAGATTCCCAAAGGAGCCATTTACGGTTTCGTCGGAAAAAACGGCGCTGGCAAGACCACGTTAATCAGGTTGATTTGCGGGCTGCAGGAACCTACATCCGGCGAATATACGCTCTATGGCAAAAAAAGCACGGAGAAAGAAATGGTAAAATCGCGCAGAAGAATGGGTGCAGTAGTGGAAACTCCGTCGGTTTACCTGGATATGACGGCAGAAGATAACCTGAGGCAGCAATACCGTATCCTTGGGCTGCCGTCTTTCGACGGGCTTTCTGATATTTTGAAACTGGTGGGATTAGAGAATACCGGGAAAAAGAAAGTAAAAAACTTTTCCCTCGGCATGCGCCAAAGGCTGGGAATTGCAATCGCGCTTGCGGGAGACCCGGATTTTCTGGTTTTGGATGAACCTGTCAATGGCCTTGACCCGCAAGGCATAATTGAAATGCGGGAATTGATCTTAAAGCTCAACCGCCAGCAGCAAATTACAGTTTTGATTTCAAGCCACATCTTAGATGAATTGGCGAAACTCGCAACGCATTATGGTTTTATCGAGAAAGGCAGGATTATAAAGGAAATGAGCGCTGCCCAATTGGAAGCTGCCTGCAGGAAATGCATCCGCATGGAAGTGAGTGATACAAAAATCCTTGCCCATGTGCTGGATGGCATGGGAATTGAGTATAAGATTTTTTCGGATACCAATGCCGATGTGTATGAAAAAATAAATGTTTCAAAACTGGCGCTGGCTCTTGCTGAATACAATTGTGAGGTGATTGCCATGCAGGAACGTGAGGAAAGCCTGGAAAGCTATTATGTGAATCTGATGGGAGGCGTAAAAAATGAATAAATTACTGTCCGCAGAATTTGCAAGGCTTTGTAAAAGTTTTGTTTTCAAGCTGGGATTATTTTTTTCGGCAGGGCTTGGAGTTTTCATAATTATGATGCGATGGATTGATGTGAAAGAGCATCCTCAGGCTTATGCAGAATTAGGGGCAGAATACTCCAATGCAGACGGATTGATTTTTGTCGGGGGAGTCTACATTGTATTTGCCATTGCTGTATTCGTTGGGATATTTATAGGGACGGAATATGGGGATGGGACCATCCGGAACAAACTGGCAGTTGGGCATATGAGAAAAAATATTTATCTTTCAAAGCTGGCAGTTTGCGGGTTTGCTTCCCTGCTGATGCATGTAATGTATATTGGTGTTTCCCTGGCAGCAGGGAGCCTGACGCTTGGCGGCACGACCATGGAGGTGAAAGAAATTCTTGCATTTACAGCGGCGGGGGTGACAGCTATGTGGGCGATGACGGCAATCCTGCTTTTGATTTCCATGTCCATCCAGAGCAAAGCTGCCGGTTCTGTGGCTTGCCTGCTTGTGACAATGGTTATGCTGTTTGCTGCGCTTACCATTTGGCAAAAACTCAGCGCGCCGGAATATTATGATACGTATGATTACGAGGATGAAAATGCAGGGGAAGCCATAACAGGGGAAGATGATACGAGTATTTACGTTGATGAAGATACAGGAAAAGCCATAACAAGGGAAAAAGAAAAAAATCCTCGGTACTTGACAGGGACAAAGCGGAAAGTTTATGAATTTTTAAACAATTTTCTTCCTGTTTCGCAGCTGTACCAGATCGTTATGAACGATGCAAGCCATCTTGGCCTGATGGCGGTATATGACTGCCTGATCATTTTGTTGGCAGCGGGCCTGGGCATTATTATTTTTGAGAAAAAGGATTTGAAGTAACGAACTGAAATGAAATAAATTGCAATTGCTTGTTTCATCAAAGGCTCAAAGGAGGCGTTATGGGAACTTGGTTTCTGGCCGTTATCGGCATTCTGGCAGTCATTATCATTGCACTGTTTCTAAAAGTCAATATGCTGCAAAAAGCTGCAGAGGAAATAGAACATGCCTTTGCCCACAGGCTTATGGCCGATACCAATACGCTGATTGATCTTTCCTGCAATGACAGGCATATGCGCAGTCTGGCAAATGCCATCAATTTTCAGCTTCGGGAGCTTAGGAAGCAGCGGCGCCAGTTCCAGCAGGGAGATATGGAGCTTAAGAATGCCGTTATGAATCTTTCCCATGATTTGCGGACGCCTCTGACGGTAATCTGCGGATACCTGGATTTGCTGGAAACGGAAGAAAAGACAAAAACAGCAGAAGGGTATCTTGCGGTAATCCGAAACAGGGCGGAAGTGATGACACAGCTGACAGAAGAGCTCTTTCAATATTCGATGGTTCTTGCGGGGGAAGATAAGCTGAATACAGAGCCTGTGGCAATCAACGGCATATTGGAGGAAAGCATCGCAGCGTTTTATGCTTCCCTGAAAGATAAGGGCATCACGCCGAAGATACAGATTCCGGAAAAAAAGGTAGTCCGGATGCTGGATCGTACTGCTTTGGCCCGGGTATTTGCAAATCTTTTACAGAATGCCATGAAGTACAGTGAGGGCGATTTGGATATTATTTTGTCTGAAACAGGTGAAATTATTTTTCGCAACAGAGCCTACAGCCTGGGCAGCGTACAGGCCGGCAGGCTGTTTGACCGTTTCTATACGGTAGAAACTGCCAGGACATCCACGGGGTTAGGATTGTCAATTTCGAAAACTCTGGTTTCACAGATGAATGGAACCATAACAGCGAAATATGAAAATCATCGGCTGAGCATATGTATTTTTTTCAGTGATTTATGAAGGAGATCTATGAAAATCACTGACATATTACTCCGGCGGTTAAATATCTTGACGTGTCTGTCTCTCCCATTGCGCATGTCAAAAAGCTTCGCCGCAGTCCGCTGCGCTTATGCGCCTGATTTTCGGGCAATACTCTCGAAGAAAAATCCTACACACTATTTAAAAGTTATTTTTGAACAGCTCCTAAGAATTAAAAGGTAGATTATCCCTCCAATATGTGGTAAGATAGAGCCGAATATGAAGAAAGAAGTTTGAGTATCATAAGAATGACTGTAAATCATTGCAGGCAGATCATGCGGCGGCCGGACTTCCGGCTGCTTTGACAGAAGTTAACAGTATTGCATAATCGTGGAGGACAGTATGGGAAGAGAAGATTACAGCAAAGCATTTAAATTAGGAAAGAAAGATTATCAGACAAGAATGCTCCATGGTGAGCGTCCAATCCTGCAGGTGTTGGATGACATTCTGCCGGAACGGGGCTCTTATTCGGAGGTGCCCCTTGGGCTGGTACAGATTCCCATAGAGCAGATTGTAGGAACCAAGACATTCGGAAGAAGCAGTTCCTTTGCAGGAAATTTTATGCCAATCCTGCGGGAGGATACTGAATTTGCAGCCAAATGGATGAAGCTTTTGGAGTCTCATCTGGAGGAAGGCATTCGTGAGCCAGTGAAGGCTTATGAATATATGCACAAATTTTATGTGGTGGAGGGAAATAAACGGGTCAGCGTAATGAAATATGTGGGCGCTGTGTCCATTGCAGGGAATGTGACCCGCATTGTGCCGAAGGAAAACGGGGAAAAGCAGAATAAAATCTATCATGAATTTCTTGAATTTTACCGAGCGGCGCCCATTAATTACATCTGGTTTACCCAGGAAGGCGGGTATGCCAAATTGCAGGAGGCAGTGGGGAAGGAGCCGGAGGAGATGTGGACAGAAGAAGATCTGTTGAAGTTCAGCTCCATTTATACCAGGTTCAGCGCGGAATATAAGGCCAAAGGCGGAGATAAGCTGAACATTTCCACAGGGGATGCTTTCCTTTCTTTTATTACCCTGTACGGGTATGATGCGGTCAATGAAAAAACAACCAGTGAACTGCAGGCATTGATTGCCAAAAGCTGGGAAGAGTTTGTTCTGTTGGGAGAGGAAACAGAAGTGGAGCTGAAGATGAAGCCCAACCAGAAGAAGAAATCGCTGCTGGATCTTCTGCATCTGCCTACATTGGCTCCCCAGAAGTTAAAGATTGCCTTTATCTATGAAAAGACTCCCGGAACCTCCGCCTGGACGTATGCCCATGAGCTGGGCAGGCTCCATCTACAGCAGACTTTCCCGGAGGAGGTGCAGACAGTCTGCTATGAAAACGGAACCTTGGAGAATATTGACGCCTTGTTAGAAGATGCCATCAAAGTAGGCTGCGGCCTGATTTTCACTACAACGCCGCCTTTTGCATCTGCCAGCGTGAAAGCAGCCATTGCCAATCCGAAAGTGCGGATTTTGAATTGTTCTCTGAATACCTCCCACCGCTACATACGGACCTATTATTCCAGGATGTATGAAGCCAAATTCTTGATGGGAGCCATTGCAGGGGCTATGGCGGAAAATAACCGGCTGACTTATATAGCGGATTATCCTATTTACGGCAACATAGCCAATATCAATGCCTTTGCGCTGGGAGCGAAAATGATCAATCCCCGGGCAAAAGTATTTCTGGAATGGTCTTCCAAAAAGGAAATGGATATTGAAGAAAGCATCAGGGAAAGCGGTTCCTCCATTGTTTCCGGAAAGGATATGATGATACCGGAAGAAGCGTCCCGGTTTTTCGGCCTTTATCATATGGAAGACGGTCATCCCAGAAATTATGCCATGCCTTTGTGGCACTGGGGAAACTTCTACGAGCAGTTAATCTGGGCAATTCTGGATGGAACCTGGAAATATGACGATGATCCATCCACCAAGAAGGCCATAAATTACTGGTGGGGAATGTCAGAAGGGGTTATTGACGTGGTGTTTTCCAAATATCTGCCCATTGGTCTGAAGCGTCTGGCAGGGCTTTTGAAGGCATCCATCAGCGCAGATTTGTTTAATCCATTTTCCGGCATTTTATACTCCCAGACAGGAACGGTTTCAGAAAATCCGGACAAAATTCTGTCTCCGGAGGAGATTATGACCATGGATTGGCTGGCAGAGAATGTCATTGGAGCCATTCCCAGGAAAGAAGAACTGAAAGAACAGGCAGAACCTGTGGTGAAGCAGCAGGGAATTAAGAAACAGGAAGGTTAAATGGCAGGATGAAGATACTGGCAATTGCAGATGAAGAGTCAAAGGGGTTGTGGGAATATTTTGATAAAAAGAAGCTGGAGGGCGTGGATTTAATTATTTCCTGCGGGGATTTAGACCCTGCCTATCTTTCGTTTTTGGTGACGCTTACATCCATTCCGGTATTGTATGTGCATGGGAACCATGACGGGAAATATGACAAATCTCCGCCGGACGGCTGCATCTGCATTGAAGATCAGATTTATGTATACAAGGGAATCAGGATTCTGGGGCTGGGCGGTTCCATGCGCTACAGCGCCGGAAATCATCAGTACACAGAACGGCAGATGAAGCAGCGGGTGGCCAAATTGCGGTTTCAGATTTTCCGTAGACGGGGATTTGATATTTTGGTGACCCATGCGCCTGCTTACCAGCTCAATGACGGGCGGGATTTGCCCCATCAGGGATTTCAGGCGTTCCGGACGCTGCTTGAGAAGTATAAGCCGAAATTTTTTTTGCATGGACATGTGCATTTATCTTATGGGGTGAATCAGAAACGGTATGACAAGTACCAGGATACCCATGTAATCAATGCGTATGAAAAATGCGTGTTTGAATTCGAGGATGAGAATCCGAAAGAGTCTTTGGAGTTATGATGTCGCTAAAGCGACCGTGTTCGGCGCAGCAAAGTGTTCCAGCTAAGTAATCTGTTTTATATGCAGATAATCAGCCAGTAGTTGCGAAATAGTCGCAATGTGACTATAATAAAATAAAACTGGAACCTTTTTGCCTTTTCGGGTATCTGCATCAGTAGAGGGTTCCTGAGTCAATATGTTCCGGAAACAGGAATGAATAATAAAAGAATGAAAGGCAGATACTTATAAAAGGAAAAGAGAAGAAAAAGCCGGAAGAGCTTGGTTTCGTGCGGAATTTTATTCCGATAAAAAGTATTACGCACGGAATTGTGGAAACGACAGCCGGAAGGTTTATCAAGATTCTGGAGATTGAGACAATTAATTTTATTTTCCGTTTCGGCGAAGAACAGTTCAGCTTCATTTTTGCTGTTTTCATAATAAAATCCCTGAAAAAGACATGACTTTTTCCTGCTTTTTTATAAATGGGTATACTTTAATAAGCCATTCCGCATGGCTTAAAACTTCGTTTTGGAATCTCAAAAATCAGGCGCTTTTCAGCGGGAATAAATGTG